>JAYOFO010000018.1:0-37819 GCA_038117265.1 Rhodospirillaceae bacterium
GCGCGCGCCCGCGAGGCGGCGCGCGGCGGGCTGCACGGCGTTGACCACGTCGGCCTGGCCTGCCTCGCGATCCTCCCACGGGGCCAGGCGCATCACCACGAAGGCGCGGTAGGGGCGGTTGCCCCAGCCGACCAGCGAGTACACCGTGTTAATGTTGCCGTTCTCGACCTGCGGTGCCAGCGCGCGCTCGATGGTGCGAGCCTGCTCGTCGGTGTAGGCGACCGTCGCGCCCTGGGGGGCCGTGATCGGGACGAACGCCACGCCGCGGTCCTCGCGCGGCGCCAGTTCGCGCGGCAGGGTGTCGTAGAGGACAACCGCGCCGACGACGAAGGCCAGCGACAGGGCGATGACGACCAGCGGCATGGCGGTCGCGTGTTCGAGCAGGCGCCGGTAGGTGCGTCCGATCAGGCTGCTGGCCACCGCCTCGTCGCCGTCCGCGGGCGCGCCGCCGCCCTTCCGGTGCGGGCGCACGACGCGCGATGCGATCATCGGGCACAGGCTGAGTGCGACGAAGGTCGAGATCACGACCGCGCCGGCCATCACCAGGCCGAACTCGCTGAACAGGCGGCCGACCTGGCCGCCGAGGAACGAGATCGGCACGAACACGGCGATCAGGGTGACCGAGGTGGCGAGCACGGCGAACGTCACCTGGCGCGTGCCCCGCACGGCGGCGACCATGGCCGACTCGCCGCCATCGGTGCGGCGCTGGATGTTCTCCAGCACCACGATGGCGTCGTCGACCACGAGGCCGATGGCCAGGAGCAGCGCCAGCAGGGTGAGAACGTTGATCGAGAATCCGAACGCGGCGACCAGCGAGAGGCAGCCGATCAGCGCCACCGGGATCGTGACCGCGGGCACCAGGGTGGCCCGCAGCGAGCGCAGGAAGGCATAGATGACCGCGATCACGAGCGTGAGCGAGATGCCCAGCGCGATCAGGACCTCGCGGATCGAGGCGGAGATGAACAGCGCGTCGTCGGACCCGACGATGACCTGCATGCCCTCGGGCAGGCTTGCCTGCATCGCCTCGATCTTGGCCCGCACGGCGCGCGAGATCGCCATCGTGTTGGCCTGGCTCTGGCGGATGACTTGCAGGCCGACCGCCGGCTGGCCGTTGGCGCGCACGATGGTGTTGTCATCCTCGACGCCGCGCTCGACGGTCGCGATGTCGCCGATGCGCACGGGATAGCCGTCGACCGCGGCCAGCGAGATGTTGCGGAACTGTTCGGGGCTCGCCAGCCGGCTGTCGAGGCGGATGTCGAGCAGGCGCTGGCGCGAGGTGATCTCGCCGGCGGGAAGTTCCACATTGTTGCGCCGGATCGCCGCCTCGACGTCGGCCACGGTGAGGTTACGCGCCGCCAGCGCGCGCCGGTCGAGCCAGATCCGGATCGCGTAGCGGCGCTCGCCCCGCATGTCGACCGAGGCGACGCCGTCTAGGGTGGACAGCCGGTCGATCACGAAACGTTCGACGAAATCGGTAATCTCTTCCGGCGAGTGCCGGTCGGACGTGACCGCGAGCCGCATCACCGGGTCGGCGTCGCTGTCGGATTTGATGACCTGGGGCTCGTCCGCTCCCTCGGGCAGGTTCGCGCGGATGCGCCCGACCGCGTCGCGCACGTCGTTCGCCGCCTCGTCGATGTCGCGGCCGGTCTCGAATTCGATGACGGTGCTGCTGCGTCCGCGGCGGCTCTGGGACGAGATCGTCTTGATGCCGGACACGCCCGCGACCGAGCTTTCGACAATCTCGGTGATGTCGGTGTCGACGATCTTCGGTGTCGCGCCGGTGTAGGTGGTGACGACCGTCACCACGGCGGAATCGACGTCCGGAAGCTCGCGCACGGGCAGCGTGAGCAGCGAGGCGACGCCGAGGACGACAATCAGCAGGCTGGCAACGAGCGCCAGAACCGGTCGCCGGATCGCAAGGTCGGACAGGGTCATGATCCGGCGGTCCCGCTCCGGTCGCTTGATTCGCGCGGCTTGCCGGGCCGCACGGGCTGGCCGTCGCGCACCTTCTGGACACCGCGCACGACGACGGACTCGCCGTCGGAGACACCGTCGAGAATCTCGACGCTGCCGAACGCGCGCTGCCCGAGCGTGACGATGCGCCGCCGGACCAGTGAACGCCCGTCTGCGGCCTCGACGACGAACACCTGGGCCTGCGATCCTTCGACGACGATGGATTCCTCCGGAACGGTGAGCGCGCGCCGGCTGTCGAGCACCACGCTCAGATGCATGAACATGCCGGCGGGCAGCAGGTAATCCGGGTTGGCGACGATGGCGCGTGCCCGGAAGGCGCGCGACACCGGGTCGACGCGGCTGTCGATCAGGACGATCTCGCCCGTGAACGTCCTTCCAGGGAACGCCGTCGCGCTCGCCACAACCTGCTTGCCCGGCGTGATTTGCCCATAGAGCCCTTCGGGCAGGGAGAAGGCGATCTCGACCGTCGCCAGATCGTCGAGCGTGGTGATCGTGTCGCTGGTGTCGATTCGCGCGCCCACTTCGAGGTCGGTGAACCCGACCACGCCCGCGAATGGTGCGTTGACCGTCCGGTCGCGCAACCGGCGCGCTGCCCGATCGCGGTTGGCTTGCGCCGTCGCCAGTGTCGCGACTAGCTTTTCGACCGCGGCCTGGGTGGTGGTGCTCGATCGCCGCAGGGCCCTGGCGCGCTCCAGCGCGGTGCTCGCCTCGCGAAGTTGGGCGTCGGCCTCGATCAGGTCAGCCCGTTCGATATCGTCGTCGAGGCGGAGAAGGGCCTCGCCCTGGTCGACGCGCTTGCCGGCGCGGAAGGTGATCTCCTTCACCCGGCCCGAGGCCGACGGCATGATCTCCACCGCCCGGATGGCGCGCGTCGTGCCCACGGCCTCGACGACGGTCTCGATATCGGCATATCGCACCAGGTCGACTTCGACAGCGGGCCCCCCGGCGCCGCGCCCGGGCGCGTCCTGGGCCTTGGTGCCCGTCCCGGAATTTTGCTGCCACGCAAGGTATCCGCCGCCTGCGACCAGCACGAGGAGCGCCAACGCAACGACCTGCTTGAAAAGGGACATTGCCACCGTTTCCACCGGAACCCGGCGCCCGACGGCACCTTCGGTCTCGATCAGCCGATTATAGTTCAGATTGCGGCGATCCGATGCACATTCGAGTGAGCCTGGCCGTACCGGTCGGTGTCTTTGCCCGATTGGCTGCGCACCCGAACGTGGGAGGTTCAGGGGGGAACCGGCCGATCTTGGTCCGGCTCGCTTGACCCCACGAAGAAGTGACCTACCTTCTACGTCCATACGCTAACGTATGGATTGCGACATCAATCGAGGAGGAAGGGTCATGATCGGTATCATCGGTGCCACAGGCACCACAGGCCGCGCGCTTGTCGCGGCGCTCAAGCAGAGGGGCGCGGAGTTCCGCTGCCTCGTTCGTGATGCCGCCACCGCGGCCGAAAAGCTGGGCGGCGATGTGGAACTTTTCGAGGCCGACCTAGCGGATGCGGCCAGCATCGAGGCCGGGCTTCAGGGCTGCGATCGGCTGTTCCTTCTGTCGGGCCACAGCCCGGTGATGGTCGAGCAGCAGCTCAATGCCGTGAACGCGGCCAAGGCGGCCGGCGTGGGCCACATCGTCAAGCTGTCGGGCGGCTCGTTCATCATCCGCGAAGACACGCCGGCGATGATCGGCCGCGGGCATTGGCAGATCGAGGAGGCGATCAAGGCGAGCGGGCTCGATTGGACGTTCCTGCGTCCCGGCTTCTTCATGCAGAACTTCCTGAACATGGCCGAGATGATCAAGGGCATGGGCAAGGCGATGATGCCGCTGCCCGCCGATGTGGGCCTCGGCATGATCGACGCGCGCGACACCGCGGACGTGGCGGCGGCGATCCTGACCGGCGACGGCCATGGCGGACAGGTCTACGAGCTGTCGGGTCCGGACGTCAGCCCGGCCGAGGCGGTGGCCGCGATCGGGGACGCCATCGGCAAGGAAATCGCCTTCGTCAGCGTGCCCATGGAAGGCGCGGTCGCGGCCATGAAGGAGCGCGGCATGCCCGATTGGCTGGTCAACCACCAGTCGACGCTGATGGGGATCGCCGCCAACGGCGACATGGCGAGCTACGGCAACGATTTGATCGAGAAGCTGGCTGGCCACGCGCCGCGCACGCCGGCCGACTTCGCGCGCGCGCACGCGGCGGCGTTCAGCGGCTAGTCGCGGCGCCGATCGGGGCGGTCCGGCGGCAAATCCGCCCCGGGCCGTTTTCCTTTTGCGGCCGCGCTCTTACATAGTGCGCCGCATATCCGATCGCGAGAATATCAGGGGGAGAACGGGCCATGTCCGTCAGCTATCCGAACATCGAACTCCATGTCGCCGGGACATGGCGGCCCGCGCTGGGCGGGGAGACGCTCGACGTCGTCAACCCGGCCACCGAGGACGTCATCGGCACCGTCGCGCACGCGCGCATCGCCGACCTCGACGAGGCGCTTGCGGCGGCCGAGAAGGGGTTTCGCGAGTGGAAGAAGGTCTCGGCCTTCGATCGCTACAAGCTGATGCGCAAGGCCGCTGATCTGGTCCGCGAGCGCGCCGATGCCATCGCCACGATGATGGTGATGGAGCAGGGCAAGCCGATGTTCGAGGCGAAGATCGAGACCCTGTTCGGCGCCGACATCATCGACTGGTTTGCCGAAGAGGCGCGCCGCACCTATGGCAGCGTCATCCCCGCGCGCATGGGCGGCGTCACCCAGATGATCGTCAAGGAGCCGGTCGGCCCGGTCGCGGCGTTCACGCCGTGGAACTTCCCGATCAACCAGGCCGTGCGCAAGCTCTCGGGCGCGGTGGCGGCCGGTTGCTCGATCATCCTGAAGGGGCCGGAGGAAACACCGGCGAGCTGCGCCGAGCTGGTGCGCTGCTTCGTCGATGCCGGCCTGCCCGACGGGGTGGTGAACCTAGTCTATGGCATCCCGGCCGAGATCTCGGAATACCTGATCCCGCACAGGACGATCCGCAAGATCACCTTCACCGGTTCGACCGCGGTGGGCAAGCAGCTGGCGGCCCTGGCCGGCGCCCACATGAAGCGGGTGACCATGGAGCTGGGTGGCCATTCGCCCGCGATCGTCTTCGAGGACGCAGACGTCGAGACCGCGCTGAAGGTGCTGACGGCCAACAAGTTCCGCAACGCCGGCCAGGTCTGCGTCTCGCCGACGCGCTTCCTGGTCCACGAGAAGCACTACAAGCGCTTCGTGGAGGGCTTCACCGAGTTCGCGTCCACCCTGCCGGTGGGCGACGGGCTCTACCCCGATAACAAGATGGGCCCGCTGGCCCACGACCGCCGGATCGACGCCATCGAGGGTTTCGTGGCGGATGCCGTCGGCAAGGGTGCGAAGGTGCACACGGGCGGCCAGCGCAAGGGCAACAAGGGCTATTTCTATGAGCCGACGGTGATGACCGACGTGCCGCTGGATGCGCGGATCATGAACGAGGAGCCCTTCGGCCCCGTCGCGCCGATCATGCCCTTCTCCGACTTCGACGAGGTGGTCGCCGAGGCCAACCGCCTCGACTACGGCCTCGCCGCCTATGCCTACACGACGTCGGCCAAGACGGTGGCGGAGATCGGCGCGGCGTTCGAGAGCGGCATGGTGTCGATCAACCATCACGGCCTCGGCCTGATCGAGACCCATTTCGGCGGGGTGAAGGATTCGGGCTATGGCTCGGAGGGCGGCAGCGAGGCGATCGATGCCTATCTCAACACCAAGCTGATCACCCAGACGGGCCTCTGATCCGAGGCCACGGGGCGACCATGACCGGGCCGGCGACGCCGCGTGCGCTGAACCATATCGGGCTGACGGTGCCCGACATCCACGCCGCCATCGACTGGTATGGCCGGGTGTTCGGGTTCCGCCGGATCATGGGGCCGCGCCTGCTCGAGGCGAGGCTTTCGGGCACGGAAGAATCTGGGCACATCCTCGGCCCCCGGTTCCGCGCCGCGCTGCAGGCGCATCTGGTGACGGCGAACGGGGTGGGGCTCGAACTCTTTCAGTTCACCGATCCGCCGGCCGAGGCGCCCGAAGACAACATGGAATACTGGAAGCAGGGCTATTGGCACATCTGCTTCACCGACCCCGACATCGAGGGGCTGGTGGCCAGGATCGTGGCCGAGGGCGGCCGGCAGCGCACCGAGGTGTGGGCATTCGTACCCGGCACCGACCGTAAGCTTTGTTACTGCGAGGATCCGTTCGGCAACGTGATCGAGATCTTTTCGCATTCCTACGAACAGACCTTCGCCAACTGGCCAAACGAGGGCCGCGACGCCGAATAGGCGGGCCCACACCGAGGAGAGTATTCGAATGACCGACAATCTTCAGAAGACCGAGACGATGGCCGACGACGGCAAGGTTAAGACCTTCAACGTCGTCTTCAATGTCGAGGGCAAGGCCGTCGGCAAGATGCGCAACGAAATCCGGGGTCAGATGGTCTCGCCGGTGGTCGACGAGGTCTTCGAGATGGCGACCGACGAGGGCGCTGCCCACGGCGGAGACATGACCGCGCCGCCGCCGCTCGCCTATTTCTGCACAGGGTTCGTTGCCTGCCTGATGACCCAGATTCGCGCCTTCGCCAAGCGGCTGCGCGTCCCGGTGGGAGACGTCGCGGTCAAGGCGCATATTGAGTGGGAGGCCCGGGTCGAGGGCCGCAACCCCTACACCAGCCGGCCGGTCGCCTTCCGGCTCGACATCGACCTCGACTCCGATGCGCCGTTCGAGGATCAGAAGCGCCTACTCGACGCCGCCCAGAAGGGCTGTTTCGTCGAGGCGACGCTGGCCAATCCGATCCCGGTCAACCACAAGCTGCTGATCGACGGCGAGTACCGCGACGCCGATTGATCGCCGGTGTGCATGGGCTGGCTGGTGCGCCGCACGCAAGCCTGCTTCAATCGTTCCCGTTTCAGGATCGAAGGGGGAGTTCCATGCTGAATGCAGCCGTTGTGGGCCTCGGCTGGTGGGGGAAGCAGATCGTCGCCAGCCTGGAGGGCAGCGAGAAGATCGCGGTGACGCGGGCCGTCGACGTGAACGTGGCGGGTGTGCAGGGATTCGCCGATGCGCACGGGGTAAAGCTGGGCGACAGCTACGAAGACGTGCTCGCCGATGACGCCGTTGACGCCGTCATCCTGGTCACGCCCCATGCGCTGCACGAGGTGCAGGTGCTGGCCGCCGCCGCGGCGGGCAAGCAGATCTTCTGCGAAAAGCCCTTCGCCCTGTCGGCCGACGCGGCGAAGCGGATGCTGGATGCCTGCGACAAGGCGGGTCTGAGGGCCGTGGGCATCGGCCACGAGCGCCGCTTCGAGCCGGCACTTGAGGCGATGAAGGCGCACCTCGACGCGGGCGACTTCGGCACGGTCATTCACATCGAGTGCAACTGGTCGCACAACAACTTCACCAAGGCCTCCACGGCGGCCTCCACCTGGCGCAAGGACCCGAAACAGGCGCCGCTCGGGACCCTGACGGCGCTGGGGGTGCACATCACCGACTACTTCCAGTCGCTGGCGGGCCCTGTGGCGAGTATCAAGGCAACCAGCACCCACCGTTCGGACCTGTTCCCGGGCAACGACGTTGTGGTGGTGCAATTCGCCTTCGAGAGCGGCGTGACGGGCTACATGTGCAACATCGCGACCACGCCCTTCCACAGCGCCATCAAGGTGTTCGGCGACAAGGGCTGGGGCGAGGCGCGCGAGAATTCCAACGTCGACATTCCCGAGCCTGCGACCCTGACGACGCGCTGGCTCGACGAGGAGCTCACCATCCAAACCTACCAGGCCCAGAACGTGGTGCGCGCCAACCTGGAGCAGTGGGCCGATGCCGCGGAAGGACGCGGGGACTATCGGTTCACCCGCGACCACCTCCTGCACAATATCGAGATCCTGCAGGCCATCGTCGCCTCGGTGGAATCCGGCGGCGAGGTCCAGGTGCGCTAGGCCCGTGCCCGCCCCGCGAGTGGCGCGGTTCGGCGATCTCCTCGCCGGCCTGCCGGCGGCGGGGCCTGCTGAGCATTTCGCAACGCTGCTGGAGCGACCCGGACTGCGCATCGTACGCATCGTCTCCCACGGTCACGCAACCGCCGACGGCGAGTGGTTCGACCAGGCGGACGACGAGTGGGTGATCGTCGTCTCCGGCTCGGCGGAGCTGCGGATCGCGGGAGAGAATGCTCCGCGCGCGTTGCGGCCTGGCGGATACGCCTTCCTGCCCGCCGGCTGCCGACACCGGTTGGAGGCGACCGACCCGGACGGGCCGACTGTCTGGCTGGCGATCCACATGGATGTGGATTTGTGACGCCGCGGCGGCTTGCCAAGGTGTACGGTTGGCCTAGTCTGTCGGGCAACGCAAACGAGGAGGAGCGCCCATGATCCGCGCCTACAGCTGGCCGACGCCCAACGGGCACAAGGTCCACATCATGCTCTACGAGTGCGAGCTCGAGCACGAGATCATCCCGATCAACATCGGCGAGGGCGATCAGTTCAAGCCCGAGTTCCTGGCGATCAGCCCGAACAACCGAATTCCCGCGATCGTCGACACCGACGGGCCGGGTGGACAGGAAATCTCGGTCTTCGAGACCGGCGCGATCCTCTACTACCTGGCCCAGAAGACCGGGAAGTTCATGCCGTCGCTGGAGAGCGATCCCGCCGGCCACGTCGCCACGATGGAGTGGCTGATGTGGCAGATGGGGGGCATCGGGCCGATGATGGGGCAGTCGAACCACTTCCGGAACTACGCGCCCGAGAAGATCCAGTACGGCATCGACCGCTATGTGAACGAGACCAAGCGCCTGTTCGGCGTCGCCGACACGCGGCTTGGCAAGGTCGAGTACCTGGCGGGCGATGCGTACACGATCGCCGATATCGCCTGCTTCGCCTGGATGCGCGGCTGGGAACGCCAGGAGGTGCCGATCGCGGAATATCCGAACGTCAAGCGCTGGCTCGACGCGATCGCCGCACGGCCCGCCGTCCAGAAGGGCGTGGAGGTGCTCGCCGAGCACCGCCGTTACGGCCCGCCCCAGGGCAAGGCTTGGGAGATCATGTTCGGCGCCGAACAGTTCAAGCGGCGCTAGACCGGGTCGCGGATCGGGCCTCACACGGTTTTTGCTGGCGGGTGCCTTCCGTGCGCCTTACCTACTGCGCATGCCGCTGATCCCGCTGCACGACGCCAATCCGCGCCTCTACATCCGGGCGCATTACGTCACCGTCGCGTTGGTGGTCGCCAACGTCGCGATCTTCGTCGGCCAGCTCGGGCTCGGCGAGGCGGAGGCCTTCGAGGCGATCCTGGGATATGCGCTGATCCCGGCGCGGCTGTTCGGCGAGGTGGAGTTGCCGGACGGCATCGCGGGCGCCTCGACGCTGTCGACCCTGGTCACCTACCAGTTCCTGCACGGCGGCTGGCAGCACCTGATCTTCAACATGCTGTTCCTCTGGGTCTTCGGTGACAATGTCGAGGATGCGCTCGGCCATATCCGCTTTGCGGTCTTCTTCGTGGCCTGCGGGATCGCCGGCGGGCTGCTGCACAGCGCCGTCGATGCGGAATCGCTCACCCCGGTGGTCGGGGCAAGCGGTGCAATTTCAGGGGTGCTCGCGGCCTACCTGCTGCTGTATCCGCGCGCCCGGCTGCTGGTGCTCGCCTTCATGATCATCCCGGTCCGCCTGCCGGCGTTGCTGGTCATCGGGACCTTCTTCGCCCAGGACGCGATCTGGGCCGCGACCAGCGCGCCGGCCGCATTGAGCGTGGCCGTCTGGGCGCATATCGGCGGCGCCATCGCCGGTGCGGGGCTGGCGCTGCTGCTGCGCGACCGGCGGGTCGAGGTCTGGCAGCGCCCGCCACGCCCGTGGGGATAGCGGTCAGAGCCCCTCGACGAGCACCACGTGGGACTGCGACGCCGCGCGGCGAATATCCTTGAGCGGGGCATAGGGCGCGCCGCCATGGAAGGCGCGAGCCGCCGCTATGTCGGCGAAGCCGACGATGACCATGCGGTCGAGCGCCACGCCACCCTCGACCGAGCGGGTGCGCCCGCCGCGCGCCAGGTAGGACCCGCCCGCGTCGGCCAGGACCCCCGGCACCCGTTCGGCATATGGTTTGTATCCCTGCGGGTCGGTCATCGTGACCTCGGCCAGCAGAAAGGCGCCGGAGTCGGCGCCGGTATCGCCTGCGGCGGTGCCTTCGACCAGCCAGATGTGCGAGCGGGCACTCGAGTGGCGTATCGCCTTGACCGGATCGTAGGCGGGGTCTTCGACGAACGCGTTGGCGTGCGCCCAATCGGGGAAGGCGAGGACGACGATTCGCCCCTCGGGCCAGCCGGCCTCGGCATCGTCGCGGGTGCCGCCGCGCACGATGTAGCGACCGCCATGCTTGTCGATCAGCGCGGGAACCTTCTCCTTGTAGCCCTCGTAGGTATCGGGGTCGTGGACGTCCATGGTGGCGATCAAATAGGTGGTCAAGGCCGGGTTCCGCGCGCGTGTTCGTGATGCGCCATCGTACGACTTTGGCGGCACATGGCACATCCCGCGGAACGGCGGTTTCACACCCGCAATGCGCGGATCGTTTCAAATGGCCGCGATTTGGCGTAAAACCGGGGGCCCATGGCACGCGACAGCGACAATTCGCGGAAACCGGCGACGCTCGCCGCCCAGGCGCTCGGCTGGCTCGACCCGTCGACCAATGCGGTCGCGCCGCCGATCCACCCGTCGACCAACTATGCCCGCGACGCCGACTACGAGAAGGTCGGCAACCGCGGCTACACGCGCGACGAGAACCCCACTTACGATCAGGTCGAGGCGCTGCTCGCCGCGCTGGAGGGCGGGCCGGATGCGATGGTGTTCGCCTCGGGCATGGCGGCGGCGACGACGGTGATGTACGCGCTCGCGCCGGGCGACCATGTGGTCGCGCCGAGCGTGATGTATTTCGGGCTGCGCAACTGGCTGGTGCATGTCGGGCGGTACTGGGGGCTCGAGGTCGATTTCGTGCCGCCGGGCGACACCGGTGCGATCGCCGCCGCCGTGCGGCCCGGGGCGACGAAGCTGGTCTGGGTCGAGAGTCCGTGCAACCCGACCTGGGCGGTCACCGACATCGCCGAGGCCGCCCGCATCGCCCACGATGCGGGCGCGCGGCTGGGCGTCGATTCGACCGTCGCGACGCCGATCCTGACCCGACCCATCGAACTGGGCGCCGACATCGTCATGCATTCGGGCACCAAGTATCTGAACGGCCACGGCGACGTGCTCGCTGGCGCGCTGGTCACGGCACGCGACGACGAATGGTGGTCGCGCATGAAGTATCTGCGGTTCGAGAATGGCGGCATGCTCGGCGCCTTCGAGGCGTGGCTGCTGTTGCGCGGGATGCGCACCCTGCATTTGCGCGTCGAGCGCGCATCGCAATCGGCGCAGCGGATCGCCGCGCATTTCGCCGGACACCCACGGATCGGTGAGGTGCTCTATCCGGGCTTGCCCGGGCATCCGGGGCACGCGGTCGCGGCCCGCCAGATGGTGGGCGGGTTCGGCGGCATGATGTCGATACGGGTGAAGGGGGGTGAGCCGGCGGCACTGGCCACGGCCAAGGCGCTGAAGCTCTTCGTGCGGGCAACGTCGCTGGGCGGCGTCGAGAGTCTGGTCGAGCACCGCGCGACGGTCGAGGGCGGCGACAGTCCGGTGCCGGACGATCTGTTGCGGATCTCGGTCGGGATCGAGGATCCCGACGACCTGATCGCGGACCTCGAGCAGGCGCTCGAGGCGTCTGCGTAGCGGCGTTCAGCCGGCGGCGCGTTGCGCCTCGATCTCGGGGAACCGAACGACCTGCGAGCGACCGGGCAGAAGCTCGACGAGTTCGCGCCAGGCCTGCTCGAGTGTGTCGAGCTCCTTCGCATCGTCGCGTTCGAAAACCTGGATGCAGGACAGTTTGATTTCGACAAGGTCGATGAGGGTTTCGACCGATCGCTTCGTCAGGCGTGCCATGATCCGTTTCCTTTCTGTGAGCGGACCTTCCTCGGGTTCATGGCGAATACGATAGGAAGGATTTTATTTAGATTCGGTGAAAATGCCGGGCGTCCAAAACGAGTGTTCCTTAACCATTCGGAAGGGCTGTTTGCATAGGCTTCCCCGACCTGCCGCCGAGCGGCGAAACCTGGGAGTGCCGATGATGGCAAACTCCGCCGAGTTCCAGAACACCAACGTCAAGGACGCAACGTCCGCGATCGCGCGCGACACGGGTATCCCGCGTTAAAACCGGCGCCTGAGCGACAAGATCCTGGCCGCCTTCAACCATGCCTATGCCGTGGGCGAGATCGAAATCGCCGCGCGCCTGCGCGAGGTGCTGGCGCGCCTCGACAAGGATCACTCCGAGGGCAGCGATCAGCGCCGCCTCGACCGTGCCATTGCGCTGAGCCAGGCGGACCTGTGGATCGGATTCGTCGAAGCGCGCAACGACTACCGCACCGCTCGCGACAAGGAACACACCGACCCCATCGCGCTCGACTGCATGCTCGAGGTCATGAAGTCGGCCTGCCAGCGCTGGAGCGCGGCCTAGTCCCGCTCGCCGCCACGCTGTGTCGGCCGCTGGATACCCGCTGCATGCGGCGCTGCCGTCGCCTGCGGCAGGTATCCCCGCCCGGCGATGTCGACGGGAGACGGCGATATCAGTAGATTGCAATCGCCGTCCCACGATCCGTCCCGCCGTTCCCCCATGCCCGAGCACAGCACGTTCGCAACGAAGTTGAAGCGTTATAGCTGGTGCCCGCTCTTTGGGCTGGTCGGCGGCGTTGCGCTCGCCACGCTCGCCTACAATGTGATGGGGCGCTCGGTCGGGTTCGACAATGTGCCGCCGGTGGCCCTGGCGCCCGGGCTCTCGGTCGGTCTCCTTGCCGGTTTGGTTATCTCGTGCCTGGTCACGCGGAACCGGAACCTTCTGATCGACAGGCTCGAGACGGAGCGGCGGATCACGGAAAGGCTCAAGGACGAGATCGTCCAGCGCCAAAGTGCCGAAGCGGAACTCCTGAAGGCGCGGGAGAGGGCCGAGTTCGCCAACCAGACGAAGTCGGAATTCCTGGCGAATGTCAGCCACGAGCTGCGAACGCCGCTGAACACGATCATCGTATGTCCCGAGATGATCGAACGCGAGACGTTCGGGCCGGTCGGCAGCCCGACCTATCGCGAATATGTCGGACACATCTCGGAGGCCGGGCAACACCTGCTCGAGGTGATCAACGAAATCCTGGACCTTTCGAAAGTCGAGGCCGAGCAGGCGGTCCTGGTGGAATCCCTGGTCGATGTTCGCAGCCTTGCCGCCGCCTGTACCAGGCTGGTCCGGCGACGTGCCGACGAAAAGGGCGTTCGTCTCGAGCTCGATATTCCGGATTCGATCATGCCGCTGTTCGCCGACGAGCGGATGGTGAAGCAGATTCTGATCAACCTCCTGTCCAATGCGGTCAAGTTCACGCCTGCGGGCGGGCGCGTCCGGTTCGGAATGCAGATCGCGCCGGGCGGGGGGCATGTGATGCGCGTTTCGGACACGGGAATCGGGATCGCCAACGACGACATACCGGTGGCATTGGCACCCTTTCGCCAGATCGATTCCGGACTGGACCGCAGGTACGAGGGGACCGGCCTGGGGCTGCCGCTGAGCAAGGCGCTCGCCGAGTTGCACGGTGCGACGCTGGAGCTGGAGAGCGAGGTGGGGGTCGGCACAACGGTCACCGTAAGGTTCCCAGCGCGCTGTCTCGTTTCGAACGTCGACACACGCGTCTCGTGAACATTCGGGCCGGGACTTCCGGGGCGGATTGACACGCGCCGGTCGGCTTGGCACAACCGCTCCCGCATACGTCGTGAAGACACCACTCTCGTGCGGAGGGGTGGCCGAGTGGCTGAAGGCGACGGTTTGCTAAATCGTTATACGGGTAACCCCGTATCGAGGGTTCGAATCCCTCTCCCTCCGCCACTGATCTCTAAGCCTCTCAATTGAAACAACATTGGTCCCAAAGCTGACTGCTTCAGGCGTTTTGCTACTCAAAATGCTACGCAGGAGCACATATGGGATTGGTCAAAAGAGGCGATACCTTCCATTTCAGGTGTCGCGTGCCCAGCGATCTGAGGGAGCTGCTGGGCCGATCAGAAATCCATGCCACACTTCGGACAGGCACGCGGCGCATTGCTCTGCAGCGAGAAGGGGTCATACAGGCCAACCTCGCCATATGGTTTCAGCGTCTCCGTATCGCTCGCGAAAGCTCAGTCGATAAACCTCAGTTAGCTTCAATCGTTGAGTGTCTGTTGTCTGATATTGGCAGCAGTCAACGAAGACGGGCATCTGCTCATGAAGCTGAGTCTCCAAAGCGCCTTAGTGAACTCATGAAGCTGCACCTTCGAGAGAAAGAGGGTCTTCTGACTGCCCGTTCATTTCAAAAAATGACATACAGCTACCGATTGGCGCTGAAACTGATCGGAGATATCGAGCTTGATCAGGTCAACAGGTCGGTATGTCGTAGCTACCGAGATGCACTCTCTGAGCTGCCACAGCGTGCTTTAGGCAATGAAACGAAATCCCAAGGATGTCTATCTCCCAAAACGATTAACCATCACCTGCAATACCTCTCCGGCTTGTTGCGTTGGGCTACACGCGAAGAACTAGTTCACGGCAATTCGGCAGAGGGTTTGTTGATACAACGATGCATCCCGGCTTGGTCAGAGCGACACTCTTTCAGTGACTCAGATCTACAAGTGCTTCTTGGTTCTTTGTTGCGCCAGGAAGAGAGGGTGGAGCGGCGTTGGATTCCGTTAATAGGTCTCTGGTCAGGCCTGCGTCTTGAAGAGATTTGCCAGCTGCGTCACTCAGACATGAGCGAAATTGATGGCACCTGGTGCTTTAACGTGAACAAGAGCGCAGGACATCTGAAGACCCCCTCCGCAGAGAGGCTGGTGCCCATTCATCCTTGGCTCATTCAGAGGGGGTTACTGGAAGAGATAGGTCGCCAGAAACTAGAGGTGTCTCAGAGCCAAGTTTGGTCAGGGCTCGCACGTGATTCTTTCGGTCGCTATTCAAATGGTTTCGGGAAGTGGTTTGGTCGCTACAAGACGAAACGAGGTTTTCAAGCCCGCGTTCAGTGCTTCCACTCTCTTAGGCATACCTTCACCGACAGACTGAAACAAAATAGCGTCTCTGAACCGATCATCCGACAACTTGTTGGTCACAGTGAGCAGTCAATAACACTGGGTCGTTATGGAAAGCCTTACGGGGTCAGGGCATTAGCCAATGCCATTTCCCAGCTAGACTTTGAGATTGAATAGCTCCTGGGTAGCATTTTTAGCACCAAAATTGAGACCGATTATGCTCAATGAAAGGAAATTTGAAATATAATATTTTATTTTAATTTAAAGTTTTTTATGATTTTGGAAAATCCAAAAATAACTTATATACAGAAGGAATATATTTATTACTGTATCCGAAAGTAATGAAAATTATATTCTTATCTTTATCAAAACCAACGCGCTGTCCAGCCCTCCCATTCCACCAGAAAGAACCTCCCCTGTGGACCCACGTTTGATACCCATAACCCTGAAACCATCTCCCATCTTTGGACTCCCTAACGAGCCCAGAAATCTTATTTGAGGCCATTTCTTTTATGTATCGACCGAAGCAGGTGTCTTTTTTGCTCTCATCAAGAACCCACAACGAAAGTCGTGCCCAGTCCCTAAGCGTCGCTAAGAAACCACCTGATGCAATCAAGTTGCCATGACGATCAGTTAGCCAAACTCCTGATGATCCTGCATTAATATTATCCCAGACATATTTTCTGAAAGCCGGGAGCATACTTTTTGAGTCTGTTAAATCAGATATTAATTCCGCGATAGCAAGGGTATCAGCATTTCCATATCGGAATGATTGTCCTTGGGGAATTTCTTGTTTGGAGTATTTTGAAGACAGGACAATGGGAATATCTAGATCGCCTCTCCTTCTCATAATTCGACTGTTCATATTTTCGATTGTTTGACCATATTTTGACGCAGCCACATTTCCGGATGCCATTCTTAGAGCATTAAAAATTTTTACTTCCGAAAACATCGTGTTTTTTAGGCGGTGTGAGTGCAGTCCCATTGATTGTTGTAAGTCTATTTTTTTCTCATTACAAATTACGCCACCCAGGGTTATAGCGGTAAGGCTTTTTGCCATGCTCGCTGATAGCAGAAGCGAATTTTCGTCAATTGGTTCTTTATATCCCTCAAAAATAATATATCCATCTTTCAGTATCATAAAAGCATTCATGCTTTCGTTTTTTTCGAATATATCTCCAGATCTTCTGAAATAATTTTGATTTATATTACCGGAATTAGTAATTTTAGAGAGAGTTTTTGGGTCTCTGTTTCCTGGTAATGCGCTTTCTGGCGTACGATTTATGTTAGTGAAATCATTTTTTGCGAATTTGAGGGCCACAGCTCGCACACCCTCATCTATTCCCTGCGCCGCTAAAGCGGGATGAAAAGAGCTGGTAGAAAAAATTAAAATTAAAAAAACCCTTAGAAAGATAATCATTTTTTTCTTATTCCATGGCGGTAAGGAATGATATTTTTAAACCCAATCTCAACGCAACGCTATCGCTAATAAATAGAAACTGCATAGTTTTTCTTTAACGCGCTCCTGCATAGGCTCGTTGAAGATTTTCGTTAGCAAACACAGCAGGTCTAGGTCGTCTAAGCGGTTCTCTCGTGACGGCGAAGCAGAACCGGTAACACGTCTAGCCGACCCCGCCGGACTTACCTTTGCGCGATTTCTTGCGTAGCAGAATATCAATTCGACCTAGCAGCTCCCTCAGATCGCTGGGCACGCGACACCTGAAATGGAAGGTATCGCCTCTTTTGACCAATCCCATATGTGCTCCTGCGTAGCATTTTGAGTAGCAAAACGCCTGAAGCAGTCAGCTTTGGGACCAATGTTGTTTCAATTGAGAGGCTTAGAGATCAGTGGCGGAGGGAGAGGGATTCTCCCTTGGCCACCTTTGTAGCTCTATTGCCCCCACAATTGGTTCAGTGGTGCTCTCTGACTGCTTAGGTTGGTGTAGCAAACAACAGAAATGTGTTGTGCTTATGGCAACCCCAAACCGGTAGTGCGGAAGAGGATCTCTTCTGCCAAGTCTTCATATCGATGAGAGACAATTAAACCGTCAAGGCCGGGCACCGACTGCGGCTGGAAATCGTCAACGGCGACTCGCCGTTGACCGATACGCTGTTCACGCAACAGTACCTGCCGCACACGGTCGGACGCGACACGAACTTTCACAACGCGGAATACCCGTCGTGATTGCTATTGCCCATCGTCGAATATCGCTTCTCTGGGCGACGACTTGCCCGCGCGCCAGCGGAACAAAACCGGCCTGGTTTCAGCTAGGCCGGTTTCGCTTCGACGACCGGGCGAGCCGACCGAACAACCGGGGTGCCGGTTGCCGGCTGCTTGGAGTTCTTTTCCAGACGGCCCATGCGGCCGCGGTCGCCGTCGGCCGCTGTCGCGCGATCTGATATGGTCGGGCCGGATTGCGCATGTAACGAGGCCGGCATGGACCCCCTGAGTGCAGACATCCTCGGTTTCTGGTTCGGAGATACGGAACTCGCCGGCGAGATCGCGCGGCGCGACATCTGGTTTCGCTCCACACCGGCGTTCGACGGCGAGCTGGTTCGCCGCTACCAGGACATCCAGGAGCGCGCCAGCGGTGGTGCCTTCGACCACTTCGTCGCGCATCCCGCCGACTGCCTGGCGCTGGTCCTGCTGCTCGATCAGGTTCCCCGCAACATCTATCGGGGTACCGCGCGGGCATTTTCTTCGGATGCCAAGGCGCGCGAGGTCGCACGGGAAGCGCTGGACCGGCGCTACAACGAGCAGATGTCGGTTTGGCGCAGGCTGTTCCTGTATCTGCCCTTCGAACACAGCGAGAACCTGGCCGATCAGGATCTCGCCTGCGCGCTTTACGAAACCCTCGATCAGGAACGAGCCCTGCAATCGGCCTACGACCATCGCGAGGCGATCCGGCGGTTCGGCCGGTTTCCGCATCGCAATGCGGTTCTGGGGCGCGCGAACACGCCGGAGGAAGCGGAGTATCTCGAAACCCCCCCGCTTTGGGGCAAGACGGCGGCCGAGGTTGCGGAGATCGAGAGACGGGCGGCGGCGCGCGAACGCATCTAGCGCGGGTCCCGCTTGCAGCGTCTGGCGGCCCATTGCGGTGCGTGAGACGGGTTGAGGCGGATCAACGCGCCGTTTGCCGGCCGGCGGCATGTTTGGGTCATGAACACCCATCTGGCGATCAAGTACGACCGGCCGGTGCCGCGCTACACGAGCTATCCCACCGCACCCCATTTCGACGATTCGGTGACGGCATCGCTCTATGCCGACTGGCTTGGCGCGCAAGACAACTCGAACGCGGCGTCGATCTATCTGCATGTGCCGTTCTGCGACACGCTGTGCTGGTTCTGCGGCTGCCAGACCAGGATCGTGCGGCGTTATGCGCCGGTGGCGGACTATCTCAATGCGCTGACGGCGGAGATCGATCTGGTCGCGCGACACCTGCCCGCGCGGTTCCGGGTCGGGCATGTGCACTGGGGCGGCGGCAGCCCGACGCTGCTGTCTCCGGCGGACTGGGCGCGGATGTCGGCGCACCTGCGCGCGCGGTTCGACTTCACCGACGGTGTTTCGCACGCGGTGGAACTCGACCCCCGCGAGACGACCGAGGCCTATGTGGCTGCGCTGCGCGCAGCCGGCGTCAATCGGGTCAGCATCGGCATTCAGGATTTCGATCCGGCGGTGCAGCGTGCCATCAACCGGCACCAGTCCCTCGACCAGACCCGCCGCGTGGTGGACTGGCTGCGTGACCACGGCATCGCGAAGGTCAACTTCGACCTGATGTACGGGCTGCCGCATCAGGATGTCGGCCATTTGCTCGCGACCGTCGATATCGCCCTGCGCCTCGAACCGCGCCGCGTGGCGCTGTTCGGCTATGCCCACGTCCCCTGGATGCGTGCGCACCAGCGCTTGATCGACGCGGATGCGCTGCCCGGTGCCGAGGCGCGCTGGGCGCAGGCGGAGCGGGCGGCCGATCGCCTGGTCGAGGCCGGGTTCGTGCGCATCGGCTTCGATCATTTCGCGCGGTCCGGCGAGGGGCTCGCCACGGCCTTCGCGGAGGGGCGCCTGAGGCGCAACTTCCAGGGCTATACCGACGACGCATCGCCCCTGCTGATCGGGCTCGGCGCGTCGTCTATCGGCAAGCTGCCGCAGGGCTATGTGCAGAACGTGACATCGGTTCGCCGGTATGCGCGCGACGTTTGCGAAAGACGCCTGCCGGTCGCGCGGGGCCGCGCCCTGACGGCGGCGGATCGGCGGCGCGCCGCGATCATCTAGGATCTGATGTGCTACATGGCGGCCGATCTGGGCCCCGAGCGGTCCGAGTTCGGCGATTGCCTCGACCGGTTGGCGCCCCTCATGCAGGACGGCATCTGCGAGATTCGCGGTGACCGGATCGAGGTCCGCGATCCGGCCCGTCCGATGGTCAGGCTGGTGGCGGCCGCCTTCGATGCCTATCTGGGCGGCGGACCGGGGCGCCATGCCCGCGCGGTTTAGGACCCGTCCGGCTGCCTAGCGGGCCATCACCGCACAATGGTGCGGTTCACCGACGAGCAGCGTGCCGTCGGCCCGCGCCTTGTCGACCGCGGCACGGCAGGCCCTGGCCTCGTCGCCCGACAGTTTCGCGACCAGGCGTTCGACGCAGTCCTCCAGCCGGTCATCGCCCCGATAGAGCGCCATCTGCGGTCCCATCCGGACGGGGGTGAGGCCGGCCTGGACAAGTCGGGTGTAGAGGCTGGCATCGGCGCAGCCGCGCGGACCGACCCCCGAGCCCGTCGACGGGCCGAGCGCGCCGATCTTGCGCCGCAGCGCGTCGGGCAAATCGAGGTTGACCCACCAGTCGACATCCAACGCGCGGGTCATCACCGCGATGCGTCCGCCGGGCCGGGTCACCCGGGCAATCTCGGCGATCACCCGGTCGGCGTCGACCTCCTCGAGCAGGGTGCAACAATAGGCGGTATCGAAGCTCGCGTCTGGGTAGGGCAACGCTTCGGCATTCGCCTCGGCAAATGACAGGAGGGCGCCGGTTTTCTCGCCTTCCATGAGCCCGCGCGCCTCCGATAGCAGGTAGGGATTGACGTCGGCGGCGACGACGGAGACGCCGGGACCCACCCGTTTCGTCAGGGCACGCGCCAGCGCACCCGAGCCGCACCCGAGTTCGAGAACCCGCGCACCCGGCCCGATGTGGCACGCCTCCAGCAGCTGTGCGACGAGGTCGCCATAACCCGACGCCGCACGCGATTCCAGGAGCGACACGACGCCGAGGTGCGGTCCGCCGAGCTGGACGACCGTGTTGGTCTCCGACAGGCGTGTCGCCAGCGGCTCCCACTGGGAGGGCGCCATCGACAGGGGCAAGGTGAAGATCGCCGGCCCGCTTCCGCGAACCCGGTAGTGCAGGCCCGCAATCTCCCCGGTCTCTGGTACGCCTTGCCGGTCCGGTTCGGAGGCGGACGCGGTACGAGCGAGATACGACGTGAGCGCCGCCGCCACCTCGGGTTCACGGTCGGCAATCGTGTCGGCCCAGGCGGGGCTCTCGTAACCGGGGATCGTGGCATGCGAGCCGATGGCGAAACGGGCGGCGAGGTCGCGTGCCCGCTCGCCCGGCGTGCCCAACTCTCCGCTGACCACAAGGGCGGGCACGTCGAGCCTGTCCAGGCCGTCGGGGATGCCCTTGTTGAGATGGGGCGCCACGATCGTGAGCGAGGCGACCCGTTCGGGATGGCGTGTGACGAACTCGCCCCAGTCGCCCGACATGCAGGCGAGAAGGTGCGCGCGGGCAATGCCGAGCCGGTCGAACAGGCTCGCCAGTCGGTCGGCGGTCGATTGTGTCGTGTCGGCCATGGGCACACCGCAGCGATTGTTCGGTGAGCCTAGGCCGCCGGCCGCGCGTCCTCAACGTTTGCGCGGAAGCCGACTGTCTAGAGGTTGACCGGGGGGTGGACGCTGCGGCGGCCAGAAGCAGTTGACCAACAGCCGTGTCTTGGCGCTCGCGCCGTTCGTCATCGCCATGAAGACGCCGGCGGCGAGTGCCAGCATGAAGAAGTTTCGGATGCGCATCTTTGTCCTCCCGCATTCGTCGCCGCTGCGGTCGTTGTGTGCCGCAGGGACATCCCGCCAAGGCTAATCGAGAATAAGATGCTTGAAAAATCATGCAACGTCATATAACTATAACAATGTGATATGCATATCGATCCCAAGCACCTGATACAGCTGGCAGAGATCATCGACAGCGGTTCCTTTACCGAGGCCGCACATCGTCTGAACACCAGCCAACCTGCCCTGAGTCGGATGGCGAGCGAGCTCGAGCGAAGGCTGGCCGCGCCAATCTTCTCGTCGCGTCGCAATCCAATTGTCGCCACCGCCCTGGGGCGGGAACTGGCCGACCACGGGCGCTCGATCCGCGCATCCTACGATCGCGTTGCGCGGCTGACTGACCGCGTCGCATCGGGCGATCACGGCGAGTTGTCGATCGGCGCACCGCCGTTCCACATCGAGCGCCTGATCAGCAGCTTCGTCGCGGAGTGGATGGCGTCGCGGCCGGGTGTGCGCGTCGTGCTGAGAAGCGACTATGCGCCGAGCCTGCTCACGCACCTCATCGACGGAGAGATGGATTTGATCCTGGCGCCGGTCCAGGTGATCGAAGGCATTCCGAACCTCATCGTTGAACGGCTGAGCCATGGCGCAAACGTGATCGTCTGCCGTGCCGGACACCCGTTGCTCGATGCGCCCGAGATTACGGCACAGATGCTGTCGCAGGCGCGCTGGATCAGCCACGCGCGCGAAAGCCTTCTGCATCGCGATATGCGGCTCGCATTGTCGGCCGCGGGAGTCGCGTTCATCGAGCTGCCGAGCTTCGAGAGCAACTCCGCGAGCGCGGTGCGCAACCTGCTTGCGAACTCGGACATGCTGACCATGCTTCCCGAGTTGATCGCCGGGGACCTGGTCGGGAGCGGCGGCTATGCGATCCTGCCCTTCGAGTTGACGGCACCGCGGTTGCCATTTGGCTACATCGCACACGAGGCGCGGCAGAGTCCGGTCCTGCGCGCGTTCTGCGCCGACCTGGAGCAGTTCGTGCGCATCCGGGATGCGGAGGCACGGGCAGTCGGGCGCGCGGCGTTCGCGAGGATGCGCGCGGAATAGGCCGTGGCAGACGGCGTGTACGACGCTACTGTCACATCATGAGAATCGGTGACATCTACGACTTCATCGTCGTCGGCGCGGGCAGCGCCGGTTGCGTTCTTGCGAACCGGCTGAGCGCCGATCCGCGCAACCGCGTCCTTCTGCTCGAGGCCGGCGGGCCGGACCGCAACCCGTGGATCCACATCCCGCTCGGCTACGGCAAGCATTTCTCCAACCCGAAGGTGAACTGGCTCTACACGAACGAGCCGGACGATGCGGTGGCGGGCCGGCGAATTCCGAACCCGCGCGGGAAGGTGCTGGGCGGATCGAGCTCGATCAACGGCCTCGTCTACATCCGCGGCCAGCGCGAGGATTACGACCGGTGGCGCCAGCTCGGCAACGAAGGCTGGGGGTTCGACGACGTGCTGCCGTACTTCCGCAAGTCCGAGGACCAGGAACGCGGCGCAAGCGACTGGCACGGTGCGGGCGGGCCGCTGTCGGTGTCGGATTCGCGTGCCCGCCACGAGCTTTGCGACGCCTTTATCGATTCCGCGGCGGCGTGCGGTTTCCCCCGAACCGACGATTTCAACGGCCCGAACCATGAAGGGTTCGGCTACATGCAGCTCACCGCGCGCAACGGCCTGCGGGCGAGCGCGGCGGCGGCCTTCCTGCGCCCGGTGCGGGGACGGCCCAACTTGCACATCGTTACCCGTGCGCATGCGACGCGGATCCTGTTCGACGGGCGGCGCGCCGTGGGCTTGGAGTATGCGCGGGACGGCCGGCGCGAGACGGCGCAAGCGCGCGGCGAGGTGGTGCTTTCCGGCGGGGCGATCAACTCGCCCCAGCTGCTGCAGCTGTCGGGCATCGGGCCGGCGGGCTTCCTGCGCGAGAAGGGGATCGACCTCGTCGCCGACAGCCCGGGCGTGGGCGCCAATCTGCAGGACCACTACAACATCCGGCTGGTGTATCGCTGCAACGCACCGATCACCCTCAACGACACCCTCGCCAATCCGCTGCGCGCCGTGCGCGAGGCGGCCCGCTTTGCGTTCCTGCGCAAGGGCTTCCTGACGATGGGCGCGTCGGTTGCCGCCGGCTTCTTCAAGACCGATCCGGCGCTGGCGACGCCCGACATCCAGATCGGCATCACGCTGTTTAGCGCCGAGCGGATCGGCGAGCGGCTGCACCCGTTCCCCGGCATCTCGCTGATCGTCCGCCTGCTGCGGCCCGAGAGCAGCGGCACGATCATGATCGAGTCCGCCGACCCGTTCGCGCCGCCGGCGATCCGGCCCAACTTCCTGCACCGGCCCCGCGACGGCGAGGTACTGGCCCGCGGTTGCCAGATGTCGCGCGAGATCGCGCGCACGGCGCCGCTCGCCGACTATATCGTCGCCGAGCATATTCCCGGCCCGGGTGTCGAGACGGATGCCGAGATGCTCGACTATCTGCGCCGTTACGGTGCGACGAGCTTCCACCCCGTGGGCACCTGCCGCATGGGTCCGGACGAGGCCGCGGTTGTCGATCCGTGGCTGCGGGTGCGCGGCGTCGAGGGATTGCGGGTGGTCGACGCCTCGATCATGCCGATGATCGTCTCGGGCAACACCAACGCGCCGGCCATCATGATCGGCGAGAAGGGGGCCGACATGATCCTGGAGGATGCGCGCAGGTGAGCGTGGGCGTGCAGCGTCAGGCCGACATTTCCCGGCGCAACAGCTCGAGATTGTCGATGTCGGGCGAAAGCTCGCCTGCGTGGATGCGTTTGGTCATCGCGACGATGGTATCGTTGACGGGTGACGGGCGACCGCGCGCGCGGCATTCGTCGGCGACCAGCCCGTTGATCATGTCGACCTCGGAGTAACGGCGCTTCATGTGGTCCTGCAGGACCGTGTTGATCGCCGTCGGCCCGACATCGGCGACAATCTTGTCGAGCAGCGTCTCGAGAAGATTGTTGGTGTTCTCCACGTCTTCGGGCTTCAGGCCGTAAACGGGAACGGGCCGGTACCCGAGGAACTGGCCGGCCGCCAGCGCCTCTTCGCCGGATTTCAGGCAGACCGCACGAGCAATCGCGGCGTACTCGGGGCCATTTTCGACGAAGAGCTGGCCGTTCGTGGCATTGCAGATCGCCTTGATGCCCATCGACATCGTGTTGGTGATCAGTTTCATCCACTTGGCCGAAATCACATCCTCGCTGATATCCACCCGCCCGGCATGGGCAAGCAACTCCGCGATCTCGCCGACCCGGTCGGCATGCGCGGGGTCGAAGGCGCCGACGCCGAACCAGGTGTGGCCGGTGTCGGTGTTGCGCTTGATCGTCGCCGGCTCGAACAGCTGGGAGGAGAGTTCGACCACGCAACCGACCGTGCGCTCGATTCCCACGATCTCGGCCAGCGGCTCGGCGGTCATGCAGTTCTGGACCGCCACGAGCATGCCGTCCGGGGCCAAGTAGGGAACGATGAACTCGGTCAGCCAGCCGGAATCGTAGGCCTTGGAGGTCAGGAGCACGACGTCGAACACGGTGTTCAGCTCGCACACGTTGCACAGATGGTGTGCGTTGACCCGCGTGGTCGTGGTGCCGGACTTGGTCTCGATCGTCACGCCGCGGGACCGCATCGCCTCCACATGCTCGGGCCACTGGTCGATCATCGTCACGTCGAGCCCGGCGCGGGTCAGGTCCGCCGCGATGCAGCTTCCGTTGGCGCCCGTGGCGAGCACCGCGATCTTCTTGTCCATCGGCCCGATTCCTCCCGGTGTTGCCGGGCATTCTAACCCATCGCGCGCGCTTGCGGATTGCGCCGTTGCGGGTCAGCATGGCCGGCAACGAACGCCGGAACGGGGACGGAAACGATGGCCGACGACGAACGCCCGCTGGAGGACGAAGAGGTCCTGCGCTACTGGATTCCGCGACTGGTCGCCGACGGGGGCGATCCCAATGACGCTCTGGCGGTGCGCAACAAGGCGAAGACCTGGAGCGACTGGCCCGACGCCTGGGCCGAGACGGGCGACGGTTACATCGCGCTGGGCGAGGCGCGCGAGGCGCGCGGGCACGGGTTGAGCGCGTCCGAGGCCTATGTGCGGGCCGCGATCTGCTATCACTTCGGACAGGTCGTCGCGTTCCATCTTCCCGCCGTGAAGACCGACCTGCAGGGCCGCAAGACCGCGGCGTTCCGCCGCGCGGCGCCGCTGATGTCGCCGCCGGCCGAGCGTCTCGACATTCCGTTCGGCGACACCACCCTGCCGGCCTATCTGCGGCTGCCGGTCGATCGCGACGGCCCGGTACCCTGCATCGTGCTGGTCGACGGCCTCGACTCCACCAAGGAGGATTTCGCGACGATCATGGAGATGGCCGTACGCCGCGGCCTGGCCGTCCTCGCCTATGACGGGCCCGGACAGGGCGAGGTGCACCCGCGGCTGTTACTGGGCGATGGTTACGAGCATTCGATCGTCGCGGCCTGCCAGGCCGCCGCCGCCCGGCCCGAGATCGACGCGACGCGGATCGGCACCCTGGGGCGCAGCCTCGGCGGAATCTATGTCGTGAAGGCGGCTGCTATCGAGCCGCGCATCAAGGCGACGGTCGCCTTCGGCGGCGCCTGGAACCTCTCGGACTGGCCGACCATGCCGCCGCTCATCCGCGACGGCTTCGTCTGGGCGACCGGCGCTGCGAGCGAGGAGGATGCGCTGTCACGAATGGCCGGCGCGACGCTGGACGACTGCATCGCCGACGTGAAATCGCCGGTGCTGATCGTCCATGGCCGCCACGACGCGATCTTCAAGGCGCACCAGGCCGAGCGGGTCGCCGCGGCGCTGCCCGACCACGCCACCCTGTGGATGGACGAGGATGGCGTGCATTGCTGCCACAACCACGCATTCGCCTATCGCACGGGGATGGTCGACTGGCTGGCCGAGACCCTCTAGCGGCGCCCGTCAGCGGGTGGCGATGATCCACACCGCATGCACGATGCCGGGGATATAGCCGAGGATCGTCAGCAGGATGTTGAGCCAGAAATGACCGCCGATCCCGACCTGCAGGAACACGCCCAGCGGCGGCAGCAGGATCGCGATAATGATTCGAATGATGTCCATGGTGTCGGGCTCCTCCGCGTTGGGCGTGAGGGGGTTACCAGAGGGATTCCCGGGCGCGTTCGGCCCAGGAGCTGTCGTATTCCGTGCCGCCGACCCGGTTGTCGCTGAGGTCGGCGAGGATCTGGCCCGGTGACGGCAGGGCGGCCGGGTCAAGGAAGCGGTCGGGGTTCCACAGCTCGGAGCGCACGATCGCACGCGCGCACTGGAAGTAGATCGTCTCGAGTTCGATGACGATCACCGAGCGCGGCGCCTTGCCGTCGATGGCGAAGGAATCCAGCAATTCGGGGTCGATCGACAGGTGCGCCCGGCCGTTGACGCGCAGGGTGCTGCCGCTGCCCGGAAGCAGGAACAGCAGGGCGACGCGCGGGTCGCGTACGATGTTCTTGAGCGAGTCGACGCGGTTGTTACCCTTGCGGTCGGGCAGCATCAGGGTCCGCTCGTTATGGATGCGCACGAAGCCGGCCATGTCGCCGCGCGGCGAACAGTCGAGACCCTCCGGCCCGCCGGTGGCCAGCGCCACGAAGGGCGATGCCTCGATCAGCGCCCGGTAGTGCGGGGTGATCCAGTCGACTTCCTTGACCAGCGAGGTCTCGACGGGCGCGCCGTAGAGCGCTTCGAGCTGCTCGATCGTGTCGATGGTAGACATGGTGCGCCTCCGGTCGTCTGGGTCCGGGGACCCATCTAACACGGCGCGCGGCGCGCGCCCATCGGGAATGACTACTGTTCCAGCAGCGCCCCGATGCGCTCGCGAAGGGCGGGGTCGGTCTGGGCCGCCGTGGCGATCTCGAGATAGCGTTCCCGGCTCATGCCGGAATCCGTGATCGCCTTGTCCATCAGGTTGCGCGCCTCCTCGATGAGTGCGTTCGCCATGGTCTCGTTGGGAGCGGATTGCAGCGCGGGCTCGTACTTCTGGCGCAGGGCGACGATCTCCTTGGCGGCACCCGCGAACTGCACGAGCGTCGCGTCGTCATAGGCCGCGCCCGATTGGGCGAGCTGTGTTCCGTCCTGGTCTGCCGACGCCGGAGCGGCCACGAAGGCCGAAAACCCGATGACGGCCGCGGCGAACAGCGCGCGGCGGACATGGTGAAGGATCATGTATGTCTCCCGATGGTTCGGGTTGCTGGGAATGCCCCCGCCTCGTTCGAGAGACACAGGCGTCTATGCGATCAATCGGGTAACGCCCAACCGATCCAGTTGCAAAGGGCCTCGCCCATCACGAGTTCGAGATCGCGGCCCTTCAGCCAGGGCAGCTCCTCGGTGAACATGGTCACGCACTCCTTGTAGCTGCAGGGCATGCGCGACAGGTCGGTGCCCCAGAAACAGCGGTCCGGCCCGAAACTGTCGAAAATCCGTTCGAGGTAGTCGTGGACGTTTTTCCACGGATAGCTCTCGGTCGAGTTTCCGGGCGCACCCGACAGCTTCACGGCCACGTTGGGGTGCTTGGCCAGTTTCAGAAGGTCGGGCAGCGTCTCGAACGACGCCGCGTCCTGCTTGGACAGGATCGCCCCGAGATGGTCGATCATCAGCGGGACGTCGGGATATCTCTCCGCGATCTCGCCGACCTTGGGCAGGCAATCGAATGCCAGCAGGCCGACCGGCATCTTCTGCGCGTTGGCGATCTCCCACATATGGTCCATCGTGCCGTCGTGCATCCACTTCTCGCGGCCCGGGACGATGAAGATGTAGCGCTGGCCCAGCATGCCGGGGATGTCGGTCCAACCGGCGAGCTTCGCCGCGCTCTCCTCCTTGCGGTCGAGCCGCAGCCAGCCCAGCACCTTGAACTTGTCCGGATAGCGGTTCGCCGCCGCGATGGCGATCTCGTTGCCGTTGGGAACCGTTCCCGGCGGGTGCAGCAGGACACGGTCGACGCCCGCGGTCTCCATTTCGGCAAGCAGATCCTCCGCCGAATAGGTCGGGATCTGGCGGTGGATCTCCCGCATCTTGGTGTTGATCCAGATGTGGACCTGCGAGTCGACGATCAGCATCGCTGTCTCTCCCCCTGCCAGCCGCCTACTCGGCGGTGATGGTCAGCGACAAGCGTTCGTCGGCCGCCCGGCACTCGGCCAGCGGCAGGCCCAGCTCCTGGCGCACGATGTTGGTGCCCAGCACCATCGCCACCATCTTGTAGGTCGCGTGGCGGCGGCTCATGCCCTCGCGGCCCATGCCGCAGTCCGACGAGATGATCAGGCGTTCGGCGGGGATGTACTTGAGCGCGGCGCGGATCAGCTCGGCGATCTGGTCCGGGCGCTCCACCTGCAGCGTGTGGTGGTCGATCACGCCGATGGCGATCTTCTTCTCGGTGATCGCCTCGCCGATCGCCTTGAGGTCCTCCGGTCCCGAACTGCAGGTCTCGAAGGTGAGCACGTCGGCATCGACCTGGTTCATCCATTCCAGCGTCGGCTGGTAGCTCTGCACGTCGCGGAAGATGCGCTGCTGCGAGGGGTTGCCCCAGCAGGTGTGGCACCAGACCTCGGTCTTGTTGCGCAGCCCGCGCACCGTGTTGTTGAACACCTTGACCAGTTCCGCCTCGTCGAGCTTGCCGAACAGCGGGCCGCGAACCGGCGTCATGTGGATCTGCGGCTCTTCCATCTGGATGACCGGGCAGCCGGCATCGGCGAGCTCGTTGAGTTCCTCGTTGAGCGCGTCCGACAGCGCCATCGTCCGCTCGACCGGGTCCTTGTAATAGTGGTCGGTCACCGAGGCGGCGAGCAGCTCGGGCGTGATGGTGCCGAACTTGATAGGCTTTTCGGTCAGCCGCTGGGCCGCCTTCCACATGGCCGCGTACTGCAGGTTGCCGCGCCCGACCGGGCCGACCAGGGCGGGCATGATCCGGCCTTCCAAGGAATCGTGCAGGATGTGGCCCTTGGGCCAGGCGACGTTGCCGACCTTGTAGACGGTCGGGCCCGGATTCTCGACCTCGAACCCGTCCATGTGGAACACGGGATAGGCCTGCCAGCTGCCGCCCGCGACCAGCTCGTCATAATGGGCGTCGCCGTCGGTGCAGATGTCGAGGCCGGCGGTCTCCTGCGCGCGCAGGTGCACGCTCACCGCATCCTCGTACTGCTCGCGGAAGACCGTCGAGGCCATGGCATGGAGGAAGCTGCGCGAGCCCAGATCCTGGGTGTGCCAGCTGGGGCGCGGCAGCGAGCCGATGATCGAGGTCGGCAGAACGGTGTTGGCGGATGCGGTGTACATGTTCCCTCCCGGGGTCAGCAGGCGTCTTTTGCGCCATCATTCCATATTCGGCACGGCCGGACCATCGCGCCCGACGACCGGGCCGACCCGTTGGCACGTGTCGGGATCAGGCGGCGTCTCCGAGGATCATATCCGAGGCCTTCTCGGCGATCATGATCGTCGGTGCGTTGGTGTTGCCCGACACCAGGGTCGGCATGACCGAGGCGTCGACGACGCGCAGTCGTTCGAAACCGCGAACGCGCAGCTGCGGATCGACCACGTCGGAGGCGCCGGTGCCCATCCGGCAGGTGCTGACCGGGTGGTAGCTGGTGCGTCCGCGCCGCTGCAGATAGTCGAGCCATTCGTCGTCGCTCGCCACGCTGTCCCCGGGCTCGTGCTCCTCGACGATGTATTTCTGGAACACCTGCTTCCGGGTGATCTCTCGGGCCGCCTTGAGCCCGCCGATCAGGACGTCGCGGTCCTTCTGCTCGACCAGGTAGTTCGGCTGTATTTCGGGCCTCGCATACGGGTCGGACGAGACGATGTGCACATGGCCCACGCTCTCCGGCCGCATCAGTGCGACGACGACCGACGCGCCGGGGAAGGGGTGCGGCGGTCCGCCGACCTCGTCGGAACTGAACATCATGATCTGGATCTGGATGTCCGGCGAGGCGGCCGTCGGGTCGACGGTGATGAACCCGCCGGCATACGACGCGCCCATCGCCAGGAACCCCTTTCGGGTCAGCGCATAGCGTGCGCCCGTGTAGAGGCGGTAGGGCAGACTGTTGACCACCTGGTTGGCGCTGAAGCCCCGGTTGATCCGGAACATCAGCGGCCCGTTGACATGGTCGCGCAGGTTCGCGCCGACGCCCGGCATGTCGGCGACCACCTCGACCCCGTGCCGGCGAAGCAGGTCCGCCGGGCCCAGCCCCGAGAGCTGGAGGAGCTGGGGCGAGTTGATCGCGCCGCCCGAGACGATCACTTCGCCGTCGGCGTGCGCGACAATGGTGCGGCCGGCCTGGGCATACTCCACGCCGGTTGCGCGCCGCCCGTCGAAGCGCAGGCGCAAGGCGTGGGCGCCCGTCGCGACGGTCAGGTTGGCGCGCTTGCGGGCCGGCCTCAGGTAACCGACGGCCGTCGAACAGCGCCGGCCGTTGCGCATCGTCCACTGGATCGGCCCGAAGCCTTCCTGCTCGGCGCCGTTGAAGTCGGGGTTCGCGGGGTAGCCGGACTCCAGCGCGGCGGCGAGAAACGCCTCGGCGAGCTCGTGCTTCTCATAGACGTCCGAGACGGCGAGCGGGCCGCCGACCCCGTGATACTCGTCGGGCCCGCGCACCTGGTCCTCGGCGCGCTTGAAGTAGGGCAGCACGTCCTCGTAGCTCCATCCCGTATTCCCGAGCTGGCGCCACTGGTTGTAGTCCTCGCGGTGGCCGCGGATATAGACCATCCCGTTGATCGAACTCGACCCGCCAAGCACCTTGCCGCGCGGCTGCTTGATCGGGCGGTCGACCTGCGCGGGGTTCGGCGCGGTCGCATACATCCAGTTGATCGCCGCGTTGGTGAAGTGCTTGCCGTAGCCGAGCGGGATGTGGATCCAGGGGTTGGTGTCCTCCGGCCCGGCTTCGAGCAGCAGGACCTTGTGCCGGCCCGATTCCGTCAGCCGGTTGGCGAGCACCGCACCAGCGCTGCCCGCGCCGACGATGATATAGTCGAAACGTCCGGCGTCCGCCGTGTCGGTGCTCATGCCTCGGTGAATCCCTGGGTGCCGTCGAGGAACAGATCGTCGATCTCGGGCAGTTCCGAGATCAGCGTCTGTTCGTGCAGGTAACGCACCAGCGTCCCGACATTCTTGCGGTTCGATTCCGTGAGGCCCATCGGAAAGGGGTCGCCGCCGAACAGGTCCATCGTCTCCGACCAGTATTCCTTGCCCCAGGGCACGAAGGTCGTGCCGATCCTGCGGGCCAGTGCCCGCTTCTTGCCGGCGCAGTAGGCCTCGAAGATCGCCCGGGGCGCATCGGGAAACGCGTCGAGCAGTTCGCGGCGCAGCACCACCGTGTGGTTGATGGGATAGATGCCGGTGCGTGCGAAGTATTCGCGCTCGACCGCCTGCACGTCGCGGAAGATGGGGCGCAGCTCGCGTTCGGCCGGCGGCTTCTGCATCAGGTCGCGGGGCCGCGGCGAGATGAAGGCGTCGAGTTCGCCGGCCAGCAGCATCGTCTCGGGGTCGCTGTCGACCAGTTCCAGCGGCACGCCGCCCAGGGTCGGGAAGCGTTGCTCGGCGTTGGCGACCCAGTTGATGTCGCGCCAGTCGGTGTCGTACTCGTCGAGCAGGGTGCCGCGCAGCCAGACCGCGGCCGTCATCGTGTAGTCGCGCACGCCGACGCGCTTGCCCTTGAGCTGTTCGGCAGATTCCAGATCGCTGTCCTTGCGGACCCAGATGATCGAGTGGCGGAAGTCGCGGTTGGCGAAGACGGGGACCGCGGTAAGCCACTCGCCCGCGCCACGGTCGCGCATCATCGTGTAGTTCGACAGCGAGAACTCGCAGGCCTGGAACGGCTGGTTGTTGAGGACCTTGGCGTAGATTTCCTCGAGCACGCCCGGCTCGTAGCGGATGTCGGTTCCCGCATAGGTGCCGGCCATCTCGAGCGTGAACTCGTAGTCGTTGCCCCGAACGAGGATCGAATTCGATGCGGTCATGTTTCCCACCCTGATGCCGCCGGCTGTCGCCGGTCTTGCGTTGCCTTGCTGATAGCATGAACGGGGGTTTGGCGACGAGACGATGTTCGCGCCGTCGCGCAATGCTAGGCTGGCCGAAAGAAAGTCGAACGAAGGGAACCCGAATATGCGTGCCATCTTTGCACTGACGCCCTGGGAATCGAAGCGCCTGATCGGCAAGGCCGTCGCGGCGCTGCCCGAGGTCGCTTACGCGCTGGAGCATGCCCAGATCGTGATCGGTCACGGCTCGACCAATGTCTACGTGGCCGAGGAGATCATGGGGAACTGCCCCGAGCGCGACAAATACGTGTCGGGGCAGGTGATCAACGGCACGTTGTGCCAGACCCAGCCCGAGGAGAAGCCGGCGATCGTGCGCCTGGTGAAGGGCAAGTCGGTGCCGCCGGTTCCCACCATGGAAGAAACCATGGCGGGTTGGGACGACACCTCGCTGTTCATCAAGGGCGCCAACGCCGTCGACCCCGAATACAACGCCGGCGTCTTCAACGCCCACCATGCGGCCGGCACCATCGGCTGGGCCTATGGCGCGATCTGCGGCACGGGCATTCCGCTGATCGTCCCGGTGGGGCTGGAGAAGCTGGTGCCGTCGGTGCGCGCCGCCTCGGCCGAACTCGGCCATGCCAAGGCCGATTACTTCTACGGCACCAAGATCGGCATGCTGCCGATCATGAACGCCAAGGTGATCACCGAGATCCAGGCGTTCGAGATTCTGTTCGGGCTGAAGGCCGTGCATGTCGGCGGGGGCGGGGTGTCGGGTTCGGAAGGCACGGTCGTGATCTCGGTCACCGGCGAGGATGCCGACGTGAAGGCGGCGATCGCGCTGTTCGAATCCATCAAGGGCGAACCGCCGCTCAAGCTGGTGAAGCGCCGCTGCGCCGACTGCTTCGCGCCGCCGCCGGCCTTCACCTCGGGCACGGACGCCGCGAAGGCCGTCGGCACGGTGTCCCAGGAGCAGGCGCGCGCCATCAAGCAGTGCATCTTCTCGGGCACGTCCGAGGAGGACCTGCCGGACTGGTTCCAAAGGCGCGAGCCCGTCGCATAGCTGCTCCGGTGTCATTGCATGGCGGCGCTGTCGAGAATCGACAGCGCCGCACGCCTGTGCGATCTAGTGCCCAAGGCCAAGATTCACACGCGGAGCACGATCCATGGACACCATCGCAGAGGCGAAGCCGGCAGAAACCATCGAGGGGTCGGGCTTCCCGCTTGCCTTCAAGTTCAGGCATGGCGCCGGGCGTTCGCCCGTTCTGGGTGCCGGTGCAGCACGCGATGTGTTCGTCACCGAGGCGCGCGCGATCAACGGCTATCAGAAGGAAGGGATCGTCCACGAAGGCGAGGGCGGCAGCGTCTGGCGGCTGACCACCGACGAGGGGCTGCACCTGGGCGGTCACGACGTCGCGCCGTTCCCGCTCGGCTTCTACAATGCCGGCCTCCACGGCGATTTTATCAACCGGATGCGCACCATCGCGGCGGCGCGGAACATCGCCATCGACGATTTCGATCTCTACATCCAGAACGGCTACTACGTCGTCGGCTCCTTCATCCGCGGTGACGGCAAGGGCCATGTCGAGCCGTCCCATGTGCGTGTGCGCCTGTCTTCGTCGGCCTCGCCCGAGGCGGTGAAGGCACTGGTCGACGACGCGATCAAGGCATCGCCGGCCTTCGCGACCATGAGCCAGCCGCTGACCAACACCTTCGCCATCTACGTGAACGGCCGCCGGCGGGTCGTGACCAGCCTCACGAACTCCGATGCGCCCGACGCCGCCGATCCCTACCGGACCTACGGCAAGGTGCCGTCGCCCCTCGCGGGCTCCGACGAGTTCGACGACATCATCTGGAAGACGGGCGAGACGAATGCGGGCGAAATCCAGCCCGCCGTCAACGGCACGGACGACAAGATCAAGAAGATCGTGCGCACGGTGAACGGCGATAGCGAGATGCTCGACACGCCGGGCGCGACCCTGACCGACACGGTGCTCGGCCTCGACGGCATGAGCCATTTCCAGTTCAAGTCGGACGAACGGCCCGACCGCGACCAGGCGCCGTGTGGCCTGTCCTACATCGCGGCGGGAATCGCGTTCTGCTACCTGACCCAGCTCGAGCGCTACACGATCCACCAGAAGTTCAACATCCGCGGCGCGCGGCTCGTGCAGTACACGCCGTTCACGCTGACGGGCGACCCGGCGGACGGATCGTGGACCGGCGGGGTCGCGCCGGCCGACACGCATCTGTTCCTGTCGGGCGACGAGGACGAGGACAATTACGAGCGGCTGATGACCATGGCTGCCAACGTCTGCTACCTGCACGCCACCCTGGCGGATGCGGTGCAGGCGGTTGTTTCGGTGGAGCTGAACGGCAAGCCGGTGGCATAGCGCACCCGACCGGCCGCAACGAGGGGGATGCGCGATGAAGGTTGCGGACATTGCGATATCGGGGCTAGCGGACATCGCCGGTGCGCTGCGTGACGGCAGCCTGCGTGCGGGCGACATCGCGGAGTGGGCGATCGCCAACCATGACGAAAGGGGCGAAACGCTCCACGCCTACAAGAGCTGGGACCCCGACCGGCTCCGACGCGAGTCCGCGGCCGCCGAGGCGGTGTTTGCCGCCGGGATCGACCTCGGCCCGCTGCAGGGCATTCCAATCTCGATCAAGGACCTGATCGGCGTAGCGGGCTATCCGACCTTCGCGGGCTGTCCGCGCGAGCTTCCCGAGCGATGGCAGGCCGAGGGGCAGGTGGTGCGGGCCATCCGCCAGCAGCTCGGCGTGGTGTCGGGCAAGAGCCACACCGTCCAGTTCGCCTTCGGCGGGATGGGTGCGAACCGTCATTGGGGGGCGCCGCGCAACCCGTGGGACGCCGCGGAACACCGTTCGCCGGCGGGATCGAGTTCGGGTGCGGGAGTCAGCCTGCACGAGGGCTCGGCACTGCTCGCCATCGGGACCGACACGGCGGGCTCGGTGCGCATGCCCGCCACCGTGACGGGAAATGCCGGCCACCGGCCGACGCCCGGCCGCTGGTCAATCGAGGGCATCGTGCCGCTGGTGCCGTCTCTGGACACGCCCGGCCCGCTGGCGCGCTCCGTTGCGGACATGGTCTATGGCTTTGCGGCGCTGGATCCGCTATTGCGCAACGACTTCGCCGGCTTCCTAGCGCTTGCCGAGCGGGTCGCGGCGGACGAGCTGCGCATCGGCGTGTGCGACTGGTACTTCCGGGATTGCGATCCCGGTGTCGCGGAACGTGTGCACGAGGCGATCGCCGAGCTGGAACGCGCGGGGATGCGCGTGTCGTCCGCAACCCTGCCGCACCTGGACGATGTGTCCGCGCTCAACGACATGGGCGGATTGCACATCGGCGAGTTCTCGAGCTTCATCAACAACGAGATGCGCGAATTCAGGGACGACCTGGACCCCGCTGTGGCGATCCGGGTGGCGGCGGCCGAGAACTATACGGCGGCTGAACATTTGCGCCGCGTGCGCGAGGTCGAGCGCATGGCCGCGGCCGCCGATGCGGCGTTCGGGCCGTTCGATGCCATCGTCGGGCCGACCATTCCGATCACCCCGCCGAGGATGAGCGACATCGACACGCCCGAGACGCATCTCGCGGCCAACACGCGGTTCGTCCAGAACACGGTCACGGTAAGCCTGCTGCACCAGTGCGCGACGACGGTCCCGGTGGGGCTGGATGCCGCGGGCATGCCGGTCGGCATGCAGATCATCTGCCGCAACGGCGACGACGAGACCGCGATGGCCGTGGCGCGCGCGTGCGAGAAGGTGCTGGGCAAGCCGCGCGAGCGGCTCGGCAAGGCGCCGATGGGGGTCTAGCGGCTACTCCGCCGCCTGGGCTGCGGCCGCGCCGTCGAGGCGGTGCAGCACGAATGCGTTCTCGCAGGGCGGGCCGTCGGCCACCAGCATCGTCCGCTCGTTCAGGTCGAAGATGAAGGCGGCGTTGGTCATCGTCCGCTTGGCCGCCGGCTGGCGGTCGTCGGGGTGGCGGCAGATCGCGTTCGGATGGCCAAAATGGTCGGCCAGCGCCGCCTGCATCACCGCATTGTCGAGCTTGCCGATATGCCCGCGCAGTAGCCGGTCGAGCCGGTTCGCGCGATACAGGGTGCTTGTCGACAGGCGCTCCATCTGCGAGGGCCCGTGGCGCGGGTCCATGAAGTGGTTCGAATGGGTGACGAGCCCGTCGCGCGGATACAGGAAGGAGACCGCGTCGGGGCTGGTCTCGATGTCGATGATCTCGCCGTCGGCATGGCCGATCACGAAGTTGGCCGAGCAGACGCGCCGGGTCGCGACGACGGGGAGCAGCGCCATGTCGTAGGTCTCGGCGTCGAGCACCTCGCGGCAGCGCATGTGGAACGGCTTCTCGTAGGCGTTGCGGCCGTCATGGTCGGAGACGAGGCCGTTCTCGACCAGCCCGATCCCGTGCTCGTTGACGCCCATCTTGCCGCCGACGATGCCTGCCTCGGTGTAGCAGAGGATGTTCGGGCCGCTGTCCCGGGTGATCCGCAGGACGACGCAGCGTTCGTACACGCCGGCCAGCCAGTCCCAGTTCTGGCCGAGGATCGTGTGGCCGTTCGCCGTGGCCTCGGGCAGGGCGCCGAAGGTCGAGCAGCCGTCGGCCTCGCCGGCGAGGCCGGAATCGTCGTTCGCCTTCGCCTCGCGGCCGAACAGCCCGAAGGTGATCTCGTAGCGCGCATTCAGCATCGCCACATCGCCCAGAGGCACGCCCGACCCCTCGGCGATGCCACGCATCTCCTCGGCATAGTCCTCGTTCTGCTCGCGCATGACGCCGATCCACTTGGTGCCTTCGGCACGCGCGGTGTCGGCGTCGAGGCCGCCGGCGGCGAAACGGGCCAGGTAGGTGTCGACATTTTCTGCGATCTGGCGTGCGAGCGCGCGGCCGTGCACGAGGCCGCGTTTGTAGGGGTCGCCACCGAGGTCGAGGACGGGAAGGTTGGCCATTGGATTCGTTCCGTTGGTGTTGTCGGGACGGACTATAGCATCGCTGCCGGTCAGGTGACCGGCGCCATATCCATCCACGCATGTTCGGCGGAGCTGCGTTCGCATGCCTCGGCCAGCTGAACATCGCGGATGCCCGCCGCGAGATCGTGGACGAAGGGCGTGCCGGCGACGACATGGGCGATGAACCCCTCCCAGCCGAAGCGATAGGGATTCTTGTAGGGCCCCACATCGGGTACCTCCTCCCACTGCGCGGCATAGTCGACCGAGATGTCCATGGTCGCGGCGTCGGGCCCCATGTTGAAGCCCTCGATGCGCGGCGTGTTCGCCGCCGACTGGGCCCAGCAGCGGCGCAGCCCCGCGACGGCGGAGCCGGCCGTGCCGTCGATCTGGAAGGTGACCAGATCGACGCCGCGCGGGCGTGTCGCCCACGAGCTCATGATCGCGCCGTGCGCGCCGCTCTCCAACTCCAGCAGCGTCGCCGTGGCATCCTCGACGTCGACGTCGTAGCGCTTGCCTTCCTCGTCGATCCGTGCGGGCTGGGCCGTCCAGGCGGCGCAGGCCACCTGCTTGATCGGGCCGAGAATTCCCTCGATGACATAGCGCCAGTGCGGGTGCATGTCGGACAGCAGCCCGCCGCCGCCGGCCTTCGTGTAGTTCCAGCTCGG
>JAYOFO010000019.1:0-36855 GCA_038117265.1 Rhodospirillaceae bacterium
GGGCGAGACGCAGGCGCTGCGCCGCGCGCGCGGCAGCGGGCCCGACGGGCTGGCCGGCATGGCACCGGTGCGCGAGACGCCGCATCTGCGCATCCTGCGGCCGTTCTTGGGTGTGCCGCGGGCCCGGCTGACGGCGACCCTCGCGGCGCGCGGGCACCCCTGGATCGAGGATCCGAGCAACCATGATCCGCGCTTTGCGCGGGCGTCGCTGCGTCGCGCGCAGCCCGCGGCGGCATTGTTCGCGGAAGAATCCGCCGGCGTGTCCCGTGCACGACGCGACATGCGGGTCGCGGAACTGGCGGCCCGGGCGGTGGCGCTGCACCCGGCCGGTCTGGGGCGCGTCGATGGCGCCATGCTGGCGGCCGCGGATCGCGCGGTCGCACGCAGCCTCGTCGCGCGGCTGATCGGCGCCGTGGGCGGTCGCGGCTATCCGCCGCGCCGTGCACGCCTGATCGGTCTTGTCGACGCCATGGTCGATGGTTTTTCGGAAGATGGCCGGACCCTCGGCGGGTGCACCGTGTATCGGGCGGAAGAACGGCGCTTCGTCGTCCTGCGCGAGTTTTCCGCCATCGCACCGCCCGTCGCGTTCGCGGCCGGCACGGCCCGTGTGGCGGACTGGGACGGGCGGTTCGTTGTCACCGGCCTGCCGGAGACCGGCGGGGAACTGGGTGCCCTGGGGCAGTTCGTCGACAGCCCCGCCGCCGTCGGCATGCCGCGCGAACTCCGGGCCGCCCTGCCGCGCGGTGCCTGGCGCAGCCTGCCGGCCGTTTCGGCGGGTGGGGAGATTTGGCGTTGCGGCCTCGGCGGCTCGCTTCCGCCATCGGGCGATGGGCCGATGGCGCGTTTTGCCCCCGTTCTGCCCCTCGCGGGCGCGCGTTTCGCAACCGGCTGGTAATCTTCACAGTCTTATTATTCGACGATTTTCGGATTGCCCTGAGGCGCTCGGAACACCATGTTAGTCGAGGTTCGGCGACCGAGAGGGCCCGTGGACGCGGGCCAGCGTCGGATCATTCCGGCGAGTATCTTTCGAACGACCGGCCGAACGGAGAAGGCCATTGAATAACTTCGGCAGAAACCTGGCGCTGTGGGTGATCATCGCCCTGCTTGTCGTGGCGCTGTTCAACCTCTTCCAGAGTTCCGGCCGTCAAGGCTCGGAGCAGCAGCTCGCCTTCTCCGACTTCCTTGCCCAGGTCGAGAGCAATCAGGTCCAGGACGTCACGATCCAGGGCCGCGAGATCAGCGGAACCCTGCGCAACGGCGCCGGGTTCAACACCTACACTCCGGACGACCCGAACCTCGTCCAGCGGCTGACCGATCACGGCGTGCGCATCACCGCCGCTCCGCAGAAAGAGGTGCATCCGCTGCTCGGCATGCTGCTGTCGTGGCTGCCCTTCATCATCATCGTCGCCGTATGGATCTTCTTCATGCGGCAGATGCAGGGTGGTTCCGGCCGCGCCATGGGTTTCGGCAAGTCGCGCGCCAAGCTGCTGACCGAGAAGTCCGGGCGCGTCACCTTCGACGACGTGGCCGGCGTGGACGAGGCCAAGCAGGAGGTCGAGGAGATCGTCGAGTTCCTGCGCGATCCGCAGAAGTTCCAGCGCCTGGGTGGCCAGATTCCCAAGGGCGTGCTCCTCGTCGGCCCGCCGGGCACCGGCAAGACGTTGCTCGCGCGCGCGATCGCGGGCGAGGCAAACGTTCCCTTCTTCACCATCTCGGGCTCCGACTTCGTCGAGATGTTCGTCGGCGTCGGCGCCTCGCGCGTGCGCGACATGTTCGAGCAGGGCAAGAAGAACGCGCCCTGCATCATCTTCATCGACGAGCTCGACGCCGTCGGCCGGCACCGCGGCGCGGGCCTGGGTGGCGGGAACGACGAACGCGAGCAGACCCTCAACCAGCTGCTGGTCGAGATGGACGGCTTCGAGACCAACGAGGGTGTCATCCTGATCGCGGCGACGAACCGTCCCGACGTGCTTGACCCGGCGCTGCTGCGTCCGGGCCGCTTCGACCGCCAGGTGGTCGTGCCCAACCCCGACATCATCGGCCGCGAGAAGATCCTCAAGGTGCATATGCGCAAGGTGCCGCTGGCGCCCGACGTGGATGCCAAGGTGATCGCGCGCGGCACGCCGGGCTTCTCCGGCGCCGACCTGGCGAACCTGGTGAACGAGGCGGCGCTGATCGCGGCCCGCAAGAGCCGGCGCATGGTGACCATGGCCGAGTTCGAGGACGCCAAGGATAAGGTCCTGATGGGCGCCGAGCGCCGCTCGATGGTGATGACCGAGGAGGAGAAGCGCCTCACGGCCTATCACGAGGGTGGCCACGCGCTGGTCGGCCTGCACATGGACGGTTGCGATCCGCTGCACAAGGTGACGATCATCCCGCGCGGCCGGGCGCTGGGCGTGACCATGTCGCTGCCCGAGCGCGACCGCTACACCTATTCGATCTACGAACTGAAGGCGAAGCTCGCCATGATGTTCGGGGGCCGGGCGGCGGAAGAGATCATCTTCGGCAAGGAACATGTCACGACCGGTGCCGGCAACGACATTAAGGAAGCGACCAACCTGGCGCGGCGCATGATCACCGAATACGGGTTCAGCGAGAAGCTGGGGCCGCTGCGCTACGAGGACAATCAGGAAGAGGTGTTCCTGGGCCACTCGGTGTCGCAGCACAAGAACGTCTCGGACGCGACGGCCAAGCTCATCGACGACGAAATTCGCGCGCTGATCGATGCCGCGGAGGCGGATGCCAAGCGCATTCTCACCGAGCGCATCGACGACCTGCACACGCTGGCCAACGGGCTTCTCGAATACGAGACCTTGTCGGCGGACGAGGTCGACCGGCTGCTGCGTGGCGAGACCATCGACCGCCCCGACGCCGACGAGTCGGACTCCGCCGGGCGGCCGCGTTCCTCGGTGCCGTCGAGCGGCACGGCCAACAAGAAGGATCGGCCGAGCGGCGGCATGGAACCGGAACCCCAGCCCCAGGGCTGAGCCGGTCGCGGCCGATAACAACATGAACGGAACAACGGGGGCTTTCGCGGATCGGCGGGAGCCCCTATCCGATTCCGGTATAGCGAACGATCGGCTGCGGCTGCGCCCCGCCGCGATGCTGGCCGGTGCGGCCGCGGTCGAGCTGTGTGCGGCGGGCGAGGCGCTGGCGCTGGCGGGCGGGCCGCTCGCATTCGCCGCACTCTGTTTCACCGGAGACGACGCCCCGGATGCGGCGGTCCGCGGCGTTCGCGAGGTCTTGCGCTGGGCGCGTCAGGCGGCTGCGGAGGGCGATTCCGGTCCGGCCGCACTGATCGAGCGCGCAAGCGCTCCACGCGCACCTTTTGCCGGCCTCGCGCTCTGCGGAGCGGGCGCGCGCCCGCGCATCATGGGCGTCTGCAACGTCACGCCCGACAGCTTCTCCGACGGCGGCGATCACGCCGACCCCGAAAGCGCCCTGACATTTGCCCGCGCGCTGGTTGCCGCCGGCGCCGACATCGTCGATGTGGGCGGAGAATCGACCCGGCCCGGCGCCCGTCCGGTGGACGTGGCCGAGGAAGCCGATCGGGTGCTTCCGGTGATCGAGGCGCTGGCCGGCGAGGGGGTCACGGTCTCGATCGACACGCGCCGGGCCGCGGTCATGCGTGCGGCGCTGGGGGCCGGTGCCGCAATAGTCAACGATGTGAGTGCGCTCGCGGGCGACCCCGATTCGCTCGGAGTCGTCGCGGCCAGCGACGCCGCGGTGATCCTGATGCACATGCGCGGCACACCCGAAACGATGCAGGTCGCCCCGGCCTATGACGACGCGGTCGGCGACGTCTACGACGCGCTGGCCGCGCGGGTCGCGGCGTGCCGCGCGGCGGGCATTCCCGCCGGGCGCATTGCGGTCGATCCCGGCCTGGGCTTCGGCAAGACCGTTGCGCACAATGTCGCGCTGCTGGCGGGCCTCGCCCAGTTCCACGGTCTTGGCTGCGCGGTCGCGGTCGGCGCCTCGCGCAAGAGCTTCATCGGTGCGCTCACGGGCGAGGCCGATCCGAAGGCCCGGCTGCCGGGCTCGCTCGCCGCCGTGTTCGCCGCGGTGAACCGGGGCGCGCAGATCGTGCGCGTGCACGATGTCGCCGAGACCCGTCAGGCGCTTGCGGTCTGGTCGGCGGGCAACGAACTCCTGCCCCCGCCATCGGCATGACGGGCTTGTGACCGGCTCCGGGCGCGGTGTTATAAGTCGGGCGACGCAGCAGACCCGGAAGCTGAGGATGGCGCGCAAGCTCTTCGGAACGGACGGAATCCGCGGCAAGGCGAACCAGGAGCCGATGACCGCCGAGACCGCGTTGCGCGTGGCGATGGCGGCGGGCAACCGCTTCACCCGCGGCGATCACCGCCATCTGGTTGTCATCGGCAAGGACACGCGGCTGTCCAACTACATGCTCGAGCCGGCCATGCAGGCCGGGTTCACGGCAATGGGGATGGATGTCGTCCTCGTCGGTCCGATGCCGACCCCGGCTGTCGCGATGCTGACCCGCTCGCTGCGCGCCGACCTCGGGGTCATGATCTCGGCCTCCCACAATCCGTTCGAGGACAACGGCATCAAGCTGTTCGGGCCCGACGGTTACAAGCTGTCCGACCAGGTCGAGGAAGAGATCGAGGCGCTCATCGAGAACGGCCTGACCGATCATCTGGCGCCCGCGCCGGGGCTCGGGCGTGCCTGGCGCCTCGAGGATGCGCGCGGCCGATACATCGAATTCGTGAAATACACCTTTCCGCGCGGCCTGCGGCTCGACGGGCTGCGGCTGGTCGTCGACTGCGCCAATGGCGCCGCCTACAAGGTCGCGCCCCGCGTGTTCCACGAGCTGGGTGCCGACGTCATCCCCATGGCGATCGAACCCGACGGGACCAATATCAACCGCGACTGCGGCGCCACGTCGCCGGCCGCGCTTCAGGAACAGGTGGTCGCGCACGGCGCGGATCTGGGCGTGGCCCTCGACGGGGACGCCGACCGCGTCATCCTGTGCGACGAACATGGCGAGGTGGTCGACGGGGACCAGGTCATGGCGGTCGTCGCGCGCGCGCTGCATGGGGCGGGGCAACTCCAGGGCGGCGGCATCGTCGCCACGGTGATGTCGAACCTCGGCCTCGAGCGCTACCTCGAGTCGCTCGGCTTGCGGCTCGAAAGGGCGCAGGTGGGCGATCGCTACGTGCTCGAGCAGATGCGTTCGGGCGGCTACAACCTCGGCGGCGAGCAATCCGGCCACATCATCCTGAGCGACCATTCGACGACGGGCGACGGGCTGATCGCCGCGCTCCAAGTGCTGGCCGCAAAGGTCGAGAGCGGCCGCACGATGAGCGAACTCGCGCGGTTGTTCACGCCCTACCCGCAGATACTGCGTAACGTGCCGCGCAACGGCGCGGACGTGATGGAGCATGCCGATGTGAAGTCGGCCGTCGCGGCCGCCGAGGAGCGCCTGGGCGGCGACGGACGCATCCTTATCCGCCCGTCGGGCACCGAGCCCGTGATCCGCGTCATGGCCGAGGGCCTCGACGAGAAGACCGTTTCCGACGTCGTCAACGAGATCGCCGGCGCGATCGCGAACGCCTGAGCAAAGAGGGCGGACCGGCGATGCAGGGGCGGGTGTTGATCGTTGCCGGCTCGGATTCGGGCGGCGGTGCGGGAATCCAGGCTGACATCAAGGCCGTCACCGCGCTCGGCGGCTTCGCGATGACGGCGGTCACCGCGCTGACCGCGCAAAACACCCGGGGCGTCCACGGCATCTATGGCCTTCCGCCGGCCTTCGTCGCCGAACAGATGCGCGTCGTCCTCGACGATATCGGCGCCGACTGCCTGAAGACGGGTATGCTCCACAGCGTTGCGATGATCGAGACGGTCACCGAGGCCATCGCCGCGCAAGCGGCGGACGTGCCGCTGGTGTGCGATCCGGTGATGGTCGCGAAGGGCGGCGCCCGGCTGCTCGACGAGGGCGCTCATGCCGCGCTCGTCTCGTTGCTCGTGCCCCGGGCAGCCCTGCTGACGCCCAACGCACCGGAGGCCGCCGCGCTGACCGGCATCGACGTCGAGGACGAGGCGGGGCAGCGACGGGCGGGCGAGGCCCTGATCGCGCTTGGTGCCGGGGCCGCGCTGGTCAAGGGTGGCCACCTGCCCGGGCCCGAGGTTGTCGACCTTCTGGTGACGCGTGACGAGACCGTCCGCTTCGCCGACGCACGGATCGAGAGCCGCCACACCCATGGCACCGGTTGCACGTTGGCCTCCGCGATCGCCGCGGGCGTTGCCCAGGGCATGCCGCTGGTCGATGCCGTTGCGCGGGCGCGCCGCTATGTCCGCGCCGCGATCGCGGGCGCACCGGGCTACGGTCATGGCCACGGGCCGCTCGACCATGGCGTCACCGTCGACCCGGCGCGGCTCGATGAATAGTTCGACCGAGGTCTTCCCGTCATGAGCGCGTCCGACACCCCCCAGCCGCAGCCGGCGGCGCCGGTCGGCTTCTTCTCGCTCGCTACGGCCGGCGCCCTGGTGATGGTTATCATCTGGGGCGGTTCGCCGTTCGTCACCAAGCTCGGCGTGGCCTCGCTCGACGGCTTCGCGCTTGCGCTGTTGCGCACGATCGCCTCGATCCCCTTTGCGGTGCTGATCATCGCCCTGATGCGGCTGCCGCTGCCGTGGCGCGGGCGCGACAAGCTCCTGATCGTCGGGGTCGGCATCACGGGGGTCATCGGGTTCCCGGTGCTGTTTACCCTGGGCGTGGCGCTGACCACCGCCGGCCATGCCGCCGTGGTCACGGCGGCGACGCCGATCTTCGTGGGGCTGCTCGAATCGCTCGTCAGCCGGGTGCTGCCGACGCGGCGCTGGTGGATCGGGGTGACGATCGCGTTCGCGGGCGCTGTCATACTGATCGCCGAGGCGATCGGCCTCGAGGGTTCGGGCGCGACCTGGCAGGGCGACCTGCTGGTCGCGGCGGGCGGCCTGGCCGCGGCCTCCAGCTTCGTCATGGGAGCCCGGCTGACGCCGCGCTACGGCGCGGTGGGCGTGACCATGTGGGGTGTGGTGATCGCCACCGTGACCCTGTTGCCGTTCCTGGGCGCGGTCTACGGCTCGGTCGACTGGGCCGCGGTGCAGCCGGCCGGATGGTTCGCGGTCGTCTATCTTTCGGCCGGATCGACGATCGTCGCCTACATCACCTGGATCTATGCGCTTTCGCGCGGCGGCATCGCGCGGATGAGCGTGTACCAGTTCTTCCTGCCCGTGGTCGGGGTCGCATTCGCGGCGATCTTCCTCGCCGAGCCGTTGACCCCGCCGCTGCTTGTCGCCACGGTGGTCATTCTTGTCGGCGTCGGGCTCGTCCAGCGGCGCTGACGCGTCGCTGGTCGCCCATGTTCGCACCCGGTTTCGTCCGCCTCTACACCCTCGCGCTCCTCGCGGTGCTGATCTATGGCGCCACGCCGATCTTCACCAAGATCGCGACCGGCTCGGCCGACGGCATCACCGTCGGTGCGTTGCGCGCTGTCGTCGCCGTGCCCGTCGCCGCGGCCATCATCCTCGTCGGCGGATACCGGATTCCCTGGCGGCGCGATGCGCTCGTCCTGGTCGTGGTGTCGGGGATCGGCGGGCTGGTCCTGTTCCCCGTGTTCTTCAGCTGGGGCGTGCAGTTCACCACGGCCGGCCACGCCGCGGCCGGCACCGCGGCCGGCGCGGTCATGGCGGGCGTGCTCGCCGCGCTGATCGACCGGCGCTGGCCCGGCTGGCACTGGTGGCTCGGGATCGCGGTCGGGACGGCCGGGGCGCTGCTCCTGATCTGGGAATCGGTGGGCCTCGATGTGGAGGGCGTGAGCTGGCAGGGCGATGCGCTGGTGTTCCTGGGCATGTTCCTGGGCGTCGTCGGCTACATCGCCGGGGCCCGGCTGACCCGCGAGATCGGCTCGGTTTCCGTCACCATGTGGTCGGTGGTGGTCGCGGCGGCCGTCCTCGTTCCCCTCGTTGCCATCCATTCCGGCGCCGAGACGCTTGCCGCAATCGACCAGGATGGCTGGCTCGCGATCTGCGCCCTGGGATGGGGATCGACGATCCTCGCCTACCTGCTGTGGAATCGTGCACTCGCCGATGGCGGGGTGGGCCGGATCGGCGCGCTGCAGCTCCTGCAGCCCGTCATCGGCGTGGCGCTGGCGACGCTCGCCCTGGGCGAGTCGCTGACCGTCACCCTCGTTGTCGCGACATTGACGGTCCTGGCCGGCGTGACGCTCGTCCAGCGCGCACGTCGCTAGCACGCACCCCATTCCGCAAGAACCGGGTAGGGGCTTCGCCGGTTACCGCCTAGCTTTCCCGTCACTAGCCACGCTCGCATGCGGTTTGCCAGCGGGTATAGAAAGGGAACAGCCGGAATGACGATGCCCCAGATGATCGAGACCGAAGCAGTGCGCGAGACCGACGCCGATTACGGCTTTGCCGTTGTCGGCCGGGTGCTCGTCTGGCTGACGGCGCATTACCATGAGCAGCCGAGCCTGGACGAGATTGCGCACCAGACCGGAATGAGCGCCTATCACCTGCAGCGCATGTTCACGCGCTATGTGGGCGTCAGCCCGAAGAAATTCGTGCAGTACCTGACCCTCGAACATGCCAAGCGCGCGCTTGCCGATTCCCGCAGCGTCCTCGATGCCGCGTTCGAGACCGGATTGTCGGGTCCGGGGCGGTTGCACGATTTGTTCGTGACCCACGATGCGATGACGCCGGGCGAATGGAAACGGCGCGGCGATCTCCGGCTTTCCTATGGCTGGCACGACAGCCCGTTCGGCGAATGCCTGATCGTGGCGACCGAACGGGGCGTGTGCGGGCTCGCCTTCAACGGCCTGGGCGACCGTTCGGCCACCCTCGACGAGCTGCGACGCAGCCTGGGCGAGGCCGCCCTCGAGGAGCGGCCCGACGCGACGCGCGTCTATGCCGAGGCGGCGTTCGGACGGGGCCGGCTGCATCTCGACCTGCGCGGCACGCCGTTCCAGCTCAAGGTCTGGCAAGGCCTGCTGCGCATCCCGCCGGGCGCCGTCCTGACCTATGCCGATCTCGCCGCGCGAATCGGTGCGCCGAGTTCGGCGCGCGCGGTGGCCGGCGCGGTCGCGCGCAACCCGGTTTCCTGGGTGATTCCCTGTCACCGGGTCATCCGTGGCTCGGGCGTGATCACGGGCTATCGCTGGCAGCCCGCCAAGAAACGGCTGATCCTGGCCTGGGAGGCGGCGCGGGCGGCCGAGGCGGGCTGACCTTGCGGCGGCCCGGACGGCTTTATCGACGCGCCGCAAACGGGTAGTTTCCGCGCCCGGACTAAGGGGAGCGGCCGCATGCCCGCACTATTTCTGGACGAATTCACGCAAGGCGAAGTGTTCCGCACCGAACCGGTGACGCTCGGCGAGGCCGACATCGTCACGTTCGCGGAGCGCTACGATCCGCAGGTTTTCCACACCGACCCGGTGGGCGCGCGCACCTCGCCCTATGGCGGGCTGATCGCGAGCGGCCACCAGACCATCGGTGTGGCCTTCGCCCAGTTCATCCGCCTCGGCCTGTTCGCCGAGAACTCGCTGGGCGGGCCGGCGATGGACGAGGTGCGCTGGTCGGCGCCGGTGCGCCCGGGCGACACGCTGGAGACGAATGTCACGGTGATCGACGTGCGCCCGTCCAAGTCGCGGCCCGACCGCGGGATCATCCGCCTGCAATTCTCGACTGCAGTCGGCGACAGGGAGGTGGCGCGTTTCCAGACCACCACCTTCCTGCGCCGCAATCCGAACGCGGAGGCCGCGGCATGAGCGGGCTCTGGTTCGAGGACTTTGCTATCGGCCGCCGCTTCGAGACCGAGCCGGTGACCCTGGAGGTGGACGAGATCACCTGGTTCGCGCGACAGTACGATCCGCAGCCCTTCCATACCGATGCGCGGACGGCGGAAGACACCGTCTTCGGCGGTCTTATCGCCAGTGGCTTCCAGACGGTGGCGATTTCGACCGGACAGTTCATCCGCACCGGGGCGCTGGACGGCACTGGCATGGGCGGGCCGGGGTTGGACGAGATTCGCTGGATCGCTCCGGTGCGTCCGGGCGACACGCTGCACACGAGCGTCGAGGTTGCCGAGGCGCGCCCGACCCGTTCGGATCCTGGGCGCGGGGTCGTGCGGCTTGCCTTCAACGTCAGCACCGATGCGGGCGAGGTCGCGACCTTCACCGCCACCGTTTTCCTGCGCCGCCGCCCGGAGTGACCACGCCGCGGGCGTGATAGACTGGCGGGCGTACGAAACGGCTGCAGCCCGACCGACATGATGGACTTGTTTAACGGTATCGACCCGGCCTGATTGGGGGTATGGGTGACGCTCGCCGTCATCGTCGCGGCGCTCGCGCTCTATATGCTCGAACGCGTGACCCTGGAGCTGACGTCGCTGGGCGTGATCTGCGTCCTGCTGGTCTTCTTCCATTTCAACCCGGTCGCCGACGCCTCGGGTGCGAACCTTCTCGACCCGACTCGGTTGCTCGCCGGGTTCGCCAACCCCGCCCTGCTGACCGTCGTCGCCCTGCTGATCATGGGCGAGGGGCTGGCGCGCACGGGCGTGCTGGAGGCCGGGGCGCAGCTCTTTTTCCGCTACGGGCGCGGCCACGCGGCGCTGGCGACCGGCCTGGCCTTCATGGCCGTGCTCCTGGTCAGCGGATTCATGAACAACACGCCCGTCGTGTTGATCTTCATTCCGATCATGCAGGCGCTGGCGACGCGGCTGTCGCAGTCGCCGTCGCGCCTGATGATGTCGCTGTCCTTCGCCTCGATCCTCGGCGGCATGACCACCCTGATCGGTTCGAGCACCAACCTGCTCGTGTCAGGCATGCTGATCGAACTGGGTGGAGAGGGTTTCTCGTTCTTCCAGTTCCTCGTGCCCGGTGCGGCCCTGGCGCTGGTCGGCATCGTCTATGTCATCTTCGTCTGCCCCCGGATTCTGCCCGAAAACGGGTTGCTGACGAACGCCATCGCGGGCGGTGGCCGCCAGTTCATGGCCGAGATCGCGGTACACGAAGGTTCGAAGTTCGACAGGATGCAGCCGCGCGGCGGGTTCTTCCCCGAGCTGCGCGACATGACCGTCCGGTTCGTCGTCCACGGCCGCGAATCCTACCATCCGCCCTTCGACGACGATTTCACGCTTGCGGCCGGCGACACGATCGTGGTCGCCGCGACGCGGGCCGCACTGACCGAGGCGCTGAAGGGCGAGCCCGAGCAGTTCCACCCCGAACTCGGCCGCGACTGGGAGCGGTTCGAGACCGAGGACGGCATCCAGCGCTGGCAGGTCGGGAACCAGGTGCTGGCCGAGGCGATGGTGCAGCCGGCCTCGCGGCTGGTCGGCCAGACCCTGACGCAGATCGGGTTCCGCTACCGCTATCACTGCGTCATCCTGGGCATCCAGCGCCGCTCGCAGATGATCCGCGCCCGCGTGACCGAAATCCGCCTCGAGCCCGGCGACGTGCTTCTGTTCCAGGGCCGCGAGAGCGACATCGAGGCCCTGCGCGGCGATCAGGACATCCTGCTGGTGGAATAGACCGCCTCGGCGATGCCCGCCGTCCACCACGCCGCCAGCACGCTCGGCATCTTCGCCACCGTGATCGCGTGTGCGGCGCTGGGCGTCGTGCCCATCGAGATCGCGACCCTGGTCGGAGCGGGGGCGATGCTGACGACGGGTGTCCTCAACATCCGCCAGGCGTCGCGCGCCATCGACCGCACGATCGTGATGATGATCGCCGCCGCACTGGCGCTCGGCAGCGCGCTGCAGGCCACGGGCGGGGTGGAGTTCCTGGCGGGGCTGCTGCTGGATGTGCTGGGCGACGCCTCGCCGGCCGTGGTGCTGTCCGCCTTCTTCCTGCTGGTCGCGGTGCTCGCGAACCTGATCAGCACCAAGGCCACGGCGGTGCTGTTCACGCCGATCGCGGTCGGTATCGCGAACGGCCTGTCGCTGCCGGTCGAGCCCTTCGCCGTGGCCGTCGTCTTCGCGGCGAACTGTTACTTCGCCTCGCCGATCGGCTACCAGACGAACCTTCTGGTGATGGCGTCGGGCAACTACCGGTTCGCCGACTTCATCCGGGTCGGCACGCCGCTTCTGGTGATCGTCTGGCTCGTCTTCAGCCTCGTCGCGCCCTGGTGCTAAGGGCTCGGCTGATCCGGCCGGGCCTGCGACAATTGGGCTATTGACGGCGTGCGCCGATGAACTAAGTTCTGCGGCGGGCCACACCTCCCCAACGAGGTGCGGCGTTCTGTAAGGGACGCTTACCATGACGGAATCTCCCCGCCGGCCGGACGCACGTCCGGCCAATCCATTATTCTCTTCGGGCCCCTGCGCGAAGCGACCGGGTTGGTCGATCGAAGGGCTTGCGGCGGCCAGCATCGGCCGTTCGCATCGCGCCAAGGAACCCAAGGCCAAGCTCAAGCGCGTGATCGACGAGAGCCGCGCGATCCTCAGGATTCCCGAGGGGTACCGGGTCGGCATCGTGCCCGCCTCGGACACCGGCGCCTTCGAGATGGCGATGTGGTCGTGCCTCGGCGCACGCGGCATCGACGCGCTGGCCTGGGAAAGCTTCGGCCAGGGCTGGGTCTCGGACATCCTCAAGCAGCTCCGCCTCGACGACGTGCGCGTGCTCGACGCGCCCTACGGCGCGCTTCCCGACCTCGGCTCGGTCGACTTCGCGCGCGACGTGATCTTCACCTGGAACGGCACGACCTCGGGCGTGCGGGTTCCCGACGGCGACTGGATCGCGGCCGACCGCGAGGGGCTGACCCTGTGTGACGCCACCTCGGCGGCGTTCGCGATAGACCTGCCCTGGGACAAGCTCGATGTGGTCACCTGGTCGTGGCAGAAGGTGCTCGGCGGCGAGGCGCAGCACGGCATGATCGTGCTCAGCCCGCGCGCCGTCGCGCGGCTCGAGAGTCACACGCCGGCTTGGCCGATGCCCAAGATCTTCCGTCTGACCAAGGGCGGAAAGCTCGACGAGAGCATTTTCGAAGGCAGCACCATCAACACCCCCTCGATGCTGTGCGTCGAGGATCATCTCGACGCGCTCGACTGGTCGCGCGAGATCGGCGGGCTCGCCGCGCTCATCGCCCGGTCCAACGCGAACTTCGCCGTCCTCGAACGCTGGGTCTCCGAGACGCCCTGGGCCGCGTTCCTTGCCGCGCAGCCGGCCGAGCGCTCGACCACGAGCGTCTGCCTCAAGATCGTCGATCCCTGGTTCGAGGCGCTCGACGAGGCCGAGCAGGCGGCGGTGGCGAAGGTCATGTCGGCCGCGCTCGAGGCCGAGGGTGTCGCCTACGACGTGAACGGCTACCGCGATGCGCCGCCGGGCCTGCGGATCTGGGCCGGGGCCACGGTCGAGGCGAGCGATCTCGAGGCCCTCACGGCCTGGCTCGACTGGGCATTCGAGACGGTCAAGCGCGACCACGTGCCTTCGGCAGCCTGATTTCCGCGCCGCCCTCCGGGGGCGGGCGCGAACCCAAGACATTTCAAAACGGAAGGAACCTCCCATGGCGAAGGTTTTGATTTCTGACAATCTGTCCGAGCGCGCGAAGGCGATCTTCGAGGTGCGCGGGGTCGAGGTCGATGTGAAGATCGGCCTGTCCGAAGAGGAACTCGTCGCGTGCATCGGCGATTACGACGGCCTCGCGATCCGCTCGGCGACCAAGGTGACCGAGAAGGTGCTGGCGGCGGGGACCAACCTCAAGGTCGTGGGACGTGCCGGCATCGGCGTCGACAATGTCGATGTCGCGGCGGCGACCGCGCACGGCGTGGTGGTCATGAACACGCCCTTCGGCAACGCGATCACCACCGCCGAGCACGCGATCGCGATGATGATGGCGCTGGCGCGCCAGATTCCGGCGGCCGACCAGTCGACCCAGGCCGGCAAATGGGAAAAATCGCGCTTCATGGGCGTCGAGTTGACGGGCAAGACCCTGGGCATCGTCGGCTGCGGAAACATCGGCTCCATCGTGGCCGACCGGGCGCTCGGCCTGAAGATGAAGGTGGTCGCCTACGATCCGTTTCTCAGCGACGAACGCGCGCGCGATGTCGGCGTCGAGAAGGTGGAGCTGGATACGCTCCTCGCGCGGGCGGACTTCATCAGCCTGCACACGCCGCTGACCGACCAGACCCGTGGCGTCATCGATGCCGACGCGATCGCGAAGACGCGGCCCGGCGTGCGCATCGTCAACTGTGCGCGCGGCGGCCTCGTGGTCGAGGCCGACCTCAAGGCCGCGCTCGAATCGGGCCACGTTGCCGGGGCGGCGCTCGACGTGTTCGAGGTCGAGCCGGCCAGTGCGAACGACCTGTTCGGCATGGACAATCTGGTGTGCACCCCGCATCTCGGCGCGAGCACGACCGAGGCGCAGGTCAACGTCGCGATCCAGGTGGCCGAGCAGATGGCCGACTACCTGATCGACGGGGCGGTCGTGAACGCGCTCAACATGGCCTCGGTCTCGGCCGAGGAGGCGCCGCGCCTGATGCCGTATATGGCCCTCGCCGAGCTGCTGGGCAGCTTCGCCGGTCAGCTCACCGAATCCGGTCTCAAAAGTGTGACCATCGAGTACGAGGGACATGCGGCAGAATTGAACACCAAGCCGCTCAGCGCGGCGGCCCTGAAGGGACTGCTCACCCCCTTGCTCGACAGCGTGAACATTGTGAATGCGCCGGTGATGGCCCACGAACGCGGAATCGACGTGTCCGAGGTGCGGACCGACCGCGAGGGCGACTACCAGACGCTGGTTCGCCTGACCGTTGAGACCGACAAGCAGACGCGCAGTGTCGCGGGCACCTTGTTCGGAGGCAACCGGCCGCGCATCGTCGACGTGAAGGGCATCCCGATGGAGGCCGAGCTCGGCAGCCACATGCTCTACGTCACCAACGAGGACAAGCCCGGCCTGATCGGCCGCCTCGGCACCGTGCTGGGCGATGCGGGCCTGAACATCGCCACCTTCCAGCTGGGTCGCAACGCGCCGGGCGGCGATGCGATCGCGCTGGTCGAGGTCGACCATGAGGTGCCGGCCGACGTTCTGGCGAAGGTCGCGGCACTGCCCAACGTCGTGCAGGCGAAGGCGCTCAACTTCTGATGCGATGCGCGCACCTCCTCGCCCTGTTGCCGATCTTCGCGGGGCTCGCCGCGTCGGGACCGGCGACCGCGGCGCAGGCGGTGTCGATGCGGGGCCCGGACAATGGAGTGGCAATCGTCCGGCTCGACGGAATCGAGGCCGGCATCTCGCAAGCTCCCGGACCGGTGGGCGTCGTCGGCGCAGACGGGCGCGTCCGGCGGTTGGCGCTCGCCGACGGCGAACTCGTTCTGGGCGAAGGTGCGCTGTCCGCTCCGGCCGCCGGTGACGCGCGACCGGCCGACATCCTCCCCGACGGCGAGGTGGCGTACGGTTCGGCGGACATCGGCCGTGCGTGGCTGACAGACCCGACCGATCGCTACCGCCACGGTATCCTGGGCGACTCCATTGAGGCGGCCGGCCTCGCGCTCGAGGGGCCGGACGGCACGGTGTTCCGCTATCGGCTCGATTCCGGCTCGGTCTTCGAGGACCGGCGCGTTCGCCTGTTCGACCTCGATGGAAACGGGCGCGACGAGGCGATCGTCGTGCAATCCTATCTCGACGCGGGCGCGGCGCTGACCGTGCTCGCGCTCGGCCGAGACGGGGTGCGTTACGTGGCCGAGGTGCCGGCGATCGGGCGCGCCAATCGCTGGCTCAACCAGGCGGGCGCGGGCGATTTCGACGGCGACGGTGCGAACGAAATCGCCTATGTCGAGACGCCGCATATTGGCGGGACGCTGCGCCTGTACGAGTTGCGCGGCGGCAAGCTGCGCGAGGATGCGGCCGCCCCGGGTTTCTCGAACCACGCCATCGGCGCCCGCGAGCAGGAGATGTCCGCCGTCCACGACTGGACCGGCGATGGCGTTCCGGACCTCGCCGTGCCGGACGCGCGTCGGCTTGGGATTCGCTTCGTCACGTTTGCGGGCGGCGTCTTCCGCGAGTTCGAGCGGACCGTTCATGGATCGCCGATCGTGACAGCGATTCGGCCCGCCCTGCTCGATACGAGCGGGCAGGTGTATGCGGTCTACGCGCTGGCGGACGGCACGATTCACGCCGTGAAACCGGCCTCCCAGCCCTGACGTATCCTGCAAATCACTGAAAATTATAGATAATATCGGCTCTCCTTCGAATGCAGGCGGCGCTAAGGTGACGTTAATCTGGGCCGCGCATTAATGATGGGGCTCGAATGGCTGCGCATCGGGGGAAGATGCCGGATACGCGAACAGGACGACGGATGGCCGTGACGCTGGCGGGTGTGCTCGCCGCGACGTTCCTTGGCGTCGGTCCGGCGTCGGCGGTCGATCCCCAGACGCGGCACGAACGCGACGCCGTGAACGTCCGCATCCTGCAGAGCGAGATGATGGTCGCGGCGCTGTCGTGCAACCTGCGCCACCAGTACAACGCAATGGTCGGGCAGTTCGAGCAGGAACTGGTCGCGCATGCGGGAACGCTGAAGGCGATGTTCCGGCGCGACCACGGCAATCGAGCGCAAAAGGCGCTGGACGACTACATCACCCGGCTGGCGAACGACGCTTCCATGCGCAGCATTCGCGCGCGCGTGCGGTTCTGCGAAGGTGCCGAGCAGACCTTCGCGCAGCTCTTCGACGGACGTGCCGATCTCGCCGAGAGCGGTCTTCAGGTGGTCCAGCAGGCCGAGGCCACGTCGACCGCCGCCCGATAGGGGCGGCGGTTCCCGACTAGTTCAGGACGATCTGCACCCGGCGGTTCTGCGGCTCGCGCACGCCGTCCGGCGTCGCCACGAGCGGATCCGTCTCATCCTTCGCGACCGTCGCGATTTCGCCGCCCAGCAGGCCGAGCCGCACGAGCTCGCCGCGCACCGCATCGGCCCGTCGCTGGGACAGCCCGACGTTGTAGCGCGCGGAACCCGGCCGGTCGGCGTGACCGGTGGCGACGATGCGCACGGTCCCGATCTGTTTCGCGGTGGTGGCCGCTTCCTGCAGAATGGCCAGTGCCTGCGGTGTCAGGATGGCGCTGTCCCAGTCGAAGAAGACGAGGAAGTCGCGCACAGGCTGCGGGGCAGGGGGAGGTGCCGCGGGCGCCGGTGCCGGCTGCGCCGGTTCGGCGACCGGCCGCGGCGCGGGGCAGGCGCGGGCTTGGGCGGCGGGTTCAGCGCGAACCGCAGCCCGACGAAGATGGCATGGTCGTCGTAATCGGCATCGACACCGACGCCCGAAACGGTGTTGAGGTCGAGGTTCTGTACCGACAGGTAGCGATAGTCGATCGTCAGCTTGAGCCGCTGGTTCAAAGGCACCGCGACGCCTGCGCCTGCCTGGAGCGCGAGACCCGTGTCGTCGTCGTCGATCCGGGTGGTTGAAACCGGGCCGATGCCGTCGGCCGAGACGCGCGCCAGGCCGAGGCCGGCGCCGATGTAGGGTTCGAACCGGCCGCCGAGATCGAAATCGTAGAAGACGTTGCCGATCAGGCTGAGCGCATCGACATTGCCGCTGCCCTATGCACCCGGAATGGAGTCGATGTCGGCATCGCGATAGCCCGCCTCGGCCTCAAGGCGCCAGTTCGCGCCGAAATCGAAGCCCAGGCCCACAAGGCCGGCGAGGCCGCGGTCGAAATCCGCGCTGGAATTGATGGCGCCGCCGCTGATGTCGGAATCGCGGGTCTGGTGCAGGCCCGCCGCACCCGAGAAGTACAGCCCCCGGTCGCTGCCGGCCATTTGATCTTCGATCGTCTGGGCCTGGGACGCGGAAATTCCCGCAATCAACAGCCCCGTGGCGGCCAATCCCGTCAGAACGCCTTGCGCACGCATGTCGAATTATCTCCGGTTTCATCGTCTCTCCGTCAACCGCGATCCGGCTGACAAGGACGTCCGGGTTTCTACCATGCCGTGCGGCAAAAATCGCTTGATTGCGCCGGGATGCGATGATTAACCCGAGTACCGTTGCCCAGCGGCAGCAAACGGGCTAAACCCCGCGCGACCATGTCGGATTCGAAAGAAAACAGGGCTCTGCTACCCGCCGGACTGCACGACCTGCTGCCGCCGCGCGCGGCGCAGGAAGCCGAGACCGTTTCCGGCATCATCGGCGTGTTTCGTGCGTGCGGCTATGAGCAGGTGAAGCCGCCGCTCGTGGAATTCGAATCCACCCTCGTCGGCAACGGCTCGAGTGGCGGCGGCAGCCTCGCCGGCCAGATGTTCCGGCTGATGGACCCGGTGAGCCAGCGGATGATGGCCGTCCGCGCCGACATCACCCTGCAGGTCGCACGGATCGCGGAGACGCGCCTGGGCGACGCGCCGCGGCCGCTGCGCCTGTCCTATGCCGGCCAGATTCTGCGGGTGCGCGGCAACCAGTTGCGGCCCGAACGGCAATTCGCCCAGGTGGGTGTCGAACTGATCGGATCGCTCGATGTGGCGGCGGATATCGAGGTTGTGACCCTGGCGGCCGACGCGCTTCGTTCGGCGGGGATCGCGCAGCCGACCATAGACCTGAATTCGCCGGCGCTCGTTGCCGAGATCCTCTCGGGGATCGACCTTGAAGGTGCGACCGTCGCCGAGCTGCGCGCCGCGCTCGATCGCAAGGATGCCGGCGCGACGGGCGATATCCTGCGCGAGCACGGTGTCGCGTTCTCGGGTGCCGCGAAGGCGCTGTGCGCGATGATCGAGACCGTGGGCCCCGCCGATGCGGTCATCGAGGAGCTTTCGGCGATCGATCTGCCGGACGGTGCCCGCGCCGAGGTGGCGCGGCTGGGCGCGGTCATTCGCGGGGTGCGTGCCGCCCTACCCGATCTGTCGCTGACGCTCGATCCGGTGGAGTATCGCGGTTTCGAATACCAGACCGGTGTCAGCTTCACCCTCTTTGCGGAGGGGATTCGCGGTGAGTTGGGGCGCGGCGGCCGCTACATCACCGATTCGGGGGAACCGGCCACGGGCGTTTCCCTGTTCATGGATTCCATATTGCGTGCGTTGCCGAAGCCGGCGACGGCGACACGGCTCTACCTGCCTCACGGCACCGCATTCGTGGAAGGCCAGGCGCTGCGCGCCAATGGCTGGATCACGGTCCTGGCACTCGCGCCGGAGACGCATCCCGCCGACGAGGCGCGGCGTCTCGGTTGTTCACACATCCTCGAAAACGGGAAACCGAAGGCGCTGGGCGCGCCCTCGGCCTGACGGGAAGATACCATGGCAAACGTCGCGGTGGTCGGGTCGCAATGGGGCGACGAAGGCAAGGGCAAGATCGTCGACTGGCTGTCGGAGCGGGCCGACGTGGTCGTCCGCTTCCAGGGCGGGCACAATGCCGGCCACACGCTGGTCATTGGCGACAAGACCTACAAGCTGAGCCTGCTCCCTTCGGGCGTGGTGCGGCCCGACAAGATCAGCATCATCGGCAACGGCGTGGTCGTCGATCCCTGGGCCCTGCTCGGCGAGATCGACGCGATCGCAAAGATGGGTGTGGAGATCACCCCCGACACGCTGAAGCTCGCCGACAATGCGAGCCTGATCCTGCCGCTGCACCCCTATCTCGACAGGGCGATCGAGGAGGCGCGCGGCGCCGACAAGATCGGCACGACCGGACGCGGAATCGGACCTGCCTACGAGGATAAGGTCGCGCGCCGGGCAATACGGGTTTGCGACCTGGCCGACCCTGCGGTGCTCGAGCAGCGCGTCGATCATCTGCTGTTCCATCACAACGCGTTGCTGCGCGGACTCGGTGCCGACGAGGTCGACAAGACCGACCTGCTGGCGCGAATCGACGAGATTTCGGAACGCCTGCTGTCCTACGCGGCGCCGGTCTGGGAGTGGCTCGACGATGCGCGACGCGACGGCCGGCGGATCCTGTTCGAGGGCGCCCAGGGCGCGATGCTCGACGTCGACCACGGCACATATCCCTATGTGACCTCTTCCAACACCGTGGCTGGACAGGCTGCGGCGGGCTCGGGCACGGCACCCAGCGCGATCGGCTACGTGCTCGGCATCACCAAGGCCTATACCACGCGGGTCGGAAGCGGCCCGTTCCCCACCGAACAGATCAATGAGGTCGGCGAACGGCTGGGCGAACGCGGCCGCGAGTTCGGAACGGTCACCGGCCGGCGCCGTCGCTGCGGCTGGTTCGACGCGGTGATGGTCCGCCAGGCGATCCGCGTCGGCGGAATCCACGGGATCGCGCTGACCAAGCTCGACGTGCTCGATGGGCTCGACGAGATCAAGGTGTGCGTCGGCTACACGATCGATGGCGAGGCAGTGTCGCGCTTCCCGGCGGGAATCTCCGCTCAGGCCCGTGTTGAGCCGGTTTACGAGACGATGGACGGGTGGGAGACCAGCACGGCCGGTGCGCGGAGTTGGGCGGAACTTCCGGCGACGGCGGTGAAGTATGTGCGCCGGATCGAGGAGCTCATCGGCGCGCCGGTGGCGCTGTTGTCGACCAGCCCCGAGCGACTGGACACGATCCTCGTTCGCGATCCCTTCGCCGACTGACTGCCGTTAACCATCTGTTACGTTGCGACGGCCTAGAGTGGCCGGATCGCGGCCCTTGCGGTCGTGTCCGTATGGCTATTCGGGCGGTCCGACATGAGCGACGCTACCATGATTGCCGAAGACGTGTCGGCGGCCTCGGCCGGGCCGTCGGTGGCGGCTGACATCGAACTTTCGGCGGCGGAGATCCTGTTTGCGGACCGGTACCGGATTCAGCCCGATGTTGTGCTTCCCCATTTGAGCACGACATCGGCGCGCGCCTATCTGGCGACAGATACCAGCGACCCTAAGAAGGATATGTACGCGCTGGTCCTCGACCGTACCGGCCCGGCGCGCGGCCAGGCGCTCGTCACCGCCAAAAGCGTTCCACATGACGCGCTCACGAAGCCGGTGCGGTGGGGACGGGTCGACTGGAACGAGCCGGGCCGCCAGGAAAACGTGATCGTCCTCGAACAGCCGAGCGGGACGCCGTTGATGCCGTCGCTGAACGCCACGGTCCAGCCCTGGACGGTACGCGAGCTCAAGCGCGATCTCCTGGCGCCGATCTTGGATCTCATCCGGCGGGTTCACGACGAACGGCTGACACACCGAAACATCCGCCCGACGAACCTCTTTCGCCGCGCGAGCGACGGCCAGGTCATGTCGGGGCAGTTCTACAGCGCTCCGGCCGGATACGATCAGCCGGCGATGTTCGAATCGCTGGAGCGCGCGCTGTGTCCGCCGATTGCACGTGGCAACGGCGACATGTCGGACGAAATGTCCGCGATCGGGGTCACGCTGCTGATCCTTGCGTTGGGGCGCAATCCGGTTGCCGGGATCGACGACAAGACACTGCTCACGCGCCGCGTCGAGGTCGGAAGCTACAATGCGATCCTCGGCGATACGAAGCTTCCCGCCGAACTGGCGCCGATCGTGCGCGCGCTGATGCGCGGCGAGGATCATGAGCGCTGGAGCTTGACCGATCTGTCGAACTGGGTGCACAGCGGGCGGGTCAATCCGTCGCAGCCGATGCCTGGTGTTCGTGCCGACCGGCCGTTCGAGTTCAATGGACAGGCGGCCCACACGGCGCGCGAGCTCGCCTACATTCTCAGTACAGACTGGACTGCCGCGGCCAAGGTTGCGGGCACCGAAACCATCGCACGATGGGTCGATCGCAGCCTCAAGAATCGCGACCTTGCAAAGGAGGTTGCCGATTGCAGCCTCCTCGGTGTGGGTGGGCCGCGTCAGATGACCGACGACATCCGCCTGTCGCGCGTCATTGCCACGCTGGATCCCACTGGGCCCATACGGTTTCGCCGCATGACGGTGATGCCCGATGCGTTCGGGCCGGCAGCGGTGATGGCCGTGCAGGACAAGTCGCTGGCTGCCGACTTCACCGATCTGATTCTCGGAAAGCTGATGGGGTTCTGGCACGAGCTGCAGCTCCGCCCCAAGACCTGGATGGTCACGGCGAGCGAGGTGGCGGAGAAGGCCTCGATTTTCCTTGCCGAGACGGGCTCCGGATTCTCGATCGAACGATGTGCCTACGAGCTCAATCCCACGCTGCCGTGCCTGAGTCCGCTGGTTGGGAGGATGACCCCGACCCAGCCGCGTGAGATGCTCGAAGTCATCGAGGAGAAGGCAGGGCAGGGGGAACTGGCCTTCGATCGGCACATCGCCGCCTTCCTCGGCGCGCGTATCAACGGCAGCATCGACCGCGAACTCGGCTACTATGCACGCGCCTCGGGCGAATTGCTCAGGCGCGTGGCACAGCTTCGGTTGCTGGCCTTCGTTCAGAGCAAGAACAGTTCGACGGCTGCGAAGAACCTGTTTGCTCTGTTCCTGGACAGCCTGCAGCCGATTTTCGACGAGTATCGCAACACCCGGTTGCGCGAGCAGCTTCTGAAGGACGCACGGCGCGCCAAGGGAAGAGGAAGCCTCAACGATCTCGTTCGGATCATCGACAATGCGAAGACTCGTCGGTTGGATGAGCGGGGTTTCGAGATCGCACAGCGCCGTCAACTGGCCATCGAGGCGGAAGTGGCAAAGCTGCAGAAGGACGAGACGTTCCGCCAGCGCCAGGCCAACCGGCTGGGCCGCCAGATCGCGGCGAACGTCGCCAGCGTGATCAGCATCCTGGTCCTGGGCGCGCTCGTCGTGACGCGGATGGGCTAGGGCCGTGGCGAAGCAGAACTTCAAGAAGTCGGCGAAGCCGAAAACCGCGGGCAAGTCGGCAAAGGCCCGCGGCAAGGGTGGCGGCGTCTATATCTATACTCTGGTCGGCCTCATCGTGGTTGCCCTGATGATGTTCGCCACGCCGGCGTTCGTCCTGTTCATGGTGGGCATCGTGCCCGCGATGGTTGCGGTCGTGGTCGATCGCGAGCCGGGGCGCAACGCCTCGCTGGCCGTGGCGGCGACGAACATCGCAGGCGTGGCGCCCTTCGTCGTCGAATTGCTGATCAACGGCCCGACCATGGCGCGCGCCATGTCGATGCTGACCGACGTGTTCGTGTTGGCCGTGATGTACGGGACCGCCGCCATCGGATGGGGGCTCGTCCTCGGCATGCCGAAGGTTGCTGCCGTCTATATCAACGTCACCAACGAGGCGCGGATACAGGTGCTGCGCCGCGAGCAGAAACGTCTCGTCGATGAATGGGGTGAAGCGGTAAAGGAATTTCCCGCAGGCTAATGCGGAGTTACTGCGGGGCGGCGACCTGCTGCTCGATTGCCAAGTTCTTCATCGCCTTCTGGAGCTTCTCGAAGGCGCGCACCTCGATCTGGCGCACGCGTTCCCGGCTGATGTCGTACTCCTGGGAGAGGTCTTCGAGGGTGACGGGGTCCTCACGCAGCCTTCGCTCGGTGAGGATGTGACGCTCGCGCTCGTTGAGCACGCCCATCGCCTTGTCGAGCAACGACTTGCGCTTCTCGAATTCGTCCTGCTCGACTAGTTCGGACTCCTGGGTCTCGGATTCGTCCACGAGCCAGTCCATCCATTCCCCGTCACCGTCGCCGTCCTTGCGCAGCGGGGCATTGAGCGAACCGTCCGGGCCCGCGAGGCGACGGTTCATCATCACCACATCGTTTTCCGAAACGCTAAGTTCCTTGGCGATGTGTGCGACCTGCTCGGGCGGCAGGTCGCCTTCGTCGAATGCCTGAAGCTTTCCCTTCATGCGGCGGAGGTTGAAGAACAGCTTCTTCTGCGCGGCGGTGGTCCCCATCTTCACGAGGCTCCAGGAATGCAGGATGTATTCCTGGATGGATGCGCGAATCCACCACATCGCATAAGTCGCGAGACGGAATCCGCGGTCGGGGTCGAACTTCTTGACCGCCTGCATGAGGCCGACATTGCCCTCCGAGATCAACTCGGCGACCGGAAGCCCGTAGCCGCGATAGCCCATCGCGATCTTCGCAACGAGGCGAAGGTGGCTGGTGACGAGTTGGTGTGCGGCGTCGACGTCCTCATGTTCCTGCCAGCGCTTGGCCAGCATGAACTCCTGCTGGGGTTCGAGCATCGGAAACTTGCGGATTTCCTGCAGGTACCGCGACAGGTTGCCTTCGGGCGTGAGCGAGGGAAGCTGCGGCGTAGCCATTAGATGATCCTCCAGAACCCGAACCTGGGATACGGTCGATGGGTGTAGACGGTTCCGATGAACGAATTCTTGCCTGGAAATATGGTGATTTCGTGCCCGATGGCAATGTTTTAGAGGGCCGCCAGGATTTCCGCCAGGTTCGCCATGTCTTCGGGAAGTTCTGTTTCGAAATCAATGTGTTCGCCGGTCGATGGATGCTCGAACCCGAGGCGGAACGCGTGCAGGGCCTGCCGCGGGAATGCGGCGATCGCCGCTGCCGGGGCATCGGGCACCGCCTTCAGGAGGGTGCGCCGGCCTGCCGCGCGACCGTAGGCCGGATCGCCGACGATCGGGTGTCCGGCGTGCGACAGGTGCACGCGGATCTGGTGCGTTCGGCCCGTTTCGAGCCGGCATTCCAGCATGCTGGCGAGGCCGGCGCCGTACACCTGCAGCGTGCGGTAGCGCGTGCGCGCCGGCTTGCCGCCGCGCGTGACCACGGCCATCTTCTTGCGGTTGCGCGGATTGCGCCCGATCGCGCCTTCCACCAGCCCGTCGGCGGGAACGGGCAGCCCCCAGGCGATAGCGCGGTAGGCCCTTGAAACTGTCCGCGCGGCGAACTGGCCAACGAGCGCCTCGTGCGCGGCCGCGGTCTTTGCCGCAACCATGACGCCGCTCGTGTCCTTGTCGAGCCGGTGGACGATGCCCGGTCGGCGCACGCCGCCGATGCCCGTCAGCCCGTCTCCGCAATGGGCGATAAGGGCGTTGACGAGGGTATGGTCGGGATTGCCCGGCGCCGGGTGGACCACGAAGCCCGCGGGCTTGTCGATCACGATGATGTCGGCATCCTCGAACAGGATCGTCAGGGGAATGTCCTGACCGGCGGGCACCGGCGAGACCGGCGCCGGGATCGTCACGGCGAACCGCTCGCCCGCCGCGACCTTGAGGGCGGGTTGACGCACCACGGCGCCGGCGCGCGTGACGTGGCCCTCGGTGATCAGCGCCTTGAGCCGGGACCGCGAAAGGTGGCCCAGCGCCTCGGCCAGCACCCGGTCGAGCCGCTGCCCCGCATGGCTCGCGCCGACGGTGACCTGCTCGACCGTTTCGTTGTTTTTTTGCGTCATGGCCTTAGACTGCGCGCCAACCGGGGGAGGGTGAATTGAGCGCATTGGTCTTGCGTACGCTCGTGATCGTTCTGGGCATGCTGATCCTGGCCGCCTTCGCCGCGGTCATCTGGGGCATTGTCGTCGCCTCGAACGATGACGGCAACGGTGCGATCACCGAAACCCTGGAGGAACGCAGCCTGGGGCTGCCGTCCGCGGCGTGCCGGATCGTGCGCGCGACGACGGAAGGCGGCCTGCTGACCGTGGTGAGCGACGGGCCGGCGGGCGATCCGGAATGCAACCGCGTCTTCGTGGTCGATCTCGCCAGCGGCCGAATCCGGGCCGAGATCCGGCCGTGAGCGGCGCACCGGCGAACTTTGCCAGCGACAATGTGGCCGGTGCGTTGCCGGAGGTGGTCGCTGCGCTCGAGGCTGCGGCGCGGGCGTCGGCGATGCCCTATGGCAACGATCCCTGGACCGAGCGGTTCACCGCGCGGATGCGCGACATATTCGAATGCGATCTCGACGTCTTTCCCGTGGCGACGGGGACGGCGGCCAACGCGCTTGCCCTTTCGGCCCTGTGTCCGCCCTTCGGAACCGTGTTCTGCCACCCGCAGAGCCATGCGAACACCGACGAGTGCGGCGCCCCCGAATTCTATACGGGCGGCGCCAAGCTGAGCCTCGTCGGCGGCGAGGATGGCAAGATCGATCCGGCTGCCCTCGACGCCGCGCTGCACCGCGCACGGCCGCACGGGGTGCACAACATGCCGCCTGCCGCGGTGACGATCACCCAGGAGAGCGAGGCCGGAACCGTCTATGCCGCTGCGGAGATCGATTCGATTGCCGAGGTGGCCCGGCGCCATGGCCTTGCCCTGCACATGGACGGCGCGCGCTTCGCCAATGCGCTGGCAGCGCTCGGTTGCAGTGCGGCAGACGCGACCTGGCGGCGCGGGGTCGACGCGCTGTCCTTCGGTGCGACCAAGGGCGGCGCGATGGCGGCCGAGGCGGTCGTCTTCTTCCGGCGCGACCTGGCGTTGGCCTTTGGTGAGCGGCGCAAGCGTGGCGGGCACCTGCTCTCGAAGATGCGCTTTGTTTCGGCCCAGTTCGAGGGCTACCTCCGAGACGACGCATGGTTGCGCGCCGCGCGGGCAGCGAATGCGGGTGCGGCGCGCCTTGCTGCCGGACTGGCCGCGATCGATGGCGGCGCGCTCGTGCGTCCGGCCGACGCGAATATCGTTTTCGCGCGGTTGCCGCTGGCCGTCCTCGATCGGCTGGAGGCAAACGGCTTCGGTTTCTACCGGGCGGGAGATGACGGAACGATCCGGCTCGTGGTCGCGTGGAGTGCGACCAATGCCGAGATCGACAGGTTTCTCGCGGCCGTGCGCGCGCAATTTGTAGCCGCGGCTTGAAAAGGTGGCGCGCTTCGGCTATGTCCTGCGGACCGTTCCAAACGGCCACGGCGTCCCCTTCGTCTAGTGGCCTAGGACGCTGGCCTCTCACGCCGGAAACAGGGGTTCGAGTCCCCTAGGGGACGCCATAAAATTTTCTATTAAAATTTCATTTAATTACAGTGGCTTGGATTTCTCAACCATCGCCATTCTGACCATTTTTGCACATTTTGTGTGACAAAATGTGTGACGCCTCAACCCCCCTGAACCACCACTGATCTCATCTACGTTCTGGCTCACCGAAAAACGTTTCCTCGGCATCTCTGCTCCCTTCAAGATGGATCCAGATGCCAATTCCCTAACTCAGCAAATGGAACCGGTTAAGGGGGCAGGTCAGCTACGTCACGGACATCACCAGGCTGTTCGCCGATTTTCCGACTTTGCGCGACCGCGTTCGCGCGGTCCGAAACGACGCCCATGCACAGCTGAAGCCCTGGGATGCGATCGCGGCCCAGTGGCGAAGGCTGCCGTCGCGCGTCATCGATGCGTATCTGATTACGCCGCTGTTGCGCGACCTGTATCGCTTCCTCGCTCCGCGCTACATGCCGGTCGACGAGTGGCCGCTGATGCTGAGCAACCAGAGGGCACTGGACGAGAACCGGACGTACGGTTCCGTGGTCACCTGGTTCGAAGACGGGGCGCACGGTCCCTGAGTTCGAACGTCTGGTCACGGCGGGGTGTCAGCGGCGGCCGCCCGGTGGCGGTCGAAACGCGGCGAAGGCCCGGCCGACGCCGGCGCGCAGGTCCCATATCCCGCCGGCCAACCCGTCTGCCTTCGCACGGCGGCCGAGCGCACGCTCGATGTCGGCGGTCACGAGACCCATCCGGCACAGGGTGCCGTGCGCGTTCGTTCGCGCCTCGGCGAACTGACGTTCCATGTGCGCGAGTTCGTCCATCAGTTCAGCGGCAGCGCCGGTCGTTGCCTCACGACCGTTTTCGTGCGCTGCGCTTCGGGCTGGGTTCAGGGGCATTCCCGGGGTTCGTCCGTTGGCCGCGTTGGCGTGATAGGATCGACGCACACGATCAACAAACCCTTAAATCGGGCATGGACGGGCCGAGACGATGACGAAACTGCGAAGGGCGGACGGCGTCCGGATGGCGATGGCCGCGATGTTGGCTCTGGGGGTGGCCGCTGCTGCAATGCCCGGCCATGCGGCTCAGATTCTTCTGGCCTCCGGCTCCGTCGATGCGGGATCGGGGACGGTCACCCTGCCGCTGCATCGGGGTCGCATGGCGAGCGGGGAGGCGGTCTGGTACGTGCTTCTCGACGCCAGCGATCGGGGGGGGGCGGCCCGTCTGGGGATCAACTGGTCGGCGAAGTTGGCAAACGCCGGTGTTGGGCGGGCGGTCCGCGAAGCAGAGATATCCAGCGATGGCGAACTGGTTTTCGACTCCGGGACCGTCGACTTCCTGCCCGAACGCATCGTCACGCCCGGCGCGGGGCTGGCGTTTCCGCCGCGCGGCGCACAGCCGGGCTCCGTCGGCGATGACGACTACACCCCCCTGATCCGGATATCCGGCGGCGCTGGACACGTCTTCAATGCGCCGGTGGTAGCCTACGATGTGGCGGCGGCGACCCTCGACCGGTTTTGCGATGGCGACCCGGACTACGGGCTCGTTCACGACAAGGTGGTCGAGATTTGCCCGCGGGACGGGACCGTCACTTTGGCCCTGACACCGGGCTTTGCAGGCGGCAAGCCGATCCTCTACGTCTCGAGCGAGGCCAACGTGGCGCTCGTCGCCGCACTCGAAGGTGCAACCCATGCCCCGCGGCTGTCCGATGTTCCGGCCGATCAGGACGACCGGCCGTGGAGCGCGGTCGAGCCGATCTACGTCGTGGTGAATGGTGTCACGGGCGCAGATGCGCCGGCACGACAGGGCCTCGAGAGCGCGCTCGTCGACGGGTTGCCGCCGCTCAACGTGACCGGCGACATTCCGGGGCAGGGCGACGGTTACAGCCCGCTCTGGGCATCCCATCCCGTGGTCTGGGCCGAAGGTTCCGATAACCGGCGCAGCCTCGTCACCAACGAAGCAGGGGTCCGCGCGCTGGCCGCGGCAGGCCTCGTCCACGGCCCGGCCGGGGCGCCGATCGGGCCCGACGGCATACTGGTGAACTGCCCGGTGATATCCTCCGGCGACTGAGGCCCGCAATGACCGCCTGGACGGAAACCACACTCACGACCTGGGGACGCTCGCGCCACGCACGGTCCGCTGTCGTCGCGCCCGTCGACGAGGGTGAACTGCGCGACGCGGTGCGCGACTCCCACGCGCGCGGCGCCATCACCTATGGTGGCGGGCGTTGCTACGGCGATGCCGCGCTCGACGATGACGGGCAGACGATCCTGACCCGCCGGCTCGACCGGATCCTGTCTTTCGATCCGGCAAGTGGAGAGGTGGTGTGCGAGGGCGGCGTGACCTTCGATGCGCTGCTCGACCGGTTCCTGGCGCAGGGCGTGTGCTTCCCGGTCTCGGCCGCGACGGCCAGCGTGACGGTCGGCGGCGCGTTTGCCAACGACATCCATTCCAAGAACCACCACCGGGTCGGCAGCTTCGGCAACCATGTGGCCTGGATCGACCTGATGACGGCGCGCGGCGAGGTGGTGCGTGCCTCGCGGACGGAAAACCCCGACATCTTTGCCGCCAGCCTCGGCGGCGCGGGTCTGACGGGAACCGTGCTGCGGGTCTGCTTCCGCATGATGCCGGTCCCGTCCGGCGCCGCGGATGCGAGCTATCGGCGGATCGCCGACATGGACGAGATGATCGACACGATCGAGGCCGCGCGGGGCACCTCGGCGTTCCTGTTCGGCTGGGTCGATGCCATGGCACGCGGCGGTGCGACGGGACGCGGCATCCTCGAACGCGGCGACCTCGCGCCGGACGCGGCCGGTATGGCGCCGCCACCCGCGCAATCGCGCATCCGGGTGGCACCGCCCACCATCCTGCTGCATCCCGCGATCCTGCGCTGGTACACGAATCGTCGCTATCATCGCCTGCCGCCGGCCGGCCGCGACGTGCGGCTGGGGATGCGTTCGTTCCTTTTTCCGCTCGATGCCATCGAAGGGTTCAACCGCGTCTACGGGCGCCGCGGGTTCTACTCGATCCACACCGGCTTTCCGCGCGCAAGCCAGCGCGACGGCATCCGCGCCGTGATGACCGAGATGACGGCCGCGGGTGCGGGATCGTTTGCCGCGGTGATGAAGCCGATGGGCGGGTCGGGCGACGGCCTTCTGTCGTTCCCGATAGAGGGGATGGCCTATGCGGTCGACCTGCCGCGGCGCGCGGGGGTCGAGGAGCTGCATGCGCGTCTCGAGCGGATCACCCTCGATCATGGCGGCCGGCTCTATATCGCCAAGGACGCGCTGATGACCGCCGAAGGGTTCGCGCGGATGTTTCCGCGCCTCGACGAATTCCGCGACGTGCTGGCGCGGATCGATCCGCAGGGCCGGTTCCAGTCGGACCTGTCGCGGCGCCTTCGCCTGCATCCCGCCTGAACGCGGACCGGTGCAGGGTTTCGCGAACCGCCGGCAAGCCTCTATTCTCCGCCCATGAACGCGAACCCGACGTCGAACACCGACATTCCGGCACCCCTGTCGCTCCACACCGAGACGGTGCAGCCGGGTTGGATCGACTACAACGGCCACATGAATCTGGCCTACTACATGCTGGCCTTCGATCACGCGACCGACGCGTTCTTCGACTATGTCGGGCTGGGCGAGGCCTATCTGGCCGCAAACAACTGCTCCACGTTCACGCTCGAGGCGCACATCACATACGATCGCGAGCTGATGGACGGGGCGCCGATGCGGTTCGAGACGCAGCTGCTGGCGCACGATGCCAAGCGACTTCATTACATGCACTTCATGTATCACGCCGACGAGGGCTACCTGGCGTCGACCAACGAGCTGGTCAGCCTGCATGTCGATATGGGCGCACGCCGCTCGGCTCCGATGCCGGAAACGGCGCGCGCGCGCCTCGACCGGATCGCGGATTCACATGCTAGACTGCCGCGCCCCGAACAGGCAGGGAGGGTCATTTCAATTGACCGCTGAAACGCTCGTCCACGGACACCGGCGGATCGGCACGGTGCGCGAGATCGCCGAGCGATGGGGCCTGGCGAGCCGTCTGTCGCGTGCGGCGGACCTCGATCCGGCCTTTCGCGATCTGCTCGACTGCGCGGTGGTGATCAGCCGGCGCGCGCGGACCCTGGCCGGCGCGGCCTATGCCGCCGAGCGGCGAATCGTGCTCAACGCCCGCCTGCTCGAACGCGGATGCGAGCCCGACCGGGATGCGACGTTCCTGCATGAATGCGCCCACGTCCTGGCCGACCTGTTCCACGAGCGCCCCTGCCGTCACAACGATCGCTGGCGCGAGATCATGCGCATGCTGGGCGAGGTGCCCAACGTGCGGCACAAGATTCCCTACCTTTCGCGGGAGGCCAACGCGAAGATCATCTGGCGCTGCGTCGCGTGCCGACAGGCCTATCACTATGTGCGACGTCCGCGGCGGCGGATCGAGCATTGCTATTGCGCTTCGTGCGGCCCCCGGGACGGGTGGTTGCGCGCGGAAACCCCTGAATGACCCAAAAGACAGCATCGCCGCGTTCCGAATCCACCGAGCTTCGCATCGTCGTCTGGCAGTTCGTCCGGATCATGGTGCAACTCGAGGCGGTCGCACGTTCGCGCGGCCGCACGAAGGCGCCGTCGGTCTATGCCGATTGGCGGACGGCGTGGACCGAAATCGACCGGACGCTCGAACGGCTGGGCCAGAGCGACGCCGAGGCCTTTTCGGACCTGATGATGAACCAGGAAGTTGTGCTGCGGTGCCGCGATCGCGGGCAGGTGACCGAGGTGCTGCGGGCGGTCGAGAACGTCATGAACCAGATCGACCAGCAACTTCGGGCCGTTGCGGGTGACGGACAGGCTATCGAGGATCTCAGGTTCGAGCGGCGCGAGCTGAACGCGCTGGCAAAGAAGCTGCGGGGTCAGGGCCGCGCCGGTGGGCGGGGAAGCGGGCGTGCGCCGGCTCGCGCATCGACCGGTGCCCCGAAACGCGCCGCCGGCGCCGGTGGCGGCGGTCGGTCTAGTCCGCCGCGTCGCTCGCGGAAGCGGAAAGCACCGTAAGGAACGCCGCGATCGCCGCATCGAGCGTGCGCGTGCGGTCGGCGGTCTGTCGCGTCTCGGCGGCGAGCGGCGAGGCGGCAAGCAATTCGAACATCTCGGCCGCGCCCTCGTGGATGCGCGGCGTCAGACCCGCCTCGCGGAAGGTCCGGGCGATTTCGTGCATCTCGCCGATCCAGCGCTCGGCGTCGGCGGCCAGCCACGGGACCATGCGTTCCATACGTTCCAGCGCGGCCGGCTGGCTCTCGGTCATCTCGGCCCGGAACTCTTCGGCAACGCCGAGCCGGGCGGCCCCCATGAGCACCAGCGTGTCGAGGGTCATCGTGCCCTTCGTGAGCGCCGCGTAGCACATCTTCAGGGTCGATGCGGCGCCGATCTCCGTGCCCATCGCGATGATCCGCAGATCGGGCCGTGCGAGTGCCGCGAGCCCTTCGGCCTGCGGGCCGCTGACATAGAGCCGCGTCGGGCTGCGTCGCCCGGGGGGCGCGCCGATGATTCCGCCATCGATGTAGGGCGCGTCGGCCGCGGTGACGATTCGTGCGATTTCGCGCGAGGTTTCCGGCGCGATCGCGTTGCAGTCGACGAAGGTGGGTGTCCGGCCGGCGGCCGCCATCGCCTCGGCGGCAGCGCGCGCAAAATCCTTGGCGGCGGCGGGCGGCATGATCGAGAGCAGGATGTCGGCCTCGGCGACGGCGTCGCGCAGCGTGCCAGCGTCGGCGATTCCGGCTTCGGCGGCGAGGGCTGCCGAGCGTGCGCTGCGGCCCTCCAGCGCGGTGACGACACGATTGCCGCCTTCGCGCAGGGTGCGGCCCACGGCGTGGCCCATATCGCCTGTGCTGATGACCCCGATCGTCATCATGTGCGTCCGCGCCGCTCCGCCAGCCAGACCGGACATTGATTTTCACCGCCCGGCGCGTTTAAGTCGCCGGCAGTCTAACACCGCAGCAGCGGGGCAGGGGGAGAGATGGCGTCAGACCGGCTGGTGGAGCCCGCGTGGCTTGCCGAACACCTCGACGATCCGAACGTGGTCGTCCTCGAATTCAATTGGACGGGCACGGCGTCGTACGACAAGTGGCACATCCCGGGGGCGCACGGCTTCTTCTGGAAGGACTTCCTCTGGGACGACACGATCCGCGACTTTCCCGCATCCGAGCGCTTCGCCGAGCGCTGTGCGGCGCTGGGAATCTCGAACGACACGACGGTGGTGTGCTACGGCGACCCCGTTCAGTTCGGCACCTACGGCTGGTGGGTGTTCACCTATCTCGGCCATCCCGACGTCCGGCTGCTGAACGGCGGCCGCGTGCTTTGGGAAAAGCTGGGCCTGCCGACGACCACCGAGGTGCCCGCCCCGACACAGGCCACCTACACGCCGACGGGCGTGCGCAATGACCGGATGCGGGTGCGCTTAACCGAGATCATCGAGAAGCTGGACGACATCGCGGCGGGCAAAACCGCGCTGCTCGACCATCGCTCGCCAGAGGAGTTCCGCGGCGAGCGCGTCAACATGATCGGCGCGCCCGATGTGGGTGCCGAACGGGCGGGACGGATTCCGGGCGCCCGGCACCTGTTCTTCGACGATTTCCTGAATGACGACATGACGTTCCGCCCGGAGGACGAGCTGCGCGCGCTCCTGACCGAGCGGGGCGCCACGCCCGACAAGGACGTGATTTCGTATTGCCGTCTCAGCCACCGTGCGACCTTGGCCTGGTTCACCATGACCCAGCTTCTCGGCTACGAGAACGTGCGCAGCTATGACGGATCTTGGACCGAATGGGGCAGCCTCGTCGGCGTGCCGATCGAAAAGTAACGGGAGCATTGCCATGTCGTTGAGTGGACCGGGCGTCGACGCCTTTCCGAACCTGTTCAGCCCGGGCGCCATCCGGGGGGTCGAAACCGCGAACCGTTGCGTCGTCTCGCCGATGACGCGCACCAGCGCGACCGCGGACGGGATCGTGACCGATCAGATGGCCGAGTACTACCGGCGCTTCGCACGCGGCGGCTGGGGCCTGGTGATGACCGAGGGCGTCTACATCGATCGCCAATACAGCCAGGGCTACCTGTACCAGCCGGGAGTGGCGACCGACGAACAGGCCGAGAGCTGGCGCCCGGTCGTCGAGGCGGTGCACGGAGAGGGTGTGCCGATCTTCATGCAGCTCTTCCATTGCGGTGCGGTGAACCAGGGCAACAACTGGGTCGAGGGATCGGTCGCGCCGTCGGTCGTCACGCCCAAGGGCAAGCAGATTCCGCGCTACCGCGGCTCGGGCGATGTGTTCCAGACCCCGCGCGAAATCACCGCCGACGAGATCGATGCGCTGATCGAGGCCTATGCGGCCGCGGCGCGGCGCGCGATCGCGGTCGGCTTCGACGGGATCGAGGTGCACGGCGCCAACGGATACATCCTCGATCAGTTCCTGACCAACTACACCAACCTGCGCGACGATGCGTATGGCGGCGCGATCGAGAACCGGGTGCGCCTCCACTGCGAGGTCATGCAGGCCGTGCGCGACGCGGTGCCCGACAAGCCGGTCGGCGTGCGCATCTCGCAGACCAAGGTGAACGACTTCGAATACGAATGGCCCGGCGGCGATGCCGACGCCAAAATCGTCTTCCCGTCGATTGCGGCGACGGGCATCGACTTCTTCGATTGCAGCGCCCATCTCGGGATCGCCCACGTGTTCGGAACCGACCACAGCCTCTCGGGCCTGGCGCGCGCGCACACCGGGCTGACGACCATGGCGAACGGCAAGCTTCAGGACCCGGCCGAGGCCGAACGGGCCATCGTCGAGGGCGAGGGCGACTTTGCCGCGATCGCCAAGGGGGCGCTCGCCGATCCCGACTGGCCGAAGAAGATCGCGGCGGGCACCGCGCCCTATCCGTTCGATCCGGGGATGATCATGCCCTACGCCACGCTCGACTGTAACGAGGCGTTCTGGGCAGAGAATCCGGACGGCAAGTCGAAGCAGCCGATCGAGGCGCGCGACGCCGCGGAAGGCGCCTCGCGCTAGCCTGCCCGCGTTACCGTTGCGAAGTCGTCGCCTGCGACGCCGGTGACGATCGACAGCAGGTGTGCCGGCTCGGTACCGATGTTCCGCCAGGCGCGCGGCTCGTCCGGCCCGAAGGCCGCCATGTCGCGGCGCACCAGCGTCGCCGCGCCCGACAGTTCGAGCGTGCCGCCCAGGCACATCGCCGCCTCGCGGCCCGTGCCCCGGGAATAGGTTCCGGTTGCCGCGCCGGGTGCGAGTTCGGCGATCGTGACCAGCATTCCCGGATCGCCGGACACCGGCGCGCCGAGGTCTTCCGGGCCCACCATGAGGCGCACGGCGCCGGCGCCGGGAATCGCGATCGCCGCGGCCTGTCCCGGATCGAGCGGGGCCTGATCGGCAAAGCGGGCGATCCGTCCTGCCATCTCGGCCGGCGACACCTGCGCCGTCGGTGCGGTCACGCCCGCGTCGAAGCGCCAGCCGATGTCGCGAATCTGGTCGCTGGTGCCGGAACCGAAGGTCGCGTCGAGGTCGCCGGCCGCCGCGGGCGTCATGGCGACGTCGGCGAAATCCTCGGGCGTGTCGCCGCGGATGAAGCCCAGGATGTGGGCGGTGCCGTCCGACGCGTTGGCAAAGGTGCGCACCACGCCGCGCGGCACCGAGATCGTGTCGAACGGATCGAGGAATGCCTCATGCTCGCCGGTGTCGCCCCAGGTGATCCGGAACCGTCCGTCGAGACAGGTGAAGCTTTCCAGCGTGTTGTAGTGGGCGTGCAGGTAGGGCCCCTGGCCCGGCGAACATTTGACGATGGCGCACACCATCCCCTGGGCATCGGAGATTCCCGGATCGGTGGCGAACGGGCCGCCGAGCGACGGATCCGACAGCATCAGGAAGAATTCCTCCGCCGTCATCTTCTGATAGGCCCCCAGCGGGACCCCCATCTCTAAGGCGAAGCGCGCACCCTGGGAACGGATATCTGCGAAAGCGGCAAGGCGCGCGGTCATTCGGCGGCTCCCGTTGCGGGGTCGATCCCGGCGGTGAAGCGAAGGCCTGCCGCCTCGAGGTTGTCGAGCACCTGGCGGCCGAACCGCTTTGCGATGTATTCGCCGTCCTTGGGCCGCATCTCGACATCCTGGTACTTGTCGCGGTCGCCCTGGATGAACACGAGCAGGTTGGCGACCTCGTCGGACACGTTGGTGAAGTTGCGCACCACGCCGGGCGGCACGGCGATCATGTCGTAGGGGTCCAGGAAGATCTCGTGCTCGCCTTCGTCGCCCCATTTGATGCTGAACCGCCCGTTCAGGCAGAAAAACGTCTCATGGGTCGTCTGATGGGCATGCAGCATCGGCCCGTCGCCCGGCGGGCAGCGCGCGATGTTGACGGTGAACAGTTCCCCGCCATCGCCGCCGAGCACGGGCGGCGCTTCGCCGGTGGCGCTGTTCATGCCCTCCGGCGCCATGAGAACGAATGTCTCGTTGGCGGCCACCGTCGCATAGGCCTCGGCCGGTATCCCCTTCGATTCCGCGAAGTCCGCCTTGACGGGCACAAGATCGGCGTAGCGGCAGATACGCGACTGCATTTCCTCTGGAGTGGGGGTCACGGTTTTCATGGCGCCTCTCCCGGTTTCTGGGTGCTATTCGGCCGCGTCGCGACCGTCCTCGACGCCGGCCTCGAAGGTGACGCCGATGGTGCGCAGCTTGTCGAGGGTCTCGCCGCCGAACTTCTCGGCCAGCCGGTCGGCCTCGATCTGCGGATGGTCGATGTCGTTGAACGCCTCTTCGGAATCGCCGTTGATCCAGACCAGCAGGTGTCCGGTCTGGTCGCTGACATTCTCGAACCGGCGCACTACGCCCTCGGGCACGGCGACCATGTCCCAACGGTCGAGGAACAGCTCGTTCTCGCCCTTGTCGCCCCACTGGATCTTGAAGCGCCCGTCGAGGCACATGAAGGTTTCGCGGGTGAACTGGTGGGCGTGCAGCAGCGGGCCGTCTCCCGGCGGGCACTCGGCGATGATGACGCTCATCTTGTCGACCGTCGTGACGGCTGGGTGCTGGGCCATGGGGCCGCCCTGGTTTTCCGGCGACATCAGCAGGTAGAGCGTGCGCGCCGTCATCATCTCGTAGACTTCCTTCGGGATGCCCACCTCGGCGTCGTAG
>JAYOFO010000020.1:0-36764 GCA_038117265.1 Rhodospirillaceae bacterium
GGTTCACGAGGCCCCGGAATCGGCGCGCCGCTGCGCCTCGGCGTCGGCCATGGCGGCGACCACGTCGGGCATCGAGCGCGTGGCGCGCCATTCGAGCGCGCGCTCGGCCCTCACCGGGTCTCCGCGCGATTCGTCGATGTCGGCGGGCCGGTGCAGGGCCGGGTTCAGGGTGACGTGGTCGCGCCAGTCGAGGTCGAACCGGGCAAAGGCGGTGGCGACGAACTCCTCCAGGCTGTGGGTCCTTCCGGTCGCGATCACGAAGTCCTCGGCCGTGTCCTGCTGCAGCATCCGCCACATCGCGTCGACATATTCGGGCGCCCAGCCCCAGTCGCGGCGGACCGCGATGTTGCCCAGGGTCAGCGTTTCGTCGGCACCGCTCGCGATCCGTGCGGCGGCGTCGACGATCTTGCGGGTCACGAAGCGGGCCGGGCGGAGCGGCGATTCGTGATTGAAGAGGATTCCCGAGCAGGCAAACAGGTCGTAGCTCTCGCGGTAGTTGACCACTGCCCAGTGAGCCGTCGCCTTGGCCACGGCGTAGGGGCTGCGCGGTCGGAACGGGGTGTCCTCGTCGGCCGGCTGCGCGCCGGTGTTGCCGAAACACTCGCTCGAACCCGCGTTGTAGAAGCGGATCGACCGGTCGAGGAAACGGATCGATTCGAGCATGTTGAGGGTGCCGATCGAGATGCTGTGCAGGGTCTCGACGGGCTCTTCGAAGGACAGGCCGACCGAGCTCTGGCCCGACAAATTGTAGATCTCGTCGGGTTCGGTCCGGCTGATCGTCTGGACGACAGAGCGGAAGTCGGTCGGTACGGCGGAGTGTAGGGTCACCTTGTCGCGGATGGCGAGCGATTCCAGCGCGGCGAAGCTCGACATCTCTGCGTCGCGCGACGTGCCGTGCACGGCGTAGCCGCGCGCGAGCAGCTGTTGCGACAGGTAGGCGCCGTCCTGGCCGCTGATGCCGAAGATCAAGGCTGTGCGAGGTCTGGTCATGGCTGAGGGGTGGCTTCCTGTGGCAGCAATTCTTCGATGAGGGCGGCGAGGCGGGCGGCGAACCGGTCCGAACTGAAATGCTCTTCGATGGCCCGGCGCGCGTTGGCGCCGATGCGCCGGCCTTCCTCGGGATCGCCTTCGAGCCGGTCGATCGCCGCGCCCAGTGCCGCGGCATCGCCTGGCGGCACCAGCAGGCAGTTCTCTCCGTCACGCAGGTTCTCGCTGTCCCACAGGCCGGCGGTTCGGGTCAGGATCACCGGCTTGCCGCACGCCATGGCCTGCAGGGTCGCACTCTGGCCGCAGGGCTGCGAGCTCTCGACCAGTGGCGTGATGACGTAGCGGGCCCGCTGGAACATGGCGCGCACATCCTCGTCGCTGATCTTGGTGCTGTGCCAGATGCCGTCCCGGACATGCACCGAGGGTGGATAGGTTGCGCCGGGGTCGAGGCGGCGGGTGACGATCTCCAGGTTCGTGCTGCGTCCGTTCCAGGCGTCGAGAAGCGTGGCGTAGTCGCGACCGGCATTGCCGATGGCGAAGGCGCCGGCATCGTCGGCATTATCGCCATCGGCGGGATGCCAGAACCGGGCATCGATCCCGAACTGGATCAGGGTCGCGCTCCTGGGCCGCGGGTTGATGTTGGCGCGGTAGGCGCGAATGTCGCCCTCGCCCAGGAACACGAGATCGGCGCCTGAATCGAGCCAGCGGCGCAGCCGGTTGCGCATCCGGCTGCGCAGGCCCGTGGCGGGCAGGAACGGGCCGATGATGACCCCGACGGCTGGCCGGCGCACGAGGCCGAGGAGCCGCAGCACCCGCAGCGCGTGCAGCCAGGGGCTGGTGACACACACGATCACCGACGCGCGGCGCAGCGGCGACAGCCCGCAGAAACCGAGTTGCAGCAGCCGGTTGATCTGGGTCAGCCCCGTCGGCTTCAGCTTGCCGTTGATCCAGCGAACGAAGCCCGGCGCGCCATAGACATGCCCCGCCTCGTCGATCAGGCCCTGTGAGGGCGGGTGGGTCTCGAGCAGGCCGGCCTTGAACCGGGTGACCGGCAGGTTGCGGTAGCCGTAGAAGAACTCGTCGGGCGTGCCGCCGGACAGCCGGCTGACGCGCCCGTAGTTGAACAGGAACGTCACCACCGCGGGCATGCTTGCCGGTCCGCTCATCGGCCGGTCGGCCCCTCCGGCTTGCGGGCAACGGCGAGCAGCATGTGCGCCACCAGCCCCGATGGCACGATCGGTGCGAGGCCCGCACTGAGCGCGCGCGAGACGAACCACTGATAGGGCAGGCCGAACTCGTGCTGGAGAGACCGCAGGACACCCTGGCGCTTGCCGATTGCCTTGATATCGATGACTTCGAAGCCGCGCCGCGCCAGCAGGTCGCGAAACTCGCCGCGAGTCAGCCGCCATTGATAGAAGCGCGTACGGCTGTCGGCCGGGCCCTGGCGACCGCGGGTGTCAAAGGCGGCGCGCAGCGCATGGCGCAGATTGTCGAATGGCACCGAGGTGAACAGATAACCGCCGGGTTTCAGGATCCGATAGGCTTCGTCGATGCAAGGCTCGAGCCCGGCCTCGAAGTGCTCGAAGGTCCCCCACGAGAAATACGCGTCGACGCTGCCATCCGTCTGGCCCGTTGCGCGGATGTCGCCGACCTCGAACTCGGCCTCGGGGAAGCGTTCGTTGAGTGCCGCCACCGTCTTGCGGCTGATGTCGAGGCCCAGAGTCGGGAAGCCGCGCTGGGTGAAATACAGCGTCCAGTCGCCCAGCCCGCAGCCGCCGTCGAGCATGCGTGCGCCCTGCGGCAGCTGCGCGACATAGGGGGCGATCACGCGATACTCGGCCTTTCGCGGTATCGTGTCGGCGAGGTCGGCCGGCCCGCCCAGCTCGTCCCATTTGGCGGTCCAGTAGCGCTCGACGAAGTCGGTTTCGTCCTCGTCGTGGCCGCCGGTGTCGATCAGGAAGTCCTTGCGCATGGTGTTCCCGTCAGATCGCGAGCTGGTTGGCGAGGAAGGTCAAGGGATCGCGGAACAGCCGCCGCTGCGCGACCAGCTCCGTGCGACGTTCGGCCAGCCGGTCGAACAGGTCCAGATACCGCGCGGTCGTCCGCGTCGCAACGTGGGGATAGTCCGCCATGCGCGCCGACCAGCGGCCGTAGTCATGCAGCATCTCCTCCAGCGCGGCCACGAAGGTTTCGGGTGTGAAGCCGATGCCGTAGTCCGTGCAATATTCGGGCAGGGCCCCGCTCTCGATGTAGAGGACCGGCAGGCCGCACAGCGCCCCCTCGTTCTGGTGGTTGCTGCCGGGCTCGAAGCGCGAGGCGGTGACATAGGCGTGGTGGCCGCGCAGCGCCTCGGCGAGCGCGGTGCCGTCGAGCGGCGGCATATAGGTCGCGTTCTCGAACCGGAAGCCGGGCGGCAGGTTGCCGATATAGGTGAACGCAATGCGGTCGCGCCATTCGGGGGTCGCCAGCATCGCATCGAGGCGTTGGTAGATGTCGAACCCCTTCATCCAGTTGCCGCCCCAATGGTGGGTCACGAGGCGCAGCGGCCCCGCGCCGGTCCATGGCATGTGTCCGCGCGGGTGGAACGTCGCGGCGTCGGCGCCGTTCAGGATGACGGACGAGTTCCCCTCGTCCTCGTCGCGCCAGACCGCCAGGTCGCGGCGCAGCCATTCTGCGACGAACACGGTGTGGTCGGCGGCGTAGTTGGCGCACTTCAGGCGCCGGTTCATGCCGGTCGTGCCCTTGCGTTCGTCGCACTCGTTGATCCGGTGCACGACGAGGGTCTCGGGATGTCGCGCCAGATGCCGCAGGATGGCGCCGGGCGTGAAGGTCACCGCCGGGTTGCGGCGTCGCGGGTCGATCATCAGCACGAGATCGGTGCCGGCCGCGAGTCGATCGGTCACTGTGTCGCCGCGTGCCTGCAACGCCGCGATCAGGTTGGCCACGAACCGGTTTCCCCCGCCCCACGGCCCCTCCTGCACCCGGTAGTTGATGGCGACCCTCATGGCATCCGCGCCGCGATGTCGGGCCCGAAGCAGCCCGCGAGAACCGCGTGGGTCACCGCGCGTGCGGCATTCGGGTGAACATGGTCGGGATTGGCGAACGCGTCGTCGGCAAAGGCGGCCCACAGGTCGACATGGGGAATGCCGGCGGTGCGTGCACGCTCGGCATAGAACGCGCGCGCTTGCGCGAAGGCCGGGTCCTGCGCCGCGGCCTCGCGATAGGCGGCCGAGACGGGCATCGTCACCAGGCACAGCTCAACCCCGCGTGCGCGTGCGCCATCGATGGTCCGTCGCCAGGCCGCGGCGGTCGCGCCCGCCTCGAATCCGGCGACCGGGGCGTGGTGCTGGATGCGTTCGTTCGCCTCGCGCCGCCGTGCCGCCGGCGACAGAGCGGCGAATGTGGCTGGTTCGGCTGCTGGCGCCGAAGCGATGGCCTGCGCAGGCCGGAACAGCGCGCCGGGATCGCGCGCGGCGGCCTTGGCGAACCCGACCAGGTAACGGCGCAGGTGCGGCCGCAGGATCTGCAGCGCCGGCATATCGGGATCGACGAACTCGGCGAGCAGCCGGCTCTGGTCGGTGTGGACCCGCTGAGCCGAGAATTGCTGGGGGGCGGCCTGGAGGATCACGCGCGCCTGTGGATTGCGCCGGGCATAGGCGTCGAACTTGCCCAGAACTGTGGCGGAATTGTCGCCCGGGGTCGCGAAGTTCGCGACCAGCGCCGAATCGGCGATGCCCGATGCGATGCGCGAATCGCCGAATGCGGCGACGTGCGCGCCGCCGGCGTGAAACCGGGCGCGCTGTGCGTCGAAGGCGTCGTCGGGCGAGACGTTGCGGCGCACATAGGCCTCCGCGCCCGCCACGGCCGCAACCATGCAGACCGCGAACAGGGCGAGGAAGCCCGCGACGTAGGGCCTGGCGGCGCGGGGCCTAGAACTGGAAATAGATGAACTCCCCGGCCTGGCCCTGGAGTTGGCGCAGCGCCATCGCGAATGCACCGGCGCCGATCAGCATGCCCATCGCGACCGCGACGCCGCTGCGTGCGAACGCCGCGCCGGTGCGCGGAGCGCCCGCCGCGATCCGGTCCAGGACGGGGCCGGTCGAGCGGGCGAGGGTGCGCATGATCTGGTCGGTGTTGGGCAACAGCCAGACGCCGGCGAGGACCGCGAGCAGGATGGCGATCTGCTGGCCGCCGCCGAACAGCGGCGTGAAGCCGAACGTGACCCCGAGAGCCTGCAGATTCGCCGCTGCGGGGCCGAGCACGCCCTCGTAGTGGAGCGGCAGCACCACGCCGTCGAGGCCGGTGATGCCGCGCAGCATCGCGACCGTGGCGTCCATCGAGCCGGCGCGGAACGGAATCCAGGTGACGGTCACGGCCAGGAAGGTCACCGCGCGCGCGATCCAGGTGGCGAGTGCGCCGGCCTCGCGGCCGCCGCGCAGGGTCCGCCAGAGATGGTTCACGATCAGGTAGACGCCGTGCAGCGCCCCCCAGAGGACGAAGGTCCAGGCCGCGCCGTGCCAAAGCCCCCCCAGCACCATGACGATCAGGATGTTGGCGTGCCGCCGCGGTTCGCCGCGCCGCCCGCCGCCGAGCGGGATGTAGAGGTAGTCGCGCAGGAAGCGCGACAGGGTCATGTGCCAGCGCCGCCAGAAATCGATGATGCTGGTCGCCTTGTAGGGTGAGGCGAAGTTCAGCGGCAGGTGGATGCCGAACATGCGCGCCAGGCCGATCGCCATGTCGGTGTAGCCGGAGAAGTCGAAGTAGATCTGGAAACTGAACGACAGGGCGCCCGTCCACGCCTCGAGGAAGGTGACCTCGCTGCCCGCGGCGGCGGCGGCAAACACGCTGTCCGAGGCGAAGGCCATGTGGTCGGCGATGACGGTTTTCTTGAACAGCCCGATGCAGAAGATCGTCAGGCCGGCGGCGAGGTCGTCCCAGGCGTCGCGCTCGCGTGCCCGGGCCGCGAACTGCGGCATCATCTCGCGGTGGTGCACGATCGGGCCGGCGATGAGCTGCGGGAAGAAGGTGACGAACAGCAGGTAGCTGAGCGGATCGGGGTCGTCCGCGACGCCTGTGTGTACGTCGGCCAGGAACGCGATCTGCTGGAATGTGAAGAACGAGATGGCGAGCGGCAGGGCGATGCCCAGCATGGCCATGTCGATCCCGGTCGCCGCAGCCACGTTCGCGATGAAGAAGTCGGCATACTTGAAGAAGCCGAGCGCGCCGAGGTTGAGCGCGACGCCGAGGACGAGCAGCGGCTTCGTCGCCGATCCGATTTGTCGGTGTGCCGACATCCAGCGCGCGAGCGTGAAGTTCACCGCCGCCGAGCCGACGAGCAGCGCGATGAAGCGCGGGTCCCACCAGCCATAGAAGACCAGCGAGGCGACGACGAGGAACGTCAGCGCGGCACGCAGCCCGCCGATCCGGCCGAGCAGATAGAACAGCGCGACCGTGCCGGGCAGGAAGACGAGCATGAATTCGGGCGAATGAAACAGCATTGGGTGCGTTCAGTTGCCGTCGACCCGGTGGACCAGGGCTTCGGCACAGTCGTTCATGCGTTCGAGCGAGAAGTGCTTCGCGGCGGTTTCGCGTGCGGCTGCGCCGATACGGGCCCGAAGTCGCGGATCGTCGTTCAGGCGCCGGATCGCATGCGTCCAGGCATCGCGATCGCCGGGCGGCACGAGGATGCAGTTCTCGCCGTCGACGAACCGTTCGGCGTCCCAAAGACCGCGGCCCCGAGTCAGGACGACCGGTCTTCCGCAGGCCATGGCCTGCATGGTGACCGACTGTCCGGTCGGCTGCCACACGTCGTGCAGCGGCACCGCGACGATTTCGGCGGAACGGTAGAGGTCGCGGAGTTCGAGATCGGTCATGGCGCCGGCATGGAGGCTGCCGCGGACGAGCGAAACGCCGGTGCGGTCCGGCGGCACCCGGACGGGCAGGCGCGTGAGAAGCAGGAGTTCCGTCGGAATCTCGGCCGCCAGCAGCGTATCGTAGTCGCGGCTGGGGTCGGAGCCCACGGCGACGACCCCGCCTGTCGGCACCGTGTCTTCGGGCGGACACCAGAAGTCGGTGTCGACCCCGAACAGGAAGTCGCTCGTTCGCTCGGGCGCGATTCCGTATCGCCGGATCGCTTCCCGGCGGTCCGCTTCGCCGAAGAAGAACACGTGATCCAGCCCCTCCAGGGCCTGCCGGATCGCGTGCTCCACATGTCCCCGCAGGGCGGGCCGGGCCCGCTCGGCGAGGTCGCACAAACCCATGAACCCGCCGAGCCGTTTCACCTGGCGCGGCATCGTCGAGGCCGACAGGCCCATGGCAATCGTGAAGCCGTCGGTGAAGCTGATTGCAACGTCGGCCGATGCGAAGGCGTCGGCAATGGCCCTGACCCGCGCCCGGCTCCAGCCGACCCGCGCGGTCCGGTTGCGGGCGATCTCGAGCGCCATGACGGCACGCCAAACCGGATCGGACGGGGTGGCATGGGTGTCGCCGATTTGCGTGGCGTAGCCCCGCGCTTCCAGCCCGAGCATTCCGTAGAAGAATTCCCTCGGCGCGTCGCCTGCGCGCGCCTGGTCGAGTCGTGCGGCACGGCTCGCGCCGGGATAGAGAAACAGCAGGCGGGGGTTGGACAAGCGGGTCGCGTGCGCTGGTGCGCACATTCCTGGGGTGGACGGTTTGCCGTTTTGCGCGCGGTTAGGCGCGACCCTCGGAGAGCAGGAACTCGACCAGGCGGATGTCGTGCTCCGTGTCGATGCTGACGAAGTCGCCGTCGATCACCACGGCGCGCGTGCGCCGGCCCATGGTCTTCTTCTGGTCGACCAGGCATTCGCGCGTGATCGCGTAGGCGATGCCGTTTCGGTGATAGACGGGCGTCAGCTGCTGTCGCGCGATGATCCGGGCGCCGGCCGGGTCGTAGTATCCGAGCTGGCCCTCGTCGATGGTCAGCTGCTTCAGCGGGTGGGCCTTCGAATCGGTTTCCGAAACCGTCCAGGCGGCATCCCAGTCTCCGTCGAGCAGGGCGGTGACGGTTGCGTGCACGTGCTCGGGCCGCCGCAACGGAGATGTCGGCTGCAGCATCACGACGATGTCGTAGCGCATGGCGTCGATTTTCTCGCAAGCGTGCAGGGCATGCTCGAGCACCTCCTGGTCTCCGATGCGGTCACCCGACAGATCCTCGGGCCGCCGGAAGGGTGCGTCGAGGCCGCTGGCCTCGGCTTCGGCGACGATCTCGTCATGGTCGGTCGAGACGACAGCGCGGTCGAGCCAGTCGAGGGCGCGGCAAACGTCGCCGGCGTGGGCAACGAGCGAGCGCCCCGCGACATTGCGCAGGTTCTTGAGCTTGATCCCCTTGCTCCCGCCGCGCGCGGGGACGACCGCCAGGACGCGCTTGCCGTCGATCAATGTGCCCTCCGTTCGGCATGGATTTGCTCGGCCAGCTCGCGAAGCCGCTGGCCATAGGGTGTGTCGTGCGGCTCCACGAAGAACTCCGACTGTTGCTTGCATCGCGCAGCCCATTCGTCGTCGCCGACCAACCCGGCCAGGGCGGCGGTCTGGTCCACCAGTTCGCGCATGCTGTGCGCCTTCAGGAATTCCGGAAGTTCAAAGATTTCGCGGAAGTGCACGTGAGCCGCATCGGCGTCGAGATGCTCGGCGCCGTCTTCGCGGGGAATGAAGCACAGGGCCGGCTTCCCATGCATCGCGGCCTCGATGATGATCGTCGAAAGCGGCGAAATCAGCGCGTCGATGTGGGTCAGCGTGTCGTGCGTGTCGCGATAGTCGGAGAGGAACTTCGTGCTGTTGCCGGCCGCGACGCCCTGCAGGTACTGGCGCATCGACTCCTCGATGCGCACATGCTGCCAGGTCTCCGACAGCAGTCCTTCACCGCCGGTGCCGCCACCGCCCCAGGGATGGGGGCGGTAGAGGACGGTACATTTCGGGATGTCCCCGCGCGCGATGGCGGTGTCCAGCGCCCGAAGGTGTTCGATCTCGCGCGCACCCTTGCTCGATCCCGCATACATGATCACGGGCCGATCGCCGGGCAGGCCGTTCCGGTTCAGGAACTCGTCGCGGTCGATGCGTGCCGGGCCGTTGAACAGGTCGAACTGGGCGCTGCCGAACTTGAGGACGCGGGCCGGCGACATCCGCGCATATTCCACGGCGTGACGCCGCGTCTGTTCGCCCCAGACCAGCAAGAGGTCCGGCTCGCCCACCATGGCCTGTTTGGTGCTGGGATTGTCCCAGGAATTCATGATGACGAGGAGCGGGATGTCGCGTGCGCGGGTCAGTTCGACCAGATCGTTGATGAACAGCCCCTCCATGACGCAGGGATGGATGACCAGATCCGGTGCCTCGCGCCGCAGCAGCGCATCCATGTCCGACGCCGGATTCCGGCGGAGCTTGCGATACGACCACCAGGAAAAGACACGCCGCACGCCGGGAAGCGCCAGGAAGCGCAGCAGCCGGTATGCCTTGTCGCCCAGGGTAAAGCGATGCAGCCGTCGGCGCGCCGCCGGCTGCGCCCCCCGCCGCCAGGCCAGCTGGTCCACCAGGTAGAGCCACTTCCATGCCTGTTGCCGGTGGGGGTCGGTCGTAAGGTGTTCCCACGGTCCCGGCAGATCGAGGCGGGCGGGATCGATGCCTCCGATACGCTTGTGCCCCAGTTCGGGAAACACGAAGCCCACATCGTGATGCGCCGCCAGGTCGTCGAAGGTGCCGTTGTGGACGAAGTGCCGCACAACGACGTCGACCTCGATGAAGACCAGAACCTTCATTCAGATGTTTTCCGCCATCGCATCGGCCGATGTCCCGGCCACAGAGGGGTCACCGCGTCAGTTCCGCGCGGACCCGGGCAGAGCCAGCAGGTCCTCGAGATCGCGCAGATCGTCGATCGCCGGCACGTCGGGGAACGCCGCCGCGAGGGTGCCGCCGCCGACACCGAAAAACGCCGCTCCGACCTCGAACGCGCATTCCCGGTCGTCGACGCCGTCGCCCACGATCGCGACGTCTTGGGGCGCGTACCCGCCCGCAGTGGCAATGGCGTGAAAATTCTCCACCTTCCTTCCATGTCCCCCGTGGATGCCGTCGAACACGTCCGGGCCGAACAGGCCCACGACGGCCGGGACCAGGTGAGCCCTGGGCGTGGCGCTGTTCACGTGGATCGCCACGTCGCGCCCGGCGAGGTGCGAGACGATTTCCTTCGCGCCGGCGCGGAGCGGGCATCTGAGGATCTCGGCGGCCACCCAGCGTGTGTAGGCCGCGATCAGCGCATCCGCGTCGGCACCGGCATCCGCGGCGTATGTGGAAATGATCGCGGTCCGATCGCCCGGCGGATTGTCCAGTATCTCGGTCATCCGCGCGGCGCCGTTTCGCTCCGCGCCCAGAATCTCGAAGAACCCGCGCCGCTTGATGTCGTTGGAGTGAACCAGGGTGCCGTCGAAATCGAATACGACACAACGTGTCATACGGCGTCGTCACCCTCGATCTTCGCCTGGAGCTGGAAGCGGCCCCAGTGATCGACGATCGTTTTCCGGTCTTCGCGGGTCATGGCATTGATCGCCGCATCCTTGTAGACGGAATCGTTGTTGTAGGCGGTTGTCGAGATCTCCTCGAACACGCATCCGGTATCGGTCCAGAAGCGGTGCCACACGCCCGGCAGGATCAGCAGCGTGTCGCCGGGCAGCAGGTGTTTGAGGCGGCCGTCGAGTTCGCTGTAGAGCTCTCCCCACACGATCTGGAAGGTCTCTTCCTTGCGCTTGTGGAAATGCGCCGGGTGCTTCTGCCCGGGCAGCTGGACGACGATCTTCTTGCAGTAGGAGCGGTTCACGCAGTTGATGAGAACGGCGCCCGTTTCGCGGAAATTCTCGATCCCATAGTGATGGGAATACTCGACCTCGAACTCGCTGCCGAGGACCACGCCGGCCTTGTTCAGCAGGGCCTTCACGTCGTGCACGGCGCTCTTGAGCATGCTGTAGGCGGGCGGCGGCGGGACATCCGCGTCGCTCAGGGCGATCGGCTGGTCGGGACCGATGGCCGCGTTGACCCGGATGCCGTTCTTCCAGTCTCCGCTCGCCAGGGTTCCCGCCACGTAGGGCATCGCGAAATAGACCATCTCGCGCGTGAGCTCGGTGCCGGGATCGATCGGCTGCCTGGCGAAGACGCCGCGCTGCAGGCTGTTGATCGACTCGACCTCCTCGGCCGTCGGCGGCTGGCGCTCGTGGGAACCGAGCAGGGCCTGCGCCTTCTTCCAGGCGGCGATCCAGGCGTCGACCTGTTCGGGCGTCGAGGAATAGGCGTTCAGCGTGATCTCGTCGGTGGGAAGGCCGACATGGCGCTCGAACAGCTGGGCCCCCTTGCACAGGGCGATCTGCACGGGAACGGTGTCGGCCGGGTCCTCGTGGGTCGACCAGCCGATGGGCCGGCCCGGGTATCGGTCCCGCAGGGTCTCGATGTTGTTGAGATGGCACAGCTCGTCGGGCGTCGGGTAGACCGACACGCAGTGCATCATCGCGAAATCGACGCCGCGGTGTTCGAAGAAGCTCACAAGATTGTCGATGTCGGCCTGGAGCAGGCCGCCGGTCGAGAACACCAGCGGCAACCCCGAACCCGCGACGGCCGTCAAAAGCGGCCAGTCGGCCGCCGAGCAGCTCGCGATCTTGATGATGTCGAATCCCATCTCGGCGATGACCGCCACCGATTCCTCGTCGAAGGGCGTGCACATCGAAAGCATGCCCTGCGCCCGCACCTCGTCCAGGAGCCGCTGATAGTCGTCGGACGCCAGTCGGGTCGAGACGAACCGGTCGATGTGCTTGGCGTCGCTGCCCTGGCGATGATCGGGGTGAATGAACGTGTCGAGCTGGCGGAACTGGAACTTCAGCGCCGCACGCACCCCGTGCCTGCGCACCACTTCGCCATGTGCGCGAATCACGTTGAGGCCGTGCTCGAGGGACCCCTGATGGTTGTTTGCCAGATCGAGGACGAAGAGGTCCTTGAAGTCGAATGATTCGGAATCTGTCATCTGCTGCTGGCTCGCGGGCGTCTGGTCTAGCATCGGTCGGTCTTCGCGTTCGTTATGTGAGTTGGAGGGCGTCGATCGTCCAGCCCGCATCATAGTCGATGCGGACGGAACGCCGCTGCTGTGCCGAGAGGTGTCCCGCCGCGATGACGAGCATCGTGTCCAGCCCGCGCGTCAGCGACAAATCGGGCGGGGTCTCCGCGCTGTCGAGCGCATCGGCGATGTGGCGGAGTTCCTGGATGAAGTCCTCGGGGCGGGTCTTCTCGAATTCAATCGTCTCGGCCGCGTCCTGGCCCGCGGCATACGATACGGCATCGCGACCGGGCGCGAACCCGCAATGCCATTCGACATATCCGTTTTCGCCCTGCAGGCGCGCCCATTTGCGCGGCGGCTGGGTAACGACATCCTGCACCGTCCGGCCGACCAGGCCGTTCTCGGTCTTCAGGTTCAAAAGGCAAAGCCGATCATAGTCCGTGCGTCCGTCGTTCACATAGTCGAGGGTCGCGGATACCTCCGAGACCCGGCCGGCGCCCGCGCAATGGGCGAAGTGCTGCCACAGGTTCAGGGCGTGGGAGTGTTCGCCGCTGGCACCGCCGCCGCGCTGCCAGAAACCCAGATAGCTGTCGTGCGGCCCGTCCAGCCAGGGATGGGCGGCAAAGATGCCTCCCCAGTATTCGCGGAACTCGACATCCAGTGTCGTGAGCGGGCCCAGCGAACCGCCACCGAGAATGTCGGTGGCCTTTGCCGCGGCGGCGCCGACGACATGGTCGTATCCGACGAACACCTTCACGCCGGCCGCTTTCGCCTTGTCGTGAAGCTCCTGGGCGCGCTCCAGGTCCGGGCGGCACACCGGTTTCTCGACCAGCAGTGCACGCGGGCTCTCGTCAAGCGCATCCAGGGCAAGATCGACATGATTGTCGGGAGGCGTGCCGATCACGATGAGGTCGAACCCGCCGCGCGGCGCCTCGTCCGGGGTCGCGAGGCCGATCGCCTCGTCCCACGCGCCGTAGCGGCCGGGGTAGATGTCGCTGCGCGTGCGCAAGAGCGCGTCAGGGTCGCGGTCCACGAGCGTGACATTCCAACCCAGCGCACGAGACGCATTCGACATGTGGTTGCCGATCGAGCCTGCGCCGAGAATTTTTACGTTGAGCATTGGCTTTCTGGAGACTGGGGTTTCGTTGATGCGGTTGCGGGGAGGGCTTCAGACGCGCGGTGCGTTGGGCACCATTTCAGCGAAGGTCGGCCCCGACCATTGCTCCGGCGCGACCACCGAAAGCCAGGCCTGATGTTGTCGGCCGGCCGCGAAGAACCGGTTCAGGGCGCGAAGGTCTCTCTCGTGTTTGTGCCGCAGCCGGTGGTGCCACCGCGCCCACATCGGCGCCGACGACATCTCCGCCCGTTTCGCGAGTACGTTCAACGCGGTCGCCTCGAAATAGAAGCGCGGCTCGATGAACCGCAGGCCGTCGATTTCGATGCCGTGGTTGGTTATCACGTCGTCGAGGTCGCGTGCACCGAACATTTGGCCGTACCGATGGTTCTGCGCCTGGACGCGCAGCCTTCGTTCGAGCGGCCCCGGCAGCCCAAAAGAGCTGTCGACGGGGATATCCGCGAAGCGCTCGGCGCGAAGCCGGCTCGACATGATCATGTCGAGGTCGCCGTTGATCCGAATTCCGAGCATGGCAAGCCACGCGCTGTTCACGACCAGGAACTCCGAGGCCGGCAGTTCGTGCGCAATCAGCGCATCAATGAGTTTGATCTTCTCGATCATCCGACGCTGCGTCGTTCGGGGGTGGCGGCATACGTCTCGACGCAGGCGAGCAGCTGCTGGGTCTGCAGGTCGTTGTCCGTCGAGTGGATGATGTTGTCGTAGGTGTAGTTCGGCACCGAATCGCGGTGGTGCGCGCGGACCCGGTCCTTGATCTCCTTGATCTCGCGGCACCAGATCATTGTGGTGAAGATGTCCTTCGTGAACACATGGGGCCTGTCGATTCGCAGCAGGACGAGCCGCACCGTGAGATCGTCCGCGAGCAGGTAGCGGTACTTGTTGTCGGCCTTGGGCGAACGTGTCGTGTCGATGGCATAGACGTCTTCGACGAAATTGCGAAAGTGGTCACTGGCGATGGGTACGTCGCGCGCATCGACGATGTCGCCATCCCGGGCCAGTTCGGCTTCGATGGTTTCCCACAGGGGCCGGGCCGGTGGCCACAAGAGGATGCCGATCCGGATATCGGCATATCGCCGGCGCAGCATCATGCTTTTCCAGGCCACGACCAGCGGGTTGTAGACCGTTCCCGCAAGCACCAGGCGTTTCAGGCCCAGCGCGTGGAGCAGGCTCGAAACTCCGGCCCGGATCGTTCTGGCGTTTCCCGACATGCGTTTCAATCGCTCCGCGCGGAACGTCCGAACACCGTGTTGAAGAACAAACGCGCCGACGCCTCGTCGACGTCTCCGTTGCGCACATGGGGCCAGGTCGCAGCCTCGGCCTCGTACACGACGCTCAGATACGCCTGCGGCGGGGAGGCGTTCCTGCGCAGCCGCCGCCGAATGGCGGAGCGCGCGAAATGGGTGCTCTCGTAGCAGGCGAGCACGTCGCGCACGCCGAGGTGCGACAGCACGCTGGCCCGGTGGTTTCCGTCGCGGACCACGTGCTTTGCCAACCCGCTCTCCGACACCAGCGTATAGATTCGCAGGATGCGGCCGGGCCGGCGCATCTGGTGGAATCCCTTTTCGCGGATTTCCGTCAGAAGGGCGTAGAGGCGCTCGACAATCGGGCCCAGGAACTCCCGCGGGGTCGGTCCGGCGCGGCCCGATCCCAGGAACTTCGCAAGCGGGCGCACCCGACCCTCTTCCCAGGGCGTGAAGTACATGTGCCCGATTGCGCTGCCCGAAACCTGCCCGATTGTGCCGTCGAAGGACTCGAGCACACGCGTTTCGTAGGCCTCCTCCAGCCACGCTTCGAGCGATTCGCGGGTGTGTGCATGACGCAGCGCCTCGACGAACAGCGACGTGCCATCGGGGCCGTAGGTGTAACCCTGCTCGTCGATCATGTCCGCCAGTTCGACCCGCAGGAGCCGCTCACTCGGGTAGAGCGCGTTCAGGGCCCACCGCTCGAGCTCGGCTATGTGTCGAGATGCCGACATCCTTTCGCAGTCGAAACGTCGCTTGCGTCGCACGGCGGGCTATTCGGCGCCCGTCGGGTCCGAAAGCTTTCCCTGTCTCAGAAGTTCGGTGAACAGGGGGCTGCTGGCAGACAGTTCGTCGAACGTTCCCTGCCCGGCGAGCCGGCCATCGTTGAGGAGGTAGACCACATCGCAGTCCCGAATGGTGCTCAGCCGGTGGGCGATCATGATCGTGGTGACATCGGCGCGCAGGTTTCGGATCGTGTCCAGCACCTGCCGCTCGCTGACCCCGTCCAGCGAACTCGTCGCCTCGTCGAAAATGAGAACGCTCGGGCGGTCATAAAGCGCGCGCGCGATCGCGACACGCTGCTTCTGCCCCCCGGAAAGCGCCGTTCCGCGATCTCCCAGGATTTCATCCAGACCGCCGCGCCGGCCCGCCACCAGGTCCTTGAGGTGGGCGAGCTCGAGGCACTGCTCGATCCGGCTGTCGTCGACGTCCTCGCGCGGCACGCCGAATGCGATGTTCGCGCGCAGGCTGGCGTCGAGGATCAGCGGCTCCTGCGGGACATAGCCGATCCGCCGGTGCCATTCGTGCATCGATTCAAGATCGCGGCCAACGGTCTCGATCCGGCAGCTGCCCGAACGCGGCTCGATCAGCCCCAGCAGGATGTCCACGAGCGTGCTCTTTCCGGCCCCGGAGGGTCCTGCGATCCCGTATGACTTGCCCTTCTCGATCACGAGGGAGACGCCCGAGAGGGACGCCAGCTCGGTTCCCGGATAGCTGAACCCCACATCCGTCAACACGATCCGCTTCCATTCGCGGGCGCCCGAAAGGCCGGCATCGTCCGGTTCGCCGATGCGCTCCGGCGCGGCTTGCATTTCCTCCAGGAACGAGCGGATGCCGTTGATATGCGGTTCGACCTTCCACAGGGCGACGACCGCGTTCGAGAATCGAATCGCGGCGGGAATCACCCGCGAGGTCACGAGGAGGACCAGCGCCATCTGTGCCGCGATCTCGCCCCCGCTGTATCCCGTCAGCCAGAAGGCGAATACGACGACGATCATTCCGACCTGGCCGATCCACATCATGAACAGTTGCGGGATCATCTGGAAAAGCCGCAGGTCGGCCATTGCCCTGCCGTAGGAGTGAAACCGGCTGATGAAGTACTCGATGAAGTACGGTTCGCGCGTGCTCAGCTTCACGTCCTTGATGCCGGCGATGACTTCGTAGGCCGATGTCTGAATCTCCGCGTCGTGACGTCGTCGTGCCGTCGACAGCCGGTTGAGCTGCTTGGCGATCAGACCGGTCGAGGCCCCACCCGCGAGGCCGATGACCAGGATCGCCACCAGACCGACCGCCGGCGAGGCGATCACCAGGAGCCCGATTCCGAAGATGATCATCGTGCCTTGCGCGAACGTCACGATCAGTTGCTGCAACCCGTCGTTGTTCCAGGACAGCACGTCGTTGACCAGGGTGCGCACAAGGGCGTTGGTGTTCTTCCCGATGAGCGTCACGAACGGTGCGGCCACCGTGGTGCGGAACATCTCCCTGCCGAGCCGGTCCTGGCAGCGCACCCCGAACCGGCGCGACGCGTACAGCAACAGACCGTTCCCCGTGAAACTCACGGTCAACAGCAGGGTTACGGCAATGCCGAGAATGGCGATGAACCGGGACGTGTCCGGCGACCCGAGCAGGGAATGAAGATTGCTCAGGAGCGGGTTGGACGCCACGCTGCCGGGATCGACGACGATATTGATCAAGGGCATGACGGCGCCGAGCGCGGCCATGTCCGTCAGATTGATCAGCAGCGTCGCAAACATGAGGCCGATGGCGAGCTTTTTTTCCGTCGCGGTTTGCAGGCGCCAGACGCTCAGGCCCGTGCGCCAGAAGGAACCGCTCCGGAATCCGGTGGTTGCCTGGTTCATGGGGTTTCCCGCCCCGCGGCATCGCCACGGGAAACCGGCTCCCGGCACACGAGCAGAACCCGGTTCGCGTCCGGTTCGGGCCGGACGATGTCGACCCGACCGAAATTCTCGCGCAGCGCGCTTTCGAACGCCTCGATGCGATACTGATCGATGCGTGCCTGCTCGAGTGGCGACGTGGCGTGCCGGGCCCCGGTGGAGGTCTTGAACTCGGTAATCAGCAACCGACCCGTCAGGGCGGCGAGTTCACGCGCGATGGCGGGCCAGTCCATGCCCTCGACGAGATAAAGATGATGGGTGAAGCCGAGTGCCAGGACGATCGGACAGCCCAGCCGTGCGCGGTCGGTCCCGGAGAGGGTGAGGAAGTCCACGACGGCCGGCTGGATTGGCAGCGAGGAGCCGCGCGTCATGCTGTAGAGCTGATCGACCGAGCCGATATCGTAGTCGACAGCCACAACCGAGTGGCCGGCGCGAACGCCGATCAGCGAGAACAGTCCCTGATTGGCCGCGAGGTCGAGCACGGCGGATGCGTCCTCGGCATCCAGCAACTCGAAGATCTTGCGCTCGCGCGAATCGCGCAGGACCTCCTGGAAGTTCAGCGACGTGTCCGCATAGGCCCGAAGATCGATGCCGTCATAGTATCCGGTCCATTTGCCGGCGTATTTCGGTTCCGCCAGGCGGACCATCCTTGTCTTCAACGCATCGATCGCACCATCCAGCCAGGCGTCGGACCTGCGGACCCGTTCGGTCCAGATGGCGCGGACGAGACGCAGAGCGGAGCCCGCAAGCAGGAGCGGCGCGTAACGCGATCGCATCAACGACGTCAGGACCCGCCCGACGCCCGGCAGCACTCCTGCATGCCGCCAGGCGGGGCGCACGAGCGCGACGAACTCCGCCGGGTCGATTGGGCCCGACCGCTGGATCATGAAGGCAAGTTCGGGATGACGCGAAACGACCAGCAGGGGCCCGATCAATTGCCGAAACACCGGCTGCAGCGGGGGCGTGGACTGACCACGCGGCTCGAGCAGGTCGAAGCCGTCGAAATGGATCTGCCCGTTCCGGTCGATGCACAGCATCTCGACGGATGCGTCGCGCATGCTGAGACCCTGTCGCAGCGCCTCGGACCATGCGGTGAGCAGGACGACAGCCGCGTCCTGGCGCATCAGGGGGGACAGGTCGCGGGGCAGAAGCCGGCGGCACGGGGCCTGCGGGCCGGTGTCTCGCCGGAGTGCTTTGCGAACGGCGTCGCGGCGCTGATCGATGTCGATTGGGGCGTTCATCATGCGGGTCGGTCTGGGTGTGGTGCGGCCTCGGGCGGGCCGAAGTGGACGAGGCGCCAGCCGTCTGCCGTGCGCAGGACCGAGCGCGGTCGGCCGGTGCCGACGGCGTCGTCGAGCTCACGGTCGGTCAGGTTGGTGCGGAAGACGATGTCGCGTGCCGCGGAAACGGCCCGAAGGGTTTCGGCCTGCTCTTCCCGCGGGACCCGGTGCGAAATTTGTATGACCATGTCGAGGTCCGCCGGGATGCCCGGATCGGGGAGCGTCTGGATCGTCGACGTCTCGCCGCCAAACGCCGCTTTCAGGTGACCCGCCGCCTCGGACAGATGCTTGTTGGGTTCGTATGCACGGACCTCGGCGGCCCCGTCGTCCGCCGCGAATATCGCGGCGAGGCCGAGCCCGGCGTTCAGGACGGTCACCCGGCGGTTCCTGGGCGCAGTGGCGCGCGTGATGTCGTGCCACAGCAGCTCCCAGTGCTCGCTGCCCCGGATATAGAACGGGCCGATGAAGACGGTGGGGATGTCCCAAACGATGTCGCGATCTTCCTTCTCCGCGCGCTTGATCGCCTCTTCGGCGGCCGAGAGGTGGCGACCCGCCGCACATGCGAGGTCGAAGCCGACTTCTGCAGCCTGTTCGGCGAACGACCAGTGCGCCATCCGCTTGACCACGGTCGCATCGACGTCGGGCGGCCGGCGCCGCCGGTCGACAATCTTCTTGGCGAGGTACCAGAACGGTGCGGCCTTCCAGCCGCCGCCGCCGCGTGCGACGGGGGTGAAGGTGTGGAGCAACGCCCGCATCGCGGACGATTTCCGGCTGCCGCCGAAATCGATGAACGTCATCCGCCCGTCGTCGCCGACGATGATGTGCCGGCCGCGAAACTGCGAATAGATGATCCCGCGTCGCGCGACCGCGAAGGTGGTCGTGGCCAGGGCGCGCAGCGAGGGGACCGGGGCCGCCGGGTCGACCAGGACGTCGGCAAGCAGGTGGCCGTCGACCCAGGCGAGTTCGAGGGCCTGCCAGCCTGGCCGCAGTGACCGCAGCGTGGGTTCCAGCGGCCCCGCCGCGCCGTCCAGGGCCTTCAGCAGCCCGTATTCGGCCTCCACGGACTGGCTCGGCTCGATCGCCACCGCATCTCCGCTGTACTGGATTTTGATGGCCTTGCCGCCATGCCGGATGACGCGGTGGCTGGGCGAGATGTTGACCATCTGGCCGCCGGGATAAAAGGCGTCGATGACGTCGCGCCACATTGCTTCCGTGTGCCGGCGCTGCTCGGCAAACGTCATCGGTGCGGTGCTGTTTTCCTGGAGGGCCATACGCTTCGCTATGCCGCTTCGCTATGCCGCTTCGCGCAACATCTTGAAGGTGTGATAGCGACGATCCGGGCAGGCGAACCAGTCCCGCAATGTCGCGATCTCCCGATCGATCGCGGCCGCGTTGTTCGCCAGAAGCGCCGGCATGGAATCGTAGATTGCGTCCTGCAGGGAATCGTCGTCGGTGACGAATTCTCCCTGCCAGCCGGGTCGGCCGAAGTAGAGACCGGCAAACACTCGGGCGCGGAATGTCGTGGCGTCGGTGTCGATGCTCTCCCACCACGATGTGGCCAGCGCGTTCAGGTACTCGGCCCGGGACTGCGCCCAGTGCACGAACCCGCACGCGTGGTACCAGCCGCGATCGGCAACGAGCACCGGCTTTCCCAGCGCGGCCGCCTCGACCGCGCCGGTGGAATGAACGGTCACCAGGCCGTCAACACTTGCCAGCAGGTCGGCGCTGCTCCATGCATCGGGCACAAGCGCGATGTTGGGTGCCCGAGCCTCGCCCACGAGATCGGCCAACGTGACCCCGCCATACCATGCGTCACAGGGGTGCGGCTTGAGAAGCCAGCCGACGCGGGGGTTGTTCCGGGCGGCATCGATGGTCGCCTCGAGCCAGTCGAGAAAGTCGCGGAAGTTGCGCATTCCGAAATTGTGCGGGTAGTCGAACCAGTTGGCCGCATAGACCGCGACGACCGGCATGTCGTCGCGCCAGCCCAGCTCTGTGCGAATCCGGTCGCGGTCGAGCGCCGTGGCAGGAGAGCCGAACGCGAACCGGGCGCCGATGTCGTTCGTCGCGCCGCTGAAACGCGCCTCGAGATTCCGGCGTCCCTGGTCTGCGAGCCGCGCTGCGACGCCGGGTGCCAGCGAATCCAGTTGCTCCCCCTCCGGGAAGTCCATCAGGTCGAACAGGTCCTGCGGTCGGGTGAGCTTGATGAAGCGGGCGCCGCCGAACATTCCGAAGATCAGCGTCGTCGCGACACCCCTGCGGACCGCGGCCCAGGCGAGCGCGCCGAAGTCGAAGTTGAGGGCGTGGCTCACGATCACATGGTCGGGCGCAACGTCCTCGACGATCCGCTCTGCGGTCTCGATCGCGATCAGCGCGTCCTCGACATGGTTTTGAAAGTCGGCTGTCCCGATGTCCACGCAAGCCTTGCGCTGCCGTTTCAGGATGCCGTCATAGACGAGCTCGGCGGGGAAGCCGTATGGCAACTGCCAGCCGAGAATGTCTTCGGGTGTGCGCAGATCGCGCACCAGTGTCGCGGCATCCTGACGTACCTCGGTACGACCCGGGCTGTATGTTGCCCAGCGAACGGACTGCGCGATATCGAGCTGTTCCAGCGTGCGTGCGACCTCGTTCTGCCGGTGCACGCCGATCAGTCCGACTTCCCGGTTGTGTTTGCTGCCCAGCGCGGCCCGAGCGGTCGTCAGGCGAAGCCAGTAGTTGGGGTTGTCCCACATGGCGTCGATCAGGAGCGTGCCAGACACGGGCGACGGCGTGTCGTGACGTGCGCCGATGGCGCGGAGCAGCCCTTCCACGTGGTCGCGTTTCCGGCGAATTTCGGACCGCCGGCGCCGCGCGCCTGGACGGTTCTGGCGAAGCCAGTTGTACGCGCCGGCTGCATGCCGATAGCCGAGGCGCAAATGATTCCCGGGCTGCACGGAAGTCGACGACAGGTTCGGGTTACCAGGCGACCGGGTCGAAGCCGGGATTGTCGGGATCGGCCTTGGTCACCCCGATAAAGTGCACGGTCTGCTGGTGGTCCAGCTTGTTGATCTTGTCGACCGGCTCGTGAAAGAAAACACGCATACCAAGCCGCCCCAGAATGTCTACGACCTGTTGGCCGCTCACCTGGTTGCCGCGAAACCGGTCGAGGGTCGGGCAATAGGTTGCACCGAACACCAGCTTTCCGCCCGGCTTGAGCACCCGGGCGCATTCCGTCAGGCAGCGTTCGGTGTCGCTGGCATAGGCAAGCGTGTTCGCCATCGTGACGTAATCGAACGTGCCGTCGGGGAAGCTCATCTCCTCCATGTTCATCACCTGAATGGCCGGGTTGGTCGAATACAGGTCGATCGCGAAGATATTCTTCCAGGCGAACCCGTAGACCCAGGCCATGAACAGCTCGTGCACGTCGCGCGGGCCGATGATCAGTATGGTCTCGGTCTTCGTCGGGGCCCGGCGCAGCGTGGCCGCGCGATAGAGAATCTCGGCACGGCGTGTCGATGTGAACTTCTTCCCGACGGTCTGCTCGGCATTGTAGTCGTGCACATCGCGCAGATAGGTGTCGTCGGTGCTGTAATCGCCGATGATTTTGCGCTGACGGGCGCGATCGCGAATCTGCAGGACGGTGGAGACGAGATCGAAGATCACCGGCGTGCCGGCAATCCGGCGCAGGACGCCGATGCCCGACGGGATGGGTTCCGGCCGCAACACGGCTCTGGCTAGGAACTTCAACGACATGATGTGGTCCTCACTGGCGCGACGTGCCCCGTGGAGATGATCCGGTGTGTGAGCGGGCGGTTCGATGACCGGTCGGGCGGATGGCCGACCGTGAACTGCCGCCTCAGAACGCCGGGCCCTCCGGATTTGCTTCGCGCTTGCCGATGCCGGTTTGACGGTAGGTCTCGAACGGCGTGGGCTCGATCGAGGGATAGACGTGGAACACGATCACGTAGCGTTCGTTTCCCGGCTCCACGAAGCCGCCCTTGTGGACGCAGTTGTTGCGGAAGGCATAGATCAGCCCCGGCCCGCTTTCGGGTTGCACGACGCGGTCCGCGAACCGGCGTGCGATCTCATTTCCATAGTAGGCGGCCCGGGCTTCACGGCGTGCATTTCCCTGCAGCGGGCCGGCGGCACGCAGTGCGGCGCGCTCGCCCGCGAAGATCTCGACGCTTTCGGGCCACGGCAAACATTCCATGGAGCCGTTCTTCGCCGAAACGGGGCTGAGGCAATACATCAGGTTGATGCAGGTACCGGGTCCGCCGTCGGCGTGCCACAGTTGCGAGCCCTCCGGCTCGTCGTGGTCGCGAACCGAACGGTAGAGAACGCCGAAGAAGATCTTGAAATGGGCGCCGTAGATCGAACGCACGAGATCGCCGGCATCGCCACGCAGGATGTCCTCGATCTCTTCGAATTTCTCGAAGATGTCCCCGTTCGCATATCGCCCGTCCGCATCCCAGATCGGACCGGCCTGTTCCTCCGCGGCGATCTTCTGCAGCAGTGCCTGGGCCAGTTCCCGGGACGCCTCGGTCTGTATGTGGGTTACGCCCAGGGCGTTGAAGGTGTCGGCGGCCGCCTTGATGGCGGGATCGGCCGAGACCGCAGCCGGCGAATGGCGCCGGCATCGCTCGAGGTATGCCGTGAACGCGGGGGCCGCGTGGCGCCCGAGACGCGACTTGTGCGTGCGCAGTGCGCGCAGCCAAAGAAAGTCGGTGATCGGGCGTTTCATGCGGTCGATGAGTGTCATGGTGTCGGTTTCGGGGTCGTTCGCGGCCGCCGCCGCCTGGTTTTCACGTGTCGGACCGGGCCGGCCGGCTCGCCTCGAGGCGCGCGATCACTGTGGCGAGCTTGTCCGGGTCGATCGGCCTGAAATAGCGTCCCTCGCCCTGTTCCAGGAACATGTCCGGGGTGCGCACGCCCGTGCACAGCTCGGCGGCGGTGCGCGCCAACAGCGCAATGCCCCGTTCGAACACCCGCACACGAACGTCCACGTAGGAATCTCCTGCCTCCACCGGCACCGTCTCCCTTTCGACGATCGGCCCTTCGTCGATGCCGTCGGTCATGACGTGGATCGTATTGGCGACGGGCTTCTCTTCGTAGAGCGCCCATTCGACGCAGCTGCTCCCGCGGAAGTCGGGCAGCCAGCCCGGGTGACAGTTGATGACCCCGATCCGGGTTGCGGAAAGCATGGCGGGTTTGAGGATGCGCGGGGTTTCCGCGTTGACCAGGAAATCGATCCCCATGTCGCGAACCAGATCGGCCGCGTCGTCGTCATTGTGGCTGGCGACGCGAAACAACGGCACGGCCGGGTCCACCGGAACGGGTGGCAAACGGCCTTCGGTCCGTTGATGGTGAATCTGCTTGTCCTTTTCACTGAAGGCCTTGCTGTCGAGAATGATGGCTTCCGGCGTGACACCGTGTGTCTTCAGCGCCTCGACCGCCCGGCCGGTAAACGGCGCATCGGGTGCGCTGAGCAAGGCCATCTTCAGCATGTATGGACCTTCGGGCCGGCCGCGAGCATCTTTGCGATCAGCTCTGCATAGTTGCCGCTGGCGCCTGCGGGCAGCTTGTCTTGCGCGGCCGATGCCGTCGGACGATCCGGCGACAGCAGCGCTTGCAGTTGCGTTTCGATCTCGTGCCGGTTCGTGGCGACGGGCGTCAGTCCTGCGGCGGTCGTGGGCAGCCAGCTCCGCTCGCTGTCGCGTGGCAGGATCGACAGCGTCGGTTTTCCAAGCAGGTATGCCTCGACCAGCAGCATCGTCGTCATGCCGACGACCAGGTCGGCGCACCAGACAAGCGGCAACGGGTCGCCGCCCAGGCTGATATGGTCGATCCGGGGCCGCAGTTCGGCGTAGTCGTCCGGGTCGTTGCCGGGATGCAGGCGAAGCACCGTATAGGGGCGCGGCTCGATCCCTGCCAGCCCGTCGAGAAGTTCCTGGAGGACGATCGTTGTGCGGTCGTCGCTGGACCCGTCGCCGTGCAGGGTGTAGTCGCCCGCCTTGCGGCTGGCGGCCGGGTTCAGGCGGTCGATTCCCTCAGCCAGGAAGGCGACGACGGGGACATTTGCGCCCGCGCCGGGCAGCTGGGCTTCGCGCAGCGGTCCGCGATCTGCGCACTCGAACGCCGCGCGCCGCGCGCGCACGACATCGTAGTGGGGATGCCCGCACACGGTTATCCGTTCGCCGGGAACGCCGATCTCCCGATAGGCCGCAGCCGTCGCCTCGTCGGGGACCGCCAGATGGTCGGCGATGTGGGCGAGCGGCCGGTCGGTCCGGCCCCGGAAACGTCGCTCGGCGTTGGTGATCATGTCGATGGCAGCGAGCGAGGGGACACCGCGTCGGCGTGCCGCTTCGATGAATTGCAGGCTGGAGCTGTCCGGCTGTTCCGATGTGCCTGTCACCAGGAGGCGCGGCGTGCATGCATCCAGGGTCGCGTCCGCGTCACCGTCGAACCGCGTGAAGTCGATGCCGCGCGCGCCCAGATAGGCGTCGAGCCGCGCGTCGGCGTACAGCCCGGCGCGGACATTCGTCTCGGCGAGCAGGGACGGGAACGGGGCGAGGATGTTCGCGCCGCCCGGGTCCTCGGCAAACAGCAGGACATCCTGGCGCGCGGCGCTGGCCGGCGCGCCCCGCGAATCCGCCGGTGCGAACGTTTCCACGGTCAACCTGGCGCGCCCTCCGGGCGGGTGCCCGGCATGTTGATTGCGCGCAGTATGGCGCCGCACAGCTTCTGGCTGGCGCACTCGTGTGCCAGCTGTTGCCCGGCGGCATCGGGGCTGCGCGTCAAATGCACGAGTCGTTCCATCGTTCGTTCGAGCAGCGGCTCTTCTTCCATGGCGTAGCGCGCGCGCGTCTGGAGGACGTCGAAGCCGCTGTAGGCGGGATGCGGTCCGGGCGTGCTGACGTCCAGATACTCGGGGCTTTCTGCGAGCCGGATGCGGGCCTGCGCGCAGTAAACGGTGAGTTCCCACACATAATGGGCGTCGGCGGGAAGCGGGACGAAGGTCGCATTCATGCGCCGGGTATCGTCCTGCAGTTCGATCATGTGTCCGCCGGCAATGTTCGCGGCGCCCGCGACGGACCAGTTCCCCCACCACAGCTGGAACAGGTCGATCATGTGGGTGGCGGCATGTTCGGCGTCGCCGGAATAGACGAAGGTCGCCGCCAGGGGGGCGCCGAGCTCGCCGGCCCCGATCAGGCGTGCAACCTCGGCGATGGCCGAATGCAGGCGCCGCGGATAGTCGACAAGAATCGGAATGCCCCGCTCCCGGGCCAGGCGGAGGAGGTCGTCGGCCGCGTCCGGGTCTCGCGCCAGGGGCTTTTCGACCAGAACCCCCTTCGGACGGCGCGCGATGGCGTCATGGGCATCGCGTGCATGGTTCTCGTCAGGCGTGGCGACGAAGATCAGGTCCCAATCCTGCGCCAGCCAGGCGTCGCGATCGCGCGGGGTCTCGCGGCAATGCCATTTCTGTTCCGCGGCCGCACTGCGCGCCGGATCCCGGTCGTAGAACCCCCCGAGCTCGAGATCGGCAGATTTGCAAACGGCGTGGGCGAGGCTGAGGACATGGGGCGCGCCTGGAGCATCGAACCCTTGCGCCATCCGGCCGGCTCCCATGATCCCGACGCGCAGCGTCATGGGCGGACCTCGAGACCGCGCACCCGCCGGCACGCATCTTCGAGATCGCGATGCGCGCGAACCCATTCGATGATTTCGCGGGCGCCGTAGTTTGCACAGCTGCGCGATACGTCTTCATGGAGCGCCCGCAGGAGCACGTAGTCTTCCTGGTAGTCGAGGGTCACGAGGAGGCCCTCCGCCCCCTCGGTCGCGGCATGGCGGATGAACCGCGGGTTCCAGTGGCGTGCGGCGTCCTCCCGGTAGAAGCCGAGCGATACGTGCTCGCGGTCATCGGGAGAGTCGGTTTCCGCGGCCAGCCGCGCGAGCGCGGATGCGGCGAACACCTGGACGTCCAGCCCTGCGGGCACTGCACGGTGAGGATCGGAGTTGCTGACATACGGGTGGGTGCCGGCCGTCTCGAGATACGCGGATATCGCTTCGTCGACGATCCCGGGATCGATCAGCGGGCAATCACCGGTGATCTCGACGCAAATGTCTGCAGCGCATTCGACGAGCGCGCCATGGACACGGCCCAGGACGTCGTCTTCGCTTCCGCGATGGACCGATGTGCCGAGGCTCTCTGCCAACTCCACGATTGGCGCGTCGCCCGGGTTCACGGTCGTTGCGACGACGATATCGTCGACCTGACGTGCCCGCCGCAAACGTTCGATCAGGATCTGCAGCATGGGCTTCCCGCCCGCCGGCATCAGCACCTTTCCCGGCAGGCGCGACGACCCCATCCGGGCCTCGATCGTGGCGACGATGCGCGGTTTGCTCATTGCCCGTCGGTGTCCAGCCCGGCGAGCCGGTCGAGATTGTCGAACACCTTGCAAACCGCGGCGGCGACGGCCTCCATGTCCTCCGGGGGCAGGTCATAGGAGCAGATCGGGAATTCCAGGAGTTCGGACTCGAAAAGCCGCTCCGCGACCGGACACAGGCCGCGGGCATAGGAACGGTTCGTGAGGTTGAACGGAAACCCGTCCCGGCCGATGGCGATCCTTTTCTGGAAGAGGGGCAGAAGGTAGAGCGGCCGCACATAGCCCTCCGACATCGGCACGCCCTCAGCCTGCAGGGCTTTGGCGACCGTGCGCCGTGGTATGCCGGTGTCGGCTTCCGAGTAGCGGGCCGACCACACGTAGTAGACGTGCCGGCAGTCGTCGCGCACCGCCGGTGCGGTCAGCCCCGGACAGGCGGCCACGGCGGCGGACAGGCTGTTTGCGCGGGCCTCGCGCCCCTCGACGAGGCGATCGAGCTTCGTCAACTGGACGCGGCCGACGGCCGCACTCATTTCGGTCATCCGGAAATTGAACCCGACGAGGTTTGCAATCTGCTCAAGGCCGAGCGGCTCGACGATGTTCTCGCCATGGTTCCGGATCGCGCGCAGGCGCAGCGCAAGGTCGTCGTCATCGGTCACGCACATGCCGCCTTCGCCGGTGTGGACATGCTTGTGATAGTTGTGGCTGAAGACGCCGATGTGGCCGACGGTGCCCGCGAACCTGTCACCCTCGCGCGCCAGGGGTGCCTGGGCGGCGTCTTCGATCAGGTAGATGCCGTGCGCGTCGGCCAGCGCGCGCAGCGCGGCCAGTTCCGCGGGGTGGCCGAACAGGTCGACGACCAGGATGGCGCGGGTGCGCGGTGTCAGCGCGGCCGCGACTTTTGCGGGGTCCAGGCAGAACGTATCGGGCTCGATGTCGACAAACACGGGAATCCCGCCATAGACGAGCGGCGCCATGGCCGTTGCCGACATGGTGGTTGGCGGCACGATGACCTCGTCGCCCGGTCCGAGGCCGATCGCGCCCATCGCGGAGATCAGGCCCGAGGTGTTCGAGTTGACGGTGATCGCGTGACGCACGCCGAACCGTTCCCGCCAGTCGGCCTCGAAGGCGCGAATTTCGGCCCCGCCGTCGAACTCGTCGCACCATTCGCCGATGAACCCCGACAACTGCCCCGACCGGACGACACGCGCAACGGCGTCCGCCTCCTCGTCGCCGACGGAAATATAGGCATCGAGTGCCCGATCGATGACGGGCGTGCCGCCCAGGATCGCCAGTTCGCTCATATGTCGGGATTGGCCGGCAGGGACCCGGCCTCCTCTACGGTCGTCACGGTTTGGGGGGACTCATCGGCCTTGGGGATCAGGAACTTGTTGCCCGTGACGAAGGCGCAGTTCGCGCACAATGGATGGAACGTTCGCGCGGCGAAGTCCGCTCTGAACTTCGTGAACGCCTCGCCGTTCCAGATGTCATCGAGCGGTGTGTCCATGACGTTGCCGATCACGCACCGGCTGGTCAGGTCGAAGCAGCACGGAACGACGCTTCCGTCGGCGCGGATGCTCAGGGTCTCGCTCAGGAGCGAACAGCGCGGCGTGAAGTTTCTGCCCGGCACCTCGTGCAACAGGTCATAGCCCTCGAAAGTCAGTTCGGCCGGCCAGTGCATCGCCCAGGTGGTCTTGAATACGATGTCCGAACGCACGCTCTGGAGCGCGCGCTCCAGATAGGCGGGGATCGGTGCCTCCTGGCCCGGCGTGTAATCCTCGAGTGACTGGAACTGGGTCGTGCTGACACAGACCTCGAGGTTCGCGCCCAGGCGCCGGTTGGTCTCGACAAGTCCGATGATGGTGTCGCGGACATGGGTGAACTTTGCGCGCCGCCGAACGGCATCGTTGGCCTCGGGGCTGTCCGCATCGATCGAGAACTCGATCGAATCGAGCCCCGAACGCACGATCGCCTCGAAGTCGCTCTCGCGCACGAGCATCCCGTTGCTCACGGTTTTTACATGCGGAATCCCGAGCGCCTTGACCTTCCCGGCCATTTCGAGGAAGCGCTTGTTCAGGAAGGGCTCGCCGCCGTGATAGAGCACCGCGACGCGCAGTCCGGGCATGTGCGCGGCCAGTTGTTCGAGCACACGTTCGAAAACGTCGGGCTTCATGATCGTGCGCGCCATGTCGAACACGCCTGTCGGGCAGTGCGTGCAACGCAGGTTGCAGGCGCTCGCCGGCTCGATCCGGACGACTTCGGGGAATGGCGTTGGTGTGGTCATGCGCCCTCGGTTTGTCCGTCGGCAGGGTTCGCGGAGATCAGGTCCTCCGACAAGGGGGTGCCCCGCGCGATCGCGGTTGCGGCGTGGCGGCCCAGGACCTCGGGAAGCCGCTTGGGCGGCAGCCCGTATCCCGGCCGGATGGACCGTACATTGTCCTCGGTCAGGGCCTCGCCGGCGGCGATGTCACGGACCGCGTACAGCGAGCGGCGGAACATGACGTTCGCCTGCTCGCTGTCGGCGAACCCGTAATCGTCGCTGCCGAGCGCGGCGTGGGCGGTGCGCACGCCCTCGACCAGCCGCGCGAGCTCGCCGGGCTCCAGCGAGAAGCCGGCATCCGGACCGCCATCGGATCGTGCCAGGGTCACATGCTTTTCGATCAGGCAGGCGCCCAGCGCGACCGCGGCGACCGCGACGTCGGTGCCCAGCGTGTGGTCCGATAGCCCGACGGGGCAGTCGAATCGTTCGGCCAGCCGGCCGATCATGCGCAGGTTCGCCTCCGCAACCGGGGTTGGATATCCGGAAATGCAGTGAAGCAGGATGACGTCCGCGGCGCCGGCATCGCGTGCCGTCTCGATCGCCTCGCCGGTCTCGTCGAGATTGGCCATGCCGGTCGAAATGATCATCGGCCGGCCGCTGCGCGCGGCCCGGCGGATCAGCGGCAGGTCGACGATCTCGAAGGAGGCGATCTTGTAGGCCGGTGCGTCGAGCCCCTCCAGCAGGTCGACGGCGCTCGCGTCGAAGGGCGAGCTCAGCGCGATCAGGCCCCTTGCGCGCGCCCGTTCGAACAGCGCTGCGTGCCAGTCCCAGGGCGTGTGCGCCTCTTCGTACAGCTCGTGCAGCGTCCGCCCTGCCCACGGTCCGTCGGGAATCGTGAAGCCGGGGCCGTCATGGTCGATGGTGATCGTGTCGGCGGTATAGGTCTGCAGCTTGACCGCATCCACGCCGGCATCGGCCGCGGCATCGACGAGACGCAGGGCGCGCGCAAGCTCGCCATTGTGGTTGCCCGAAAGCTCGGCGATGACGAAGGGGGGTGCGCCCGGCCCGATCGGCCGGCCGGCGATCTCAACGCTTTTCATAGGTGTTCTGGATGTGGACGAAGCCGAGCGCGCGGAAGAACTCGATCGAACTCGTGTTGGCCGGGTTGATGTTGGCGAGGTAGCGCTCGCGCGGGCAGGCCTGCATGAGCAACTCGATGGCGCGCGTGCCGTAGCCGTTGCCGCGATGGTCGCGCAGGATGAAAACGCCGATCTCGCTCGTCTTCGACAGATAGATCGCGCCGACGAACGTGTCGTCATCCTGGATCAGATACCACGCGTCGTAGGGGCGCGAGGCGATGAAGGCGAGATGGGCATCCCAGTCCGGCAGGCCGCGATGGCTGATGTTGACCTCGGGCGTGCGCTCTTCCATCAGCCGGAACAGCAGCTTCGGCGCCTCTTGCGGCACATCGTACACGTCGATCAGCTTCACTTGCGGAACACCCACCAGGTGAGATTGTCGAGACCGGTCAGGCGTTTCCACGCGAAGCCGTAGGCGACGGTCTGCATTCCGGGGAACAGGTCGAGCCAGTATCCGCCGAAGTCCCGCTTGAACAGCCGCTCGTTGTGGCCGCGGTACGAGATTTCCTCCGGCGTGTCCGAGAAGTACTCGATGCACACGATGTATCGTGCGGCGACCCGGTGGATCTCGCGGCAGGACGCTTCCAGATCATCGGGATGGATGTGGATCAGGACGCCGCTCGTGAATGCGAGGTCGACGGCCCCGTCCGCCAGATCGATCGATGCGGCGAACCCGTCGCGCACGTTCGCGGTGGGCACCACCCCCTCGTCGACCAGGGTCCGGCGCGCCTTCTCGTTTGGCTCGACGGCGAAGAATTCGGCGTCGGTAAGCTGGCGCAGCGCCCGCAGATTGTTCCCGATGTTGGCGCCCACCTCCAGGATCGATCGTGGCGGGGCACCGGTCAGGCTGGCCATGATCGGCGCCCACATGGCGACGCGGGCGCGCAGGTGCGCCGCTTCGCTGGTGTTGCGGTCGGTGTAGGCGTTGCCGAAATCGCCGCGCCAGAATTTGAGTTGATCGGTTTCCTGCATGGCGGCTGCTTTCTCAGACGGCGGAAGGGTGGCGGTGCGCGTTCAGGGCCGAGATCTCCGGATGTGCTTCGATCACGGAGAGGATTTCGGCGAAGGGCGCGATATGGGGCGGCGGCGGGAGTTGTGCGAACAACGCCTCGAAGAAGGCATAGTCTTCCGGGAAATCGAGGGTCCACCGGTGGCGCGCCAGCGCATCGTCGGGTCCCGGGAAATGGGCGCGCGAAACGGACGGGTCGCGGCGCAGCCAGGGGGTGACGTGCTCGCGGTCTTCCGTGGCCGTGGCTGCCTCGTGCGCGCGCTCAAGCGCGGCGCGGGTGAACGCCTCGCAATCGAGACCGTGCGGCCAGCGGCGCGGCATGTTGTTGCACGCATAGTCCGCGTCGGCAGCCGCGCGCGCGCGCAGCACGTCGGCGCAAACACCCGGATCGATGACCGGGCAGTCGCTGGTGACGCGCATGACGATGTCGGCCCCGAGGGTGTGCGCCGCGTCGAGATAGCGGGCGAGGACGTCGTGCTCCGATCCGCGTGTCACGCGCGCGCCGCAGCGTTCGGCCTCTTCGGCAATGGGCGCGCACGACCCGTCATCGGGGATCGCACAGCAGACCATGTCGGCGCCCGCGATCGCGGCACAGCGCGTCAGGACGTGGTGCAGAACCGTCTCGCCGGCGAGTGGCAACAGGACCTTGCCCGGCAGCCTGGTCGAGGCCATGCGGGCCTGTACGATGATCGCGGTCGAGGCCATCAGTGCCGAACGGGAATACCGCGCTCGCCCAGGTGGCGCTTGGCCTCCCTGGGCGTCATTTCGGTGAAATGGAAGATGCTGGCCGCGGCGACGGCGTCGGCCCCGCCCTCCTTGATGGCGTCGGCCAGGTGCTCGTAGGACCCGGCTCCCCCGGACGCGATCACGGGAATCCCCACCGCATCGCTGACGGCGCGGATCATCTCGATGTCGTAGCCGCCCATGGTGCCGTCGCGCTCGACGGATCCGAGCAATATCTCTCCAGCTCCCCGGCTCTCCGCCTCGCGTGCCCATTCGACCGGGTCGCGGCCCGATGGCTGTTTCCCGCAATGGGTCACGACCTCGGCCGTGCCATCGGGCGCGCGGCGAAAGTCGATCGACAGGGTGATGCACTGGCTGCCGAACATGTCGGCGCCGTCCGAGATCAGCCCCGGGTCGGCGACCGCCGCGGTGTTGATGGCGACCTTGTCGGCACCCACCCAAAGCAGCTCGCGAATGTCCTCGACCGTGCGCACGCCGCCGCCGACCGTCAGCGGCATGAAGCATTCGTCGGCGAGTTCGTCGATCTGCTGGAAATCGGGCCGCGCGCCGCTCGGGGTGGCCGCGATGTCCAGGAAGACGAGCTCGTCCACCTGGCGCATGTTGTAGACCTTGACCGCCTGCATCGCGGTGCCGACGCGCCGCCAGGAATCGAAGCCGATCCCCTTCACCAGCCCGACTTCCTTGAACAGCAATGTCGGCATGATCCGGTGCTTCAGCATCGGTAGCCCAGGAAGTTCCGAAGCAGGTGGAACCCCGATGTCTGGCTCTTCTCGGGGTGGAACTGGACGGCCATGATGTGGTCGCGTCCCGCCGCCGCGACGGTCGTGCCGCAATAGTCGACCGTTGCGAGCCGTTCGTCCTCCGGTCCGACCAACCGATGGCTATGCACGAAGTAGAAATCGGTTCCCGGTGCGATCCCGTCGAACAAAGGCGACGGGGCGGCGAGTTCCAGGTCGTTCCAGCCGATGTGCGGAACCCGTTCCTTCGCATGTGGTGTGAGCCGCTCGACCCGGCCGCCGATGAGGCCGAGTCCCTCGGTGTCGCCGCCCTCCGTTCCGTGTTCGGCGAGCAATTGCATGCCCAGACATATGCCGAGAATCGGAATGCCGTCGTCGCGCACGCACCGCACCAGCGCTTCGTCGAGGCCGGCTGCGCGCAGGTTCGCCATCGCGCGGGCAAACGAGCCGACGCCCGGAAGCACGATCCTGTCGCACGTGTCGAGGTCGCCGGGGTCGTTGGTGACGAGGGGCGCGCCGCCGCATTCCTCGATCGCCCGGCGGATCGAATCGAGGTTGCAAAGTCCGTAGTCGATGATGGCGACGTCGCTCACGCGTGCGTCAGTCGGTGCGGCCGTAGCTCGTGTCGGCCAGGGTCAAATTGCCTTGTGCGTCGCGCACGGGGCGCCCCCGGCTGTCGACCACGAACAGCCGCTTGTTCGTGAACTGGTCGCAGACCCGGTGAAACTCCTCGATCGTCATGTCGATCTCCGCCAGGGTTTCCTCGAGCGGCTTGCCGAGGCACGTCGACGGGAACTTGCCGTCCTGGGTGCGGACCATCCGCACGGCATCCTCGCGGTCGAGCCGGCCCCGGCGAATGTGATTGTTGGCGATGTCGGTGGCGCGGCCAAAACCGAACTTCAGGAACTTGAAGTAGTCGTGGATCCCGGTTTGGTGGTTGTCGAGATTCTCGTAGTTGGCCAGCGATCCCTCGACCAGGGTCGGCAGGACTTCGAACCCGTTGGCCTGAGCGATCAGCGCATTGGTCCAACCGTCCCACGGGAAATAGTAGCCGAGGAAGATTCCGGTTACGCCCGAGCGCTGCAGGGCGTCGTCGTCGGGATAGGTGTACTGAATCAGGTTGCGGCGCTCGATGCCCTCGATCTCGAGCAGGTCGCTCACGCGCAGACCCAGAAGCCCGCCGAATTCCTCGAGCCAGCGCCTCGTGAGCGTCTTGTCCCCGCTGGCCGCGGCGGGGCCGCCATACTCGTTCTGGGGGTTCTCGCCCCAAACGATCAGCCGAATGCCGAGCTGTACGGCGATGCGGATGGGAATGGTGAAGATCGCGACATGCTCTGGCCAGGAGATGTCGCCGATCTGTGTCAGCGCGAGCTTGTTGATCTTTCGCCGCACGACCGGGTTGGTCGTGACCTCGATGTAGTCGACACCGAGCCGCTTGATGTTCTCGATGTTCCGCCGCCCGATCTCGGAAAGCGCGTCGGTGGTGGCCGTGACGCAGAGCGGGTTCATCCCGACCTCGAGCAGGCGCAGCACCTGGTAGGTGGAATCCTTGCCGCCCGAGACCGGCACGATGCAGTCGTAGTTGCCGCCGTCGGTGCTGCGATACTGTGCGACCGTGTCGAGGAATTCCTGTCTGCGGGCTTCCCAGTCGACGGTGTCGCGTGCCTCGAAGGCCGTGCAGGCGCTGCACACGCCCTCGGTGTTGAAGCTGAGGTCGGGCTTGGTGTCGGGATAGAGGCAGCGGGTGCAGTACTGGACCATCGGGCGTGTTCTCAGGCTGAAACGAGTTGCCGCAGCGCGTCGGCGACGCGGTCGACATCGGTGTCGTGCATCGAGGGAAACAGCGGAAGGCTGAGGCAACGCGCGTAGTACCTGTCCGCACCCGCAAGGGCCGCCCCGCCGTGGCGATCGGCGTAATAGGGTTGGCGGTGGACGGGAATGTAATGGACCTGGGTGCCGATCCCTTGCGCCCGCAGGTTCCGCATCGCGGTCGCGCGATCGCATCCGATTTCGTCGAATTCGATCAGCACCGGATACAGGTGCCAGCCGCTCTCCCCCCAATCCACGCGGCGCACGGGCCGAAGCGCGGGCGCCAGGTCGCCGAGGGCCGCGTCATATCGCGCGGTGAGCGTCTGCCGGCGTTCGACGAAACGGTCGAGTTTCGCGAGTTGGGAACGGCCCAGCGCGCAGTGAATGTCGCTCGCCCGGTAGTTGAAGCCGGGTTCGTGCAGCTCGTAGTACCAGGGGTTCGCCACGCCCGCCGCGTCGAACGCCGCATCGGTGTTGCGGAAGCGCGCGGCGTCGGTGACCAGACCGTGATTGCGAAGTTCGCGCAGCTTCGCTGCCAGGTGCGCATCGTTCGTGGTGAGAACGCCGCCCTCGCCCATGGCCACCGCCTTGACCGGGTGGAGCGAGAACATCGATATGGTCGAGAAATGCCCGTCGCCCACCTTGTGGCCCGACACGGTTCCCCCCAGCGCATGGCAGGCATCCTCTATGATCGGGATGTTTTGCCCGGCCAGCGCCCGAAGCGCCTCCAGGTCGCAGGGCTGTCCGTTCAGATGGACGGGATAGATCGCATCGACCCTGCCCTGCGGCGCGCGCGCGATTGCCGCCGAGAGTTCGGACGGACCCATGAGCCCAGTTTCCGGATCGACGTCCGCAAAGACGATGTCCGCGCCTGCGAGCCGTGCGGCGTTGGCCGTTGCGACGAAGGTGATGGCAGGCACCACCACGGTGCTTGCCTGGCCCAGCCCGATCGCGAGGCTCGCAAGATGCAAGGCCGCGGTGCCGCTGCTGACTGCAACCGCGTGCGCGGCGCCCGTCTTTGCGGCGAAGGCATCTTCGAAGGCCGCAACCGCCGGACCCGTGGTCAGGAAATCGCTTCGCAGCACTTCGGCGACCGCGGCGACGTCGTCATCCTCGATCGTCTGGCGCCCATAGGGGAGGAACGCCGGGGCGTCGGTCATACGCTGGCGGCCTCCAGCAGGCTGCGCATCTGCTCGACGGAAAGAGTTTCGGTGTTGCGGTCGCTCGCATAGACGAAGCCCTCGGCAACCGGGGTGCCGCCAATGTCGCTGGTTGGCCGCCCGTCCCACCACTGGTAGGCCGGCTTGATGGCATAGCGGTCGTCCAGTTCCACGGTGCTTCGTGCATCGTCTTCGGAAATCATGATCTCGTGCAGCTTCTCGCCCGGCCGGATGCCGACCTTCTTGAGGTTGGCGTCGGGCGCCATCGCCGCGGCAAGGACGGTGAGATCGGAACTCGGAATCTTCGGAACGAAGATTTCGCCACCGTGCATCAGCTCGAACGAGGACAGCACGAAGCAGACGCCGTGCTCCAGGGTGATCCAGAAGCGCGTCATGCGTTCGTCGGTGATGGGCAGTTCCGTCGCGCCGTCGGCGAGCAACTGGCGGAAGAACGGGATGACGCTGCCGCGCGAACCGAGGACGTTGCCGTAGCGCACGACCGAGAAACGCGTGCCGACCGACCCGGCCATGTTGTTGCCGGCGACGAAGATCTTGTCGGATGCAAGCTTCGAGGCGCCGTACAGGTTGATCGGGTTGGCCGCCTTGTCGGTCGAAAGCGCAACCACCTTGCGCACGCCGGTCCGGATCGCGGCCTGGACCACGTTCTCGGCGCCGAGCACGTTTGTGTGGATGCATTCGAACGGGTTGTATTCGGCGGTGGGGACCTGCTTGAGCGCGGCGGCGTGCACGACATAGTCGACACCGCGCATGGCGCTTTCGAGGCGGTTCTGGTCGCGAATGTCGCCGATGAAGAAACGCATGCAATCGCGCCCGGCGAAGGCCGGATCGATCTGCATCTCGTGCTGCTTGAGTTCGTCGCGCGAGAATATGACAAGGCGCGAGGGCGAATAGCGTTCGAGCATCAACTTCGCGAACGCCCGGCCGAACGAGCCGGTGCCGCCGGTGACGAGAACGGCTGCGCCGTCGAGGTTCGGCATTGGCGAATCGAACGCGCGAATCGGCATTTCAGGGTGGGACCCGGCCATCGAATTTAACCGCTGATATGAGAAGGGAATTGCAATATAGGCATGCTACCGCAGACCGGGTGAACCGATGCATCGGCACCGCTTCCCAGCCTTGGCGCGGCTAGTGTTCACACAATGAACGAGCCGGTCAAGCCCCGACTGCGCGCC
>JAYOFO010000021.1:0-36731 GCA_038117265.1 Rhodospirillaceae bacterium
AAACGGCGCCGCGTCGCGCACCTTCGCCCAGAAGTCGCGCGAGGCGGCGGCGTCCAGCGTGCGGACCGCGCCCGCATCGCCGAGCAGCGCACACAGGGCCCGGGTGCGGGCCTCGACCGACGGGACGAACCCCTCGATCCGCAGGGCCGTCACCGGCCCGCTCTCGTGGCCGGGCAGGTGGGCCGCGCCGGAGACCTCGTGGCTGGAGTTCAGACCGCGCGCCATGGCCGCGACCGCGCCGGCATCGTCCAGCCCCTCGACGAGCACGGTAGCCTCGGTTTCCGCGGCTGGCAGCACCTTGACGGTGATCTCGGTCATCGCAGCTAGCGTGCCGAACGAGCCGGTCAGCAGCTTCGACAGATCGTAGCCGGTGACGTTCTTGACCACACGCCCGCCGCTGCGCACCAGCTCGCCGCGGCCGGTGACGCAGGCGAATCCCAGCACGTGATCGCGCGCGGCACCCGACTTCACCCGGCGCGGGCCGGCCAGGTTGCACGCCACCAGCCCGCCCAGGGTGCCGCCGTCCTGCCCGTACAGGCGCGCCCAGCGCGGCGGCTCGAAGGCCAGCATCTGGCCCTTCGCGGCCACCGCGGCCTCGATCTCGGCCACCGGCGTGCCGGCCCCGGCGGTCAGCACCAGCTCCTCGGGCTCGTACAGCGTGATGCCCGACAGGCCCGACAGGTCCAGGCCGTGCGCAACGGTGCGGTTGACGTCGCCCATCGGCCGGCCGTAGCCGCGCTTGGTGCCGGTGCCCACGATCTCGATGGGGGTTTCCTCGGCGCTCGCCCAGGCCACCGCCTCGACGACCTGCTCGACGGTCCCGGGCTGGAGAATCTCGGTCATCGCGCGCTCAGAACCGGGGCAGATCGGGAAACGGCATCTGGCCGCGATGGATGTGCATCCGGCCCAGCTCGGCGCAGCGGTGCAGGGTCGGGAACACCTTGCCCGGGTTCAGCAGCTGGTTGGGGTCGAAGGCGCACTTCACGCGCTGCTGCTGCTTCAAATCCTCCTCGGTGAACACCTCTTCCATCAGGTCGCGCTTCTCGACCCCCACCCCGTGCTCGCCGGTCAGCACGCCGCCCACCTCGACGCACAGGCGCAAAATGTCGGCGCCGAACGCCTCGGCCGTCTCGAGCTCGCCCGGCTTATTGGCGTCGTACATGATCAGCGGGTGGAGGTTGCCGTCCCCGGCGTGGAACACGTTGGCGACACCCAGCCCGTACTTCTCCGACAGTTGGGACATCCGCGCCAGCACCTCGGGCAGCCGGTGGCGCGGGATCGTGCCGTCCATGCAGTAGTAGTCGGGCGTCAGCCGGCCGATGGCCGGGAACGCAGCCTTGCGGCCGGCCCAGAAATTGAGGCGTTCGTCCTCGTTCTCGCTGACCCGGATCGCGACCGCCCCCAGACCCTCGGCGATCGCGCGCACCCGCTCGATCAGATAGTCGACCTCGACCGGCGGGCCGTCCAGTTCGACCAGCAGCAGCGCCTCGACATCGGGCGGATAGCCTGCATGCACGAAGGCCTCGGCCGCCTTAATCGCCGGCCGGTCCATCATCTCCATGCCGCCGGGAATGATGCCGGCGCCGATGATGTCGGCGACGCACTGGCCGCCCGCCTCGCTCGACTGGAAGCCGATCATCAGCGCGCGCGCCGTGGTCGGCTTGGGCAGGATGCGCACGGTCACTTCCGTGATCACGCCCAAGAGCCCCTCCGAGCCGGTCATCAGGCCTAGCAGGTCGTAGCCCTCGGAATTCATGTGCTTGCCGCCGAGGCGCAGGATCTCGCCGTCGGGCAGCACCATCTCGATGCCGAGGATGTTGTTGGTGGTCAGCCCGTATTTCAGGCAGTGCACGCCGCCCGAATTCTCGGCCACGTTGCCGCCGATGGTGCAGGCGATCTGGCTGGAGGGATCGGGCGCGTAGTAATAGCCGTCCGCCTCCACCGCCGTGGTTATGCCCAGGTTGGTCACGCCCGGCTGGACGCGCGCGCAACGGTTCGCATAGTCGATCTCGAGCACCCGGTTGAACTTGCCCATGCCCAGGGTGATCGCATCAGCCGCCGGCAGCGCACCGCCCGACAGCGAGGTGCCGGCGCCGCGCGGCACGATCTTCACCCCGTTCGCGTTGCAGTAGCGCATGACCGCGCTGACCTGCGCGACCGTCTCGGGCAGGACGACGATCAGCGGCATGTTGCGGTAGGCCGTCAGCCCGTCGGATTCGTAGACCCGCATCTCGGCCGCGTCGGCGATCACGCCGGCGCCCGGCACCATCGCGCGCATCGCCGCGACGATCTCGGCGCGGCGGGCGATCACGCCGGCATCGGGTTCGGGCATCAGCATGGTGCGGGCTCCGTCATTACCGGGCCTGAGTATAGCGGGGTCCGGGCAACAAAAAACCGCGCACGAAGCGCGGTTTTCGCCATTCCCCGCACCCGATCGGGCGGGGACGCGGGGCCCGGTCAGCCCTGGCGCGCCTTAAAACGGGGGTTGCGCTTGTTGATCACGTAGATGCGACCGCGCCGGCGCACGACCTGGCAGCCGCGACCGCGCTTTTTCAGTGTCTTCAGCGAACTTGCGACCTTCATGGGACCACTCCCGTCGATAAAAAACCCGCCCGAAGGGGCGGAAACGCGGCGGAAACTAGCCGTGCGGGGCCGGGGTGTCAATGGGGCAGTCCCGCTCCCAAAGGCTGAAACTGTGGACTTGCCGGCCGGATGTCTTAGATGTGCCGGCAAACACCCCAACGAAGAGGTGCGCCATGCGTCGCCTGATCATCCTTGCCATCACCCACGGCGGCGCGCTGGCCGTCGGTTTCGCGCTGGGTATCTTCCTCCTGCCGATCCTCACCGCCCCGGATTCGCCCGATGCGGCGATGCTCGAGCAAAAGGCGCAATCGGCGCTGTTTACCGGGGATTTCTCGCGCGACCTGCGCGGCAGCGACTTCCTGCATTGGGGCGAGGGTCGCGTCAGCGTCACCGCGACCCAGATCGTGCAAGAGGGAAAACTCGCCGCGGGGCCGGACTACAAGCTCTACCTCGTCCCCCAGTTCGTCGCGCACGAGGACGAGTTCCTGCCGATCAAGGACTCCGCGGTCCAGATCGGCGACGTAAAGACGTTCGGCGGTTTCCTGATCGACGTACCCGACGGCGTGGACGTATCGGCCTACACGACCGTGCTGGTCTGGTGCGAGGCCTTCTCGGAGTTCATCACGGCCGCGAAGTACCGCTGAGCCACATCACCGTGCCTTGGCGTGGTATTCCGGGTTCGGCATGCGGTCCAGCGCCGTCGAGGCCCGGTTGGTCATGTTGAAGAAGGCCGCGACGCAGGCGATGTCCATGATGTCGCGATCGGAGAAACCCGCGTCGCGCAGCGCCTGGCGGTCGGCCTCCACCACCTCGGCCGGGGTCTTCGTCATCTTCACCGCGAAGTCGAGCATGGCAAGCTGGCGCGCCGGGATGTCTGCCGCGCGATAGTTGATCGCCATCAGCTCGCCCAGCGCGGGATCGCCCGACAGCTCGCGCACCCCCGCCCCATGGGCGACGACACAGTAGAAGCACTTGTTCTCCGACGACACGGCGGTTGCGATCATCTCGCGCTCAAGCTTGGTCAGGCCCGATTCCGACAGCATCAGCTCGTTGTACATGGCGATGAAGGCGCGCAACCGCTCGGGCGCGGCGGCATAGCTCCGCAGCACGTTCGGAACCATCCCCAGCTTCTCCTGGCAGATCGCGAAATACTTCTGCAGGTCGGGGTCGAGTTCCGCGGTCTCGGGGACCGGCACGTCGATGGCGTGAATGTGGTCGGGCTGGGCGCTCATCGGGTCTCTCCGCATTCCGGGGGAATTACCCGCGCATTATATGTGAAATCGCACGCCGGGCCGATCTGTGCGAAGATGTCGCGATGCGATTGTCGGGAGGAACGACGCCATGAGCGCTGCCGAAGACGTGCTCGCCAGCACCACCGCCGGCGGACAGATTCCCATCCTCGATGCGGGCCCCTATTTCGCGGGCGACGAACGCGCGCTGGACCCGCTGGCCGATGCCGTGCGCGACGCGCAGGAGAATATCGGCTTCTACTACCTGACCAACCACGGCGTTTCGGCCGAGCTAATCGAACGCACCTTCGATGCCGTCGGGCGGTTCTTCGCCCTGCCCGAGGCAGAGAAGCTGGCGCTCAAGGTCAACGAGCACCAGATCGGCTACATCCCGCCCAAGGCCTCGATCCTCAAGACCTCGGGCATCGAGGACAACACCAAGCCCGACACCAACGAGGCGTTCCAGGTGATGCGCGACCGCGGGCCGGACGACCCCAAGGTGCAGGTTGGCATCCGCTTCAACGCGCTGAACCAGTGGCCGGCCGAGGAACGGGTTCCGGGGCTGCGGGCCACCCTGCTGGCCTATCACGACACGATGGAGCGGCTCGGCTGGCGCATGCTGCCCGTCTATGCGCGCGCGCTCGGCCTGCCGGCCGACCACCTGTTCAGGTTCTTTCGCGATCCGCACTTCATCAACCGCAACGCGCACTACGCGCCGGGCAAGGGCGAGCCGGGCCAGCACGGGCTGGGGGCCCATTCCGACCACAGCTTCATGACCTTCCTGCCCCTGTCCAAGGTGCCCGGGCTGCAGGTGAAGACCCAGGACGGAGACTGGATCGACGCGCCCTATGTGCCGGGCACCATGCTGATCAACACCGGCGAGTTCCTGAACCGCTGGTCGAACGGCCGGTTTATCGCCACGCCGCACCGCGTGACGATCCCCGAGCAGGACCGGCTGACCATCACCTTCTTCTACAATCCGAGCGACGAGACGGTGAACGAGCCCTTCGCGACCTGCGTCGGGCCCGGCAACCCGCCGCGCTTCGAGCCGGTGACCTTTTTGCAATACTTGACGGACTATGCTGAAGGTAACTACCTCCATCAGGCGGAGTATGCGCGCCACAAGGCGCAGCGGGGCTAATCGGCCCACCGTGCCCGACCGGGCGTGCGTGAATTTGACCGGAGCAAGAGCGTGAGCGACCAGCTTCCGTGGAACCTGAACCTTGGGGGCCATCCGGGTCCCGACGACGTGCCCTTCGATCTCAAGCGCACGCTCTCGTCGGTGGTCGCGCTGCGCTCCCATGTTCCCGACGACGCCTTCACGGCCCCGATCCTGGGCACCGAACGCGAGGGGCAGGGCGTTGTGATCGACGCGAACGGCCTTGTCCTGACGATCGGCTACCTGGTCACCGAGGCGGAGGACGTCTGGCTGATCGACAACCGCAATGCCGCCCACCCGGCGCATGTGGTCGGCTACGACCAGGAGACCGGCTTCGGACTCGTCCAGGTGCTGGGCGGCTGGAACCTGCCGGCGCTCGAGCTGGGCGATTCCGACAGCGTCGTCACCGGCGATTCGGTGATCGTGGCCGGCCAGGGCGGGCGCGAGGCAGCCATCAACGCACAGGTCATCTCGGTCCGCGAATTCGCGGGCTCCTGGGAATACGTCCTCGACGAGGCGATCTTCACCGTTCCCGCCCATCCGCGCTGGAGCGGAGCGGCCGTGATCGGCAGCACCGGTCGCCTGCTGGGCATCGGCTCACTCTACATCCAGCAGGCTGCGGGCGACGAGGACGAGATCGACGGCAACATGATCGTGCCGATCAACCTGCTCAAGCCGATCCTCTCGGAGATGGTCGCCTATGGGCGCCGGCGCAGCGCGCCCCGTCCGTGGCTCGGCATGACCACCGCCGAGGCCGAGAACCATCTGGTGGTGGCCGGCGTGGCCGAGGGCGGCCCGGCGATGCGGGGCGGGGTCGAGCCGGGCGACATCGTGCTGGGCGTCGACGGCGAACAGGTCTCGGGCCTTTCGACCCTGTTCCGCCACATCTGGTCGCTGGGCGATGCAGGCGTCGCGGTGCCGCTGTCGCTGCATCGCGACGGGCGGGTCGTTAACGTCACCGTCCAGAGCGCCGCGCGCGGCGACTTCCTCAAGAAGCCCCGCGTCAACTAGCCGCCGGCGTCGCCGGGCCCGAACGCCTCGATCGCGAACACCGTGGGTGCGCGCGGGTCGATCCGCACGCGCACGGCGCGGATATCAGCGGCACCCGGCACCTCGATCGGGAAGGCGTTATCCAGAATCGTCCCGCCCGGACCGAAGAATGGCGTGTCGACGGTGAATTCGTGGCCGTCGCCATGAACCACCAGCACCGGCCCGCCATAGGCTTCGGCACCCTCCGAGATGGCGGCGAGAATCCGGCGGAAACCGCCCCCGATCCCGTAGAGCAGGTAGGGGTCGGCATGGATCGCCAGGACCTGCGCCTGCGCGCCTTCCCGCCGCGCCAGGTCGAAGGCGGATGCGATCCACGCCGCGCTCGCCGGGTCGCGCCGCGCGTGCTCCGCCAAGGCGGCCGGGTCTCCAGGGTCGCGCCCGTTGTTCGAGCCGACCACATGCGCCGTGGCGAACCGCACACCGGCGATCCGCCAGCGCGCGTTCTCGACCATCTCGGGATACGCCGGGTCGAGGTCGGACTGCCGCTCGAGCGCGATCGGCGCGCGGCCGATGCTGCGCGGCCCGGGAAAGAACATGGCGCGCAGGGCGGCGAGCCGCTCGCGCGCATCATAGCCCCCGGCCGAAGGCCGGTGACAGTCTGTCCACTCATTGTCGCCGGGCGTGTAGACGAGCGGGCCGGCCACACCGTTCATGTGGTCGTGCTGGCGCAGCAACCTGGCATCGCTGCAGGGCGTCCCACCCCCCTTGATTTCGCCGACATGGATCGTCACGTCGGGCGCCCTCTCTCCGATCGCATCGAGCAGCGCCTCGAACGGCGCGGCATCCCGGTCGCGGTAGGGCATGTCGCCCAACGCCACGAACGTCACCGGCGTGGGGTCGGGAGAGACGCGATCCGGATGGGTTCGGACGCCGTGCAGGCCGACAGGATGGCCGCACCGGCAATCACGGCACAGCGCACCGCATGGCCTCCCACCGGGCGTTGAAATTCGGACCGTTTCACGGTCCGGACTATAGCCATGGCGGGCGATTTTCGGCACGCACCCCCCGTCAATTTTTTCAACAACGCGGTTGTCGGCCACCAAAAGGTCTGGGCAAGATTGGGCCAACGAATAAGAACCGAATCAAACGGGGGAAACCTCGCGGCCAGAAACCAGGGAGTCACAGACATGAAAGCTAAATACCTCACCGGCATCGCGGCCATCGCGGGCCTCATGGTGTTCTCGGGTGTCGCCAACGACGCTCACGCCGCCACGCTCGACGACGTCAAGGCGGCCGGCGTGCTCAAATGCGGCATCAACACCGGCCTGCCCGGCTTCGCCTACACCGACGACAGCGGCAAATGGACCGGGTTCGACGTGGCCTACTGCCGAGCACTGGCGGGTGCGGTGCTCGGTGATGCGGACAAGATCGAGTTCGTCAACCTGACGGGCGCCAACCGCTTTCCGGCGCTGCAGTCCGGCGAGATCGACGTCCTGTCGCGCAACACCACATGGACCTTCTCGCGCGATGTCGACCTGGGCTTTACGTTCATCGGCGCAAACTACTATGACGGCCAGGGCTTCATCGGCCGCAAATCGCTCGGAGTGACCAGCGCCAAGCAGCTCGACGGCGCCTCGGTCTGCATCCAGACCGGCACGACGACGGAGAAGAACCTCGCCGACTTCTTCCGCATCAACAACATCAGCTACGAAGCGGTGCCGATCGAGACCAACTCCGAGGCCCGCACGGCGTACGAGGCGGAGCGTTGCGACGTCTACACGACCGACGCGTCGGGCCTCGCGGCGACGAAGTCGACCTTCGACGACGCCGACAAGCACATGGTGTTCCCCGAGATCGTGTCGAAGGAGCCGCTGGGGCCCCTCGTGCGCCAGGGCGACGATCAGTGGGCGGACATCGCGCGCTGGACGCTCAACGCCCTGATCTCGGCCGAGGAGTTCGGCGTGACCCAGGCCAATGTCGAGAAGATGGCCGAGGGGACCGAGAACCCCGAAATTAACCGGATGCTCGGCTCCGAGGGCTCGCTGGGCGAGATGCTCGGCCTGTCCAAGGACTGGGCCGTGCACGCGATCAAGGCGGAAGGCAACTACGCCGAGATCTTCGACAAGTATGTCGGGCCAAACACGCCGCTGGGCCTCGCGCGCGGCATCAACGCCCTCTACAAGGACGGCGGCATCCTCTATTCGCCGCCCTTCCGTTAGGCCGTACCCACTGCTGACGGCCCGCCGGGCATTCCCGGCGGGCCAACGGCTCCCCTGACGCCCGAATCCTCTTCGAAGGCGGACGCGGTTTGGCCACGACGGAACTTCCCACCAGAACGAATGCTGGCTTCAAGCCGAGCCGGCTCTGGACGGACGAGCGCTATCGCGGCGTCCTGTCCCAGGTCGTCGTCGTCGTCCTGGTCGCGCTGGCGCTGGTCTGGGTCGGCGGCAACACCCAGAACAACCTCGAGAATCGCGGCCTCGAACTCGGCTTCGGGTTCCTCGCCGATCCCGCCGGCATCGGCATCGGCGTGTCCCTGATTGAATACGATTCCCAGGACACCTGGCTCCGCGCGATGACCGTGGGGCTGCTGAACACCCTGCTGGTCTCGGCGATGGGGATCGTGTCGGCCACGCTTTTCGGGTTCGCCGCCGGCATCATGCGGCTGCTGCCGAACTGGCTGATCAGCCGCATGGTCGCGACATGGGTGGAACTCACCCGCAACGTGCCGCTGCTGCTGCAGATCATCTTCTGGTGGTCGATCCTGCTGAGCCTGCCGACCGTGCGCGAGACGCTGCACATCGGCGATTCCGTATTCCTCAACAATTCCGGCATCACCGCGCCGGCTCCGATCTTCGAAGCGGGTTCGAATGTCGTCGTGGCCGCGTTCGTGCTCGGCCTCGTCGGCGCCTGGGCCGTCCTGCGCTGGGCCCGCGCGCGCCAGGCCGCCACTGGCGCGCGGATGCCCGCCGGCTGGATCGCGCTTGCCGTAGTGATCGGGCTGCCGCTGGCCGCCTATTTCGCGGCGGGCCAGCCGATCGGATGGGACGCGCCGGTGGCGAACCGGTTCGGGCGCCTGCGCGGCGGCTTCACGGTGACGCCCGAGCTCGTCGCCCTGTGGTTCGCGCTGACGACCTATACCGGTGCCTTCATCTCCGAGATCGTGCGTGCGGGCATCCTGTCGGTCTCGCTCGGGCAGACCGAGGCTGCGGGCACGCTGGGCTTGTCGGGCTGGCAGACGACGCGGCTCATCGTCGTGCCGCAGGCGCTGCGCGTCATCATCCCGCCGCTGACGAGCCAGTTTCTCAACCTGACCAAGAATTCGTCCCTGGCGCTGGCCGTCGGGTTCCAGGACTTCGTCGGCATCGGCTCGCAGGCGCAGAACCAGACGGGCCAGGCAATCGAGATCGTGTTCAGCTGGATGATCGTCTACGTCTCGCTGAGCCTCCTGACCTCGGCCTTCATGAACTGGTACAACGCGCGCATCGCGCTGGTGGAACGGTGAGGCCGGCGCGATGACGACCGATCCCTACTTCCGCACCCAGGCCGAGATGCTGGCCGAACGGCCGCCGCCTGCCTCGACCACCGGTCCGGTCGGCTGGCTGCGCGCGAACCTGTTCTCGAGCTGGTTCAACGCGGCGCTGACCCTGCTGGCGCTCTATCTGCTGTGGATCATCGTTCCGAGCCTGATCGACTGGGCCTTCATCCACGCCGACTTCGAGGGCAGCGTCGGCAACGAATGCGCGGCCGAGGGCGCATGCTGGGCCTGGCTCGACCAGCGCATCGACCAGTTCCTTTACGGCTTCTACACGGACGGCGAATACTGGCGCGTCAACCTGGCGGTGATCCTGCTGATACCGGCGCTGGCACCGCTGCTGTTCGACGGCGTTCCCTACGCACGCCAGCTGCGTGTCTTCTCGGTGGCGTACCCCTTCATTGCCGGCTTCCTGCTGGTCGGCGGGTTCGCGCTGGACGCGGTGCCGACGCGCAGCTTCGGCGGCTTCATGCTCAACCTGACGATCGGCCTGTCGGGCATCGTGCTGTCGCTGCCCATCGGCATCATGCTCGCGCTCGGCCGGCGGTCGCGTCTGCCGGCGCTGCGCATGCTGTCGGTCATCTTCATCGAGCTGGTGCGTGGCGTGCCCCTGATCACGCTGCTGTTCACCGCGGCCATCCTCCTGCCGATCTTCATGCCCGAAAGCTGGAGCATCGACCTCCTGATCCGCGTCATCGTCGTGGTGACGGCCTTCTCGTCGGCCTACATGGCGGAGGTCATCCGCGGCGGCCTGCAGGCGATCCCCAAGGGCCAGTTCGAGGCCGCGCAGGCGATGGGACTGGGTTACTGGCAGTCGATGCGGCTGATCATTCTGCCGCAGGTGCTCAAGATTTCGATCCCCGGGATCGTCAACACCTTCATCGGGCTGTTCAAGGACACCACGCTCGTCTTCCTGATCGGCCTGTTCGACATCCTCGGCATTGCCCGATCCCTGCAGCAGAACCAGGACTGGATCGGCAAGGTCGACGCCGAGGGCTTCCTGTTCGCCGCCATCTTCTTCTTCGTCGTGTGTTTCTCGATGTCGCGCTACTCGATCAACCTCGAGAAGCGCCTCGACACGACCAAACGCTGAGCGAGGCTCCGATGTCCGTTTCCCATGCCGAAAACGTTGCGGGCGACAGCCCGGTCATCCAGATCACCGGCCTGAACAAATGGTTCGGAGCGTTCCACGTGCTGCGCGACATCGACCTGAGCGTTGCCCAGAGCGAGCGGATCGTCATCTGCGGCCCGTCGGGATCAGGCAAATCGACCCTGATCCGCTGCATCAACCGGCTGGAGGAGCACCAGGAAGGCCGCATCGTCGTCGACGGTGTCGAGCTGACCCACGACCTGAAGCACATCGATGCGGTACGCCGCGAGGTCGGGATGGTGTTCCAGTCGTTCAACCTGTTCCCGCATCTGACGGTGCTCGAGAACTGCACCCTGGCCCCCCTGTGGGTGCGCAAGACGCCCAAGGCCGAGGCCGAGGAGATCGCCATGGAGTATCTCGCCCGGGTGAAGATTCCCGAGCAGGCCTCCAAATATCCCGGGCAGCTCTCGGGCGGTCAGCAGCAGCGCGTCGCGATCGCGCGCTCCCTGTGCATGCGCCCCAAGATCATGCTGTTCGACGAGCCCACATCGGCGCTCGACCCCGAGATGATCAAGGAAGTGCTCGACGTGATGGTCGACCTGGCCGAAACCGGCATGACGATGCTGGTCGTGACCCACGAGATGGGTTTCGCATCCCAGGTCGCCAACCGCGTGATCTTCATGGATGCGGGCCAGATCGTGGAACAGAACACGCCCGACGCGTTCTTCAACGACCCGCAATCCGACCGGACCAAGCTGTTCCTGAGCCAGATCCTGAGCCACTGAGCGGCGGCAGACGGGGCGAGCGAAGGCAGGCCCGATGGTCGAGACATTCCTGGCGCTGGTGCCGATCTTCCTGCTGATCGCCATCGGCTGGACCGTCAAGGCGCTGTGGCTGCCCGAGGACGCGATGTGGCGGCCGATCGAGCGGCTCGCCTACTACGTCGCGATCCCCGCGCTGGTCGTCCACGACCTGTACAACGCCGAGTTGGGCACCCTGCCCTTCGCGCGCATGGCGGTCGCGCTGGTCGGTGCGATCGTCATCGTTGCGGCCGTCCTGGTCGTCCTGCGCCCGCTCCTGTCGCGCACCCTCGTCGAGGGAGACGCCGGCTTCACCTCGGTCTTCCAGGGCGCCGTGCGCGCCAACTTCTTCATCATTCTGGGTGCCGCACCGGTACTGCTGCCCGCAGACGGGGCCGCCCTGGTGATCGTCGCCGTCGCGTTCTTCACCGTCACGGTAAACATTCTCAGCGTGCTGGTGCTGGCGCGCTGGGGGAACGGGGGCGAAGCGAACCTGGGTGCGCTCGTGCGCCGGCTGCTGACCAACCCGTTCATCGTCGCCACGGCGCTGGGGATCGCGCTGAACCTCTCCAGCCTGGAAATACCCCAGGTCGCCGGTTCTACCCTGGCGATGCTGGCCGGGGCGGGCGTGCCGCTGGCCCTGTTGACGGCGGGCTCCGGACTGCGGCTCGCCGCGCTCGGCGCGCACCTGCCCGGCATTCTCGTCGCCAGCGCCTTTCGCCTGGTCGCGACCCCGCTGATCGCCTTCGGGCTGGGCATGCTGCTGGGGCTCGACGCATCGGTTCTGGCCATGCTCGTGCTGTTCCACGGCCAGCCGACCTCCACCTCGTCCTACGTGCTCGCCCGCCAGATGGGCGGCGGTCACGAGCTGATGGCCGCGATCCTGACCACCCACACGCTAGCGGCGATCGTGACGATCCCGGTCATGCTGGCGCTGCTTGTTCCCTCGGTCGCGCCCTAGATACCGATCAGCGGCTGAACGAGACGCACGAGCGGGCTCTTGAACCGCAAGGGCGCCTCCGTCACGGCCAGGCACACGCAATCCGTGCCCGGTTCGGCCACCGGCCGGTGCGTCAGGTCACTGTCCACCACCTCAACATCGCCGCGCGCGAACCGTTCCTCGCCATCGCAGAAGCTTCCGGCCAGGACGAGGGTGAGTTCGACGCCGTTGTGCCCGTGTTCCGGCACCGGCCGCCCGGCCGGGATGCGCAACAGGCGCGCCTTGGAGCCATCGCGGGTCGAGAGCAGCGGGATATGCTCGGCATTGCGGCCCAACCGGCGCCAGCACAGCTCCGCGACGTCACCACCGGCATAGCCACGCAGCGGCTGCGGCAGCACCGGCGCCTCGCCCATGTCGGTCCGCGCGACCCGTGCCGGCTCCGGTGCGACCGTCTCTACCCGCGCGAGCATCGCCGCCAGCGCGTCTCCGTTCGAAGCGGCCGGTTCGGCGTCCTCGATCACCCATCCGCCCATGATCTCTGCCCGGGCGACCTCGGCACGGCATGCCGGGCACATGGCCAGGTGGGTCGCTACGATGAGGGACCAGGTTTCTGCCAGATCGCCGGCTGCATAGGCGACCAGAAACTCATCGGAAGGATGGTGTGCGATGCTCATTGTGCGTTCTCTGCGTGTTCGTCTTCCAAGGCGGTCTTGATCCGCGAAAAAGCCAGGCGAATTCGGGATTTGACCGTTCCCAACGGGACGCCGAGCAGTCCGGAAATCTCGGTGTGGGTTCGATCTTCGAAGAAGGACAGGCGGATGACCTCTCGCTGGTCTTCCGGAAGTTCGGACATCGCCTGGCGAATTCGCCTGGATTCCTGCTTCTGCTGCACGGCTGCATCGGCTGCGGCCGGTGGTTCAGCAACAAGTGCCGGGTCGTCGGGATCAAGTTCCGGGCGGTTTTCGCGCCGGAACGCATCGATCCGCAGGTTTCGCGCGATCGTGAAAATCCACGTCGAGGCCGCCGCGCGACCGGGATCGTACTGGCCCGCCTTGCGCCATACCTTTACGAAGGCCTCCTGGACCAACTCTTCCGCCGTGGCGTGGTCCGATCCAAGCCGAAGCATGTAGGATTTCACGCGTGGACCGAAATGCTGGAACAGGCTGGCAAACGCCTCGCGGTCCTGTTGAGCGACTGCACAGAGCGTTGCTTCCCAGTCTTCGCCCGGCCCCGCCGATCCGCTCGGATTGCTGTCGTCCACGACACCATTCACTTTGCTGGGTTCACGCAGGGCGACATGCACCGCACGAGACGCGTCATCAGAGTACAGAGCAACCGCCCGCATCACCAACACCATTCGCCTGTTTCCACTCTAAATACGGATGCAACACCCGGTCGGATCACCGACGTCCGGACAAACCACAGCACGTTGATCCGACCGCACCCAGACCGCGTATAATTCGGGATTTGCGGAAGAAGAAAGGCCGGAATGTCTGTGAAACCCCTTAATATTGCTGTCGTCGGCACGGGAATCGCCGGCCTATCTGCGGCGTGGCTGCTGTCACTGCGCCACCGCGTCGAAATGTTCGAGCGCGAAGGACGGAAGGGCGGCCACGCAAACACCGTCGACATCGGGCCTGCCGACCGCAGACGCGGCGTCGACGCGGGCTTCATCGTCTACAACGAGACGAACTACCCAAACCTGGTCGCGCTGTTCGACCACCTCGACGTCGCCACCGAGCGCAGCGACATGTCTTTTTCGGTCTCGTTGCGCGGTGGTCGCTTCGAATATTCAAGCGATGTCCCGCACGGCCTGCTCGCCCAGCCGACCAATGCGCTGCGCCCGGCGTTCTGGTCGATGTTGCACGATTTACGCCGGTTCTACCGCACCGCCCCCGGGGACCTGCGGGATGGCCGGCTCGCGGGCTTGAGCCTCGGCACCTATCTGTCGCAGCAGGGTTATGGCACCGCGTTCGTTCGTGACCACCTGCTTCCCATGGGTGCCGCGATCTGGTCGGCCCACGCACAGGAGATGCGCGCTTTCCCGGCCGAGGCGTTCGTTCGGTTCTTCGAGAGCCACGGACTTCTGGAGCTCCGAGGTCGTCCCGCGTGGCGCACCGTCAGCGGCGGCAGCCGGAACTATATCGGCAAGCTGACGGCGAGTTTCGCCGATCGAATCCGGCTCGCGAACCCCGTGCGCAGGATCTCGCGCTCAGGAACCAGGGTAACGCTCGAAGATGCCGCGGGCGTGACCCACCTCTACGACCATGTGGTGATCGCCACCCATGCGGACCAGGCGCTGGCGATGCTGCACGACCCGTCCGCGCGCGAGCGCACGCTTCTCGGCGCCATGCGCTATACCCGAAACCCGGCGATCATGCACACCGACCCGGCGCTGATGCCCCGCCGACGCGGCGCTTGGGCGAGCTGGAACTACCTGACGAGCGACAATCCGGGCACCCTTCCTCAGCTCAGCTACTGGATGAATCGGTTGCAAAACCTGGACTCAGAGCGCGACATCTTCGTAACCCTGAACCCCCATTCCCGCGTACCCACCGATCGGGTCCTGGCCCGTTTCGAGTACGACCACCCGCTCTATGACACGGCGGCGCTCGCGGCGCAGAAGGAACTCTGGTCGCTCCAGGGGGTGCGAAACACCTGGTTCTGCGGCAGCTACTTCGGATACGGGTTTCACGAAGACGCGCTGCAGGCCGGTCTCGCCGTCGCAGAGACACTCGGCGGGGTCACCCGGCCCTGGCGGGTCGCCGAGCCTTCGGGTCGGCTGCACCTGGCACCCCCGAAAACCGCGCTCGCACCGGCGTCCGCGCTCAGAGCGGCTGCCGAATGAGTTTGCGTTCCGCCGCCTACACCGGCCTCGTCGTGCATGCGCGGCAACGCCCGAAGGCGCACCGCCTGCGCTACCGCGTCTTCTACCTGCTGCTCGACATCGACGAGTTGCCCGAGGTTGCACGCAGGTCGCGCCTGTTCGCCCACAACCGTCGGGCACCTTTCACCTTCCACGATCGCGACCATGGCGCGCGCGACGGCTCGCCCCTGCGGCCTTGGGTCGACGCACAGCTCGCCGCCGCCGGCATCACGGTCTCAGCGATGCGGATCTCGATCCTCTGTATGCCGCGCATCCTCGGATACGTGTTCAATCCGTTGAGCGTCTATTTCTGCCGGGATGCCGAAGATCGAGTCGTCGCCGTTCTGTACGAGGTCGCGAACACGTTCGGCGAGTCGCACACCTATGTGGTCCGCATCGACGGCGACAAAGGCCGCGTCCTGCGACACGGGTTCGACAAGGCTTTCTACGTCTCGCCCTTCATTCCGATGGCGTGCCGCTATGAGATGGCGATCCGCCCCCCCGGGAAGGTCGTGTCGATAGCGATCCGGGAAGAGGATGCCGATGGTCCTTTGCTCGCCGCGACCTTCCACGGCCGTTACACGCGTCTCAACGATCGGTTTCTCGTGTCGACGCTCGTCCGCTACCCGTTGTTGACGCTGAAGGTGGTCGCAGGAATCCATTGGGACGCGCTACAATTGTGGTTCAAGCGGGTTCCCATGTTCCGTCACACAACGGCGCCCAAGACCGCCGTATCCGTTGTTCCCAGACAAAGCGGGCTCACCAATGTCTGATATCAGCCCGACCGCATCCACTGATGTCACGCCGTTGCCCGGACGCCCCTTTGCGCAGGCGCTCGCACGGCGTCTCCTCAAGGGGATGGAGCCGACCCTCGAAACCGGTACCTTGCAGGTTGGCTTTCCCGGCGGAGCCCAACTCACGATCTCGGGCACCACCGCCGGTCCCGCGGGAAACATCCGTATTCACCAGCACCGGGCCCTGCGCCGTGTCGCATTCGGCGGTGCATTGGGTCTTGCCGATGCCTATGTCGACGGCGACTGGGAGAGCGACGACCTGGCGGCGACACTCGAATTCTTCGCGCGCAACCTAGACGGAATCGCAGGTCTTGCGCGACCGGCCACCGCCCTTCGCGCGCTTACCCGGATAATCCACGCGCGACGCCCAAACACGCGGCGCGGCAGTCGTCGCAACATCATGGCGCACTATGACCTCGGAAACGCGTTCTACGAGACGTGGCTCGACCCGACCATGACCTATTCCGCCGCGATGTTCACGTCTCAGGAAGAGACTCTCGAAACAGCGCAACGGCGCAAGTTCGACCGCCTCGCCGATGCGCTCCACCTGCAACCGGACGACAGGTTGCTCGAGATTGGATGCGGTTGGGGGGGCTTCGCAATCCATGCTGCGCGCCGCTACGGCGCTCGCGTCACAGCGTTGACGGTCTCGCCTGCCCAGGCTCGCTGGGCGCGCCAACGCGTCGCGGAGGCAGGCGTGGCCGACCGGGTCGAAATTCGTCTCGAGGACTACCGCGACACCACCGAGACCTTCGACAAGATCGCCTCTGTAGAGATGTTCGAGGCGGTGGGAGAACGCTACTGGCCGTTGTTCTTCAACGCGCTCCGCAGCCGTCTGCGGCCCGGCGGACGTGCGGCAATGCAGGTCATCACGATCGACGACAAGCGGTTCGACCACTACCGGCGAAACCCCGATTTCATTCAACTCCGGGTGTTTCCCGGCGGCATGCTGCCATCGGGATCGGTGTTCGAGGCGGGAGTGCGACAGGCGGGTATGGCATGCCTTTCGCGCCATGACTTCGGAGACGACTACGCCGAGACGCTGCGCCGTTGGCGCGATGCGTTCGAGGAATCATGGTGCGAAGTTGCGAAGCTCGGCTTCGACGCGCGGTTCCGGCGCCTCTGGCGCTACTATCTGAGCTATTGCGAGGCCGGATTCCGCGCCGGCAACATTTCTGTCGAGCACATAAGCGTGGCACGGCCTTGAGCCGCTTCACCGGTCTTCGCGCACCATCCGACGCGTGATGGCGAAGTAGAGCGCGTCGGGCAACGCCCCCACCAGCTTCATGATCAGCATGAAACGACTGGGGAACGCGATCTCGAACCGGGTTCCCGTCATGCCACGGACGATCCGGTCGGCGGCCGCCTCGGGCGCCATGAGAAACGGCATCGGGAACGTGTTGCGGTCCGTCAATGGCGTTCGCACGAAGCCGGGATTTATCACCGACAGGCACACGCCCCTTGTCGCGAGTTCCGGGCGAAGGGACTCGCACATGTTGATCAGCGCGGCCTTCGTCGCGCCGTAGGCGCTCGCCGTCGGCAGCCCCCGATATCCGGCGATCGAGGCCACCACACCGATACGCCCGGACCCACGCGCAACGAAGCGGGCTATGGCCGGTGCAAGGCAGTTGGCGGTCCCCATAAGGTTCGTCTCGACAAGCTCGCGCAGGACGGCGGCGTCGAACGCGGCGCCATCCACGGGGCGGTGGGTTCCCGCATTGAGGAGAACCCAATCCGGCAACCCGACACCATTCTCGATCGCGGCAAGTGTGCGCACAGTGGCCTTTGCATCCGTGACGTCCAGTACAAACGGTTCGATCCGTCCCGCGAGCCCCGACGCCGCCGAGGCCAGATCCTCCAGGTCGGTCCGGGTGCGTGCGCTGGCCGCAACGATCCAGCCGTCGCGCGCGAGCCGCAGGCAGACCGCCCGCCCGATGCCCTTTCCGGCACCGGTGACCCAGGCGACCCTGGCCGCCGACTGCACGCGTGCGCTCATGTCAGGACTCGTGCTGCCCAAACGCCGATCGTTGCCGAGGCGCCGGTCAACAAAGCGCCCCAGGCCATGTCGATGATCGTGACCGTGGTCGACCACCCCTTGAGCGTGGCCGCATTTGTCAGATCGTATGTGCCGTAAGCGACCAGGCCGAATAGACAGCCCATCCAAAGGGCCGTCACCAACGAGCCGGCTTCGACCGCGGGGCGAATGACCAGGAATCCGAGCCCGATCGCATAGAGAAGGTAGAACGCAATCGCCGGCGGGATCGATGGCCGGTCGAGGAGCAGATCGCCGATCAGCGGGCGATAGATCAGTCGGCCGGCATTGCTCAGCCAGATGAAATCTATGACCAGGAAAACACCGAGGGCGATTCCCGTCGCGGCTATGACACTTGCGATCATTCTCTTCCCCACCTACCTCGTAATTCGCGGTTCCGAAGTGTCGTACGCCCACTGCGCTGCAGCGGTTCACGACCGCAAGGGAAAAATTCCTGCCCGCCAGATGATCCGCGTCGCGTGCCACCGCGTAAGGATCTGTGTTCATCCCCCCGAATATGGAGAGTATAATGAAGATCCTTTCCCGTTTCGCATCAGCCGCCGTCGTCGCCGGCGCGCTCGCGATGTCCACGACCAGCGCTTTGGCCAAGGACATCGTCGACACGGCCGTCGCCAACGAACAATTCTCGACCCTGGTCAGCGCCGTCCAGGCTGCCGGACTTGTCGACACGCTGAAGGGCGACGGCCCCTTCACCGTCTTCGCACCCACGAACGAGGCCTTCGCCAAGCTCCCCGCCGGGACCGTTGAAGACCTGCTGAAGCCCGAGAACAAGGACAAGCTCGTTGCGGTCCTGACCTACCATGTGGTTCCCGGGAAGGTGATGTCGGGTGATCTGGCTGGCAAGCAGCTCAGCCCGATGACGGTGCAGGGCACGACGGTCGACATCGACGCGACCGACGGTGTGAAGGTCGAAGGCGCGCGCGTGGTTGCCGCCGACATCGAGACCGAGAACGGCGTGATCCACGTCATCGACACGGTGATCCTCCCCAACTGATCCGGACTCTCGGTCCTACCACCGACAGGACCGCCGCAACGCGCCGGGCCGACACGCACCCCCAATCAGCGCGTCGGCCTGGCATTTTTTCCAGACCTCAGTGCCAGACCTCTTGGGCCACCTCGACCAGCCGCGCCAGCTTGGCCTTCTCGTCGTCTATGGTCAGCTCGTTGCCGTGCGCCGTCGAGGAAAAGCCGCATTGCGGGCTGATCGCCAGCTGTTCGAGCGGTGCGAACTTCGCCGCCGCGTCGATGCGCCGCTTCAGCGCGTCCTTGCTTTCCAGATCCGGCCGCTTGGTGGTCATGATCCCCAGCACCACCGTCTTGCCGGGCGGCAGGAAGCGCAGCGGCGCAAAGTCGCCCGATCGCTCGTCGTCGTATTCCACGAAGAACCCGTCGACATCGAGCTCGTTAAACAGGATATCCGCGACCGGCTCGTAGCCGCCCTGAGCAACCCAGGCGCTGCGAAAATTGCCTCGGCACATGTGGACGGTCACGGCCATGTCGTCCGGCCGGCCGGCGATGGAATCGTTGATCAGCCGACAGTAGGTGCGCGGCAGGACATCCGGGTCCTCTCCCATCGCGCGGGTGGCCTCGCGAATCTTGTCGTCGCACAGATAGGCGAAGTTGGTGTCGTCGAGCTGCAGGTAGCGCAGCCCGCGATCGGCCAGAGAACGCATTTCGGCGTTATAGACGCCCGCGAGGTCGCTGTAGAACCGGTCGAGGTCGGGGTAGACCGCCTCGTCGATCGCCTTGCGCCCCCCGCGGAAGTGCAGCATCGAGGGCGAAGGGATGCACACCTTCGGGGTTCGGCGCGTGACCGACTTGAGGTATTCGAAGTCGGCGGCCTGGATGTCGCGGCTGTGGGCGAGCTTGCCCTCGACGGTCATGGTCGGCGGCGTCAGGCCGACCTCGGTGCCGTCGTCCTTGCGGAAGCGGGCGACGAAACTGCCCTCCGTGACGCGCACCCCGTCGATCTGCTCGAGGAAGTCGAGGTGCCACCAGAGACGCCGGTACTCGCCGTCGGTGATGCCCTGAAGACCTGCCTCTTCCTGCAGCTTCACGGCCTCGGCGATGCAATCGTCCTCGATCACCCGCAACTCCGCGGTCCCCATGCCGCCATCCGCCGACTTCGCCCGCGCCGCCATCAGGCGTTCGGGCCGCAGGAGACTTCCGACCTGATCGGCCCGGAACGGCGGTCCTCCATCGAGCGGCATGGCATTTCCTCCCCTGTTCGGCGCCAGTATGCAGGGCGCGCACCGACGATTCCATTCGTCCGATTGGCGGATGCCGGCGCGCCGTCTACACTCCCCATCGCGAATCTTCGGATGGAAGGGATCAGCGATGAACGTCGAGACCGTCGACCATGTCGGCATCCGCGTGGCGGACCTCGAGCGGGCCATGGATTTCTACCGGCTGTTCGGCTTCGAGGTCGAGCACAGGGCCGACAACGATCCCGTGGCCGTGGTGAAGAACCCCGCAGGCGTCGAGCTGAACCTGGTGTTCAACGCGAGCGACGACAACAATGGCGACAACATCCTGATGGACGTGGACACCAAGTATCCCGGTTTCACCCACCTGGCGCTGCGCGTCGACACGATTGCCGGCACCGTCGGGGTGCTGCGCGACAACGGCATCGAGATCACGCAAGGCCCCGTCCGCTTCGGGCGTGACGGCCACGTCTCGGTGTTCGTGCGCGACCCCGACCGCAACGTCATCGAGTTCCGCGGGCGCGACGAGGATCTGTCGGCGCTCGGCGGCGTCGAGACGTACGAAAACGAGAACTAGGCCCTAACCGGAAACGCACGATGCAACTGATCGACCTGAGCGGGGAAATCTTCCACAAGTGCCCCACCCTGCCCAACCACCCGCCGGCGGTGCTCACCGACTGGAACACCCACGACACCTTCCGCGAAGCCGACGGCGTGAAGTTCTCAATCGCGTCGAAATACATGTCCTTCGGCGAGCACACGGGCAGCCATGTCGACGCGCCCATCCACTTCGACGCCGACCCGAACGCGCTGTCGGTCGACCAGATGCCGCTGGAGGATTTCTACACGGAGGCCGTCTGCCTCGACCTGTCCGATGTCGAACTCAAGAGCCGGATTTCGATCGAGCAGCTGGAGGCCGCCGAGAAGGCCGCCGGGGTCGAAATCAAGCCGCGCGACACCGTGCTGCTCTATATGGCCCACCACGACCGGACCTTCGGCACGCCCGCCTTCCTGACCGATTTTCCGGGCCTGACCAAGGAATCGGCCGAATGGCTGGGCGCCAAGGGCATCGTGATGTTCGGGGTCGAGGCGGTCAGCCCCGGCCGTCCCGGCAAGGACAATTTCGAGGTCCACCTGGTGTGCCGCGACATGGGGTTCACCCACATGGAAGGGCTCACCAACCTCGACAAGGTGGTCGGCAAGGGCCGCTTCCGCTTTATCGGGTTCCCGCTGAAGATTCGCGGCGGGACGGGCTCGCCCATCCGCGCCGTCGCCGTCCTCGGCGAGTAGGCGTCAGACGGCGGTGAGCCCGCCGTCGACCGTCAGCACGTGGCCGGTGATGGAGGCCTGTTCGGCCGCCGCCAGGAAGCGCACCGCCGAGGCGATCTCCTCGGGATCAGGGAAGCGTTCCAGCGGAATGCGCGAAAGCATGCGCGCGCGGACCTCGGGGTCCTTCAGGATCTCCTGACGCGATTCGGTGAGCACCGTGGTCGGTGCGATCGCGTTCACCCGGATGCCCGCCGAGGCCCATTCGATCGCGTGCATGCGCGTCATCTGGATCAGCCCGCCCTTGGAGATACCGTAGACCGAGCGCCCGGCGAGGCCGGTCATGCCGTGGGTCGAGGCGATGTTGACGATGGCCCCGCCGCGTCCGGCCTCCATGCAGTGCTTCGCCAGGCAGCCCGACAGGAAGAACGCCCCCTTCAGGTTGACGTCCATTACGGCGTCCCACTCGTCCCAGGTCACGTCCTCGGCCGCCCGCAGCAGGGGCCGGCCGGCATTGTTGACCAGCACATCGAGCCCGTCCAGCCCGTCGACCGCCGCGGCAAACCCCGACCTGATGCTGGCTTCGGAGAGAAGTTCGATCTCGACCGGGACCGCCCTAACGTTGGCCAGCGCGGGGTCGGCCATCACGTCGTCGAGCAGGCCGGCCTCCCGGTCGGCGAGCGCGACGTCGTAGCCATTACGCGCGAAACCCAGGGCGATCGCCTTGCCCAGGCCCGTCGAGGCACCGGTGACCAGCGCGCGGCGCGGTGTGTCCGTCATCTTCGTTGGCTCCCCGGGTGGCCGATCAGGCAGATGCGGCGAGTTCGCCGCGCGCATCGCGCTTCAGGCCCGTCCCCTCGGCGGCCTGGGTGACGGTCTCGTGCCACTCGACGCGGCCCGCCTCGGGCCCGCCGATGATGGTCAGCAGGGTCCCCGTCCCCTCGCCCTTGTAGCGAAACCCGCGATAGACCCCGATCGGGATACTGATCGAATCGAACGGGTCGAGTATCAGCGACTTTTCGCCGTCCTCGGTCATCCAATAGACCTCCCACGGCCCGACCAGGGGCATGAACACCTCCTCGGTCTCGTGGGCGTGCAACGCCGCGCCGTTGCCGTGCTCGGCCTGGATCATGCCGAGGTTGAAGCCGTGCGCCGGCAGCGGGATGTTCGGCCGCAGCTCGGGCCGGGTCGTCGCCTCGACGACGCCCATGCCGACGAGGTTGATCTTGAAACGCTTGTGGCCGGGAAGCCGGCTGTCGACGAACGCTTCCTCCGAGCCGGTCAGGCTGTCGAAGCGCGCGACAAAACCTTCCATCTCCGCGACCGAGACGTTCTTCGTATCCATTCTGGGTTCCTTTCCCGTCGCGAGGCCGCCTATCAGGCGGACGCGTCGCGAACCTTCGCCTCGTACACTGCGAGCCCCGCCCGCGCGGCCAGAAGTATCGGCGTGGCATGGCCGATCGCGGCGGCCCGGTCCACCATGTCGCCGATGATGTGATCGCCCTCCGTCGGGCGGCCGGCCAGCACGTCGCGCAGCATCGAGGCGGCGAACTTCGAACCTTGCGTGGTGAACATCCGCTGGTACATGTCGAGGGTCTTCTGGCTGACCGGATGCCCCAGCGCCGCCGCGACGTCGCGGCATTCGGCGAGGTTCGCCATCAGGAACGCCTCGCCCGTCGGCGTGTCGAGAATCTCGCCCACCGTGCCGCGGGTCAGCGTGTTGGCGCCCGCCATGGCGCACAGCATCGCGAACTTGTCCCACATGACCTGCGAGATGTCCTCGACCGGGTCGAGGTCGAACTTCACCTGGTCGTTGAGCGCGGCGAGCGCATCGACACGCGCCGAGCGGCCGCCCGCCATCTCGCCGAACGCAATGCGGTGGAAATCGCCGAAATGGACGATGTCGCCGGTCTCGGCATCGAGCCGCGCACCGATATAGGTCGTGCCGCCAAGCACCTTTTCGGCACCGAACCGCGCGCCCAGCATGTCGATCTGCTTCATGCCGTTGAGGACGGGCAGAATCGCCGTGTCCGGCCCGACCGCCGGCGCGATGGCATCCATCGCCACATCCAGCTGGTAGGCCTTGCAGGTGACCAGGATCACGTCATACGGGCCGTCGAGCGCGTCGGCGGTGACCGCCTTCACCGACGGCACATGGGCGTCGTCGAAGAAATCGGAACGGATGTCGATGCCGCCGGCCAGGAGCCGGTCGCGCCGGGCCGGACGCACGAGGAACGTCGTGTCGACGCCGCCTTCGGTCAGCCGCGCACCGAAATAGCCGCCGACCCCGCCCGCGCCGAGGACGAGTATGCGAAGCGCCATGTTGTCCGCTCAGTCGGCCAGGCAGAGGCCGTGTTCGGGCTGGAACGAGAGCCACACCGTCTGGTTGGGCGCCAGATTCTCGTAGTGATCGATCTGGATGCCGATCTCGTGGCCGCTGACATTCACGCGCCCCTCGAGGAAGCTGCCCAGATAGATCGTGTCGATCACCTGGCCCTCGAGGACGTTGCCGTCGGACGTGCCCGCGGGCTTCTGCAGGTGCAGGACCACGTCTTCGGGGCGCAGGCTCACGAAGACCGAGGAACCGACCTGCGCGCCCTCGCCGCCGACGGCCTGCAGGCGCAGCGGCGCCCCGCCATTGGCCGACGGGACATCCACGGTGCAGACGTCTTTTTCGCGGCCGACCAGCGTGCCCTCGAGCAGGCTCGTCACGCCGATGAAGTTCGCGACGAACGAGTTCACGGGGTTCGCATAGATGTCCTCGGGATCGCCGATCTGCTGGATCACCGCCTTGTCCATGACCACCACGCGGTCGCTCATGACCAGCGCTTCGGATTGGTCATGGGTGACGAAGATCGAGGTGATGCCGACCTCCTTCTGGAGCCGCACGATCTCGTCGCGCATCTGCTCGCGCAGCTTGGCGTCGAGGTTCGAGAGCGGCTCGTCGAACAGGATGACCTCGGGCTCGTAGACGATGGCGCGTGCCAGCGCGACACGCTGGCGCTGGCCACCCGACAGCTTCGTCGCGAAACGCTCCGCCAGATGGTCCAGGCCGACCAGTTCGAGCGCGCGCATGGTCCTGGTCTTGATTTCCGCGCTCGAGGCGCGGCGCACGCGCAGCCCGTAGGCGACGTTGTCGAACACGGTCATGTGCGGCCAGACCGCATAGCTCTGGAACACCATCCCGATATTGCGATGCTCGGGGAACAGGTAGATGTCCTTCGCCGGCGCGACGACCGTCTCGCTGCCGATGCGGATTTCGCCCTCTTCCGGGCGCTCGAGGCCGGCGACGCAGCGCAGGGTCGTCGTCTTGCCGCAGCCCGACGGGCCGAGCAGGGTCACGAACTCGCCCTGAGTGATGTCGAGGTTGAAGTCACGGACCGCGGTCTCGGGCCCGAAATGCTTGTAAAGGTGCTCGATCGAGACCTTGATGTTGGTGTTGTCTGTCATCGTCATGGCTGTACCGCCAGGGTGTGTTCGGGATCGAAGCGCAGGTGGACCCTGTCGCCTTGGCGCGGGTGGTTGCGGGGATGGGAAATCACCTTCCACTCGAACCCGCCCCACTTCACGCGGCAATCGACATAGCTGCCCAGGAAGATCGCGTGGGTGCATTCACCCGTCACCGTTCCCTGGCTCTCGTCGTCGACGGCGTGGACGTTCTCGGGCCGGACCGAGAGCACGGCATCGCTGCCGGACTTGATCCCCGGACCGATCAGGCACGGCACCTGGAACTTCTCACCGTCCTGGGTCACCTCCACCGTGCCGCGGCCCCCTTCGCTGGTTTCGAGGACCTTGGCCTTGAGCAGGTTCGCGACGCCGATGAAGTTGGAGACGTATTCGTTCACGGGCTTGGAGTAGATCTCGACCGGCCCGCCGCGCTGTTCGATCTTGCCCTTCGACATGACGATGATCTCGTCGCTCATGACAAGCGCTTCGGACTGGTCGTGGGTGACGTAGATCGAGGTGATGCCGACCTCGTTCTGAATCCGCTTGAGCTCGACACGCATGTGCTCGCGCAGCTTGAGGTCGAGGTTCGACAACGGCTCATCGAACAGCAGCAGCCGCGGGCTCGAGACGATCGCGCGGGCCAGCGAGGCACGCTGCTGCTGGCCGCCCGACAGGTTGGTCGCCAGGCTGTTGGCCCAGTCGGTCAGGCCGACAAGCTTGAGCACGGCGGCAACACGGTCGTCGATCTCGGAACGTTCGATGTTCCGGATCTCGAGCGGATAGGCAACGTTCTGGGCCACTGTCATATGCGGCCAAATTGCGTAGCTCTGGAAGACCATGCCGATGTCGCGCTTTTCCGGCGGCATGAACAGGCCTTCCTTCGGCGAGGTAAAGATCGCATCCCCAACCCGGATGCGCCCCCCGTCGATGGAGTGGAGACCGGCAATGCTCATCAGCGTCGTGGTCTTCCCACAGCCCGACGGCCCCAACAGGGTCAGGAACGAACCCTTTGGAATACCGAACGAAATATTGTCAACGGCCCGGTCATTGCCGAACCATTTGACGAGATTCTGGACCTCGAGATAGGCCCCGGACGTCTCGGCGGCACACATACGTCTCTCCCCCTTACGCCGTGAGTGCTTCGCGGCCGGCCACCCGCCGGAACGCGTAGATCGCGATAAGCAGCAGGACCGTCTGCGCCATGGACAGCGCGGAGGTCAGCGGCTCGTTCTCGAAGTTCGTCAGGTAGTACACGCCGACCGAGAGGGTCTCGGTGCCTGTCGTGAACAGGATGATCGAGATAGAGAGTTCGCGAAGGAAAATGATGAACAGCAGGATCCAGCCCGCGAAGATGCCCGGCTTGAGCAGCGGGATGGTGATCCGGCGCAAGGTCGTGAACCAGGATGCCCCCGCCATCCGCGACGACTGGTCGAGCTCTTCGGAGATCGCCAGCATGATCGACGAGATGTTGCGCTGCCCGTAGGGGAAGAAGCGGGTGATGTAGCCCAGCATCAGGATCCACAGGGTCGCGTAGATCGGGGTCTGGATGTAGGTCACCAGCACGCCCATCGCCAGCACGATGCCCGGGAAGCCGATCGGCACGACCGACAGGAAGTCGAGCAACCGGACACCGAAGCCCTTGGTGCGGTGGATCATGTAGGAAATGACCAGCGCCAGCACCATCGCGATCGAGGCGCCGCCGAAGGCGAGGATCAGCGAGTTGATGATGCCGTTGGTCGCCGCCTGGATGGCGTCTTCGCGCCAGAAGAACAGGGTCTTCTCGTAGTTGAGGAAGGTGAGCTCGCCCGGCTGCAGGGCGCCCGTCCACACCGGATGCAGGCTGACGATGATCAGGCACACGATCGGCAGGACGACGGCGACCGCGATGAACAGCAGGTTGTAGGCAAACGCGAGCCACTTCCAGGGGCCGAGGTCGAGCACGTTCGGCCGGAAGCCCTTGCCGGTCACGGTGGTGAACGAGCGCGGCGCGATGTAGCGCTGCTGGATCCAGATGAGCAGGACCGTGATGATGCCCAGCACCATGCTCATGGCCGAGCCGAGATAGTGGTTGGCGTCGTCGCCGACGGCCTTGGAGAAGATCTGCGTGGTCAGCGTCTCCCAGCCGTACGGCGCGGACAGCTTGAACGGCACGCCGAACTCGCCGGCGCTGGTCACGAACACGATGATGGCGCCCGACAGGATGCCCGGCATGACCAGCGGCAAGGTGACCGTCATCGTGGTGCGAACGAGTCCGGCACCGGTCGTGCGCGCGCTGTCCTCGAGCGAGGGATCCATGCGGCGCAGCGAGCCGACGACGAACAGGTAGACGAGCGGGGCGAAGAAGATGCCGGTCACCCAGATCACGCCCCAGATATTGTCGACGTTGAGCAGCGCGCCCTCGATCCCGAAAATGTCGCGCACCCAGTTGTTGAGAAGCCCCGTCTGCGGCTCGGCCAGATTGTGCCAGGCGATCGCGCCGACGAAGGGCGACAGGAAGAACGGGATCAGGTTGTAGGGCTCGAGATAATCGCGCCACGGGCAGTTAGTGCGCGCATTGATCCAGGCGAGCGAAACGCCCAGCAGCGTCGCCAGGATGGTCGAGCCCGAAGAAATTATCAGCGTGTTGACGAACGCCTTCGGGATGATCCGGTCCGTGACCATCAGGAAATAATTGTCGAGGCCCCAGGTCGTGTCCCAGCCGCCCGGATCGAGCACCCGGAAGGAGGATACGAACAGCACCGCCAGCGGCACGATCACCGCGGCCGCCACGATGACCGAGACGACCATCGTGATGATGTTTTCCTGGGTGAACGCCGCGCGCACGCGATTCTCGAAAAACGAGCGTTCGCGGGTCGGTGTGAGAGTTTCCGTGGTCATCGCAAGTCTGCCCGATCAGGAAATGTTGACGGTGTCGAATACATCGGCTGGCGGCAAGGTCCAGCCCCGAGTCCCGGCGACGTTCCCGCCGGAAGGGAGCCCGACGGGTCTGCCCGGCACCTCCCGAAAAACTGGAGTGTCAGCTACCGATGTCGGGGCGGGAACACAACCCGCCCCGACAAGGGTAGAGGAAACGGTAACCCGGTTAAGCGACGCCCGAAGGCGCCGCGCACGACCGGTGGAACGTACGGCCTAGCGGAAGTATTCCTGCCAGATGCCGCGGACGTCCTTGTACTCGTCCACCGCACTCACCCAGTCGGCCATGCCGATGAGCTTGTGCTCGGAGAGGTTCAGCAGATACGGCTTCACGACGTCCGGCGGCGTGTAGCCCTCGCGGAAGCTGTAGACCGCTTCGCCCTCGACGAAGATGTCCGAACCATCCTTGGAGAGCAGGAACTCGATCAGCAGCTTGGCGGCGTTCGGATGCGGCGCACCCTTCAGGACGGCAACCTGGTTGCCGAGCATGACCTGGCCTTCCTTGTAGGAGCCGATCTTGAGCTTGTCGGCGAGGTCAGGCTGCTTCAGCACGTTCTGGTACACGCGGCCCGAAAGGTTCCACATGTCGACCGGACGCTGGCACGAGATGACCATCTGCATCTTCGGCTCGGTGCGGAATTCGACGACCGGCGTGGTCTTCGCTAGTTCCGGCCAGAACTTCGAGAAGTCGACGGCGCCGGCACGCGCGAGCGCGATCACCGTGTTCGTGTAGGTGAACGACTTGGTGATGTCCGACGAAATCGTCTTTTCGTTGAGCTCCGGCTTGTAGGCGTCGGCATAGGCCGAAATGGAGAAGTTCTCCATGCCCGGGCACGACGCGTTCCAGACTGGCTGGAACGTGTAGGCCAGCGGCGTCACGACGTGCGGATAGCGCGAATACTGACCGGCAGACTCGACCAGCTTGGTGCTGTCCTTCCAGTAGCCCGAGTCGAGCTCGAGGAACGCACCGCGCTCCGCCGCCTGGGCGAAGAACGCCGGCGAATGGACGAGGATCAGGTCGACGGTGAACTTGTCGGCCTGGATCTCCTGGCGGACCTGGGCGACGGTCGCGCCCGTGCCCTTGCGCAGGCTGTTGAACTGGAAGTCGTCACCGAGGTCGTAGCGCTTCTTGAACGCCTCGGCCATGCGGTTGCCGGTGCGGTCGGAGAACAGCGGGTGAATGATCGTCACCGCGCCTTCGGCCTTTGCCAGCGGCGCGAGCGCCTTCTCGGTGTCGTTGAGCACATGGCCGTCTGCCAGCGCGGCGGTACCGGCCGCGAGCAGGGCGAACGCCGAGACGGCGCCGGCTAGAACATGTTTACGAATGGGGTGCATCGATTTCCTCTCCCTGGGTTCACGCACATAGTTGAAAGGTACGTACTTTTTCTTTTTGTGTAATCGAAACGGCGTCGCGGTGCAATCCGCGAGTGGGCGCAAATCCACCGGAAATGCGACTTGTTTCGATCTGCGCGCAGCGATCCGCGCAGCCACTCTATATAAGAGAACAATATCCGGCGCCGGGGCTAACTCAAGACGATTCTGAGGCAGACCCGTGGTGCGAAGGCCGCAGGGCCGGGCGTCTTACCTGTCCCGCATGCGCCGGACCGCTGCGTCCTGCGCCGCGCGGGTGTCGGGGTCGGTCATGTTGAGCAGCACCTGGTCCTGCTCCAGCGTCGCGGTGTCCGGCCCCGCGGCGAGCCGGTTCACGGCCTCCTTGACCATCTGCTGGGCGACGCGCGGCTTGTCCGCGATCTCGGCCGCCATGGCGAGCGCCGCCGCGAGCGTGTCGTCGCTCACCGCCTCGCACAGGCCCCACGCGAGCGCGGTATCCGCCTCGATGCGCCGGCACAGGCCGGCAACCAGCTTCGCGCGCGCCGGCCCGACCAGCCGCACCAGCCGCGGCAGGGTGCCCCAGGAATAGGTGATGCCGAGCTCGACCTCGGGCGCGCGCAGCCACGCGCCGGTCTGCAGGATGCGGAAGTCGCACGACAGCGCCAGCGAGATGCCGCCGCCGATGGCGAAACGGTCGACCGCGGCGATGGTCAGCTGCGGCAGCGTCTCCCACGCCCGGCACATGTCGAGCCCCAGGCGGATGTGCCGGCGCGCCTCGGCCAGCGGCCGGTCTTGCGCGAAGGAATCCGCCTCGGACAGGTCGTTGCCCGCACAGAAGGCCCCGCCCGCACCGGCCAAGACCACGCAACCGACATCGGTTCGCTCGGCCAGGTCCCGCGCGACGCGGGCGAGGTCGCGCTTGAGCTCCGACGACAGCGCGTTGCGCTTGTCGGGCCGGTTGAGCCGAACGATCGCCGTATCGGGCGCCGCCGCCGGGTCGGCTCCTTCCACGGTCACGACGGTCGATGAGAGATTCGCGAGTGCTTCGGACATGGCCGGGCTCCTGCCGGGCGTGCGCCCGGTATTTCACGGCGAGTTCGCTATGCCGCGCGGCTCTGCGGGGTTAGTGTCGCCATCTTGGGAACTTTATCAGAGAAGGAAGGACCGACATGGCCCATACCTGTCAATCACGTTATCTCGGTGCCGTGGCCGCATGCCTGGTCCTATCGGCGGCGTCAGCGCCCGCCCATGTGGCCGACTTCGCGATCGCCTTCGAATGGGGCGCCACGCCCGCATGCTCGTCGGGCTATCCTTCGAAGGTCGACAACCCCCGCTTCACACTTACCGACGTCCCGGCAGGCACCGTCGAACTCCGTTTCCGGATGGACGACCGCGACGCGCCCGCCTTGAGCCATGGCGGCGGCAAGGTCGCCTAAAAGGGCGAGGCTAGCATCGAGCCGGGCGCGTTCCAGTATCTGGGGCCGTGCCCGCCCTTTACCCACACCTACATCTGGAATGTGCAGGCGCGCGACAAGGAAGGCGATGTGATAGGACGCGCCAAGGCGAGCCGCAATTTCCCCGAGTAGCAACCGGCCGGGCGCCGCCCGGCCTCAATCGTAGAACACGAAAACCCGGCTCTCGATGGTCTCGCGGTGCGCCGGGTGCGCCGGCGTGTTCGGATCGGGGAACGCCGAATGCAGCGCACAGCGCGCCGTGCCGTCGGTCAGCGAGTCCCAGTTCTTGAACAGCAGCGCCTCGTTGCGGTCCATCCGCGGGAAATAGTACCAGCGGTGGTTCGGATCGTAGACGGCGTGCCAGGTCTGGCTCGCCCGGTTGTATTCGAAGGACGGCTCCTCGCTTTCGGGCGCCTCGCGCTGGGTGCCTTGCATCTTCGCGGGATCGATCGTGCGCGCGTCGCACACCGCCAGCGGCCACTGCTCGATCGGGCCCGTCATCGACCGCCAGACATTGACGATCGCGAAGCGCCGCTTCAGCCGTTCGTCCGCCTCGTCCCCGAACCGGTCGCGCATCCGCTGCTCGGCAGACTCCTCGGTGTAGTCGGTGTGCGGCGCCGGCACGGGATCGCGCGAGAGGTGAATCTTGCGATGCTCGGGGTCGGTCGAGCGGCGCGTGTGGTCGAACACGAACGCCTCGGTCCCGCCGGCCACCTCGGCGACCAGCTTTTTGAGCTCCGGCGTGTAGACCGCGGCCAGCTCGGCATCGTCGTTGAAATTCGCCACCCTGGTGGCGTGCGCGACAAACGCTATCCCCTCGACGTCGAGCGACAAGGTGTTGGGCTGCAGCCGCCCGTTGCGGATCGGCACGACCTGCGGCTTGCGCTCGCCGCGCGCGCGGTCGTTCTCGATGGCGGTGCCGGGTGCAGCATGCTTGAAGACCGGTGTCACCCCGACATCGGCCAAATAGTTGAGCGCCACCTGAATCTCCGGCGGCGCGGTGTATTCCTGGGTCTGGCTGGTCATCGTGGCTCCTCCCCCGTCGCGCGAGTGTACGGCGCACGAAACCGGGAAGTCCACGCACCGCGTGCATGGCCGAACACGGCTACGACGCCGCGATCCTCGGCTTCTTCTACGGAACGCCCGGCCTGCTGGCCTACACCACCTACTATGTGAGCTTCCTGACCGGCTGGCTGTTCATCGACGGCATCCGCTTCCGGGCCGGTGCTGGCTCGATCCACGAGTATCTGCGCGCGCGGTTCGGCCAGGCCGGGACACGCTGCTACAACGTCGTCATCGGCCTGCGCCTGCTGTCGGAGGTCTTCGCCAACCTGCTGGTCGTCGGCATCATCTTCGATGCGCTGCTGCCCGAATCGAATGCCGGCATCTTCGCCGTCGTGGCGCTGGCGCTGCTCGGGCTCGGCTATTCCGCGATGGGCGGCCTGCGAGCCTCGCTGCGCACCGACGTGCTGCAGGCCCTGATCTTCCTCGTCGTGCTGGGGTGTGCCTTCGTCGCGGTCGTGACCCTCGACGATTTCTCGTTCGCCGCGGCGTTCGAGGCGCCCGGTGTCGCCGGCCCGGTGCCCGGCTGGGTGCTGCTCGCCGTGGCCGCGCTGCAGGTGCTTTCCTATCCGGCGCACAACCCGGTGATGACCGACCGCGGCTTCCTCGCCGACCGCAGCGTCACGCGCCGCAGCTTCCTGCATGCCTTCTGGATCTCGGCGTTGTGCATCTTCGGCTTCGGGCTGCTCGGCGTGCATGCCGGCCTGATGGCGGCGGCCGGCGAGTCGATGCAGGCCTTATGGGCACGCCTGTTCGACCCGCTGATACTGATCGCCCTGAACGCGGTGCTGATCGTCTCGGCGATGTCGACCCTCGACAGCAACCTGTCCTCGGCTGCGCGGCTGGCGATCCGCGACATGGGGCTGGGCCGCGAGACGCTGCTCAACGGGCGCATCGCCATGGCGCTGTTCATGCTGGGCGGCGTCCTGGTCATGCTGGCCGACGTCAGGGACCTCTATGCCGCGACCGCCGTATCGGGCAAGGCGTCGATGTTCCTCGTGCCGGTGCTGCTCTTCGGCATCCTGGGCAACGCGCGCAACGTGCCGATATGGTCCTAAGTCACGGGCTTCGCCGCCGCGTTCGCCGGTGCCGCGCTCTATTTCTTCGTCGAGGGCAAGGCGCATTGGGCGATCGCCCTGTTCGGCGGCGCCCACAAATACACCGCCCTGCTGTGGATCTGCGTCACGGTGCTCCTGGTCGGCAACGCCGCCTTCGCGATCGGCCTGACCCTGCGTTCGCGTGCGTCGGCCCTCAATCGGGCCTAATCTGCGGCCCGGTACAGGGGGGAAGAAGAGCCATGCCCGATACGATCGAGACCTTGCGCGTGCCCGCCGCCGGGCGTTTCGCCGACCCCGACGTCACGGCGGAGGGCGAGCCGCGGGCGCAGGTCGCACTGCGCACGCTCGACACCCTTTGGTTCAACACCGGCACCCTTTGCAACATCGAGTGCGCGCATTGCTATATCGAATCGAGCCCGCGCAACGACCGGCTGGTCTACCTGACCACGGACGACATCCGCCCCTTTCTCGACGAGATCGCGGCACACGCACAGCCGACCCGCGAGATCGGGTTCACCGGCGGCGAGCCGTTCATGAACCCCGACATGATCGCCATGGCCGCGCTGTGCCTCGAACGGGGCCACGAGGTGCTGATCCTCACTAACGCCATGCAGCCGATGCAGCGCCCCGGCATACAGAAGGCCCTGCTCGATCTGCGTGCGGCGCACGGCGACGCGCTGAAGTTCCGCGTGAGCATCGACCATTATTCGCAACAGCTGCACGACGAGGAGCGCGGCGCGGGCAGCTTCGCGCGCGCGCTCGCCGGCCTCGACTGGCTCACCGCCAACGGCTTCGACACGGCCGTCGCCGGGCGCACGCGCACCGGCGAGGACGAGGCCGTCCTGCGGGCGGGCTATGCCGGGCTGTTCGCCGCGCGCGGCTACGCCATCGATGCCGGCGACCCGGCCGGGCTGGTCCTGTTCCCGGAGATGGACGAGGAGGCGCAGGTGCCCGAGATCACCACCGCGTGCTGGGGCATCCTGGGCGTTTCCCCCGACGCCATGATGTGCGCGAGCAGCCGCATGGTCGTCAAACGCAAGGGTGAGCCATCAGCCGCCGTTCTGCCCTGCACCCTGCTGCCCTACGACCCGGCGTTCGAGATGGGCAGCACACTCGCCGCGGCCGCGGCGGCCAATGGCGGTAATTTCGCGGACGGTGCGGTGAAGCTGAACCACCCGCACTGCGCGAAGTTCTGCGTGCTGGGCGGCGGCAGCTGCTCGCAATAGCGCCGGGTCGGCCGCTGCGCAGCTGGCACAAGTGTTTCCGGAGAAGAATGGTGGGCGCGGCTGGGATTGAACCAGCGACCCCTACGATGTCAACGTAGTGCTCTCCCGCTGAGCTACGCGCCCCACCTGGTGCGGGTTTCCGCGGCCGCCGAATATGGCGGAACCGCGGGCCGGAGCGGGTGATACACCGCACCCCTTTTGTTGGCAAGAGACGATGGCATGCGCGCGCGGCGCGCCACCGCCTAGCGCTTGTACTCGATCTCGTAGCCGACCACGTCGGTGGTGCCGGTGTTCACCGCATTGTGCTCCACCGGCGCCTTGTAGGAGCCCGCCTTTCCCGGCGTGTAGGTGAAGACCTTGGTGGTGCCGTCGGCGAAATGCGAGGTGAGCTCGCCGGCCGTCAGATAGATCACCACATAGTCGAGCGCGTGGGTGTGCCAGCCGGTCTGCTCGCCCGGCTTGAGCGTGTACTTGATGATGCGCGAGCGCTCGTCCTCGTGGACGATCTCGCTGGGCTGTGCCGTGCGGTCGTCGGAATCGGGCGTGTAGTCGGGAACGCGCGCGGCGGCGGCGGCATCGGACATGGCGGAATTCCCTGGCGGTTGGTCCATCGGCGCGTCCGGTCAGTCGGACGGCACGCGCGCGAGTATAGCGGAAAACGGACGCGCGATGTGCCTAGGCGACCTCGGCGAGGATGGCGTCGACATGGTCGACCAGCTCGCGAAGGTGGAACGGCTTCGACAGCACCTTGGTGTCGCCCATCTCGGCACGCGCGTTCATGGCGACGGCCGCGAAGCCGGTGATGAACAGGACCTTCAGGTCGGCGTTCACCCGGTTCGCCTGGCGCGAGACCTCGATCCCGTCGATGCCCGGCATGACGATGTCGGCGATCAGCAGGTCGTAGGCCCGTTCGTTGACCGCATCCAGCGCGGCGAGCCCGTCGGGTACGGCAGTGACGTTATTGCCCGAGCGCTCGAGCGCGCGGGTCAGGAACTCGCGCATCGACTGGTCGTCCTCGGCGAGGAGAATTCGCGCCATCGTGTCCTTCCGTTCGTCCTTCCGTCCGTTCGGACGAGCCGAAACCCGCGCCGGAAGCGCGCGGCGTGACGAACCCTAGCGCGAAGCGGTTGCGAAAGGGTGAACGAAGTTCGCCCGGCGGCGTTCCGCCGCAGATGCACGCCCGCCGCGCAACGCGCCGGCCGCGTGTCCCGCGTGGCAAGGGTGACAGGTTCCCCGCTTTTCGCTACATCAGACGGGTTATGGACCGCGAAACCGTCAACGATGCGGACGCCGCGATCGAGATACTTGCACCCGCCGTCCAGAGTGCGGCGTGCGTCTTCTCGTCGCCGCACAGCGGGCGCGACTACCCGGCCGCGTTCCTCGCCGCCTCGCGGCTCGACGCGTGTTCGATCCGCCGCTCCGAAGACAGTTTCGTGGACGAGCTGTTCGCGCATGTGCCGCACCATGGCGCGCCGCTGCTGAAGGCGCTGTTCCCGCGTGCCTTCGTCGACCCCAACCGCGAGCCCTTCGAGCTCGATCCCGCGATGTTCGACAGCCCGCTGCCGACCTTCGTGAACCGCCGCTCGCCGCGCGTCGCGGCCGGGCTCGGCACGATAGCGCGCGTGGTCGCCAACGGCGCCGAGATCTATGCCGGCAAGCTCGACTTCGAGGAGGCACGCGCCCGGATCGAGCGTTTCTACAGGCCCTACCACGACGCGCTCGAGGATCTGATCGCGCAGACCCGCACGCGCTTCGGCACCTGCATCCTGATCGACTGCCACTCGATGCCGTCGATCGGCGGACCCATGGAAAACGATGCCGGACGGCGCCGCCAGGTCGACTTCATCCTGGGCGATGCCCATGGCCGCGCGTGCGCGCGCCCGCTGACCGCGATCGTCGAGGAGACGCTGCGCGAGATGGGCTATTCCGTGGTCCGCAACGCGCCCTATTCCGGCGGCTTCATCACCCGCAACTACGGACGGCCCGAACGCGGCGTCCACGCGCTGCAGATCGAGATCAACCGGGCGCTGTACATGGACGAGGCGCGCTTCGAGCGGACCGAGGGGCTGGACCGCGTGGCGGCTAACATGAGCCGGCTCGCCGAGCGCCTGGCCGCGCTCGAGCCCGCAGCGCTCGCTGCCTGAGGCGCGGGCCGGCGATATTCCCGCGATCCAGGCGATCTATGCCGAGCGCGTCCTGACCGGGCTCGCCTCGTTCGAGGAGGTGCCGCCCAACACCGGCGAGATGGCCCGCCGGCACGCCGACACCATCGCGCGCGGCCTGCCCTACGTGGTCGCCGAGCTCGACGGCGCGGTCGCCGGGTTCGCCTATGCGAGCCCGTTCCGCACCCGCTCGGCCTACCGCTACACGGTCGAGGATTCGGTCTATGTCGCGGCGGGTGCGCTGCGCCGGGGCGTGGGCCGGGGCCTGCTCGGCGCGGTCGTGGAGGCCTGCGCGGCGCGCGGCTACCGGCAGATGATCGCGGTCATCGGCGACAGCGCGAACGCCGCCTCGATCGGCCTGCATGCCCATCTGGGGTTCGAACTGATCGGGATCATGCCCGCGGTCGGCTTCAAGCACGGCCGCTGGGTCGACACGGTGCGCATGCAGCGCGCGCTGGGACCCGGAAGCGCGACGCCGCCCGATGATGCGCAGCGTGTGCGCGGCTGACGCGCGCAAGAAAAAAGGGCCGTGACAAGCACGGCCCGAGTCTTAGGGAGGAAACGCCTA
>JAYOFO010000022.1:0-34408 GCA_038117265.1 Rhodospirillaceae bacterium
TGTCGTAGCCGTGGATGACGCCGGGCGGGCAGGTGATGCACTCCCAGGGCCCGAGGCGCGTGGTCAGCCGGCTCCCGTCCTCGTCCTCGACGAAGACGTCGAGTAGCCCCTTGAGCACGAAGAAGGTCTCCTCGACCTCGTGGGTGTGCGGCGCATTCCCCTGACCGGGCTCGACATACATGATCGAGAGCGTGTGGGCGCGGGCCGGGATGACGTCGGGGTCCTGGTGCTTGCCCGACCCGCCGGCACCGATGAAGCGATGCTGGGCGCGTTTGTAGCCTTCGATCTTGGCGTCCTCGAAGGCCTCCCAGTCGGGCACGCAATCGCGGTACCGCCGGACGTAGCGGTCCATGATCTCCTCGAGCGGCGTATCGGCCAGTTCGGGCGGTCTCGGGTGACGGGCGACGTTCACGGGCATTCCTCCCCTGGATGCGCTGGCGGGCCAACGAAGCATGCCCGCCCCTGCGCGGTCAATCGTAGCGCCTGCCAACACGGCCCTTGCCCGTCGGGCACAGCTTGCTAGGCTGTCCGTTCAACCAAGCCATGCCGGCCCGGCCCGGCGGCACAACCCTTTTCGGGAAGACAATCGATGGAAAAGTTCGGTATCGGACAAGGCGTCCTACGCGAGGAGGATCCGCGCCTGCTCAAGGGTCGCGGGCGCTACGTCAACGATGTGAGCCTTCCGGGTCAGGCCTATGCCTATGTGCTGCGCTCGCCCCACGCGCATGCCGACATCCGGTCGATCGACACCGCGGCGGCGAAGGCCGCACCGGGCGTGCTGGCGGTGTTCACCGGCGCGGACGTGGCCGCCGACAATCTGGGCGTGCCCGGCATGCCGGCCAAATGGAAGCGGCCCGACGGCGACGACATGAAGTACCGCCCGCAGCCGCCGCTCGCGCTGGGCCGGGTGCGCTATGTCGGCGACCCGGTCGCGCTCGTCGTGGCGGAGTCCCTGAACGACGCCAAGGACGCCGCCGAGCTGATCGACATCGATTACGCGGCGCTTCCCTCCGTCACCGACACCGCGCAGGCGGCCGAGGACGGGGCGCCCGTTATCTGGGACGATTCCCCCGACAATATTTCCGGCATGTTCCAGAAGGGCGATGCCGCCGCCGTCGAGGCCGCGTTCGCGGGCGCCGCGCGGATCGTCAAGCGGCGCTTCGTGATCAGCCGGGTCTTCGCCCAGTACATGGAGCCGCGCAGCGCCATCGGCGCGTACGACGAGCACGAGGACCGCTACACGCTGTTCGCCGACGTGCAGTATCCCCACCGCGTGCGCCAACTGCTCGCCGAGAAGATCTTCCGCATCCCCGAACAGAGCCTGCGTGTCGTCGCGCGCGACGTCGGCGGCGGATTCGGCACCAAGGGCTGGCAGTATCCCGAACACCGGCTGAGCCTGTGGGCCGCACGCAAGGTCGGCCGGCCGGTGAAGTGGAACTGCGAGCGCAGCGAGGCCGTTATGGCCGACGAGCATGGCCGCGACAACGTGACGGAGGCGGAGCTCGCCTTCGACGCCGACAACCGGATCGTCGGCCTGCGGGTGAAAACGATCGCAAACATCGGCGCCTACCTGTCGGCCATCCGCAACCTGCTGTCCGTCTTCTCCAACGTCGGCACCCTGATCGGGGTGTACGACGTCCCGGCCGCGCACGTGACCGTGCTGACGGTCCATTCGAACACCAACCAGACCGCCCCCTATCGCGGTGCCGGCCGCCCCGAGGCGACCTATGTGATCGAGCGGATGTTAGACGAGGCCGCGCGCGAACTGGGCGTCGACCCGGCCGAACTGCGCACACGGAACATGATCGCCTCGGACGCGATGCCGGTAACCACGGCGCTCGGCCTGTCCTACGATTGCGGCGCCTTCCGCGAGAACCAGGCCCGCGCCCTGGAAATGTCGGACTATGCCGGGTTCGCGGCGCGGCGCGACGAGGCCAAAGGGCGCGGCAAGCTGCGCGGCATCGGGATTTCCAACCCCATCGAGCGCGCCGGCTCGCCCTCGCCCGACTTCGCCGAGGTGCGCTTCAACACCGACGGCTCCGCCACCATCCTGATGGGCACCAAGAGCCAGGGCCAGGGCCACGAGACGATGTACAAGCAGATCGTCGGCGAACGCCTCGGTCTCGCACCGGGCGAAGTGCGCGTGGTCGATGGCGACACCGACCGGGTCGCCTTCGGCATCGGCACCATGGGCTCGCGCTCCACGGTGATCGGCGGCTCGGCGCTCTACTACGCATCCGGCAAGATCATCGACAAGGCATCGAAGATCGCGGCCCACCTGCTCGAGGCGAGCGAGGCCGACCTGGTGTTCGAGAACGGCATCTTCACCGTCACCGGCACCGACCGCGAGATCCCGCTGCGCGAGGTGGCCAAGGCCTCGTTCCTGCCGGCCAAGCTGCCGAAGGGGGTCGAGCCGGGCCTCTACGAGACTGCCACCTTCTCGCCTGAGGACGACACCTACCCCAATGGCAGCCATGTCGCGGAGGTCGAGGTCGACCCCGACACGGGCGTGGTGCAGCTGGTGGGCTACTGGGTGGTCGACGATGTGGGCATGATGGTAAACCCGACCATCGTCAAGGGCCAGATCCATGGCGGCATCGCCCAGGGGCTGGGCCAGGTTCTGATGGAGCAGGTCGCCTACGACCCGGAATCGGGGCAGCTGCTCAGCGCGTCGTTCATGGACTATGCGATGCCGCGCGCCGACAATTTCTGCGACATCCAGATCGAGGGCAACGGCGTTCCGACCAAGCGCAACCCGCTTGGCGTAAAGGGCGCCGGCGAGGCCGGCACGGTGGGCGCGCTGCCGGCCGTGACCAACGCGATCATGAACGCGCTCGTGGAAGTCGGCGTCGACCATCTCGACCTGCCGGCCAGCCCCGACCGGGTGTGGCGGGCGATCCACGACGCCCGGGGCTGAGGGAGCTGAACATGGCAACCTATCGGGGCGGCTGCCACTGCGGCGATCTCACGGTCGCCTACGAGACCGAGCTCTATCCGGCCGGGCAGGTGCCGCGCGCGTGCACCTGCGGGTTCTGCCGGAAGCACGCGACCGAGGCATTGTCCGACCCCGCCGGGCGCCTCACCTTCTCGGCCGCGGACCCCGACCGGCTCAACCGCTACACGTTCGGGCTGGGCATCACCGAGTTCCTGATCTGTCGGACCTGCGGCGTCTATGTCGGGGCGATCATGCCCGACGGCGACACCGCCTACGCAAACGTCATGCGTGGCGTGCTCGACGCGCGCGACCTGTTCACCAGCGCGCCCGTCCCGGTGGGGCGATCCGACGAGAACGAGGACGAGAAGCGCGCGCGCCGGCGTGCCATGTGGACGCCGGCAACTCTCGAGATCGGCGACCATGGCCGGCCGGAATAGCCTGACGATCCGCAACGCCCGACTTGTCGGCGCCGGCGCGCCCAGCGACCTGTTCATCGTCGACGGACGCTACGTCGAACCGCAAAACGCCGATCCCGGTACCGACGAGATCGATGCCGGCGGGCAGATCTGCATACCTGGCTTCATCGAGCCGCACATCCATCTCGACAAGGTTCTGCTCGCCGAGACGATCCCCGTCAACGAGAGCGGTTCGCTCGACGAGGCCATCGCCATTCTCGATGCGCGCAAGCGAAGCTACGACCCGAGCGAGATTGCCGACCGCGCGTGCGAAATCATCCGCGCCGCGATCTCCAACGGTATCACACGGATGCGCACCCATGAGGACATCGACAGCGTGTGCGGCCTGACGGCGTTCGAGGCCGTACGGGCCGCCCGTGCCCGTTGCGCGAGGCCATCGACCTGCAGATCGTGGCGTTTCCCCAGAAGGACATCGTCGGCGATCCCGGGACCGAGAGCCTGTTGCGCGAGGCGATGGCCCAGGGCGCCGATGCGATCGGCGGCATGCCCTTCAACGAACCGGACCCGGAGGCCAGCCGCGCGCATATCGCCATCGCATTTGCGATCGCCAAAGAGTTCGGCACGGACGTGGACATGCACGTGGACGAGACCGACGACCCCGACGCCCGAACGCTGGAGATGCTCGCCCGCGCGACGATCGATCACGGCATGCAAGGCCGCGTGACTGCCGGCCACACCTGCGCGCTGGCCGCCTACGACGACGACTATGCCGAGCGTGTGATGGACCTGGTCGCCGAAGCCGGTCTGTACATGATCACCAAACCGGCCACCAACCTGATGCTGCAAGGGCGTGACGACGCACATCCCAAGCGCAGGGGAATCACCCGGGTCAAGGAGTTGCTTGCGCGCGGGGTCAACGTGTCCTTCGGGCAGGACAACCTCCAGGATATGTTCTACCCGTTCGGCCGCGACGACCCGCTCGAGTTCGCCTGGCTGCTGGCCCACGCCGCGCATCTCAGCCAGCCCGACGAGATCGATGCCGCGTTCGCCATGCAGACCATCAACGGTGCGCGAATTCTGGGGGCGGACGATTACGGGACGGTGTCCGGCTGTACGGGCGACCTCGTGATCCTCGATGCGACAAGTCCCCGCAGCGCGATCACCAACCGGGCCGACCGGCTGTATGTGATCCGCCGCGGCCGGGTGATCGCCACCAACCGGACCGAACGGACGCTCGACTTGTCCTGAAGGTTCAGGCGCGTTGCGCCGCGGCCAGGGTCCGGCGCGCGGCGATCACGACCGGCTCGTCGATCATCTCGCCATCGACGGAGACAACCCCGCCGCCTGCCGCCTCGGCAGCCGCAACGATCTTCTCGGCCCGTTCGACCGCGCGCGCACTCGGCACGAACACCGCGTTGATCGTCGCGACCTGGCTCGGGTGAATCGCCAGCTTGCCGTCGAATCCCATGCCCCGGGCGAGCTCGGTTTCCGCACGCAACCCGTCATCGTCGCGAAAGTCCAGCCAAACGGTGTCGATCGCCGCGATTCGGGCACCGCCGGCCGCTGCGGCAATCCGGCCACGCGCATAGGTGAGCGCGGCGGCCCCCATGTCGCTGCCGATTTCCGCGGAATAGTCGGCAGAGCCGAAACCGATCGCTTCGACCCGCGTCGTTGCGCGTGCCATGTCCGGCGCGCATTCGAGGCCGCGCGTGCTCTCGACCACCGGCACCAGTCCGGTCGCACGCCCCGCTGCCGCCATCAGCCCGTCGAGCCAGCGAAGCTCATGCGCGCTCTCGACTTTGGGCACGAGCACGACATCAGGCGTGGCGGTGCTGTCGATGAGCGCGAGCACGTCGCGCAGCCCGTTGATCGTGCGCGGATTGTTGATCCGCAGGGCCCAGCGCACGCCTTCGGCGCGCGCACCGGAGAGGAATTCGAGCGCCGCGGTGCGCGCGCTGCTCTTGTCGTCTGGGCCGACCGCGTCTTCCAGGTCGATGCACACGGTATCGGGGGCCGCCACGGCCGCCTTCTCGAAGCGGTCCGGGCGTGTCGCGGGTACGAACAGCAGGCTGCGCCACAGGCGGGTCATCGTCGGTTCCTCGGATAAGTGTCGGCCAACGGATCGGCAAACGGCTTGTGCCGAAACTGTCGCAGTGTGACAAGCTTCGCCGCAAAGGTTCAACACTGTCGGCGCCCAGCCCATACGCATGACCGAGGACATACAAGCATCGTACCGCCTGTGGCTGGTCCTCTTCGCCGTCACGATGGTCCAGATTCTCGCGACCTTTGCGAGCCTGACCATCCCGGCGATCGCGCCCGCCGTGTCCAGCGACATCGGCGTGCCCGTCGAGTTCGTCGGTTTCCAGGTCGCGATCATCTATACCGGCGCCTCGGCGATCTCGGCGATTTCGGACTTCCTGTTGCGCCGCTGGGGACCGGCACGGGTCAGCCAGATCAGCCTCGTCCTGTGTGGCGGCGGGGTCGCGCTCGCCGCGCTGCCCTTGCTCGCCGCCATCGCGCTGGGCTCGCTGCTTCTCGGGTTCGGCTATGGCATGACCAATCCGGCCGCGACCCAGGCGCTGATCCGGCTGACGCCACGCGGCAAGCGCAATCTCGTCTTCTCGATCAAGCAGACCGGCGTGCCCTTCGGCGGCATGGCGGCCGGCCTGGTCGCGCCCGAGGCGACGGAGGCCTTCGGCTGGCAGTCGGCGCCCCTGATCGTCGCGTTCTGTTGCGCGGTCCTGGTTCTCGCGTTGCAGCCCTGGCGGCGGAGCTGGGATCGCGACCGCAACCCCGCCGCACGGCTCGACGCCGGCGCATTCACCGCGCTGACGATGATCTTCCGCTCGCCGTCGCTGCGATGGTTCGCCATGGGGGGCTTCACCTACGCCTTTTCGCAGTTGGCCCTGTCCACCTTCGCCGTCACGATTCTGGTCGTCGAGGCACAGTTCACCCTGGTCGCGGCGGGTGCGGTGCTCGCTGCGATTCAGGCCGCCGGCATCATCGGCCGAATCGTCTGGGGATGGGTCGCTGACCGTTGGGGCATCGGCGACGGCATGCTGATCGCGATGGGGGTGGTGAGCGTCGCGTGCGCGGTCGCGATGATGTGGATCGGGCCCGACTGGCCGGTCTGGGCGATCTACTTCTTCTTCGTCGCCTTCGCGACCAGCGCGCTCGGCTGGACCGGTCTGTTCATCACCGCGACCGTCAACCGGACCGACCCGGCGAACTCGGGCGCCGTGGCGGGCGGCATCGGAACGCCCGTCTATGCCGGCGTCATCTTCGGAACCGCGGTGCTCTCGGCACTCGCGGATGTCATGGGGAGCGTGTCGAACACCTTCGCGGTGGTCGCCATCGTCGTCGGGGTCGGGTTGATCGCCTTCGTGCGCGGGCAACGGGTGCCCGCATAATCGGTCGCCCGGTCAGGCCTTGCCGATACGCGGGACCTTCGGATCGTGGTTCCCGAACGACTTGTCGAGCACCTGGGTGCTGTTCTCGGCGAGCGCGATGCTATGCGCGAGATGGTCGAGAATCTTGATGTTGTTGTTCAGCACGGTGACGGCCTCGGGACGGGAATCGTCCATGATCTTCGTCGCGCGCTGAATGATCTCGTTGCGGATCGCGCTCAGGATATCTTCCAGCTTGTAGCCGTCCGGATTGTCGTCCGTGACCAGGAATCTCGACATGACCGCCCTCGGGGTTGATGGTCGACCCTGCCGTTCTAACGCCTGGAGATAAACGAAACCTTACCGGCGGCGGTCAGCCGCCCCGCGCATCGTCGAGGGAGATGCCCTTGTCGCCCTCGCCGCGAAACTCGTTGTAGAGCTTGAGCACCGCCTGCTCGACCCGGTCGGGCTTCATCCAGCCGGCATAGTCTCCCAGCGGTATCTCCCGCGCCGCGGCCTGCGGGTCCATGCCCTTGCGGTACCGCTTGCGCGCCTCGCGCTGCACCAGCGAGAGGTAGCCATCGACCTCCTCCAGGATGCGCCGGTCGCCGACGGGCCCGTGCCCCGGCACGATCTTGCGGATCGGGAACGTCTTCAGGATTTTGCGCGCCGTGCGAAGCCAGTTGCCGATATGGGCATCAAACGTCGCGGGGGTGACGAAGTTGAAGCAGAAATCGCCCGAATAGAGGATCTGCTCCTTGGGCAGGTAGACCAGCGTGTCGCCCTTCGAATGGCTGTGGCCGAGATTGTGGAGTTCGACCCGGTGCGCGCCTAGGTGGAGCGTCATCGAACCCTCATAGGTCACGTCCGGGTAGATCTGCTTGAGGCCCTTGAGGTGCTCCCGGTACTCGGGATTGACCCGCCGGTAATGGGCGAGGTCGAGACCCGTCTCGATCATTCGCTCGCGCATGAAGCGGTGCGCGATGACCGGGATGTCGCGGTCGAACCAGTTGAGCCCCAGCGTGTGGTCGGAATGATGGTGGGTACAGACGATCAGGCCGACGGGCTTCTTCGTCGCCTTGCGGATCGCGCGCTGGAACGCCTCGGTCATCGGCCGCACGTAAAGCGTGTCGATGACGAGACAGGACTCCGGGCCGACGATCAGCCCGGCGTTGGAAACGTTGAGGCCGCCCGTCTGGATGTAGGCGTAGCAATCCTTCGCGACCTCGGTCAGGCCGGTGTCCCAGGTCCGCCGGACCCTGCGCATCCGTTTCATTGCCCGCTCCGCCTCAGTCGAGCGCAAACCCGTCATAGCCCGCGGCGGCAACGGCATTGCACTTCGCCGCATAGACCGGCATGCCGCCGGCAAACGGCAGCATCACCCGCGGCTTGCCGGGGATGTTCGAGCCCAGATACCAGGACTCGCACTTCGCGCGCAGCGACAGTCCGGCGACGTTGCGGGCGTTCTCGACCCACGCCTCCTCGGCGTCCGTCTCGGCCTCGATCCGCGTCAGATCGTGCGCGCGCATGTGCTCGATGCAGTCCGAAATCCATTCCACATGCTGCTCGATCGACGGGATCATGTTGGTCAGCACCGACGGGCTGCCCGGACCGGTGATCGTGAACATGTTGGGGAAGCCCGCGATGCCGAGCCCGAGATAGGTCTTGGGCCCGTCCGCCCATTTGTCGCGCAGGGCAAGGCCATCCACTCCGCGGATGTCCATCCGGTTCAACGCGCCCGTCATCGCGTCGAACCCGGTCGCCAGCACGATCACGTCGACTTCGTACTCGGTGCCGTCGACCTGCAGGCCGTTGGGCGTGAAGCGCTCGATCGGGGACTCGCTCACATCGACCAGGGTGACGTTGTCGCGGTTGTAGGTCTCGTAATAGTCGGTGCCCACGCACAACCGCTTACACAGGAAGAGCTGCTTGGGCGCGAGCAGTTCGGCGACCTCCGGATCGTCAACGATCTCGCGAATCTTGCCGCGGATGAAATCCGACACGGTCTCGTTGGCCGCCTCGCTGGTCTGGAAGTCGGCATAGGTCGCCATCATGGCGAGGCCGCCCGTCTGCCAGCGCTCCTCGTAGGCGGCATTGCGCTCGGCATCCGAAACGGCCATCGCCGAATCGCCCGCCGAGGAAAAGATGTTGCCCGAGAAGGTCTTCTTCGCCGCGGCCCGCAGTTCGGGATAGTTCGCCTTGATCTCGGCGATCTCGCTGGGGTCGAGGCGCCGGTTGTGCGACGGGATGACGTAGTTCGCGGTGCGCTGGAACACAAACAGCTGCTCGGCCTGTTCGGCAAAGACCGGGATCGACTGGACCCCCGACGACCCCGCCCCGATCACCGCGACGCGCTTGCCCGCGAGCGAGACCGGTGCGTCGGGCCAGAGGCCGGTGTGATAGAGCTCGCCCACGAAGCAGTCGGCGCCCTCGAACTTCGGAATGTTGACCGCGGACAGGCAACCGGTCGCCATGACGCAGAACCTTGCGGTCAACGACGTTCCGTCCTCGGTTTCGACCGTCCACAGGTCGGTCGCGTCGTCCCAGCGAGCACCGCGCACGCGTGCCTCGAACTGGATATCCGGCCGCAGGTCGAACCGGTCGGCCACATGGCGCGCATATTCCAGGATTTCCGGCTGCGAGGGATAGCGTTCCTTCCAGTCCCATTCCTGCTGCAGCGCATTGGAGAACTGGTAGGAATAGAACATGGTCTCGGTGTCGACCCGCGCACCCGGATACCGGTTCCAGTACCAGGTTCCGCCGACATCGGTACCCGCTTCCAGGACACGCACGCGGTGACCCAGCCCGCGCAGCCGGTACAGCGCGTACATGCCGCCGAAACCGGCGCCGACGACGATGACGTCGTAATCGCCCTGCGTTCGCTGTCCGGTCATCGCATCCTCCTCAGGCATTCACCAGTTCGAGCGCGCGCGCCAGGTTCGACGGATCGGGCTCGAGTTCGCCGGACTGGATCCGGCGGGTAATCTCGGTCACCGCCGCATTCACCGGTGTCGGCTGACCGTTCTTTACCCCTTCCTCGACGACCAGGCCGTTGATCAGATCCACCTCGCTGTACCGGCCCTTCAGATGGTCCTGGAGGACACAGTCGCGCGCCGCGGGACCGATATCAGCCGCCAGCTTGTCGAGCATCTTCTCGAGCAACCGGTTGGTGTCCCGCACATCGTCCTCGGTGAGCCCGAAGATCGGCTGGATCGTATGGCCGATGCGCTGCCCCACCGCCAGCGCCTCGGTCCCCGCGCGGAGCGTGAATTCCCGCATGCCCGGGATCTTCATCGCCTCGTAGAGCGTGAGCCCCATCATCGCGAACGGGCCGAGGCACATCGTGTTGACCACGAGCTTCATCCACTTCGCCGAGATGATCTCGGACGAGATCGAGACCTGGCCGACATGCTTGAGAAGCGCCTCGATCTCCCCGACCCGGGGCTCGGTTGCCTCGTTGACGGCACCGACTCCGAACCAGGTATGCGCATGCGTCGTGTTTCGCTGGATAACGCCAGGCGTGAAAATCTCCGATGACATCTCCATAACGCAACCGAGCGTGCGCTCGGGACCGACGATCTCCTCGATGTCGTTCAGCATCATCGCATTCTGGACGCCGACCAGAAGGCCATCTTCCTTGAGGTAAGGCTTGATCAACTCACACGCCCAGCGCGTGTCGTAAGCCTTCACCATCACCAGCACGTAGTCGAACATCCGGTTGAGCGTGCAGACATCGCACAAATGGTAGGCCTCGACAGGGACCACGACCGTCTCGTCGGGGAAATTGAGTTCAAGCCCGTTTGCACGCATGGCCTCGACATGCTCCGGCCACTGGTCGATCAGCACCACATCGAGCCCGGCCCGGGTGAGTTCTGCGGCAACGCCCCCACCATTGGCGCCCGTTCCGACGACCGCGATTTTCTTGTTCATTCCCGTCTCCACCCTGGTTTCGCCACGCCGGACGCATTTGTTTCTTGGCCGTATCATAGTCGAGCAATCGGGATTTCCCAGACCCGACACGCATTCCTGATCCCCGATACACGAAGGGCGCGGTCGTCGCCGGCCGCGCCCTCGCCGAACACAATGGGGTCCGCGATCAGCTTCCGGGGGCGTACTTGCCGGTGAGCTGCGGCGTGAAACGGCCTTCGAGGCCTGCTTCGGTGTGCTGCAGGCGGGTCACCCGCGCCCAGGTCCGCTTCAGATCGTCGCGGATGTTGATCGCCAGGCGGCCGCAACCCTCGACCTCCAGCTCGACCTTGTCGTCGTCCTGGAACGGATTGAGGCCGCGATGGTTCGTGCCCGTCGCAACGATGTCGCCCACCTCGAGCACATGGATCGAGCTCAGCCACTCGATGATGTGCGGAATCTTGTGCGCCATGTCGTTGGTGTTGAAGTCCTGCATCAGGTCGCCGTTGACCCACAGCTTGACGTCGAGGTTCTGGGGGTCGTCGAACTCGTCGGCCGTCACCAGGTAGGGGCCGATCGGCGCGAAGGTGTCGCGCGACTTCGCCTGGAAGAAAACGTTGTTGGGCGGCGGCAGCTCTCGCGCCGAACCGTCGATGAAATTGAAGTAGCCGAAGATATAGTCCATCGCGTCCTCGGCCTTCACGTCCTTGGCGCGCTTGCCGATGACCAGGCCGAGTTCGGCCTCGCCCTCGAAGATGGCGGCCGGGATGTCCTGCATCACCATCGTGTCGCCATGGCCGATGACCGAATTGCTCGCCTTGTGGAACGCGTTGATCGGCGCCGGCGCGGGCAGGGTGCCGTTCTCCATATAGTTCACGGCCATGCAGTCGATGTTGCCCGGCTTGGGCAGCGGCGGGCGGATGCGCACGCTGGCGACGGGAATGCCCGCGCCCGATGCGGCCGCGGCCTCGAGCTTGGACCGGTATGCGTCGAACCGCTCGATCAGGCCGTTCATGAGGTCCTGGGGGGTCAGGTGCGGAATGTCCTTCACGACGCCCGACACGTCCACCACGTCGTCTCCGCGCAGCACGCCGAGCCGGAAATCATCGAAATAAAGCAGCTTCATCGCTCTCCCCCTGGGGCCTGTTCGTCATTTGGTTCGCCCGAAGGCGGCGCTTTGTAGCAGACACGCCAACACCCGCGCGACCCCGTTGAGCGGCATGCGACCGTGCGGCGGCTTGCCCCTCGCACCAGCCGAGGCGATCGGCTAGCCTCGGACACAGCCACAACGAACGCGACACATCCGGCAAGGACAGAGAAACGATGAAAGCTTCCTATTTCGAGCGCCACGGCGGCCCCGAGGTTCTGATCTATGGCGACCTGCCCGACCCCGAACCCGGTCCCGGCGAAGTCATCGTCGACATTCATGCCGCAAGCGTGAACGCCGCCGACGCAAAGGTCCGCGCCGGCGGCACCTATGGGGAGATCGACAAATTCCCCTACATCCTCGGGCGCGATTTCTCGGGCGTGATCGCCAAGCTCGGCGAGGGCGCGAACGACTTCGCGGTCGGCGATGCCGTCTTCGGTATCTGCGAGCGCGGCCAGGAGGGGACCTATTGCGAGAAGATCACCATGGACCAGCTGCTGGTGTCGACGAAGCCCGACAGCCTGTCGCACATCGACGCCGCGGCCCTGGCCCTCCCCGGCCTCACGGCGATCATCTCGATCGAGGAATGCCTGAAGCTCAAATCCGGCGAGAAGATCCTGATCCAAGGCGGCGCCGGTGGCGTCGCCGGCTTCGCCATCGAGTTCGCCAAGCACATCGGCGCACATGTCGTCACCACCTGCAGCGCGCGCAACATCGACTATGTGCGCAGCTTGGGCGCCGATGAGGTGATCGACTACAATGCCCAGGACTTCACCGAGATTCTCACCGACTGCGACGCGGTGTTCGAGACCGTGGGCGGCGACGTCACCGAGCGGTCGTTTGCGGTGCTGAAGCCCGGCGGGCGGCTGGCGGCCATCGCCTCGGGCGTCAAGGCACCGCCGTCGCCGCGCGACGACGTCGAGTCCCTGCGTCCCGCCGTGGGCCGCGACCGCAAGTATCTGGACCGGATCGTCGAGCTCCATGCGGCTGGCGTGGTGCATGTCCCGCCTGTCACGGTCTACCCGCTGGAAGAGGCCGCCGCGGCCTCGGCGAAGAGCGAAGGCCGCCACCTCACGGGCAAGCTCGTCATCCAGGTCCGCTAGGCGCCGTGCTCTACATCATCTACCAGGAGGACGGGCCGGACTCCGCCGCGCTGCGCGAGGCGCACAAGCCGGCCCACTTCGCCTATCTCGATGAGCACAAGGACATCCTGGTCCTCGGCGGTGCGATGCTGGCCGATGCGGACGACACGCAGATCGGCAGCGTGCTGATCATCAACGTGCCCGACCGGGCGGCGGCGGACCGCTTCTCGGAGAACGAGCCACTGCGCAAGGCGGGCACGTTCAGGAACGTCAGGATCACCCGGATGCGCCGCGGACAGTGGAACCCGGATGCGGCGCCGAAGACGCCCGAGGGCAAATGAGGGCCGGAGACACGCCATGGCCAAGAAACAGATCGTCTCGCCCCGCATGAAGACCCCGAGCGGGCATTTCTCGCACGCCACGACGGTCGAGGCGCGCGGCCGCCTCGTCTTCATCTCCGGCATGACCGCCCACACGCCCGACGGCGGCATCGCCGGCATCGGCGACCCCGAGGCGCAGACGCGCCAGGTCTGCGAGAACCTGAAGGCGGCCGTCGAGGAGGCCGGCGGCACGCTCGCCGACATCTGCCGTGTCGACGTCTATGTCCGCAACATGGAGCATTTCGATGCCGTCCACCGGGTACGGCGTGAATATTTCGCGCCACCCCCCCCCGCCTCGACCATGGTCGAGGTGACCAAGATGACCCATCCCGATTATCTGGTGGAGATCAGCGCGATCGCCGTCCTCGAGGACGGCTGATCACGCGGAACGCCGCGCGACATGGCAACCGAACAAACCCTGAGCAACGCCCGGATCGTGCTGCGCGACGAGGTCGTCCACGGGGCGGTGCGGATCGTCGACGGGTGCATTGCCGACATATCGTCCGGCGGATCGGTTCCCTCCGGTGCGGTGGACCTTGAAGGCGACTACCTGCTCCCCGGCCTGATCGAGATGCACACCGACCATCTTGAAAAGCACATGGTCCCGCGGCCGGGCGTGCACTGGCCGCTTCCCGTCGGTGCGGCGCTGGCGCACGACGTACAGATTGCGGGTGCCGGCATCACCACCGTGTTCGACGCCATCGCAGTCGGCACCTATCGCCAGGGCCGCGCGCGCCAGCACATGCTCGAACGCGCCATAGCCGCGATCGCCACGGGAAAATCCGACAATCTGTTCCGCGCCGACCACCTGCTGCATCTGCGCTGCGAGGTCTCGGACCCCGACATGCTTAAGCTTGTCGAGGCATTCATCGATGTCGCCGACGTCCGGCTGATCTCGCTGATGGACCACACGCCGGGCCAGCGCCAGTGGCGCGACCTGTCGCTGATGAAGCGGTTCCACAACAACGAGGACATGTCGGACGCGGATCTGAAGGCCTTCGTGGACGAACGCGTCACACTGCAGCGCGCGCATGCCGAGCCGCATCGGCTCGCCGTGGTCGAGATGTGCCGGTCGCGCGGCCTGCCCATGGCGAGCCACGACGACACGACGATCGAACACGTCGCCGAGGCGGTCGCCCACGGCATCACCATCTCGGAGTTTCCCACGACGATGGAGGCGGCGCGGGCCGCACGCGCCGAAGGCATGGCGATCGTCATGGGCGCACCCAACATCGTGCTCGGCGGTTCGCACTCGGGCAACGTCTCGGCCGAGGAACTCGCGCAGGCGGACCTGCTCGATGGGCTGTCGTCGGACTATGTGCCGTCGAGCCTGATCCAGGCCGTCTTCCTGATGCACGACCGGACCGGAATCGTGCTGCCCGACGCCGTCGCCACGGTCTCGGCCAACGTCGCCGACATGGTCGGTCTCGACGACCGCGGTGTCATCGTCGCCGGGAAGCGCGCCGACCTGGTGCGCGTGCACGACGCCCGGGGCCTGCCAGTCGTCCGCCAGGTCTGGCGCGAAGGTTTGCGCGTCGCCTGATGCCGCACCGGCCATGACCGCACGCTATGCCATCTACTTCGCCCCAGCCGCCGACAGCGCGCTGTGGCGGTTCGCCACATCGTGGCTCGGGCGCGACCCCGAGGCCGGCATCGACATCAAGCAACCGGAAATCGCCGGCCTGCCCGCCGAAACCCTCGCGCGGGTCACATCCTCGCCGCGACGCTATGGGTTCCATGGCACCCTGAAGCCGCCGTTCCGGCTGGCGCAGGGCGCCGACCCGGACGGGCTGCGCGGCGAACTGTCGACCTTCGCCGCCGACCGCACCGCGTTCGACCTGCCGCCGCTGCGCGTCTCCGCGCTCGACGGCTTCCTGGCGCTGACGCCCACGCACGTATCGAAGGACCTCGACGACCTCGCCGCGGACTGCGTGCGCGCCTTCGACGCGTTCCGCGCACCGCCTGACGAGGACGAGCTGGCGCGGCGGCGCGCGCACGGGCTGAACGACCGCCAGGCCACGCATCTCGCGCGCTGGGGCTATCCCTACGTGCTCGACCAGTTCCGCTTCCACATGACGCTGAGCGAACGGCTCGACGAAGGGTTGCGCGAGACGGTGCAACGGATTCTGGAGCGGGAGGCCGCGCCCGCCCTGGCCGCGCCGGTGCGCATCGACTCCTTCGCGCTGTTCCACGAGCCGGCACAGGGGGCGCAATTCCGGCTGATCGCGCGTTTCGCGTTCGCCGACCTCTAGGCCGCACGGGGCGGTGCCGTCCGCCCCAGCATCATGTCGACGGCCTTCTCCGCGATCATCACCGTCGGGGCGTGGGTGTTGCCGCCGATGAGACTCGGCATCACCGAGGCATCCACGACCCGCAGGCCGTCGATCCCGCGCACCCGCAGCGCCTCGTCCACCACCGAATCCTCGTCGGGGCCCATCCGGCAGGTGCCGACCGGGTGAAAGACGGTGCTGCTGTTTGCCCGGATGAACGCGTCGATCTCGTCGTCGCTGCGAACGCCGGGATCCGGCCATACCTCGCCGCGGCTGAGCGCCGCCAGGGCGGGTTGGTGCATCACGTCGCGCATGACCTTGAATCCCGCGCGCATGACGTCGCGGTCGCGCGGGGCCGACAGATAGTTCGGCTGGATTGCCGGTGCCTCCCGCGGATCGGCGGAGCGCAGGCGGATTTCGCCACGGCTGTCGGGACGGAGCTGGCAGACATGGCACATGAACGCATCGGGACGCATATGGTCCGTCGAATGGCGCGCAAAGGGCCGGCGAACGGGCGACAGAATGTTCCCGGCCGAGAAGTGGAACTGGACGTCGGGAATCTCGAGATCGGGCGACGTGCACACGAAGGCACCGCCTCCCAGCGGGAAACCCGAAGCCGGCCCTGAACGCAGCAGCACGGCGCGCGCCACGGAGAACGCACCGTGCTCGAGCCGCGTCAGCCGGTCGGTCAGGGTTTCGATGGCGGACGCGTGGACCGTGGCCACGCGAAGATGGTCTTGCAGGTTACGTCCCACATCGCGTCGGTCGAGCAGGGGTGCAATTCCAAGCGCCGTCAGCTCGTCCGCGGGCCCGATTCCCGACAGCATCAGGAGTTGCGGCGAGTTGATGGCGCCGCCCGAGAGGACGATTTCGCGCTCGGCCCGCGCGACACGAGCCCGGCCACCCTGCCGGTACTGCACGCCGACGGCGCGCATGCCCTCGAACAGCACGCACTCGCTCAGCGCACCCGTCTCGACCGTCAGGTTGGGCCGGGCCAAGGCCGGCCGGAGATAGGCCGCTGCGGCGCTCCAGCGCCGGGCATTGCGGATGGTGAACTGGTAGCGCCCGAAGCCTTCCTGTTCGGGACCGTTGAAGTCGGGATTGACGGGATAACCCGCCTCGGCACCAGCCGCGACGAAGGCGTCGAAAAGCGGATGCGCAAGCTCTGCGTCGCTGACGGTCAGGGGGCCATCCCCGCCATGATGTGAGTCGGCTCCGCGCACATTGCCCTCGGCCCGACGGAAATAGGGCAGCACGTCGTCGAACGACCAGCCCGAAAGCCCCATCTGGCGCCAGGAATCGTAGTCGCGCGCATGTCCGCGAATGTAGATCATTCCGTTGATCGAGGACGATCCGCCCAGGGTCTTGCCACGCGGCCAGGGAATGCGCCGGTTGTCGAGATGCGGCTGCGGCTCTGTCTCGAACTTCCAGTTGTACTTGGACTTGGGAATGATCCGCGCCGGGCCGACGGGAATATGGATAAACGGATGCGTGTCGCGCGGCCCCGCCTCCAGCAGCAGGACGCGCACGTCCGGATCCTCGCTTAGCCGGGCCGCCAGCACGCATCCAGCGCTGCCCGCTCCGATGATGACATAGTCGAACGCCGTTTTACCCGTCATCACGTCCCCCGATTTCCGATCCGTCGACAATGTCGCATTGACTTTTCAGGGATTCTGCCCTTTTTTACAGGAACCGCGAGCGCGGTACCTGGCGCCTAGGCCGCTAGCGAATTCTATCGGCAAATTCAATATGTTATGCCGACACCTCGCCCTTCAGGGCGACACCAGTTCGCTTCGACGAGCCGAAGGACCGGAAAAGGGAGTATTCGACGCGGGAACGGACGAAGAAGCCGGACCCGCCGGATCGAATGCGCTGACCGCAGAGATGGGCCGCCGCGACGAGAGGAGCAGACCGTGAGTGCCATGAGGACTGAGATCGACAACAACGCCCAAGCGCTCGAATCGCCGGAAGCCGAATTCGTCGGCCGCCAGCGTGCCGAGGGCGATGCGCCGCGCGAGCGTTCGTGCATGGTCTGCGGCAACAGGTTCGAGAGCGAAGGCTGGCACAATCGCCTTTGCGGAAGCTGCCGCAAGCGAAGCGTCGCCGCCGGCTGATCTCCTGACCCTTATCGTCCGGCGATGTGCCGGACGATCGCCGAGAAATCGAGAGCGTCGTTCCCCGCCGCCGAAAACGCGTCGTAGAGTTCCGTTGCGTGCGCGCCGAGCGGCGTGTTCGCGCCCGCCGCCGACGCGGCCTCCTGCGACAGCTTCAGATCCTTCAGCATCATCGCCACGGTGAAGCCCGCCGCGTAGTCGCGGTTCGCGGGTGAGGACGGGACAGGACCCGGTACCGGGCAGTAGCTCGTCATCGCCCAGCACTGGCTGGTTGCCGTTGAGGCGATGTCGAACAGGCTCTGCGCATCCAGGCCGAGCTTCTCGGCCAGCGCGAAGCCTTCCGAGACGGCGATCATCTCGATCGCGAGCATCAGGTTGTTGCAGACCTTGGCGGCCTGCCCCGCACCCGCATCGCCGGCGTGGAAGATGTTCTTGCCCATCTTCTCCAGGATGTGTTGTGCCCGCCCGAACGCGCCCGCGGTGCCGCCGCACATGAAGGTCAGCGTCCCCGCCGTCGCGCCGCCGACACCGCCCGAGACGGGTGCGTCGATCATCTCCAGTCCCCGCGCCTCAGCTTCGGCGATCATGGCGCGCGCGGTCTCGACGTCGATGGTCGAGCTGTCGATCACCAGCGCACCCTCGGCGAGCACGTCGAACACCTTGTCCTTCTCGAGATAGACCGAACGCACATGGGCGCCGGCCGGCAGCATGGTGATCACCACCTCGGCGCCCTCGGCCGCGGCCGCGGCATTCGCCGCCGGCTGCGCACCGCTCTCCGCCGCGCGGGCCACCGCCGCCTCGGAGATGTCGAACGCCACCACCTCATGGCCTGCCTGGATCAGGTTCGCCACCATCGGCCCGCCCATGTTCCCGAGCCCGATGAATCCGATCTTTGCCATCGTTTTCTCCCTGTTTCGCGTTCCGTGCGTCTAGCCGAAATCCGGTTCGCCCGGCACTGGCCGGAAATATTCGTCGACATCGGCCTCGCTCACCTCGGCGAGGTTTGCAGGCTCCCATGTCGGCACACCGTCCTTGTCGATCACGACGGCGCGGATGCCTTCGAACAGATCATGTCCGCGATAGCACCGGTCGGCAATCCGGTACTCCATCTGCATGACGTCCGCGATGGTCTCCAGATGCGCACCGTCCCGCAACTGGCGGAAGGTGACCTTCAGGCTCGTCGGCGACATGGTCTCGAGGGTGCCGATCTGTTTGCGCGCCCATTCGGAATCCTCGGCCGCAAGCCGTGCCAGGATGTCCTCGACGCTGGTGCCCGCAAAGCATCGATCGATTTCGGCCCGGTGTTCCGCCAGCGGCGGCGTGCCGGCATCGCCGGCGAAATTGCTCAGGATTGCATCGACGGCGGCCTGGTCGAGCCGGGCGGCGGTGCACAGCGCATCGGTCAGCGCCTCGAGCCGTTCCGATTCCACATAGACGTCGCCGATACCGGCATAGAGGCTGTCGGCGGCACGCATCCGGTACCCGGTCAGGCCGAGATACATCCCGACCTCGCCCGGGCAGCAGTTGAGAATCCAGCTCGCACCGATGTCGGGGAACAGACCGATCCCCGTCTCGGGCATGGCGAACAGGATGCGCTCGCTCACCACCCGGTGCGAGCCGTGAACCGAGACCCCGACACCGCCGCCCATGGTCACCCCGTCCAACAGCGCGATGTAGGGCTTGGGATAGATGTGGATCGCCGCGTTCAGGGCGTATTCGGCCGCGTAGTAGGTGGGTCCGAAATCGGTGCCGCGCCCCTCGTAGAGGTCGCGAATGTCGCCGCCGGCGCAAAAGGCGCGATCGCCGGCGCCCCGGATCAGGATGGCATCGATCGCGTCGTCGGCCGCCCAGGCGTCCAGCTGCGGATGCATCGCGTGGACCATCGCCAACGACAGCGCGTTGAGCGCCTTGGGCTTGTTGAGCGTGATCAGCCCGACCCGCCCCCGCACGTCGAGCAGGACTTCCGGTTCTTCCGTCATCGAAATACCTATTGTCGCAGGATGTCGCGCGCGACGATGACGCGCATGATCTCGTTGGTGCCCTCGAGAATCTGATGCACGCGCAGGTCGCGCAGGTAGCGCTGGATCGGGAACTCGCGCAGGTAGCCGTATCCGCCGTGCAGCTGCAGGGCCTGGTTGACGACGTCGAAGCCGGTGTCGGTCGCGATCCGCTTGGCCATCGCCGCGGCCACGGTCGTGCCGTGCATCTTGTTGTCGAGCATCCACGCCGCACGGTGGATCATCAGACGCGCGGATTCCAGCTCGGTCGCCATGTCGGCGAGGCGGAACTGCAGCGCCTGGAACTCGGCCAGCGGCTGGCCGAACTGCTTGCGCTCCTTGGTGTGGTCGCGGGCCGCCTCGAGGCAGGTCCGCGCCCCGCCGATCGAGCAGGCACCGATGTTGAGCCGCCCGCCATCGAGCCCCTGCATGGCGATCGCGAATCCGTCGCCCTCCTCGCCGATGCGGTTGGAAACGGGAACCCGGCAATCCTCGAAGATCACCGCCGCGGTCGGCTGGCTGTTCCAGCCGAGCTTCTTCTCGAGCTTTCCGAAGGACAGCCCCGGCGCATCCTTTTCGACGACGATGCAGCTGATTCCCTTGGGGCCGTCCTCGCCGGTGCGCACCATGCAGACATAGACGTCGGACGCCGAGCCGCCCGAGATGAAGGCCTTGGAACCGTTGATGACGTATTCGTCGCCGTCGCGCGCGGCGCGGGTGCGCAACGAGGCGGCATCAGAGCCCGCGCCCGGCTCGGTCAGGCAATAGCTCGCGAAATGCTCCATCGTCATCAGCTTCGGCAGGAAGCGGGCGCGCTGTTCGTCGCCGCCGAACCGGTCGATCATCCAGGCGCACATGTTGTGGATCGAGATATAGGCCGCCGTCGACGGGCACGCGCTGGCCAGTTCCTCGAAGATGATCGTGGCGTCGAGCCGCCCAAGGCCGGAACCGCCATGCTCCTCGGCGCAATAGATTCCCGCCAGACCGAGTGCGGCCGCCGCGCGCAACGCGTCGACCGGGAAGATCGTGTTCTCGTCCCACTCCTCGGCGTGCGGCAGCATCTCCTCGTTGGCGAAGCTGCGCGCCATGTCCTGGATCGCGACCTGTTCGTCGCTCAGCTGGAAGTCCACACCGGCCCCCGGTTGCCCGTTGCTTGAAACGACGGGATTCTAGCGGGTCGGGGTACCCGAACCAATCCCCAGCCGGTGCGCCGCGGATCGTCTAGGATGGGGGCGGGAGGCCGCCATGCCTGATGCAAACCGCATGATCCTGATGACCGTGAAGGAGAATGTCAGCCTGTCGGCCTTCGACGCCGACACGGGGGCATGCCGCGCCGTGGTCGAGGTGGGCACCCGCCAGACGTCGAAGCCGCACGAGCTTGCGGTGTCGGCCGACGGCACCTGTGCCTTCGTCTCGCTCTACGGCAGCGCCGACTATGGGCCCAATGTGCCCGACAACCGGATCGCCGTCGTCGACCTGACCGACATGTCGCTGGCCGGCCACATCGACCTGAACCTCTACAAGGGCCCGCACGCGCTGTGGATCGATCCAAGGGGCAAACTCTGGGCGACCGTGGATCACAACCGCTGCCTGCTGACGATCGACCCCGACAGCTGGGAGATCGAGCACACGATCTGGCTGCAGACGCCGGGGCATTTCCTCGCCGCCACGCCGGACGGCAGGACGCTCTATGTCTCGGCTAAGGAGTACCCGGTGATCACCGAGGTCGACATCGCGACACGCACCATCGCCGCGCAGATCCCCGTGCCCGTGGGCGCCCAGGCGATCCGCGTGTCCAATGACGGCAAATGGCTGTACGTGGGCGACTTCCATCGCCCGCTGCTCCACGTGATCGACTGCGCAGGACGCCGGGTCGCGGCATCCCACGCGCTGACCGGCGTACCCGGCTGGCCGTTCGTCTCGCCGGACGGGAAGACCCTCGCGGTGACCACCTATGACGAACCGGCCGACCGGGGATACGCGGAACTGTTCGACACCGCCAATCTGGACGATCGGCGTGTCGTCGATCTGCCGTCGGAGCCCTTCCACGTGCTGTTCACCGACGACAGCCGGCACGTCTACGTCGCACAGGGCAGAGGCGAGGTCACGAAGATCGACGTCGCCGGGGCGGCGATCGTCGAGGGGGGCTTCTCTGCCGGCGGCTCCATGCCCGAGGCGATCGTCTACTGGTCGCCGCCCGCCTGAGCAGAAACCCGAACCGAGGACCCCCGCCATGACCCCGACTGCGGAACCCACCTCCGATCTCGACTATGTCGAGGCCGAGCTCGACTATATCGTCGATGACGGCATTCCGGCCGTGCGTTACCTCGACTGGCCCGAGATGGAGCATCTCGCCCACAAGCCGGCCTACGAGAAACACCGCGTGCGCATCCACAATGGCCGCGCGGACCCGGCGCAGTTCACCCTTCCGTCGCACGGCTTCGCCTTCGTCGATCACCATACGAAGGTGCGGGATTTCTATGACGAGGACGAGGTGCGCTCGGTCTACTACCCCGAAACCGCGGCGCTGATTCAGGCACACAGCGGCGGCGCGAACCGCGTGCTGGTGTTCGACCACACGCTGCGCACGGCTGAGCAAGCGCGCCAACAGGCCGACCGGGTCCGCAAAGCGGTCCACTCGGTCCACAACGACTACACCGAGCGTTCGGCGCCCCAGCGGGTGCGCGACTTCCTGCCCGAAGACGAGGCCAAGGCGGCCCTGGAGCGGCGCTTCGGCATCATCCAGACCTGGCGTTCCATCGCGCCGCGGGTCGAGCAAGACCCGCTGGCCCTGTGCGACGGCCGGACGATCCCCGAAGAAGGCTTCATTTGCTACGAACGACGCTACCGCTACCGGACCGGCGAGACCTATCACATCGCCTACAACCCGGCGCACCGCTGGTACTGGTTTCCGCAGATGACCCGCGACGAGGCGCTGGTGTTCAAGGTCTACGACACGGACGCCACGGCCGGCGTGCGCTTCACCGCGCACACCGCCTTCGACGACCCGAACACGCCGCCCGACGCAGCGATCCGCGAGAGCATCGAGATGCGGGCGCTGGTCTTCTACGACTGAGCTCGATGGGAGCGTAACGTCAGGTAACGGTCAGCCCGCCATCCACCGCCAGCACGTGCCCGGTCACGAATGCCGCACCGGGGCTCGCGAGATAGGCCACCGCAGCCGCCACATCCTCGGGCTCGGTCATCCGGCCGAGCGGGACCTTGGCGATCCCCGCCTCGCGGCGGCCGGGATCGCGCTGCATGATCTCGGCCCGCAGCTTGGTCTCCGACGTGCCCGGCGCCACCGCGTTCACCCGGATGTCGTGGGGCGCCCACTCCGCCGCCAGGTGGCGCGTGATGCCGCCGCTCGCCGCCTTGGAGATGCCGTAGGGCGAGACGTTCGGGACGCCGATGGTGGTGAAGGTCGAGGCGATGTTGATGATCGCTCCGCCCCGACCGGCAGCGATCAGGTGCCGGGCGACCCCCTGGGCCATCAGGTAACTGCCCGTGACGTTGATCCGCATGATCGTCTCGAACTCGTCGGGCGTGACGTCCAGCGCCGGCTTGACCAGCAGCGCCCCGGCGTTGTTGACGAGCACGTCGAGCCGCCCAAAGGCCGTGATCGCGGCGTCCAGCGCCGCGGCGATGCTGTCGTTGGAGCGCAGGTCGAGGGCAACGGCGGCACCGCGCCGGCCCACCGCCTCGACGGCGGCGATCGTATCGTCGAGGTCGCCGGGATCGAGCTCCGTTACCACCACGTCAAAGCCGTCGCGGGCGAGCGCCCGCGCACACGCCGCGCCGAACCCGTAGGAGGCGCCGGTGACCAGCGCGACCTTCGTCTCCACCGCACTCATTGGGCGGCCTCCTCGGCCGCGCCGGCGTCGAGGTAGCGGAAGATCTCGGTGAAGTCGGCGCCGGGCATGGCCGTGTTCGCGGCGTCCCAGAGCGCCGCCATGTTCGCCCCGACCGTGTCGGGCGTGCCCGCCGCGCGCACCTGGTCGTGGTAGAGGCCAACATCCTTGGTCATCAGCGCCATGGCGAAGCCGGCATCGAACGTCCCGGTCGCGATCCGGTTGGGAAACTTGTCGGCGGACGCCGTGTTGCGGCCGGTCGAGACATTGACCACGTCGAGGATCGTCTCCATGGCGACCCCGTGGCGCAGGCCGAACAGCACCGCCTCCGACGTCGCCGCCATGGCGGTCGCGGACAGGAAGTTGTTGAGCAGCTTCACGGCCTGGCCCTGGCCCGGCGTCGTGCCGACATGGAAGGTGTTGCCGCCGACGGCATCGAACGGCCCCTTCAGCGCCTCGACGGTCGCGGCCGGACCGGCGGCGATCACGGTGATCGTCCCGGCGATGGCGCCGGCGCGCCCGCCCGAGACCGGCGCATCGACGAAGCCGATGCCCGCCGCGGCCAGCGCCTTGCCCACCGAATCGGCCGCCTCGGGCCCGGTGGTCGAGAAATCGACGACGGTCGCGACCCGACGTTCGGGTGCGGCGGCGATCTCCGCGCACACCGCGGCAACGATCTTGCCGTCGGGCAGGCTGAGGAAGATCGTGTCCGTCGCCGCGGCGAGCGCCGCGATGCCGTCGGCTGCGGTCGCGCCAGCGGGCAGGCGCGCCTGCGTTCCCGCCGCGTCAAAGGCGGTCACGTCGAAGCCCGTCGCGGCCAGGTTGGCGCACATGGGCCCGCCCATGTTCCCCAGGCCGATAAACCCGTAAGCTGTTCCCGACATCGCGCTCCCCTTCGCGTTGCGGCCGGTCGCATGCCGGCCTTCGCGGCGCAGTATAGCGGAGCGGACGGCCCAAGAGGGAAGCACGGGAGGCAGCCATGACATCGCCGCGGGAATGGGAACTCTATGCGATCAAATATGCGACCCTGACCGAGCGCAAGCGCAGCGAGAGCTTCTTCCGCATGGACCCTCACGAGGAGGGAGACATGCCCATCGACTACTATGTCTGGGCCGCGGTTTCGCCGGAACAGACCGTCGTCATCGACACCGGCTTCGATGCCGACGAGGCAAGCAAGCGCGGCCGCAGCATCATCCGCAGCGTGACCGAGGGGCTGGCGACCGTGAACGTCGCGGCGGCGGAGGTCAGCGATGTCATCGTCACCCACCTGCACTACGACCATATCGGCGGACACGCCCAGTTCCCCAAGGCCAGGTTCCACCTGCAGGAACGCGAGATGCAGTTCGCCACGGGCCCGCACATGTGCAGCCATGTGCTGAACGCCTCGTTCACGCCCGACCACATCGCCGACATGGTGCGCAACGTCTTCGCGGGCCGGGTGTCGTTCGTCGATGGCAGCGCCGAGATCGCGCCGGGAATCACCGTGCACCATGTCGGCGGCCACTCGATGGGCCTGCAGTTCGTGAAGGTGCTGACAAGGCGCGGCTGGGTCGTCGTCGCGTCGGACGCGACCCATTTCTACGAGAATCTCGAGCGCAAGCACCCCTTCCCGGTGATCTATCACCTGGGCGAGCAGGTGCAGGCCTTCCACACGCTGGAGGCCCATGCCGAGACGCCGCAGCACATCGTGCCCGGCCATGACCCGCTGGTGCTCGACCGCTACCCGTCGCCCGACGACCGGCTGAAGGGCATCGCGGTGCGCCTGGATGTGACGCCGAACGCCTGACCGGGCCTAGTTCCCCGACGACACCACGCCGGACTCGTGCAGCGCGGCGATTTCGTCGCCGCCATAGCCCAGCTCGTCGAGGACCTCGCGCGTGTGCTCGCCGACCTCCGGCGGCGCCACCGCGAACGAGCTCGGCGTGCGCGCCAGCGACACCGGCTGGCGCACGAAGCGCATCTCGCCCAATGCGGGCGAGGTCAGCGGCTGGGCGAGCCCCAGATGCGCGACCTGTTCGTCGGAGAAGATCTGGCCGATGTCATAGATCGGCCCGCAGGGCACGCCTGCGGCGTTGAACCGGTCGACCCAGGCGGCGGTGGTGTCGGTCGCCATGACCTCGCCGATCAGCGCGTTCAGCCGGTCGCGGTTCGTCGAGCGCGACGGCGCATCGGCGAAATCGGGGTCGGACATCCACTCCTCGCAATCGACCTCGCGGCAGAAGCGGCCCCAGATCTCCTCACCGGCCACCGCGATGTTCATGTGGCCGTCCTTGGTCGCGAAGACGCCGGTCGGGATGCTCGTCGGATGGTTGTTGCCGGCCTGCTGCGGCACGTTGCCGTCGACCAGCCAGCGCGCCGACTGGAAATCGAGCATGAAGATCATCGCCTCGAGCAGCGAGGTGTGCAGCCACTGGCCCTTGCCCGACTTCTCGCGCTCGGTCAGCGCCAGCATGATCCCCTGGAAGGCGAACAGGCCCGCGGTCAGGTCGGCGATCGGGATGCCGGCGCGCACCGGGCCCTGGCCCGGCAGACCGGTGATCGACATCAGCCCGCCCATGCCCTGGGCGATCTGGTCGAAGCCGGGCCGCTTGGCATAGGGCCCGTCCTGGCCGAAGCCGGAGATGCTGGCGAGGATGATGCGCGGATTGATCGCCGCCATCGAATCGTAGTCGATGCCCAGCCGGTGCTTCACGTCGGGCCGGTAGTTCTCGACCACCACATCGGCCTTGGCGACCAGCTTCGCGAAGACATCCTTGCCCGCATCGGCCTTGAGGTCGAGCGCCAGCGAGCGCTTGTTGCGGTGCAGGTTCTGGAAGTCCGAGCCGTGGCGCGAGCCGCCGAGCGAGGCGCCGCCCTCGACGGCGGGCGGCATCTCCACCTTGATGACGTTGGCGCCCCAGTCGGCGAGCTGGCGCACGCAGGTCGGGCCCGAGCGCACGCGGGTCAGGTCGAGGACGGTGATGTGGTCGAGGACCGTCGCGGCGGGTGTGTGCGGCATGGCGCGGTGTCTCCCTCGCCTACAGCTTCAGCAGGCGCTTGGCGTTGCCGTTGAGGATCTTCGCCTTGTCCTCGGCATTCAGATGCACCCGCTCGAACCATTCGACGCCCGGTGCGTTCGGCACGAACGGCCAGTCGATCGAGAACAGGATCCGGTCGGCGCCCATCTCCTGCAGCGAGCACAGCAGTGCCGGATCGGAGAAGTTGCCGCTGGTGGTGATGTAGAAGTTGCGGCTGAACACCTCGCGGAAGTTCACCGGCTTGTTGCCGGGCCGCGACAGCGCATGGTCGATGCGCCAGAGCAGGAACGGCAGCCCCTCGCCCAGATGCCCGACGATGATCTTCACGCCGGGATATTTCTCCAGCACCCCCGACAGGACCAGGCGAATGCACTGAGTCGCCGTCTCGACGGTGAAGCCCCAGCCGGCATTGAGCAGCGCGGGGAAATCCTTCGCATAGGGTTCGTAGTACCGCTCGACCACCGTGCGGTCGGGCATCGCGGGATGCATGTAGAGGGGCACGTCAAGCGCCTGGGCGCGCTCGAAGACCGGCCAGAATTTCGGGTCGTCGAAGAACACGCCGTGGGTCAGGCCGTGAATCATCGCACCCTTCAGGCCCAGCTCCTCGACACAGCGCGACAGCTCATCGGCGCAGGCAGCGGGATCCGGCGTCGGCAGGTTGGCAAACCCGTCGAACCGGTCGGGGCGCTCCGCGATGATGTCGCGCAGCCGGTTGTTGGCGATGCGGGTGATCTCGGCGGCGTTCGCGGCATCGAGGCGCTGGGTCGAGGGCGCGCCGTGGGACAGCACCTGGATGTCGATGCCCGCGGCATCCATCTCCGAAATCCGCTCGTCGTAAAGATCCTCGAGCTTCGGGCGAAGCCGCCCGGCACCGCCCGCGATCTCGGCCTCGGAATAGTGCGACAGCAATTCCGGGTCCCAGTAATGCTCCTCGATCGCGATGACCTGCTCGCCCGATTGCGTCGCCATGACCTTCCCCCCAAACAAGATTGATTCGCCGAAAGCTGCGGCCAATCGTACCGGCCCCGGGCATGCGGGCGCAAAGGCTCATACGCGCCCGGCTCGCCCTTCGAGATTTTTTTTCCTATAGTCAAAGGGCGGAGGAACCCCCACAATTGTTGCGATGAGGTGCGACGACGCGACCGGGAAACGCTAGCCGGAAACCGAACGCACCCGCCCCGACCAGAAGCCGGCCCTCCGGTTGGCGGGGTCGAAACTTGGGAGAGAAATCCATGATCATCGAACGCGATCTTCCGGTCAAAATGGACGACGGCCAGGTGCTTCGGGTCGACGTCTACCGTCCCGACACCAACAAGAAGGTTCCCGTCGTCATGGCCGGCGGGCCTTACGGCAAGGGCGTGAAGTACCAGGAGCACTACAAGCCGCTCTGGGATTCCTTGGTGAAGATGCACCCCGACGTGCTGTCGGGCTCGCAGCACCGCTGGCTGACCTGGGAGACCGTCGATCCCGAAATCTGGGTGCCCTGGGGCTATGCCTGCGTGCGCCTCGACTCCCGCGGCGCCGGCCGCTCGCCGGGTTATCTCGACATCTTCTCGCCGCGCGAGACGAAAGACTTCGCCAACGCGATCGAGTGGGCCGGCCAGCAGAAATGGTCGAACGGCAAGGTCGGCCTGAACGGCGTGTCCTACTACGCGATCAACCAGTGGCAGGTCGCCGCGCAGCAGCCCAAGCACCTGGCCGCGATGATCCCGTGGGAAGGCGCCGCCGACCACTACCGCGACTGGGCACGCCACGGCGGCATCCTGTCGAACAAGTTCATGGAGATCTGGTACCCGCGCCAGGTCGAGGCGGTGCAGCACGGCAACCCGAAGGGTCCGAAGGACCACTGGATGGGCAAGAGCGCCACGGGCGACAAGAAGCTGAGCCCGCGCGAGCTGTGGGAAAACCGCGCCGACACGCTCGAGAACTTCCGCGTGCGCGAGATGGACGACGACTGGTACCGCTCGCGCTCGCCCGACTGGTCGAAGGTGACGGTGCCGTTCCTGTCGGCGGCGAGCTGGGCCGGTTTCGGCCTGCACCCGCGCGGCAACTTCGAGGCCTACACCCAGGCCGCCTCGAAGGAGAAGTGGCTCGAGGGCCATCCCGGCCGGCACGAGGAGTGGTTCTATCTCGAATACGGCATGGAGCTGCAGAAGCGCTTCTTCGACTATTACCTCAAGGGCGAGAAGAACGGCTGGAACAAGGAACCGCGCGTCTGGATCAACCTGCGCCGCCCGTTCACCGACGCGGTCGAACTGCGCAAGGAAAGCGCCTGGCCGCTCAAGGGCACCCAGTGGACCAAGTACTTCCTGGATGCCGGCGGCAAGGGGAAGATCGACACCGCGAAGCCCAAGGTGAACCGCAAACAGGAGTTCCGCGCGCTCACCCGCGGCATCACGCTGAAGTCGCCGCCGCTAAAGCAAGAGACCGAGTTCACCGGCCCGATGGCCGCCAAGCTCTATGTCTCGTCCTCGACCAGCGATTGCGACCTGTTTGTCACGGTCCAGGCCTGGTCCGACAAGGGCCGCGAGGTCTACTACCAGGGCACGGTGGATCCCAAGACGCCGATCGCCCAGGGCTGGCTGCGCGTCTCGCACCGCAAGCTCGACCCCGCGCTCAGCGAGGAGTGGCGGCCCTACCACACCCATGACGACAAGCAGCCGATGATCCCGGGCGAGATCTACGAGGTCGATGTCGAGATCTGGCCGCAGTGCATCGTGCTGCCCAAGGGCTATCAGATCTCGATCAACATCGCCGGCCAGGACTTCGACCGGCCGGGCCCGGCGGTCGAGGCCTATGTCCCGTCGCGCGGGTCGGGGCCGTTCCTGCACGATCACCCGACCGACCGTCCGAAGGAGATCTTCGGCGGGCGGACGACGATCCACACGGGACCGAAGACGCCGTCCTACCTGCTCATGCCGGTGATTCCGAAGAACCGGAAGTCCAAGTAGGCTTCGATGGCGCGCAAGACGAACGAGGCGGCCCCCCTTTCCGACAAAGGGCAGGGGGCCGCCTCTTCCGCTTCCGATGTGCGCACCGTCGACATCGTGTTCGACGCCAAGGCGCGCGCGCTCGATGCGTTCAAGAGCGAGGTCACGGTTACCTCGCAATTCTCGAACTTCACGGTCACCCTGCACACCGACGAGGGCAAGCTGCACGGCGGCGAGGCCTCGGCGCCGATGCCGCTGCACTATTTTGCCGCCGGCGTGGTCACCTGCCTGATGACCCAGATGAAGGCCTGCGCCAAGCGCCTGCGCGTGCCCATCGGCGACATCTCGATGAGCGCGAACTTCCACTGGCGGATCGAGCAATCGGGGCGCGACCCCTACACGTCCGAACCCGTGGGCTTCGACATCGACATCGAGGTGGACGGCGACGCCCCGGTCGAGGACGTCAAGCGCGTGATCGACTGGGCCAAGAAGGGCTGCTTCGCAGAACGCGCGTTGGCCGTGCCGTGCGAGGTCGGCCACCGGCTGAAGGTCGGCGACGCCTGGGTCGACGTGTAGCGGCGGCGGCCCGACGGCTAGTCCCGCGCGCGGCCGACCGCCAGCGCGAGCAGCAGCGCCACGACGCTGACCCCCGCCATCGCATAGAACGCCGCACCGGCATAGCTGCCGTACAGGTCACCGGCCGCGATCAGGGTCACCCCCATGACGATGCCCGAGAGCGAGGCATAGGCGCCCTGGGCGCTGGCCTTCATGCCGTCGGGCGCATTGCTTGAGATGTAATGCATGGTCGCGAGCCACGTCGCCCCGAACGAGACGCCGTGCAGCGCCTGCGCGACGACGAGCCCGGGCAGGTCGACCGTCCCGGCGAGGATGATCCAGCGCACACAGGCCGCGCCGGCGCCCAGCAGCAGCAGGCGCCTTGCACCGATCCACGCAAACACCTTGCCGCTGACCGCGAACAGCGCGATCTCGGCGACGACCCCGCCCGCCCACAGCAGGCCGACCGCGAGCTCGGAATAGCCGGCGGCCTTCCAGTGGATGCCCGAGAACCCGTTCAGCACCGCATGGCTCGCCTGGACCAGGCTGGCCGCCAGCGCGAACACCAGGAACCGGCGCGCACGCACGAAGGCGAGGATGTCGCGCCAGCGCGAGTGCCGCGGCGCGGCGCCCTCGTCGCGCAGCAGCAGCGCGGCCAGGAACACGGCCAGCAGCGATGCGAAGACGGTCCACCAGATCAGGTTCGGATCGCGCCCGGTCAGGAATTTCCCGGCGCCCAGCGCGGCTACCACGAAGGTGATCGAGCCCCACAGCCGGATGCGCCCATAGTCGAGCCCGTGGCGCCGAACGGCCGCCATGGTCTGGGCGTCGCCGAGCGGGATGAGGACGTGGAATGTCGGTGCGAACACGACGGTGATGAGCAGGATCGGCCAGAACGAGCCTGCGAATGCGAAGCCGACGAAGGCGAGCAGGCTCACGGCGGCGGCGATCAGGATCAGCCGCCGCACGGAACCGGACCGGTCGGCGGCGCGGGTGACGACCGGATCGACGAGGATGCGCAGCCACGGACCCACGGCCAGCACGATGCCGATATGCTCGGGCGTCAGGCCGCGGCTCTGCAGCCAGATCGGCCAGAACGGCACAAGCACGCCGATCACGAAGAACAGCGCGCCGTAATAGGCCGCGAGGCGGGCCGAGATGCGGAACCGGGATTCGCTCATCGTGCACCCTGTGGATGCGCACCCATAAAAGAACACCGGCCGCCCGCGCAATGCGGACGGCCGGTGCCGTCGAAAAAGATTTTTCGGCGGGTGCCGCGTTACTCGGCCGCCTGCTTCGGTGCCACCTCGTCGGGCGCCGGCGCGGCATCCGCGTCGGCCCCCGCGGCCAGGCGCGCCGCGATCTCTTCCTGGGTCAGCGGCTGGTTGCGGAACCGGCCGTGCTTCTCGTAGTAGCGGTCGGTCTGCACGTGCTTGGCCGCCGTCAGCGGCAGCGCCTTAACGAAGTCGTACAGCGCGACGAAGCCGCCGGTCCACATGGTCCGGGCCATGTGCATTACCGCACGCGAGGCGCGCAGCTCGGCCACCGGGGCGTTCTCGATCCGGTGGTAGTTCTCGCGGTCCTTGAGCGCCTCGTCGACGAGGTGCGGTGCCGACCAGTTGCAGCGATAGTGGATCGTGCCGTCGGGACGGATGATGTAGACCACGTTCGGCATGGCGCCGTAGGCCCGGTGGAAGTCGCCGTTGAGGTTGTCGACGAGCACGCGCCGGAATTCCCTGTAGCGCGGCGCGACCAGCTTCGCGGCCTTGAACTTCTCTTCCATCGACTGGTGCGGGCCGAGGCGCTCGCCCGGATGGGCCTCGCGCACATAGACCATCAGCCACTCGACATCGGCGTGGTTCGGGATGATGTCTTTCCACATGCCGATGTTCTTCGTGTACATCGAGCAGGTGGACGAGCCGGTCTCGATAACGACCCACTTGCCCGCGAAATCGGACAGCTTGACCTCGTCGCGCGTCTCCAGATCGAAGAGCGTCGCGTCGATGAACGAATCACCGGCCTGCGGGCCGACGAAGGTGTCGAAGTTGTAGTCGACCACGCGGAAGCGCGGGTTGTTGTAAACGGGCTGCTGAGGTTGCGACATCTTAGGCCTCCTCTGTTTCGGGCGTCGTTCGTTGTTATTGGTGCTTGGCGGGAACAATTGCGCCATTTCGCCGCAGGTTCAAGTGCGAACCCATCACATTTGCTTTGCGTTCGCGCGTCAGGCCGACAGTTTCGCCGCCATCCAGTCGGCCATCAGCGGCCGCGCCTTGTAGGGGATGTTGTCGCAGACATGGTTTCCCTCGGGGTAGACAACGAGCTCGGCATCGCCGCCCGCCTCGTCGATCATCCGCTGGGATTCCTCGACCGGGCAGATCTCGTCGAGCCCGCTGTGGACGATCAGCAGCGGGCACTCGATCCGGCCCAGCGCGCCCGCCAGGGTGTAGCCCTTGGCGGTCTCGCCCGCCGCCTCGACGGTCTCGTCGCCGAAGCCGAAGCGCAGCGTGTCCTGCACGGCATAGGGCAGCCGCCCCCAGATGTCGGACAAATCGTAGAAGCCGCCGATGGAGATGCAGGCCTTCACGCGCCCGCCGGCCGCCGCACGCGGCGCGGCGTAGCCGCCATAGCTGCGCCCCCAGATGCCGATGCACGCGCCGTCGATCGCGGGATGGGCCGCCAGCGCATCGACCACCGCGCCGACCGGCACGTCCCAATCGGGGCGCAGCTTCCACTTCTGCCAGGTCAGGCTCTGGCCGGGCCCGTCATAGGCGCAGGTCGCGACGCCGCGCTTCAGGAACTCGTTCTCCAGCGTGTGGAACTCCTCCTTCGTGGAGTCGCCGCCGCATGTCAGCATCACGCAGGGCGCAGGGCCGTCCGCACCGGCGGGCACCCGCAGGTTCGCCGGGAAACTGTCGCCCTCGTAGGGAACGTCGATGATCTGTGCGGGCGGCGCCAGGTGCGGCGCGGCCTTGGCATAGGCGGCGCGCTGTCGCTTCTGGACGCGCGCCTTTTCGCCGGCATCGGCGAAGTACACCGACTGGCCGATGTGAAAATAGAGCGCAGCGCGCTGGAACGCCTCGCCCGCCGACAGCGCATGGCCATCGGCCAGCGCGGCATCGCCCAGCGCCTCGTGCAGCGCGCCCAGCTCCTCCCAGACGGGCAGCCACTGGTCCATGCTGGTGACCCGCGCGAGCATGGTGTGCGCGTCGTTGTAGTCCACCCCCGCCGCGAGGAAGCGCGGGAAACGGTGCCGGATAGTTTCCTGTAGTTCTGCGTCGGACATTGCGGATCCTCCCCCTTTTTGCTGGCCAAGCCTACGCGCAGCAGGGCCGCGAGAGAAAGCGCCCTCGCGGCCGCGCCGCTATCCGTTGAGCGCCGCCCAGACCCGCGCCGGAGTCATCGGCAGGTCGATCGGCCCCTTGCCGGCGCTCGCCAGCGCGTCGGTCACCGCGGCCATGCCCGAGGGCAGCGAGCCCGCGACCCCGGACTCGCCCGCGCCCTTGGCGCCCAGCGGGTTGGTCGTCGCCGGCACCCCGTGATGGCCGACCCGCAGGTCGGGCAGATCGTCGGCGCGCGGCATCATGTAGTCCATGAACGAGGCGGTCACGAGCTGGCCGTCGGCATCGTAGACGACGTGCTCGCCCAGCACCTGGCCCAACCCCTGGGCGACACCGCCATGGATCTGGCCGTCGACGACCATCTCGTCGAACACGTTGCCCACATCGTCGACCGCGGCATAGCCCACCACCGTGACGACGCCCGTCTCGGGATCGACCTCGACCTCGCAGACATGGCAGCCGTTGGGGAAGGTCATCTGCGGGGATTCGAACTTCTCGCGCGCATCCATGCCGCCGGCCAGTTCCTCCGGCAGGTCCATGCCCACGATCCGTTCGGCCAGGTCGAGGATACCGATCGCCCGGTCGGTGCCGGATATCCGGAACGCCCCGCCCTCGAACGCGATGTCCTCGGCCGCCGCCTCCAGCACGTGCCCGGCCAACGCCTTGCCGCGCGCGATCGCCACGTCGCAGCTCACCGCCATGGCGCTGCCGGCCATCATCATCGAGCGCGAGGCGACCGAGGGCGTGCCCGGCGGCGCCTCCAGGCTGTCGCCCTCGATCAGGCGCACTTGCGAGGGCGCGATGCCCAGCCGGTCGGCGATCAGGCGGGTGTAGGTCGACAAATGGCTCTGGCCCATCGCCTGGACGCCGAGGCGGACCGTCGCATAGCCGTCGCCTTCGAAGCGCAGGTCGGCCGTCTCGTCGAGGATGCCGCCGGCGACCTCCAGGAAGCAGGCGAGCCCAATGCCGCGCAGCTTTCCGCGCGCCTCGGACTGCGCGCGGCGCGCCGCGAACCCGTCCCAGTCGGCGAGCGCCAGCGCCTTGTCGAGGCAGGCCTCGAACTCGCCGGAATCGTAGATCGGCC
>JAYOFO010000023.1:0-33734 GCA_038117265.1 Rhodospirillaceae bacterium
CGGTTTCCCTGGTTTGGAGGCGATCTCCAGACCCTGCGAAACACCATCGCGCGCGACCACACCGATTTGTCCCGCTGGTCCGCCGAGCGTATCCACTTCGAGGCAGGGGACGGAGACACGCTCAACGGCGTTCTGCACCGTCCGCAGGCGGCCACGGGTCGCATCGTCGTGCTAGTCCACGGGCTCACCGGTTGCGAGGACAGCGCCTATGTTCGCGCAACGGCGCGACATCTGCTGCTCGCCGGCCGTCCGGTGCTGCGGCTGAACCTGCGCGGTGCGCCGCCCTCACGCGCGACGTGCCGGCGGATGTACCATGCCGGCCGAAGCGACGACCTCGCCCTCGTGTTCGATCGGCTCGCGGATCGCGGCGACGCGCCCGGCGGTATCGATGCGGTGGGCTATTCGCTGGGTGGCAATGTCCTGCTGAAACACCTGTCCGAGACCGGCGGTGCGTCACCGGTTTCGCGCGCCGTCGCGGTCTCCGCACCGCTCGATCTCGCAACCGTGTCGCGTCGGCTTGAGGCGCCGCGCAACCGCTTCTACCATCGCTGGCTGCTTGCCCGCATGCAGGCCGACTGGCGCGGCGGACCTCTCGACCTGACCGATCGACAGCGTGCGGCGCTCGATGAGGCGCGCTCGATCCGTGCCTTCGACGATCAGGTCGTGGCACCGGCCAACGGCTTCGCAGACGCCGACGATTACTATGCGCGCTGTTCGTCCGGCCCGCTGCTCCGACAGATCGTGCGGCCCACGCTGCTGGTGCACGCCGACGACGACCCCTGGATTCCGGTGGAGATCTATCGAAGGTATTCGGTCCGTCAGGCCGACGGCATTCGGTTCGTGATCACGCGCGGCGGCGGGCATGTCGGTTTTCACGGTCGAACCTGCCGCTGGCACGACGCCGCGGTTCGCGCGTTCCTGGGCTAGATTCGGGTGCGCAAAAGGGGCGTCCCTTGGCCGGGACGCCCCTGCGATACGTCGGACAGGGGCCGGGTCAGGCGGGTTGCGGGACGATCCGCAGGTAGGGCCGCGGCGCCTTCCAGCCATCGGGATAGGTCTTCTTCGCGTCCTCGTCCGAGACGGCCGGCAGGATGATCACGTCTTCGCCGTGCTTCCAGTTCACCGGGGTGGCCACCTTGTGGATTGCGGTCAGCTGGAGGGAGTCGATCACCCGCAGGATCTCGTCGAAGTTCCGCCCGGTGCTCATCGGGTAGGAAATCACCAGCTTCACCTGCTTGTCGGGCCCCACGACATAGACGTTGCGCACGGTCGCGTTGTTGGCGGCGGTGCGTCCGGCCGACGAACTGCCCTCATTGGCCGGCAGCATCCCGTACAGTTTCGCGACATTGAGGTCGCTGTCGCCGATCAGCGGGTAGGTGACCTTGGCGCCCTGTGTCTCCTCGATGTCGCCGACCCACTTCTCGTGGTCGTCGACCGGGTCGACGCTGAGCCCGATGATCTTGACGTTGCGCTTGTCGAACTCGGGCTTGAGCTTGGCCATGTAGCCGAGTTCGGTTGTGCAGACGGGCGTGAAGTCCTTGGGGTGGGAGAACAGAACCCCCCAGCTGTCGCCCAGCCACTCGTGGAAACGAATCTTGCCCTCAGTCGTTTCCGCCTCGAAATCCGGTGCGGTGCTGCCGATCTGGACCGTCATGATTATCCCTCCTGTCTGATATTGCGCCGGCTTTGTCGGCCGGGCTCGTCGCGCGTCCGTCGCGGCGTGCGCGTCAAGAACTGTCAGTTAGGTAGGCAGTTTTTCGGAAAAGAACAATCGATCAACGAAAAATTATTTTATTTCACACATTTTTGTTGTTTTTATCCGGCGCCCGGTGTGATCGCCAGTGGTCGATATGGGCCTGGATGGCGGCGAGAATGTCGTCGACGCGCGTATCCAGGCCGTATTGCTGGATCACGGGTTCCTGGATCACGAAATCGGTGCGGATCTGCTGGTACCAGGAGAAGGGCGGCGGCACCGTGGGCCGGGTTGGGGGCCGCTCGACGAAACGGAACAGGAGATAGGGTTTCCGCCGATTCCGGGTGATCGAGGCAACGATTCCGCGCCGGATCGAACTCGAATGGGCGATGTAGTCCACATTCTCCCAGGGCACCGTGCCGACCATCCAGTCGCGGAAGTAGATGCCGTCGGTGTCGACGACGGCCTGGGGCGAGCGGTCGCGGATGCGCAGGGCGGTCGCAAACGCCCAGATCAGCGCGCCGGCGATCAGCGCGCCGGCGACCTGCCAGTTCTGCGGCCCCGGGTTCCTGGCAGCCACCGGGATCAGCGCGCACAGTGCGGCGACGCCGAGGATCGCCAGCGTGCGCAGTGCCTGGATTCGCGGGCTGTAGCGAACGACCAGCCGGTCGGGTGCGGCGTCGGATGCCGGGGCATCATCGGTCATTGAGAATGCGCGCCGCGTCGATCGCGAAATAGGTCAGCACGCCGTCGCAGCCGGCCCGCTTGAACGAGGTCAGCACCTCCATCATCACCCGTTCGTAGTCGAGTGCGCCATTGTCGGCGGCAAACCGCAGCATCGCGTACTCGCCGCTGACGTTGTAGGCGAAGGTGGGCACGCCGAAGCGCTCCTTCACGCGGCGGATGATGTCGAGATAGGGCAGGCCCGGCTTGACCATGATCATGTCCGCGCCCTCCGCGATGTCGAGGGCCACTTCGCGCAGCGCCTCGTCGCCGTTGGCGGGGTCCATCTGGTAGGTATCCTTGCTCTCGCCCTTCAGGAAACCGGCGCTGTCGATGGCATCGCGGAACGGGCCGTAGAAGCCCGACGAGTATTTCGCGGCATAGGACATGAGCAGCACATGCTGATATCCCGCGCTGTCGAGTGCGGCGCGCAGCGCGCCGATGCGGCCATCCATCATGTCGGACGGTGCGATGATGTCGCAGCCCGCCTCGACCTGGACGATGGCCTGGCGGCACAGCGCCTCGACGGTTTCGTCGTTCACCACATGGCCGTCGCGCACGATCCCGTCATGGCCGTCGGAGTTGAAGGGGTCGAGCGCGACATCGCACATCACGCCGATGTCGGGGTGGGCATCCTTGATCGCACGGATCGCCTGGCAGGCGAGATTGTCGGGGTTCCATGCCTCCTCGGCGCCGGGTGTCTTGCGGTCGGCCGGAGTGGCGGGAAAGATCGCGACCGAGGGAATGCCCAGCGCCTTGGCCTCGCCGACGGCCGCGGGCAGGCGGTCGGGCGAATAGCGCACCACGCCCGGCATGGTCGGGATTTCCTCGATCCGGTCGGTGCCGTCGCACACGAAGACCGGCCAGATGAAATCCGCGGGAGAAAGCGTATTCTCGCGCACCATGCGGCGCGACCAGTCCCAGCGACGGTTCCGGCGCATGCGCGTTTGTGGAAAGGCTCCGACGGGCGTTGTTGGACCGCGCGACATGACTTCTCCCGGGTTCACGCGTAGGGCGGCGCGCAACATAGCCGCAACGCGGGGGACGGCCAAGCGCTTCCGTCTGCAGGGGGCGGTGCTGGCCGGTGTCGGGGCGCGGCACCGAATTTCCGCGGATTTAAGCCCTCCTTAACCTGTGCCGGTAATTATCGTTCCTAACCAGAGCGCTCTGACGAGCGGGAGAAGCGGATATGAAACAGACATATCTATCGACGATTGTCTTGCTCGAGCGGATGCACCGCCAGTTCCTGGAGGTGATCAAGTCCGAACTCGAAGCCCACGACATTCGTGACATCAACAACGTTCAGGCGCTGATCCTCTTCAATATCGGCGGCGACGAGTTGACGGTCGGCGAACTCACCCTTCGCGGCTACTATCTGGGCTCGAACGTGTCCTACAACGTTAAGAAGATGACCGAGCACGGCTATCTTCACCAGGAGCGCTCGTCCCACAATCGCCGGTCGGTTCGCGTCAAGCTGACGGAAAAGGGCCTGGAGCTCAGCCGGCTGCTCGAGGAGATGTTCGAGCGGCACGTCGAGGCGGTGTCGGATTCCATCGACGAGGAAAAGCTCAGCCAGGCCAACGAAAGCCTGCGCGACGTGGAACGATTCTGGCTGCAGCAGCTGGGATTCGGCCCGCGGGTCGCGGAATTCTTCCGGGTCGAGACGGCGGCCTAGCCGAACACACCATCCCGAATGTAATCGGGGCGGCTGCGTTGGCAGCCGCCCCTTTTCGTTATCGCGAATGCGGAAAAGTCGTCAGGCCTGAAGGTCGTTGTTGAGCAGGGCGGTCGCGTCCTCGCCATGCGCGCCAAGTGCAGCCTTGAGCTTGCCGAGTGCCTTGGCCTCGATCTGCCGGATGCGCTCCTTGCTCACGCCGTAGCTTTCGCCGATCTCTGCCAGCGTCGTTTTGCCGTCGCCCAGGAAGCGTTGCACGATCACGTCGCGCTCGCGCTCGCCCAGCGTGTCGAGCGCCTCCTGCAGCCAGGCCGTGCGCACCTCGCCGTCATGGCGCCAGGCCGCGACCGCTTCGGGATCGGGGCCATCATCGGGGAGCATGTCCTGGAACTGGAAGTCGTCTTCCTCGCCGAAGCTCGCATTGAGCGAATTGTCGCCTCCGCCGAGATGCGCCTCCATGCGCACCACGTCCTCGGGCTTCACCTGCAGACGCTCGGCGACCCGCTCGCGGTCGGCGTCGGTCAGTTCGCCATCGGGCCCCGTCGCAAGCTGGGCGCGGACCTTGCGCAGGTTGAAGAACAGGCGCCGCTGCGCCGGGGTCGTGGCGACGCGCACGATCGATGTGTTGCGCAGGATGTGATCCTGGATCGCGGCCATGATCCACCAGGACGCGTAGGTGGAGAACCGGGCGTTGTGCTCGGTGTCGAAGCGCTGTGCGGCTTCCATCAGGCCGATGTTGCCTTCCTGCACGAGGTCGCCGACCGGCAGGCCGTAGCCGCGGAATTTCCACGCGATCCGCAGGACAAAGCGCGCATAGGCCTCGATCAGCTTGTGCAGGGCCGCCTCGTCCTCCTCCTCGCGCCAGCGGCGCGCGAGCTCGAACTCTTCCTCGCGCTCCAGGATGGGGGCTTGCATCACGGCATTGGCGTAGCGCCGGTTGCCGCGTTCGATGGGCTGTGATGCGAAGGAGGCCATGATGCTTCAATCCTTTGACAACGCGCCCCGAGGGGCTATATCCCGCGTCGTCATGATTCGGGGTTCGTTTCGACTCGATACGATCACAATATACGGATGGATCACCGCCGACACAATATCTTATCGAGTCGATACTATCTGTATGATATAAGATAGCCGCGTTTTTGGTTCGATTGTTGAACTTAGTGAATTATGAAGATGACCTCACAAACAGCTGAAAAATCAATAAATAATGATCTATGTCGGCTCCTGGACCGCGTCGCAAGGATGTCACGTGGTCTGCAATATTGTCATGGCTTGAATCCCGCCCAGTGGGACAGTTTGCGGTTCATCGCCCAGGCGAATCGCTTCTCGCGGACCCCCGGCGCGCTGGCCGGGTTTCTCGGAACGACGAAGGGAACGGCGAGCCAGACCCTGAAGGCGCTCGAGAAGAAGGGCTATTTAACCCGCGTCGCCGACCCGGATGACCGTCGGGTGCGGCACATCGCGCTGACCGAACAGGGCGAACAGCTGCTTGCCGACGACCCCCTCAATTGCCTGGAGCGTGCGATCGAAAAGCTGCCGGCTGGCATCGCGGAATCCGTTGCGGCCGGGCTGACACAGATTTGCACCGACCTGCAGGGCAGCTGCGGCGGCCAGGACACGGGTATTTGCAAGACCTGCGGGCACTTCCAGGGAACCACAGACGGCGGCGATATGCGCTGCGGCTACAAACAGGCCAATTTGAGTTGCGAGGACGCGAAGAAGTTCTGCGTGAACTTCACGCCCCTGACACTCGAGTGCTAAGCCCGATCAGGCGCCGGTAAACGCCTGGATGCCCGTCTGGGCCCGTCCCAGGATCAACGCATGGATATCGTGGGTGCCCTCGTAGGTGTTCACGGTCTCCAGGTTGACCAGGTGGCGGATCACGTGGAATTCGTCGGAAATCCCGTTGCCGCCGTGCATGTCGCGGGCCTGGCGTGCGATGTCGAGCGCCTTGCCCGCATTGTTGCGCTTCATCAGCGAGATCATCTCGGGCGTCGCACGGTCCTCGTCGATCAGGCGGCCCAGGCGCAGCGAGCCGTGCAGTCCCAGCGTGATCTCGGTCTGCATGTCGGCCAGCTTCTTCTGGATCAGCTGGTTCGCGGCCAGTGGACGGCCGAACTGCTTGCGCTCGAGGGTATAGTCGCGCGCCGCATGCCAGCAGAACTCCGCCGCGCCCAGCGCGCCCCATGAAATGCCGTAGCGAGCCTTGTTGAGGCAGCCGAACGGTCCGCCGAGCCCACGCGCGTTGGGCAGCCGGTTTTCGGCGGGAACGAACACCTCGTCCATCACCAACTCGCCCGTGGAAGAGGTGCGCAGCGACATCTTGCCCTCGATCTTGGGCGTCGACAGCCCGTCCATGCCGCGTTCGAGGATGAAGCCGCGGATCACGCCCTCGTCGTCCTTGGCCCAGATCACGAACACTTCGGCGATGGGGGCGTTCGAGATCCAAATCTTGGCGCCCGTCAGGCTGTAGCCGCCATCGACCGACTTCGCGCGGGTCACCATGCTGCCCGGGTCGGAGCCGTGGTCGGGCTCGGTCAGGCCGAACGCGCCGACCCATTCGCCCGTCGCCAGCCGCGGAAGGTATTTGGTGCGCTGTTCCTCCGACCCGTAGGCATAGATCGGCCACATCACCAGCGAGGACTGCACCGACAGCGCCGAGCGGTAGCCCGAATCGACCCGCTCCACCTCGCGCGCGATCAGCCCGTAGCAGACATGGCTGACGCCGGCGCAGCCATACTGTTCGGGCAGGGTCGGGCCGAGGAACCCGAGCTCGCCGAACTCGTTCATGATCTCGCGGTCGAACCGTTCCTCGCGATTGGCCGTCAGCACCCGCGGCATCAGCTTTTCCTGGCAGAACGCGCGGGCCGTATCGCGGACCATGCGCTCGTCCTCGCTCAGCGCGTCGTCGAGCAGCAGCGCGTCGTCCCACTGGAAACGCGGCTTGTCCTTGGCGGGCTGGCCGGCGTTCTTGTCCTCGGATGCAAGGCTCATCGGATCCTCTCTGGTCTGTAGGCGTACCTGTCTACCCGCGAACGCGCCTTGCGTCCGCGCATATGCCCGGGCGTGTTCGGATAATGAGACGCGAAGGTCAGGGTGCGACGGTTTCGAATTCGCTGGGCGAGGTGATTTCGAGCAGTTCGCAGTCCGGCGACATCCACAGCGCCTCGTGCACCAGGCCATCGGGCTGGTAGAAGCAATCGCCCTTGGAGACCTCGATCTCGCCCTCGTCCTCGATCCAGAAGCGGGCTTCGCCCTGCAGGACGAAGATCATCTGGAACCCCGTGATGTGGGCGTGACGGCCCGTCGCGTGGTCGACTTCGGGATCGGCGATCCGGATGATGTGGGCGCCGAAGTCGCCGCCCGTGGCATCCTTGATCCCGAGATCGCGATACTCGAAGTCCGAGCGCAGGCCCGGTGTCCAGGTGCCATCCTTGGCGTGATTAACGATAAATTTGTGCTTGCCCGCTTTCATGGGTCGTTCGCTCCATAGACGATCGATCAGTGCGGGACCGACTATACGCTGTTGTCGGCCCGCCAACCAAGCACCGCCGGGAGAAGAGAGCGATGTCCGATCGCTGCCGTGACACCGGATGCGGTGCAACCCGCGACGGGGTCATCTTCGAGTTCTTCGCTGTGGGAAACGCGGTGAAGGTGTGCGCTATCGACGAGCACACAGGTCTCGAGGTGACGATCGTGGGGCCGGTTTCGGCCGGCGAGGAGGCCTTGCGCCGTAAGGCCCTGGCGAAACTCCGTTACGCGCTGGGCAAGAAGCGGCCCGCACCGCTCGACAGGCGCGGCTTCCTGGCCTGATGCTTGCCGCTGTTTCCGGCCCGCGATATCTTTTCCTCGCAACCTGCCGGCGTCAGATCAGCGTGACCGTCAGGTCGGTCGGCACAACTTCGAACCAGGCGGAACCAGCAGATGAGAGCCACCCCGGTCATTGTCAGCATTGTCCTCGTCGTTCTCGTCGCGATCGGTATCTCGTTCGAGGAGGATTCCGGCCCGCAAGGGGGCGCCAAAATCGGTGCGCTGATGCCGATGACCGGGGGCCTCCAGGTCTATGGCCAGACGTCGCTCAACGGCGTGCGGATGGCCGTCGACGAGGTCAACGCCGCCGGCGGCGTGCTCGGCGGTCCCCTGGGCCTGTCGGTCGGCGACACCCAGACCAACCCGCAGGCCGGCGTGGACGCCGCCAAGCGCCTGGTCGAGACGGAGGGGGTCGCGGGGCTTGTCGGCGCGCTGTCCAGCGGCGTGACGATTCCCGTCGCCAGCTCCGTTTCCTCGGTCGATGGCGTGCCGCAGATTTCGGGCGCCTCGACGTCGCCGGTCATCACCGGCCTGGCCGACAAGGATTTCCTTTTCCGCACGGTGCCCAGCGATGCGCTGCAGGGCGTGATCCTTGCCGACGTCATGCAGAAGAAGGGGCTCGACCGGATCGGCATCGTCTACCTGAACAACGATTACGGGCAGGGGCTGGCCGAGGCGATCGAGGGTGCGTTCACCGGCACCATCGCCAGCATGGTGGCGTTCGAGGAGAAGCAGGCCTCGTTCCGCGCCGAGCTTCAGAAGGCGAAGGACGGCGGTGCCGAGACCCTGGTGCTGATCGGTTACCCCGGCGACGGCATTCCCATGTTGCGCCAGGCGCTCGAGGAACAGCTGTTCGCGAAGTTCGTCTTCACCGACGGCATGAAGGCGCAGGAGGTCGTGGATGCGATCGGCGGCGATCTTCTGGAAGGCGCCTATGGCACCGCGCCGAGCGCCGATGCCGATGCCGCCACGGCCAAGGCCTTCAAGGCGCTCTACGAGACCAAGTATGGCGAACTGCCGCCCCAGCCGTTCATCGACGCCGCATATGACGCGGCGATCCTGCTTGCGCTCGCCATCGAGAAGGCGGGCACGACCGAGGGCACGGCCGTCCGCGACGCGCTGCGTGCCGTTGCCGGTCCGCCGGGGCGCAAGTTCGGACCGGGCCAGTTTGCGGCCGCGAAGGCGGCCCTGAACGCGGGCGAGGACATCGATTACGAGGGCGCGGCGGGGTCGCAGGATTTCGATGCGAACGGCGACGTGCCGGGCACCTACACCGAGTGGGCGATCCGCGGCGGCAAGGTCGAGGACGTCAACCTCATTCGGCCTTGAGCGCCCCAGTCTAGTCCCGCGCCGATCGCGGCGTCTGCTCGGGTAGCAGCCCGTTGGGCCGGTTCAGCAGGATGATCTGCAGCAGCACGCCGATCAGCAGGACGCGGAGCGAGCCGGCCCGCGTCTGCAACTCGATCGGCAGCAGCTCGGTCAGGAACCCCGAGCCGGACCAGATCGCCCACACCGCGAACGCACCGGCGACGGCGCCCAGATTGTTGCCGCTACCACCCGCGATCAGCATCACCCAGACGACGAAGGTGGTGAGCAGCGGATCGAAGGCCTCGGGGCTGACAAAGGCGAAGAAGTGGGCGTACAGCCCGCCGCCGAGGCCCATGATGGCCGCGCCCAGGACGAAGGATTCGATGCGGAAGCGAAACACGTTCTTGCCCGCGGCGAGGGTCGCGGCCTCGTCCTCGCGCAGCGCGCGCTGGACGCGGCCCCACGGCGCATGGCGCAGGGTCTCGATCGCCAGGAACACCAGCGCGAGCGCTGCCGCGACGATCGCCAGGAAGATCAGCGCCGGCGCGTCGCCGCCCAGCTCGGCGAACGGCTTCGGGATGCCGGGAATGCCGCGCACGCCGTTGGTCAGCGAGGCCTCGTTCTTCAGGGCGAGGCGCACGATTTCCGCGATGCCGATGGTCGCGATCGCAAGGTAGTCGGTACGCAGGTTCACGGTGACGAGGCCGATCAGCACCGCGAGCAGGGCGCTGAGCAGGATTCCGGCCGCCAGCCCCGCAATCATCGGCAAACCGAAGCCGCCGAGATGCGCGCCGCCGGGATCGGTGGTGAGGATGGCCGAGGTGTAGGCGCCGACGGCCCAGAAGGCGTGGACGCCCAGGTTGAACTGGCCGGAGAAGCCCCACTGCACGTTCAGGCCGAGGGCGAAGACCGCATAGATGCCCGCGAACGTCGCGAAAAAGACGAGGAAGGAGAGGAGGCCGGGAAGTTCCATGCTCAGCGCCCCGCGATCAGCCCGGTCGGCCGCCAAACGAGCATTGCGACGATGATCACGAAGGCGACGGCCGGCTTGTAGACGGGCGGGAGGAAGAGGGTGGAAAGCTCGGTCGCGATGCCGATGGCGAGGCCGCCCAGGATGGCGCCGTACGGGTTGCCGATGCCGCCGAGAATCGCGGCCGCGAAGACCGGCAGCAGGATGTGCCAGCCGAGCGTGGGCACCAGGCGGGTGTCGAGCGCGAGGAACATCCCCGCCGCTGCCGCCAGTCCGCCGCCGATGATCCAGGTCCAGGCGATGACCCGCTCGGTGTCGATGCCCGTGACGCGGGCGAGGTCGGGGTCGTCGGCCATCGCGCGCATCGCCTTTCCGGTCCGCGTGCGCCGCAGGAAGAGGTGCAGCGCCGCGACGAGCACGGCCGTGCCGGCGAGGATGGTCACATGGTCGGGCTTGATGCGCAGGCCGCCGACGGTCCACGGCGTCGAGATGGCGGTGTCGTAGACCACCGTGTCGGGCCCGAACGCCATCTCGATGACGCTGCGCAGGATGAGCGCGATCCCGAATGACGAGAATAGCAGGATGACCGGTGCGGTGCGGCGCAGCCGCCGGTAGATCGTGCGGTCGATCGCCAGCGCGACCGCGATGGTCAGCACCAGGGCCAGCGCGAAACCCAGGGGCAGCGGCCAGCCGAGGATGCCCGCGAACACGAAGGCGAGGTATGCCCCGAGGGTCATCATGTCGCCATGCGCGAAATGGGCGAAGCGCAGGATGCCGAACAGCAACGACACGCCCACGGCCCCGAGCGCGACGATCCCGCCGAGGACAATTCCGAACACCAGGAGTTGCAGGATATCGATCATCCGCGCGCGCCTCCCAGGAAGGCGGCGGCCACCTCGCGGTTCGCGAGCAGCGCCGCGCCGGTGTCGGCAAACCGGGTCTCTCCGAGCACGAGCACCACGCCCCGGTCGGCCGCATGGAGCGCGCGCCGCGCGTTCTGCTCGACCATCAGCACGGCGGTGCCCCCGGCGCGGATGTCGGCGATGCGCGCGAAGATCTCGTCGACATATTTCGGCGACAGGCCGGCGGTCGGTTCGTCGAGGAGCAGCAGCCTGGGCCGCGACATCAGTGCGCGCGCGATCGCGACCATCTGGCGCTGTCCGCCGGACATTTCGCCGGCGGGCTGCTTCCGGCGTGCGTGCAGGTCGGGAAACACCGACCAGACGCGCTCGAGGTCCGGGCCGATGTCGTCGCGGCGCAGATAGGCGCCCATCTCGAGGTTCTCGGTCACCGTCAATGTGGGGAAGACGTTGCGCTCCTGCGGGACGTATGCGAGGCCGCGTGCGACGAGGGTTGCCGTCGCGGCATTCGTGATGTCCGCCCCGTCGAAGCGGACTTCGCCCCGTCGCACGGCCACCAGCCCGAAGACCGCCTTCATCAGGGTGGACTTGCCCGCGCCGTTGGGGCCGACGATGACGACGATCTCGTCGGCCGCGACCGAGAGATTCGCGCCGTGCAGGATGTCGACCTCGCCATAGCCGCCATGGATCCCGTCGACGGCAAGCATGTTCATGCGTCGCGCCCGGCCGGCTCGGCCTCGCCGTGGCCGAAATAGGCATCGATGACCGTGCGGTCGCGGCGCACCTCGTCGAAGCGCCCCTCGGCGATCACGCGCCCTTCGGCCATGACGATGACCGGGTCGCAGAGCTGTGCCACGACGTCCATATCGTGCTCGATGATGCAGAAGGTGAACCCCAATTCGCGATTGAGGCGCCGGATATTGGCGACCAGCTCGTTGAGCAGCGTCCGGTTGACGCCGGCGCCCGGCTCGTCGAGCAGGATCGTGCGGCAATCCGACATCATCGTCCGGCCGAGTTCGACCAGCTTCTTCTGGCCGCCCGACAGGGTCCCGGCGAGCTGTCCGGCGACCGGACCGAGGCCGAGGAACGCGATCACCTCGTCCGCGCGTCGTGCGATCGCCAGATCCTGCGCGCGGACCCGCCGATGCGCGAACCAGGCTGCCAGCACGTTTTCCCCGGACTGTCCCGACGGCACCACCATCAGGTTCTCGCGCACGGTCATCCGGTCGAACACCCGCGGGATCTGGAAGGTGCGCATCAGGCCGCGTTCGAACAGGCGGTGCGGCGACATCCCGGTCACGTCCTCGCCGCGGAACAGGATGTGTCCGCTGTCGGGGGCGAAGAAACCGGCCATGACGTTGAACAGGGTCGTCTTGCCCGCACCGTTGGGGCCGATCAGCCCCGTGATCGTGCCCTCGCGCACGCGCAGCGAGCAGTCCCGGATCGCCGAAATCCCGCCGAAGGTCTTGGTGATGTTGCGGGCGTCGATCATCGAATCCGGGCTCGGAAATCGAAAAAGGGCGGACACGCAAGCGTATCCACCCTTCGCGATGCGCCGCAATGCGCGATCGGGAATGCCCGGTCTAGCGCTTGCGCTTGCCCAGCCCGATCTGCTTGGCGAACGCCGAACGCTGCTTGGCGTAGTTCGGTGCGACCATGGGATAGTCGGCAGGCAGGCCCCACTTGGCGCGGTATTCCTTCGGCGTCATGTTGTATGCCGTGTGTAGGTAGCGCTTGAGCATCTTCAGCTTCTTGCCGTCTTCCAGGCAGACGATGTGGTCGGGCGTGATCGAACGCTTGATCGGGATGGCAGGCTTCTGCTTGGTCGGGCCCGCGTCGCCGTTGCCCAGCCCCTCGAGACTGCCGAAGACCGACTGGATGACATCGGAAATCTGCGTTTCCGGAACGGCGTTGTTCCCGACATAGGCGGACACGACCTGCGTGGTCATGCGAAGAAGCTCGTCACGCGACGGCGTGTCTGGATTGTTTTCTGTCATTCTTGGCCCCCGGTCAGCGGCGCACGGGCGTGCGTTGTTATGGCCCGGTGATCGCATGGGCGGTTCGTGCGGTCAATACGACATTCGAATAATCGCCAATAGTTTTCGCAAATACCGAAGTGTTTCCCAGTCACACGACAGAACACATGCGTGCCCGGCGAGTTCTCGCCGCAGCGCCGACTGGGGAATTCCAGCATTCTTCCGGGTCCCGATATTGCAATGCGCAATGTCGTGCGCATTCCGGTTTTCCACACATTCCGACGCGACTGGTTGTGTTGCGCTGGCGATGGAAAACGAGATGTGGTAATTGGAGGCCAATCGGGTAAACGCCAATCTGGCGCCATTCAAGCGGACTTGATGCATGAGCGAAGGCACGGTCGCGATCGCTGCCGATCACGCGGGTTACGCCCTCAAGGAGGAGCTGAAGGCCGACCTTCACGAGCGGGGGGTGGCCCTGATCGACCTGGGGACGGGGGGGCCCGAATCCGTCGACTATCCGGACTTCGGCGAGGCTGTCGGGCGGGCGGTCGCCACGGGCGAGGCGGAGCGCGGCATCGTGATCTGCGGGACCGGGATCGGAATTTCCATCGCCGCAAACCGCATCGCTGGGGTGCGCTCCGCCGTCTGCCACGACGCCACTTCGGCTAGGCTGGCGCGCGCGCACAACGATGCGAATGTGATGGCGCTCGGCGCGCGCCTGATCGGGCCCGAGGTGGCGCGCGATTGTGTCGCGGCGTTCCTAGGCACGCCCTTCGAGGGTGGCGAGCGCCACGTTCGGCGGATCCGGAAACTGGGATGAGAGATCGCCGGCACCGGCCGGCGGAACACATGACGTAGTGAGGACGTGGATGTCCATGAGCAGCCAAGCCGCAACGGGCGAAGACCAGACCGACGACTATTTCGGGCGGGGCCTTGCCGAGGCCGATCCCGATATCTTCGGTGCCGTCACGCGCGAGCTCGATCGCCAGCGCGACCAGGTCGAACTGATCGCGTCGGAGAACATCGTTTCGCGCGCCGTGCTGGAGGCGGCGGGCACCGTGCTGACCAACAAGTATGCCGAGGGCTATCCCGGACGGCGCTATTATGGCGGCTGCGAGTTCGTCGACGAGGCTGAAACGCTCGCCATCGAGCGCGCCAAGCGCCTCTTCGGGTGCGCATTCGCGAACGTCCAGCCGCATTCGGGCTCGCAGGCCAACCAGGCCGTCTTCATGGCGTTGGCCAAGCCGGGTGACTGCGTGCTGGGCATGTCGCTGGCGGCCGGAGGCCATCTCACCCACGGGGCGGCGCCGAACCAGTCGGGCAAGTGGTTCGAGGCGATTCAGTACGGCGTGCGGCGCGAGGATGCGCGCATCGACATGGACGAGGTGGCGCGCCTGGCCAGGGAACACAAGCCGACGATCATCATCGCGGGCGGTTCCGCCTATCCGCGCGTCACCGACTTCGCCACCTTCCGCGAAATCGCGGATTCGGTGGGTGCGAAGCTGATGGTCGACATGGCCCACTTCGCCGGCCTCGTCGCCGGCGGTGCGCATCCCAGCCCGTTCCCGCACGCCCATGTCGTGACGACGACCACCCACAAGACATTGCGCGGTCCGCGCGGCGGCATGGTGCTGACCAACGACGAGGACATCGCCAAGAAAGTCAATTCGGCGGTGTTCCCCGGCCTGCAGGGCGGCCCGCTGATGCACATCATCGCCGCCAAGGCGGTCGCCTTCGGCGAGGCGCTGCGGCCGGACTTCAAGACCTATGCGCAACGCGTGGTCGAGAATGCGCGCGCCCTTGCCGCGACCCTTGACGATGGCGGTCTCGACATCGTCTCGGGCGGAACCGACACGCACCTGATGCTGGTGGACCTCCGCCCCAAGGGGCTGACGGGAGACGTGACCGAGAAGGCGCTCGAGCGTGCGGGCCTGACCTGCAACAAGAACGGCATCCCGTTCGACCCCGAGAAGCCGATGGTGACGTCGGGCGTGCGCCTGGGAAGCCCCGCGGGCACGACCCGCGGGTTCGGGCCAGCGGAATTTCGCGAGGTCGGCGCGATGATCGTCGAGGTGCTCGACGGTCTCGCGGCAAACCCGGACGGCGATGCCCAGGTCGAGGCGGCGGTGCGCCGGCGCGTCAGCGAGCTCTGCGCGCGCTTCCCGATCTACAACGCCGGCTGAACCGGCACGAACCGAAGCAGGGGAAACGATCGATGCGCTGTCCGTTCTGTGGTCACTCCGACACGCATGTGAAGGATTCGCGGCCCACCGAAGACAACACGGCGATCCGGCGGCGTCGGGCCTGCCCGGATTGCGGGGCACGGTGGACCACGTTCGAGCGCGTCCATCTGCGCGACCTCACGGTCATCAAGAAGAACGGTCAGCGTGTGCCGTTCGACCGCGATAAACTCGAATCCTCGATGCGCATCTCGCTGCGCAAGCGGTCGGTCGATCCCGAGCGGATCGAGCGGGTGGTGAGCGGAATCGTGCGCCGCCTCGAATCGTCGGGCGAGACGGAGATCCCGTCGGATGCGATCGGCGAGGCGGTGATGGATGCGCTCGCCAATCTCGACTCGATCGCCTATGTGCGCTTCGCCTCGGTCTACAAGAACTTCCGCGAGGTCCGCGACTTCGAGGACTTCATCGGCAGCGAGCGCCTGGCGGGCGAGGGAGAGCTGGTCGAAAACGATTGACCGGCGCGGGCTCCGGCCCGACCCTGCCCCGCATGCATACCGACCGCGATTTCATGCTGATGGCGCTGCGCCTGGCGCGGCGCGGGCTGGGCAATGTGTGGCCCAACCCGGCGGTGGGTTGCGTCATCGTCCGGCGTGACGACGGCGTGTCCCGAATCGCGGGGCGCGGCTGGACGCAGCCGGGCGGCCGGCCCCATGCCGAGACGGTGGCGCTCGACCAGGCCCGCCAGCGGTTCGGGGCCGAGGCGCTGCGCGGCGCGGAGGCATTCGTCTCGCTCGAACCGTGCAGCCATCGCGGCCGCACCCCGCCCTGTGCGGATGCGCTGATTGCGGCCGGCCTGTCGCGGGTCGTCGTCGCGTGCGGCGATCCCGATGCCCGGGTGTCGGGCGAGGGGATCGCCAAGCTGCAGGCCGCGGGCATCGAGGTGGTGCGCGATGTGTGCCGCGCCGAGGCGGAGGAGCTCAACGCCGGGTTCCTGACCCGGGTCCTCGCGGGACGCCCGCTGGTCGCGCTCAAGACCGCGACCACATCGGATGGCCGGATCGCCACCCGCACGGGCGCCTCCCAGTGGATCACGGGTGCGGCCGCACGCGAGCGTGCGCACCTGCTGCGCGCCCAGCAAGACGCCATCGCCGTCGGCATCGGCACGGTCGAGGCCGACGATCCCAGCCTGACGTGCCGCCTGCCGGGGCTTTCGGGGCGCTCGCCGGTCCGGGTGGTGTTCGATTCCAGCCTGCGCATTTCGCTGGAGTCGAACCTGGTGCGCACGGCGGGCGAGGTCCCGACCTGGGTGCTGTCGGCAGACAAGACCGACCGCGACCGCCGGCACGCGCTCGAGGGGGCGGGGGTGACGGTCATTCCCATCGAGCAGGTGACGGACGGACAGCCGGAACCCGGCGCGGCGCTGGGGGCGCTCGCCGCGCTGGGGATCACGCGGCTGATGGTCGAAGGGGGCGCGCGATTGGCGACGGGCCTGTTGCGTGCCGGGCTGGTGGATCGGCTGCTGTGGTTTCGCGCGCCTTCGCTCATCGGCGGCGACGGCCTGCCGCCCTTTGGCGATATCGGGGTCGCGGGAATCGAGCAGATGCCGCTCTTCGAACCGGGTGCGCGAATACCGGTGGGTGACGACACGCTGGAAATTTATGCGCGGGTGCCCTAACCAAGCGCCATGTTTACAGGGATCGTAACCGATGTGGGGCGTGTCGAGGCTGTTGCGCCGCTTGCCGTGGGGCGGCGGCTCACGATCGCGACGTCCTACGACATGAGCGGCGTGGAGATCGGCGCGTCGATCGCATGTAGCGGCGCCTGCCTGACCGTGGTGGAGAAGGGCGCGGGATTTTTCTGCGCCGACGTGTCGGGCGAGACCCTCGACAAGACGACGGCCGGCGGCTGGCAGGCGGGATCGCGGATCAACCTCGAACGCGCATTGCGTGCGTCGGACGAGCTCGGCGGCCATCTGGTGCTCGGCCATGTCGACGGGGTGGGCGAGGTGGTTCGCCTGGCCGCCGAGGGCGAGAACCACCGGATCGACATCTCGGTGCCCGATGCGCTCAAGCGTTACATCGCCTCGAAGGGATCGGTGACGGTCGACGGCGTGTCGTTGACGGTCAACGAGGTTGCCGACACGGTGTTCGGGGTCAACATCATCCCCCATACGTGGGACAACACGGCATTGGCGGACATATCGGCCGGCACGCGGGTGAACATCGAGGTCGATGTGATCGCACGCTACGTTGCACGGCTTCTGGAGCAGGATTGAACGTGTCTGAAGAAACCGAAAAACTGCGCATGGTATCGAAGCAGGACATCAGCCGTTCGATCGAGGACGAAAAGATACTCTCGCCCATCGAGGACATCATTGCCGATGCCCGCAACGGCAAGATGTTCGTCCTGATCGACGACGAGGATCGCGAGAACGAGGGTGACCTCGTGATTCCGGCCCAGATGGCGACCCCCGATGCGATCAACTTCATGGCGACCTACGGGCGCGGTCTGATCTGTCTGTCCCTGACGCGCGAGCGAACCCAGCAACTCGGCCTGCAGATGATGCCGCAGACCCACGGTCAGCGGCTCGCCACCAACTTCACCGTCTCGATCGAGGCTGCGAAGGGGGTGACGACGGGCATTTCCGCGCCCGATCGCGCGCGCACGATCTCGGTCGCCATCGACCCGCGCACCGGCGCGGAAGACATTGTCACGCCCGGGCATATCTTTCCGCTGGCCGCACGCGATGGCGGCGTCCTGGTGCGTGCGGGACACACCGAGGCCGGGGTCGACATCGCGCGTCTCGCCGGCCTCAACCCGTCGGCCGTGATCTGCGAGATCATGAACGACGACGGCACCATGGCGCGGCTGCCCGACCTGATCGGGTTCGCGCAGTTCCATGGCCTGAAGATCGGCGCGATCGCCGACCTGATCGCCTATCGGCGCCGGAACGACCGCATTGTCGAGCGCCTGCTCGAGCACGATTTCAACTCGCGCTTCGGCGGCAAGTTCAAGTGGTACGTCTATTACAACACCGTCGAGTATGCCGAGCATCTGGCGATCGTGAAGGGCGAGATCGACCCCGAGAAGCCGGTCCTGGTGCGCATGCATTCGTTCAGCATCGGGGCCGATGCGCTGGGCAGCCTGGACGCCCCGGATTCCGGGATCCTTCAACATGCGATGGAGTTGATCGGTGAAGAGGGGTGCGGCGTGGTCGTCCTGATCCGCGACACGTCACCGACATACCTTTCGGATCGGCTCGGACAGTTGCGCAGCGCGCCGACCAGCCCCGTGAACGAGTTGCGCGACTATGGTCAGGGCGCCCAGATCCTCGTCGACCTGGGTGTCCGTGATATTATCCTGATGTCGAACTCTCAGCGTTCGATCGTCGGACTCGAAGGATTCGGGCTGCGGGTCGTCGAGACCCGGCCGGTCCCGGTGTCGAGCAAATAGGGAGGTAAGCCGATGGCGGATGAGCCACACATCCTGGTCGTGATCTCCCGTTATTACGAAGAGATCGCCGAAGAGTTGCAGCGCGGCGCACTCGCGGTGCTCGACGGCATCGACGCGACCTACGAGGTCCACGAGGTGCCCGGCGCGTTCGAGATTCCCGCCGCCATCGCCATCGCGATGCGCTCGCCCGAATTCTCCGGCGGGCGCCGGCGCTTCGACGGCTATATCGCGCTCGGCTGCGTGATCCGCGGCCAGACCACCCACTACGACTATGTCTGCCAGGAAGCGGCGCGCGGCCTGCAGGACCTGGCAGTGCGCCACTGCCTGGCGATGGGCTTCGGAATCCTGACGACGGAGAACCGCGAACAGGCGATGGTGCGCGCGTCGGTCGACCAGGGGAATAAGGGCGCCGACGCGGCTAATGCCTGCCTGCGTATGGTTGAATTGAAGCGCCAGTTGCGAATGTTCCCACGCTGATGCGCGCGGACCATGACGAAAAGGCCCGCGACGCCCGGGCCGCAAACGCAACCGCGCGCGGTGCGGCCCGTCTGCTTGCGGTGCAGGCGCTGTACCAGATCGACATTCGCGGCGGCAGTGCCGACTCGACGATCCTGGAATTCCTCCAGCACCGGACCGAAGAGATGGAAGACGGCGAGGAGACCAGATTCCGTGTCGAGGCGGATCGGGCGCTGTTCGCCGACATCGTGCGCGGCGTGGTGCGCGATCGCGCGGAGATCGAGAGCGCGCTCGACGGGTGCCTCGACGGAAAGACGAGCGTGGCGCGTCTTGAACTCCTGTTGCGCGTGATCATGAGTTCGGGTGTCTTCGAACTGCGCTCGCGTCCCGACGTTCCCGCCCGTGTCGCGGTGAGCGAATACGTGCACGTGACGGACGCGTTCTTCGACGGCCGGGAGCCGGGGCTCGTGAACGCTGTCCTCGACCGTCTCGCGCGGGTCCTGCGGCCGGATGAGACGAACCCGACGGGCGCGGCGGAAAATGGCGCCGCGGATTGAAGAATTCGAGCTGATCGCGCGCTATTTTGCGCCGCTCGCCGCGTCCTCGCCCGGTGCCCTGGGACTGCTCGACGATGCCGCCTATCTGAAACCGGCACCCGGCCAGGACATCGTCGTGACCGCGGACGCCGTCGTCGAAGGCATCCACTTCCTGCCGGACAGCGATCCCGCCCGCGTGGCGCGCCGGGTCCTGCGCGTCAACCTGTCCGACCTGGCGGCCAAGGGGGCGCGCCCGCTCGCCTATACGCTGACGATCCAGGTGCGTCGGGGGCTGGACGAAGACTGGTTCGCGGCGTTTGCGGCGGCGCTCGGCGCGGACCAGCGGGAATACGGCGTCGCGCTGCTCGGCGGTGACACGACATCGACCAGCGGCCCGCTCTCCTTATCTGTTAATATGTTCGGAGAAGTGTCAGAAAATTCTATGATAAAACGATCCGTCGCCGGGATCGGAGACGATGTCTACGTTTCCGGTACGATCGGCGATGCGGGCCTGGGACTGGAGCTCGAGATGGGATTGTTGACGGTCACGGACCCTCGGGATTCCGCCTTTCTGCGGGCTCGCTTCCACGCGCCCGAGCCTCGCTTGGCGCTCGGCCGGTCCCTGGTCGGGCAGGCGAGCGCGGCGGCCGACGTTTCCGACGGCCTGGTCGCCGACCTCGGGCATATCTGCCGCGCCTCGGGGATCGCGGCGGAAATCCTGCTGTCGGCGGTCCCGCTTTCGCCGGCGGCCCGGCGGGCGGTAACCGACGATCAACCATTTCACCTTAGCCTGCTGGGGCGCGGAGACGATTACGAGATCGTCTTCACCGCACCGGAGCGCGCGCGTGCGGCCATAGAGGCATGCGCAGCGCGCGCCGGCGTCGGCGTGGCGCGCATCGGACGCACGCGCGCGGCGGCAGGTTCGCCTGCCGCGGTTACCGTGCGTGACGATGCGGGAAACAGGCTCGAGGTGACCAGTGGCGGATTCCGACACTTCCAAGACGTCGACGCGGGCTGAAGACGAGGCCGCGATCCGCGATATGCGGAACGGCGGTCCGGCCGAGAAGAAGAGCAAGAAGAAGCTCGTCGTCCTGTTGCTGGCCGAGCTGCTCGTCGCCGGCGGCGGCGCGGCCGCCTACAAGTTCATGTTCGCGAAGGAACTCGATGCGCCGCAGGTGGCCAAGCTCGAGAAGCCCAAGCCGGTCGAGCCGGTCGAACTCATCTATATCGATCTCGACCCGCTGTTCGTGCCCTTCAAGACCGAAGAGGGGCGCCGGCACAAGATCGTGGTCATCCTGTCGCTCGAGGTGGGGCGTGCGCGTCTGGAGGACAAGTGGGTGCGTTCGTTGATGCCGAGACTGCGCGAGGCGTATGTCCGCGCGCTGACCTCGCGACCGTTTCCGGGCACCGAAGACGGATCGATCGAGACGGTCTATCTGAAGAACCGGATCCGCGCCGAAAACATCCGGATTCTCGGGTCCGGAGTCGTGAACGACGTGCTGGTCCGCGACATCCGCGTGGTTCCGGGCTGAACCATGAAGAAGCTTCTCATCCTCGTGATGCTACTCGTCATCGGCGCCGGCGCCGCCGCGTATTTCGTGCTCGGCAAGAAGGACGAGCAAGTCGCCGAAGAGCCGAAGGAGGAGAAGATTGTCGTCGAGGAGCATCACTACATGAAGCTCGACACGATCACGGTCACGCTGTTCGACGAGGAATCGGTGGTGGGGCTGTAAACGGCGGCGCTGACCCTCGAACTCGCGCAGGCCGACCAGCGCAGGGTCGTCTCCGCGGCCGAATCGCGCCTGCGGGATGCGATGATTCGCGAACTCCATTCGCTGGTGGTGCGCCGCAAGGGAGTGGACATTCCGCTCGACAGCGAAAAGCGGCGTTTGCGGGCGACGGCGATATGCGAATTGGGGTCCGATGTGGTCCTCGATCTGTACATCGAGAACGTGCTTCGCAAGGACAGCTGACGCAGTTCAGCTATTCACATCGCGCGCTTGTATTTTCGCGCTGCATACCGGATGTTCGCGCCATGTCAGCGAACCACGCACCCAAAAACGTCACGCTTCTGTCCCTGTGCCAGGCGCTGGGACAGACGCAGATGGTCCTCATCTTCTCGGTGTCCTCGATCATCGGGGCGACGATCGCACCGAACCCGGGCTACGCGACCGTTCCGATCACGTTCCAGTTCGTTTTCATGACGCTGTCGACGATCCCGGCCGCGTTGCTGATGAAGCGCATCGGCCGGGCCTGGGGCTTCATCGTGTTCCTGGCGATCGGGTCGACCGGTGCGGCGCTGATGATCTATGCGCTGATGGAGCAGAGCTTTTTGCTGTTCTGTGCCGGCTCGGCGCTGTTCGGCAGTTCGGCGGGCGCAAACCAGCAATTCCGGTTTGCCGCCGTGGATGCGGCGAGCGAACAGTTCAAGAGCAAGGCCGTCAGCCTCGTGCTGGCGGGCGGCGTGTTCGCCGGCTTTGCAGGGCCGACCCTGTCGTCGCTGGGCTACGACCTGATCACCCCCGTCGTCTATGGCGGCGTGTTCGCCATCATCCTCGCCATGCAGGGCCTGATGGTCGTGCTGCTGCTGTTCACCGACATTCCGCCGCCAACCGAACAGGAACGGACGGGCCACGTGCGCCCGCTGCGCGAGATCGCCTCGCAGCCGACCTTCATCGTCGCGCTGCTGAGCGCGATGATCGGCTATGGCGTGATGAACTTCGTGATGCTGTCGACGCCGATCTTCATGCATCTGCACCCCACGCATCCGTTCAGCCAGCTCGACATCAACAACGTCATCATGTGGCACGTGCTGGGCATGTTCGCGCCCGGCTTCGTCACAGGGTGGCTGATCAAGCGCTACGGCGACGTGAACATCATCCTCGCCGGTGCGGTGATTTCGGTGGTCTGCCTGGGCGTCAACTTCAGCGGCGATTCGATCACGCATCTGCGGGTCGGCATGGCGCTGGTGGGGGTTGGCTGGAACTTCATGTTCACGGCGGGCACCACCCTGCTGCTCAGCACCTACACGCCGGCCGAGAAGGCCAAGGTCCAGGGCATCAACGACCTGTTCGTGTTCGGCACGGTGGCGACCTGCTCGCTGGCGGCCGGGTTCGTTTACCAGACCCTCGGCTTCTTCGCCGTCAACATGGCATCGGCGCCGCTCCTGGTCCTGGTGGTTGGCGCCGTGTTCTGGCTGCGCATGCGCAGGGCGCCGGCACCGGCTTGATCTCGGGGCCGGCGTCGCTCGCGTGCGCACGCCCGGTTGCCATCCCGTCGCCTTTTTGGCATGTTCCCGCCGCTTTTTCGGGGGGTGGGTGATTCGGCCGTGCCCCGCGGTCGGCGTCGCGATGGGCGGCGCGGCCCAACAACACTGAAACCAAAGGAAAAAACCAATGGCCCCTATCGTCTGGTTCGCCATCGCATGCGGCGGTCTGGCCGTCCTGTACGGCATCTGGGCATCGCGGTCGATCCTCGCGGCGAGCGCGGGCACCGAGCGGATGCAAGAGATCGCAAGCGCGATCCAGGAGGGCGCCGCGGCGTACCTCAACCGCCAGTACCGTGCGATCGGTATCGTCGGCATCGTCATCGCGGTGATCCTGCTCGTCCTGCTCGGATGGACCGTCGCCCTCGGCTTCGTCATCGGCGCCGTCCTGTCGGGAGCGACCGGCTACATCGGCATGAACGTGTCGGTGCGTGCGAACGTGCGCACGACCGAGGCGGCGCGCCAGAGCCTGGCGCAGGGGCTTTCGGTCGCCTTCCGTGCCGGTGCGGTCACCGGCATGCTGGTCGCCGGACTGGCGCTGCTGGCGGTGGCCGGGTACTTCGGCTTCATGGTCTGGATGCAGCAGCAGGGCAACGCGAGCGGTCGTGAACTGATCGATGCCCTGGTCGCGCTCGGTTTCGGGGCGTCGCTGATCTCGATCTTCGCGCGGCTCGGCGGCGGCATCTTCACCAAGGGCGCCGACGTCGGCGCCGATCTGGTGGGCAAGGTCGAGGCGGGCATCCCCGAGGACGACCCCCGCAACCCGGCCGTGATCGCCGACAATGTCGGCGACAATGTCGGCGACTGCGCGGGCATGGCGGCCGACCTGTTCGAGACCTATGCCGTGACCGTCGTCGCGACGATGGTGCTGATCTCGATCTTCCTGGCCGGCAATCCGTTGCTCAACCAGATGATGGTCTATCCGCTGGCGATTGGCGGCGTGTGCATCATCGCCTCGATCATCGGCTCGTTCTTCGTGCGCCTCGGCGCCAGCCAGAACATCATGGGCGCGCTCTACAAGGGCTTCATCGCGTCCGCGGTCTTGTCGCTGGCGGGGATTGGCGTCGTCACCGAATGGGTGCTCGGCTTCGATGCGCAAGTGACGCTCGGCGACCTGAGCTTCTCGGGCACCGACATCTTCCTCTGTGCCATCGTCGGACTCGTCGTGACCGGTCTGCTGATCTGGGTGACCGAGTACTACACCAGCACCGAGTACCGTCCGGTGCGCTCCGTGGCGCAGGCCTCGACCACGGGTCACGGCACCAACGTGATCCAGGGCCTCGCGGTCTCGATGGAGGCGACCGCGGTTCCGGCGCTGATCATCTGCGCCGCGATCATCGTGTCCTTCCTGCTCGCCGGTCTGCTGGGCATCGCCATCGCGGTGACGGCCATGCTGGCCCTCACCGGCATGGTCGTGGCGCTCGACGCCTACGGCCCGGTGACAGACAACGCCGGCGGCATCGCCGAGATGGCAAATCTCGACGACGACGTTCGCAGGACGACCGATGCGCTGGACGCCGTGGGCAACACGACGAAGGCGGTCACCAAGGGATATGCGATCGGTTCGGCGGGCCTCGGCGCGCTCGTCCTGTTCGCGGCCTACACCTCGGACCTGAGCTTCTTCATCGAGAACGCGGCCGAACATCCCTACTTCGCGGGCATCGAACTCGACTTCTCGCTGCGCAACCCGTTCGTCGTGGTCGGCCTGTTCGTGGGTGGCATGCTGCCGTTCCTGTTCGGGGCGATGGGCATGACGGCAGTTGGCCGTGCGGCCGGCTCGGTCGTCGTCGAGGTGCGTCGCCAGTTCAAGGAGATCCCCGGGATCATGGAAGGCACGGGCAAGCCGGAATACGGCCGCTGCGTCGACATGCTCACCCGCGCGGCGATCAAGGAGATGATCATTCCCTCGATGCTGCCGGTGCTGTCGCCGATCGTGCTGTTCGTGATCGTGCTGGCGATTGCCGGCAAGTCCGAGGCCTTCTCGGCGCTGGGCGCGATGCTTCTGGGCGTGATCGTGACGGGCCTGTTCGTCGCCATCTCGATGACGGCGGGCGGCGGTGCCTGGGACAACGCCAAGAAGTACATCGAGGACGGCAATCACGGCGGCAAGGGCTCGGACGCCCACCACGCCGCGGTGACGGGCGACACGGTGGGTGATCCCTACAAGGACACCGCCGGTCCGGCCGTCAACCCGATGATCAAGATCACCAACATCGTGGCGCTTCTGGTGCTGGCCGTTCTGGCGAGCGCATAAGAAACCGCCCGTTTGCGGGTTCGACCCCCGGGGCTTCGGTCCCGGGGGTTTTTCTTGCTAGTTCCTGGGAACGAAGCGACCGACGTTGCCGAAGAGCTGCTGGATCAGCGACAGTTCGTTGCCGGCCGTGGGGGTGACGCGGCTGACCAGTTCGACCTCGCGCTTGTCGTTCTCGGTGTAGGTGAAGATATCTTCGATCACGTTGCGGTCGTCGAACACGATCGCAACGATCTTGCGTTCGAGAAGTTCGGGCGCGAGGAACGCCACGGTCTCGGTCCGCTCGGACATGTAGTACCAGACGTTCGCGCGGAATACGCCTTGGGTCGACGGCGTGCCGAGCGCCGTCTCGACATCGCGCCGGGTCGAGGAGCCTGGCTTGAGCTCGGCGAGGAGGTCGGGATCGGGCTCCTGGCCGTGGCTGGTGATCGTCGGCGCACAGGCGCCGAGGAAACCGACGATGACGAGGCAACGTCCAATGCGGGACAGCACATGCATGGTGGAGTGTTCTCGTCTTCGGTCGGGATGTTCGGCGGTGAATTGGCGCGACGATGGCACCCGCCGTTTCGCCGTGTCAACAGCTTGCGGCGGGCAGCCGGAGGGGCCATTTTCCAGCTCATGTTGAACATGCTTCGAGAACACCGTCACCGCAAGGAGACTGCCGCACGTCTCTATGACGCGGTCGTCGCACAGGCGCGTCAGCCCGGTTTCTACCGCGCCTTCGGCGTTCCGGACACGATGCTGGGCCGCTACGAGATGGTCTGCCTGCACGCGTTCCTCGTTCTGAAGCGGCTGAAGGGGGGGGGGCCGCAGGGCCGTGCGCTCGCCCAGACGCTGCACGATCTGATCTTCGACGATTTCGACATCGCGCTGCGCGAGGCGGGCCTGGGCGATATGGGGGTCGGCAAACGGCTCAAGAAGCTTGCACGCAACCTGCACGGTCGCATATCGGCGTACGAGCGCGGTCTGGTCGAGGGAGAGGCTGCCATCTCCGAGGCGCTGCGGCGGAACTTGTATGCCAGCGCCGCGCCGACCGATGCCCAACTCGCTGCCATGGTCACCTATCTGCGTGACGCGCGCCGTGCTGTCGATGCGTTGCCCGTGTCGGGGCTCTTCGAGGCAGAGCTGGCGTTCCCGGAACCGGATGAGGAAGCGGGCGCCATGCGCACAGGGGTGGGCGGATGACCGAGGGACAACAGCTCGAATTCGAACGCCGGCTCTCGGTCGCGGACCTGGACGCGGGCGAGACGCAGGAGGTGCGTATCGAGGCGAGCCCTGCCGAATGCGGCGCGCTCGCGCGGCGGCTGAAGATCGAGTCGGTCGAATCGCTGCACGGCGACCTGACCGTGCACCGGGACCTGACAGGAGACGCGCTGCTGTCCGGACGGCTCACATCCGATGTGGTGCAGGCGTGCGTGGTGACCCTGGAGCCGGTCCCCGAACGTGTCGCATTCGATGTCTTCCAGCGATTTACCGTGCGCGCGGATGCGCCTGAGGTCGAAGGCGAGGACCCGCCCGAGCCGATCGAGGACGGGCAGATCGAGATTGGTGACGTCGTCGTCCAGAACCTGGCGCTGTCGCTGAACCCCTATCCGCGGGTGCCCGATGTCGAGTTTCAGACCTTCGATGACGAGGCGGAAAGGCCCTCGGGGCCTTTTGCAGCCCTGGCACAGCTTCGCAAAAAGGACGACGAACCTTCGGAAAAGGCATGATTGCCAGGCAAGAAATCTTGCGATTCGCTTGCCCAACAGTGCATTTTTGGATAATTAGCAGCCGCCTTCCGGCATGACTGGATCATTCTACTTCCCCGCGGAAAGGGAACTCTTATGGCCGTACCGAAGAAAAAAGTCTCGAAATCGCGTCGGAACATGCGGCGTTCCCACGACTCGCTGAAGCAGCAGGCATACGTCGAGGACGAGACCACAGGCGAATTTCATCGCCCGCACCACATCGACATGAAGACGGGTTTTTACAAGGGGCGCCAGGTCATCGAGGTTAAGGAGAAGATCTAGCGACCAACCCCGGACACGTGTCCGGCTGGAGGGCGGTCCCTTTGAGCGATCGAATCACCATCGCCCTGGACGCCATGGGGGGCGATAACGCGCCACACATCGTTGTGGCTGGCGCCAATATTGCGCGTCGCCGCAATCCCGACCTCAAGTTCCTGCTGATCGGCGAGGAGGACGACCTCAAGGCGCGCGTTGCACGCCAGAAGGGGCTCGCGGATTTTGTCGAGGTCCGGCACGCCGCCGAGGTCGTCGGTCCCGAGGACAAGCCGTCCCAGGTGGTGCGCAACGGGCAGCAGACCTCGATGTGGCGCGCGATCGAGACCGTCAAGGCGGGCGAAGCCGACGGGGTGGTGTCGGCCGGCAACACGGGTGCCCTGCTTGCGATCGCGATGCTCGTCCTGCGCCGGATCGAGGGCATCGACCGCCCGGCGATCGCGTCGTTCTTTCCCACACTGCGCGGCGAGACCGTGATGCTCGACCTCGGGGCAAACATCCGGTGCGACGCCCGCAACCTCGTCGAATTTGCCGTCATGGGCGAAGTGTTCGCGCGTACGATCCTCGGTATCGAGGATCCGACAATCGGCCTGCTCAACGTCGGCGAAGAGGAGACGAAGGGCAACGACTCGCTCAGGGACGCGGCCAACCTGTTGCGTGAGCTGGATCTGCCGGGCGAGTTCGTCGGCTTCGTGGAAGGTGACGACATTCCTGCAGGTGCCGTGGACGTCGTCGTGACCGACGGGTTCACGGGCAATGTCGCCCTGAAGACCGCGGAAGGCACGGCCAAGCTGATCAATGCCTTCGTCCGCGAGACATTCCGCAACTCGTTCTGGGCCAAAGTGGGCTATATCTTCGCCAAACGGTCGTTCGACAAGCTGCGCAGCCGCAGCGATCCCCGGCGCTACAACGGCGCCATGTTCCTCGGCCTCAACGGTGTGTGTGTGAAGAGTCATGGTGGAACGGATGCGATCGGTTTCGCGACAGCGATCGGCGTCGCCGTCGATATGGTGAAGTACGGCGGCAACGCGCTGCTCAAGACCCATGTTGAGCGTCTCGACCCGGCGCTCCTGCGCCCGCAACCCACGGCCGAGGTCGCATCGTGATGGTTCGTCGCTCTGTTGTTGCGGGTATCGGCGGTTATTTGCCCGAACAGATCCTGACGAACGAGGAGATCGCCCGGCGGGTCGACACCTCCGACGAATGGATTCGCGAGCGCAGCGGCATTTGCCAGCGCCACATCGCGGCCGACGGCGAGATGACGTCGGACCTGGCGACGCACGCGGCACGCAAGGCCCTCGCGGCGGGCGGTCTCGCCCCCGACGATGTGGATATCATTGTCGTCGCGACATCGACTCCTGACGAGACGTTCCCCGCGACGGCGACGGTGGTCCAGTCGAATCTCGGATGCGACAACGGCAGCATGGGGTTCGACGTTCAGGCCGTTTGTTCCGGCTTCGTGTACGCGCTGGCGACGGCGGACAACTTTCTCAAGGTGGGGCATGGCGAAACGGCGCTGGTCATCGGGGCCGAGACGTTTTCACGGATCCTCGACTGGGAGGACCGTTCGACCTGCGTTCTGTTCGGGGACGGCGCCGGCGCCGTTTTGCTGAAGGCCGAGCAGGGCGAAGGCCGCAATACGGACCGCGGCGTGCTGTCGACACACCTCCACTCCGACGGCCGGTTGCACGATCTGCTTTATGTCGATGGCGGCCCGTCCTCGACGGGGAAAGTCGGTTTCCTGCGCATGGAGGGCCGCGAGGTCTTCCGGCATGCGGTGACGAAGATGGCCGAGGTCACGGTAGAGGCCCTCGAGGCCAATGGCCTGGATGCGAACGAGGTCGACTGGTTCGTGCCGCACCAGGCAAACCGGCGCATCATCGACGGGACCGCACGCAAGCTCGGTATTGACGGCGAACGCGTGGTCGTCACAATCGATATCCACGCGAACACTTCCGCGGCCTCGATCCCGCTCGCCCTTTCAGTTGCGGTGGAGGATGGTCGGATCAAGCGGGGCGATCTGGTGCTGCTGGAAGCGATGGGCGGCGGGCTCACCTGGGGCTCTGGCCTGGTGCGCTGGTAGGCCGCTCCGCCGGAAATCCAACGTTTTGGTTTAACCACGCACAACAATCCCCTGATATTGACGGTTTTCTCTCGCCGGGTTACCGTCAGCCAACTTAAAAAAAAGAGGTTGGGAGATATGTCGGAGAGTGACACGGTCACGCGCGCCCAATTGACGGAAGCCGTCTATCAGGAAGTCGGTCTGTCGCGCAACGAGTCTGCCGACCTGGTGGAATCGGTTCTCGCGGAGATGTCCGATGCCCTGGTGCGTGGCGAAATGGTCAAGCTGTCGTCCTTCGGCAGTTTCCAGGTCCGCGAGAAGGGGCAGCGAATGGGACGTAACCCGAAAACGGGCGAGGAAGTGCCGATCCTGCCGCGCAGGGTCCTGGTGTTTCGCCCGAGCCACGTCCTGAAGAAGCGGATAAACGACGCGCCGACAGACACCGGGAACGCAGACAGTGCACCGGCTTACGCGCCCGGCGGCGGCGTTTCCGGCAACGACAGCTCGTACTAGTCCGGACGGATGACCGAAACGGGAAATGTTGCCCAGCGCCGCGGCGGCAAGTCCGCCGGGGCGTTTCGCACGATCAGCGAGGTCGCGGACGATCTCGACGTGCCGCAACATGTCCTGCGGTTCTGGGAAACGAAATTCTTCCAGGTCCGGCCGATGAAGCGTGGCGGCGGGCGCCGCTATTATCGGCCCGAGGACGTCGAACTGCTTCGTTCGATCCGTGCGCTCCTGTACGACGACGGCTACACGATCAAGGGGGTCCAGAAGCTGCTGCGCGAAGGCGGCCTCAAGCCCGGACAGGACGATGAACCCGCGCCGGCCGCACCGTCGCCCGTCGAGCCGCAGATCCAGCAACCCGAGCCGGTGTCGGATCGCCTGACGGGAGCAAGCAAGCGCGAGTTGCAATCCATCCTGACGGAACTCGAAGCGCTCAAGAAACTTCTCGATTCGGCACTCTAGTCGGGCTTCAAAGTCGTTTGCGAATGCTCTATAGTCCGTGCCGGTCGGGACGTAGCGCAGCCAGGTAGCGCATCACACTGGGGGTGTGGGGGTCGCAGGTTCAAATCCTGCCGTCCCGACCAATTTTTTCAATGACTTAGCAGCAGCACCCATCACACTGGGGAGCCGATTTTGCTGCTAGGTACCGAAAATGTACCGAGAAAATTCGATTTCGCGATTTCGCGCTCCTGAGTGTGATGCTTTAGGCTTGTTAACAATTCGTTATGTACGACCTTATCTGTGATATTCATATTTTTTAATGCGCCCCAGTAATTATTTTCCCGCTAGGTTTTTTATTTAACAGTATAAATTTTATTTCTCTCATTACCTGTTTCTCAATTCCTCTAAACCCGTGTTCGGTGAATGCCTTGCATGCCTCACCTTTGAAGTTGCCTCCGCCACGAGCTGTAATCAGGGGTATATTATTGCGCTGAGCAATTTTCTGAATTTTAGAATATTGGGTAAGGCGGCAAGGATCATTTTCGTGGTGTATGAAAAATTGAGGTATTTCTTGAGACTTATATGAAAATTGATGTAGTTGCGGGTATCTATCGAACGTTTCGGTCAGCGTGGCGGTATGAATCGCGCCGGCGTAATACGTTTTTGCATGAAATGGCATGAAGGCAGATGAAAGAGTCCCCATGCTCGTTCCGATTAACCAAATTTCCTGAATGCTAGGCAATCTAGTAACGGTTTCCTGAATTAGAGCAGCCACGTCCCTTTGCCTGCCTTCTGATGTCTGGTAGTCGGCCGAGCAAATAGGTCCGCTCTTCGAATGGCAATCAACAATCAGCGCGGCGATATCATCGTCTACGAGGTGTCGTCTCGCCCGAATGAGGAAGTTCCCAGTTAGTTCCGAACCAGTCATCGCGCCATTGGTGACTACTGGACGCACTACAGCGGGATAACCGGGCAGAAGCACAGAGAGAACAGTTTCGTTTCTGGATTCCTTTTTCCGCGAGAGAACTCCGGTTTGAAAGCGGCCTTCGTCAAGATCTATTGATATAAGTGTTTCGTTCAACCCCTCTGCGTGCTTTGGGGTAGAATACGAAGGTGTCGAAATAAAAATAGGCATTAAAGACAGCAGAGTAAAAATGGACTTTCGAAAATATCGCATTGTGTACCCTTCAAAAAATAGCATTAATGTTTCAGAAAAGATCATTTTTATTCGTTCCATTTCTTAAATAGCGGACTAGTTTCCGAGTGCGATCCGTCCCTTGTCGGTCAGGCGGCAGACCAGCCAGTCTGGCTTGATGGGGTTCTTGAACCAGGGTTCGGCGAATCCCTGGCGAATACAGCTGCGGATCGTGCGCGCGCTGATCTTCTGGCCATCGCGGTCGAACAGGGGAAGCTTGCCGCCCGGCTGTTCCAGGCCCCGGGCCAGGAAGGCCCGCTGTGCGCCGCTCAGCCCGCCGCGCGGCGGCTGCGGCTTGCGGTCGCTGCGCCGGCGGTGCGGCGCCAATGCCACGACGTTCGTCTCGATACGCTTGCGAACCGGCATGACGCCCCCACCCGTTTGCATCGCCCAACGCACGCAGATTTCCCGCGTCTCGCCGTCGTCGCGCGACTGCCGAAGCACCGGATCGTAGTGTACAAAGATACCCACGCCAAGAGTCTCCGGTTTTCACCACACCCGAGGGCCGTCCATGTCCGATAGTCCCGCGCCGGATACGCGCGACAGCATCGTCCACGCCAGTCTCGTCTACGTAACCTGCGCCACGGTTAACGAAGCGTTAAAGATCGGCGACGCGGTGGTGCGCGAGCGGCTCGCAGCATGTGCCAACATCCTCGAAGGGATGCGCTCGCTCTACTGGTGGGCGGGCGAGGTGCAGCAGGACACCGAGGTCGTGCTGCTGCTCAAGACCCGCGCCGAGAACGTGCCCGCCCTGAGCGAACGCGTGCGCGCGCTGCACGGCTATGACGTGCCGTGCGTGATCGAGATCCCGCTGGGACGCGGCAACCCCGACTATTTTTCCTGGATCGGTGCGGAAACCCGCGCCGCCCCACTTTGACCGTGCCGTGAATACGCCATGATCTCCGCACGCCGCCTGTCGCCCGAGGGCGGCTCCCTGGTGTTCGCCGCCGTCGCCCACGGCACCATGCACCTGTTCGGGGCCTACTATTTCACCATCGTGCTGGCGCTCGAGCGCGACTGGTCGATGCCGTACCCCGACCTGATCGCGCTGTGGACGCCGGCCGCCGCCCTGATCGGGCTCGCCGCGGTGCCCATGGGCTGGCTCGCCGACCGGTGGAGCCGTGCCGGCATGATCGCGGCGAGCTTCCTCGGCATGGGCGGCGCCAGCATCGTCTCCGCCTTCTCGGTCGGCGCAGCCATGCTGGTCTTCGCGCTCGCCGCGGTCGGCCTGTTCGCCGCCATCTATCATCCGGTCGGCATTCCCTGGGTGATGCGGCTCGCCCCGCGCAACCCGGGCAAGGCGCTGGCGATCAACGGCCTGTTCGGCGGCATGGGCGTTGCGCTGGCCGCGCTGATCGCGGGCGGGCTGATCGACCTCATCGGCTGGCGGTCGGCGTTCCTGGCGCCCGGCGTGGCGAGCATCGCCGTCGGGCTGGCCATGTTCGTGCTGATCGCGCGCGGCCGCATCGCCGAGGCCGGCGACCGGGCAGGCGATGCGGACGAGGGCGCCGACCAGCGCGGTCGGCTGCGCGGCGCGCTGCTGGTGCTGGCGACCGGCTTCGCAGGCGGGCTGGTCTACCAGGCGACCCAGGCGGTGATGCCCAAGATGTTCGAGACGAGGCTCGGCGACCTGATCGGCGGCTCTACCTTCGGCATCGGCGCGACGGTGTTCGCGGTCTACCTGCTGGCCGGCGCGGGCCAGCTCGTCGGCGGCTGGCTCGCCGACCGGTGGAGCTGGAAGCGCGCCTATCTGTTCGCCTGGCTGGTGCTGATGCCGATGCTGTGGGTTGCGGCCTCGGCCGGCGGGCCGCTGCTGGTGTTCGCGGTGTTCGCCATCACCATGACCGGGACCGGCGCGATCCCGGCCGAGGCGCTGCTGTTCGCCCGCTACACGCCGCGCCGCCACCACGGGCTGATCTTCGGCGTGCGCTACGTGCTGGCGCTGGGCGCGGCGCCGCTGGCGATCCAGTTCATCGCCTTCGTGCTGGAGCGCACGGGCGACTTCGCCTGGATCTACTGGTCGCTGGGGGTCGCGGGCTGCCTGACCGTGCTGGGCATCGCCGCGCTGCCGCCCGTCGCGCGCCGCGCACCCGTGCCTGCCATAGCGCCCGCGCCGGCGGAGTAGGGCGTACGCGTTTGGCGGATTTGCACGGGTCTTGCTATAACCCGGGCACGCAAGGAGAACCCCGGAACGCGAGGGAGACATCCATGAGCGACAAGGTTTGGAAGATCTATCTGTCGGGCGAGATCCACTCCGACTGGCGCGAGCAGATCGAGCAGGGCTGCGCCGAGGCCGGCCTGCCGGTGGCCTTCGCCGCGCCGATCACGGTGCACGAGAATTCCGACGATTGCGGCGTCGCGGTCTTCGGC
>JAYOFO010000024.1:0-33599 GCA_038117265.1 Rhodospirillaceae bacterium
CGACCATGGCGTCGGCCGGCACGCGGACATCCTCGAAGAAGAAGTCGCAGTTCGGGGTCGCGCCGTTGTAGCCCATCTTCTTGTTTTTCGCCCCGCGGGTCACACCCGGCAGCGACGTGTCGACGATGAAGGCCGAGACGCCCTTCGCGCGCGGCGCGTCGTTGGAGCGCGCGAGCACCAGCACATAGTCGGCGACCGGCCCGCAGGTCACGAACACCTTGTTACCGGTGATCCGCCAGCCGTCGCCGTCCCGCACGGCGCGGGTGCGCAGCGATGCCGCATCCGACCCGGCCTCGGGCTCGGACAGGGCGAAGGCGACGAGCGTGCGCCCCTCGGCCAGCATCGGGAAGTATTTCCGCTTCTGTTCCTCGCTGCCCGCGAACAGCAGCGGCAGCGCCATGCCGTTGCCGTTCTCGCCCACCATCACCGACAGCGACAGCGAGTAGCGCGCCAGCTCCTCGCGCGCGATGCAGAGCTTGGTGAGGGAGCCTTCCGGGCCGCCATATTCCTCGGGCACGCTCCATTGCAGCAGGCCCATATCGCCGAACTTCGGGATCACCTCGGCCGGGAACCGGTCGTCGTGGTCGATCTCGTCGGCGATCGGCGCGACCTCGCGTTCGGCGAAGCGCCGCATCTGGTCGCGGAAGATCCGGTCGTCCTCGGTGAAGTGGATCGGGGTGAAGCCCATGGCGAACGTTTCGTGGGTGGCCGGTCGGGAACCCTTGAAAACTGGGCCAGGGCGTCGATTCGGCCCGACCGCTAATTCGCACCGGCACCGGCGCGGGCCCGGTGTCGCGCGCCAAACTTTTTCGACGACCGGTCCGGCCGGCCTGCTAAACCTGACGCGCCGTACGCCCCGGTGGCGCCGGTGCAACGAACCAGAGGAATGCCATGCCGCCGACCGACGTCCCGAACCTTACCGCCCATGGCGCCGCCATCCCGGCTATCGGCTACGGCACCATGCTGTTCCCCGAGCCAGAGCGCGCCGTCGGGCTGGTCGTGCACGCGCTCGAGACCGGCTACCGCCACATCGACACCGCACGCAAGTACGGATCGGAACAATGGGTCGGCGAGGGCATCCGCGCCTCGGGCCTGGCCCGCGACGAGATCTGGGTGACCACCAAGGTCACGGAGGAGGACGCCAAGGCCGACGACTTCGCGCGTTCGCTCGACACCAGCCTCGAGACCCTGGGCCTCGACCATGTCGACCTGCTGCTGATCCACTGGCCGCAGCCGCGCGTCCCGCTGGAGGAAACGCTGGGCGCGCTGGCCAAGGCGAAGCGCGACGGGCTGGCGCGCCACATCGGCGTGTCGAACTTCACCATCGCGCTGCTCGACGAGGCGATGGCCAAGTGCCCCGAGCCGCTGATCACCAACCAGATCGAGTACCACGCCTACATCCGCCAGGACCGGCTGATCGCGGCGTGCCGCAAGCACGGCCTGCTGGTCACCTGCCATGTGCCGCTGGCCCGCGGCGCGGTGCTGGAAGACTCCGTCGTCCGGGAAATCGCCGCCGTCCACGGCCGCACGCCGGCCCAGGTGGCGCTGCGCTGGCTGGTGCAGCAGAAAGATGTGGGCGTGGTGCCGCGCGCGCTGGAGTTCTCCGAGATCGAGGAGAACATCGCCATTTTCGACTTCGCGCTGAGCGAGGCGGAGATGGCGCGGATCGCAACGTTGCAGGATCGCAACCTGCGCGTCGTCGACCCGGAGGTGCGGCGGCCGGTCTGGGACGAGGGCTGAGGCGCGCGGGATCGCGCCGGGACGCTAGCGCGCGGCGCCGTCCGCCGTTTCGGGGCGCAGCGCCAGCTTGGCGAGGCCCTCCATGTCGGCGGCCTCCTCGGCGGGGAAGTTGAGCTCGACGGTGATGCCGTTCGGGTCGCGGATGAAGACCTGATAGAGGTCCTGCTTGCTCGCCTGCTGCTCGAGATAGGTGATGCCCCTCTCCTTGAGCCGCGCAGTCATTTCCTTGCGGTCGGCCGCGCGGAACGCGATGTGGTGCACCGGCCGGCCGCCCTGGGCGATCTCCTTGGGAGTCGCATTGGGGTCCGGCCGCGCAAGGGGCGCGTCGTCGAGGCGCGGCGGCACGATGTGGATGATGTCGCGATCGCCCAGATACAGCCAGGTCACCTCGACATCCGCGCCGAAGTCGGGGTGCGGGCCCTTGGAGAAGCCGAGATTGTCGATGTACCAGTTGACCGTTTCCTCATAGTCCTGCGCGACGATGAGGAAATGCTCGAGATGCGAAATCGCCATGATCCGTGCCCGCTTCTTGCGTGAGCCCTGGGTCCGACGTCCGGTCGACCGTCGGAAAACTGGCGCGCCCGGGAGGACTCGAACCCCCAACCTCCTGATCCGTAGTCAGACGCTCTATCCAATTGAGCTACGGGCGCTTCGCCGAAGGCGCGCGGACGCTAATCAAAAGCACATCCGATTGCAAGGCCCGGAGGGCCGGCTTTCCTCGTTCGAATTCCGCGAAAATCCAGCCCAAAAGCGACTTGCCCGACATAGGGCCAATCGGTAACATCCCGCGCAACCGATTGGGCAATCAGCGACTTTTGCGCGGCTGCCGCGCGGGCAGCGAATTTCCGCAAATGCGCAGGGGCTTCGAGGGGCAACGGGAGCGAATGACAACAACACGCACCTTGTCGGCACTGGCCGGCGCGGCACTGCTGCTCGCGGGCTGCGAATTCACCGACGATGCACTGATTCCGTCGCTGACCGGCGAAAGCCCGTCGAGCAACCGCATCGTGATCCAGCCCAGCGCGGCGGAGGCCAACCCGCAGCCGACGCTGTCGGGCCCGCCACCGCAACTCGGCCAGACCAGCTTCCAGCCGAGCGGCGTGACGGCCGGCCAGCCGACCGGCACCGAAGTGGGCCGCCGGGTCGAGCGGCTGCGCGGCGACCTCGGCCGCCTGCAGGCCGGCGTGGCCGACGACAACGGCCAGCTCCAGGCGCTGCGTGAACAGACCGTCGCCAACGCCATCCAGTACCAGGACCTGGTCGCCCAGATTCAGGCGCGCCTGCAGGTCGGCACCACGCCGGGCAATCCCAATATGGTCGCCTCCTGGAACCAGGCCCAGACGACCCTCGACCGGATTTCCGACAGCGTCGGCCAGATGACCAGCCTGTCGAACAAGGTGGCCGACGACAGCGCGCTGGCCGCCTTCGTGCTCGAATCGGTCCGCGCCACCTACGGGCTGACCGGCGCCGTCGACGAGGATCACCGCCAGCTGGCCGTGCTCGAGGACGAGACCAACCGCACCGTCGTGCTGATCGACCGGCTGCTCAACGAGCTGACCGAGGACGTGTCGCGCCAGACCAACTATGTCGGGCGCGAGCGCAGCAACCTGACGGTGCTGTCGCTGGCCGTGAAGAACGGCGAGCTGTTCGGCACCAGCCTGGCCAACCGGGCCTTCTCCTCGGCCGCGCCGGCGCGCGGCGCGAGCAACCCGCTGGCCAATCTCGGCACGCGGCGCCCGCTGGTCGTGATCCGCTTCGATCGCGAGAACGTGCCCTATCAGGAGCCGCTGTTCACCGCGGTCAGCGAGGCGCTCAGCCGCCGTCCGGCCGCCGTCTTCGACATCGTCTCGATCGTCCCGCAGCAGGGCACGCCGGCGCAGGTGGCGCTGGCCGCCAACCAGTCGCGACGCAACGCCGAGCAGGTGCTGCAGAACCTGCTGCAGATGGGGCTGCCGAGCGATCGCGTGTCGCTGAGCTCGACCTCGAGCTCGGACGTCGCGAGCAACGAGGTGCACATCTACGTCCGCTAGGACGCCGGCACCGTACCCCGCGCTTGCGGACTATTCGTCGCGCGCGTCGAGCGCGCGGTCGAACGCTTCCAGCCGCGCCGCGATCCGCCCATAGACCGTGTCGGGCGGATAGGCGCCGTCGGCGTCGGGCGAACCTGCCAGCATACCGGTGAACAGCTCCACCGCCGCATCGACATCGGCCACCGACCAGACGTGGAACCGGCCGGCCGCGATGTCGGCGGCGACATGGTCGTCGAGCACCAGGCTCGGCTCGTTCGAATGCGGGAAGACCACGCCCTGCGTTCCGGTCAGTTCGCCGGCCTCGACGCAGGTCCGGTAGAAGCCCTCGGCCTTCTGGATCAGCCCGCCGATCGCCTGCACCTCGCCATGCTGGTTGACCGACCCGGTCACCGCCAGGTCCTGGCGCAGCGGCACGTCGGCCAGGTCCGACACGATGGCGAGGATCTCGGCCAGGGTCGCGGAGTCGCCCTCCACCCCGCCGTAATTCTGCTCGAAGGTGATCGAGGCGTTGAACGACATCGGGATGCGGCGCGCAAACCGGCCCGCCAGGAAACCCTGGAGCACCAGCGCGCCCTTCTGCTGGATCGGGCCGCCGAGCATCGTCTCGCGCTCGATGTTGGTGACCCCGCGCCGGCCGATCGAGGTGCGCGCCGTCACGCGTGACGGTGCCCCGAACGCGTGGTCGCCCAGGTCGCGCACGGTCAGCCCGTTCACCTGCCCGACCGCCGACCCGGCGGTCGAGATCATCACGGTGCCGCGGCGGATGGATTCCTGGGTCCGGTCCTCGATCCGCGCATTGCGCGCCCGGCGGTTCGCCCGCGACGCGCGAACCGCATCGCGGTCCACGGCCTTGTCGCCGTCCGCGCGCGCCGCATAGATCGCCTCGTTGACGATGTCCTCGACCAGCTCGAAGCGGGCCGACAGCTTCGCGCGGTCGGACGCCAGCCGGGACGCATACCCCAGCAGATAGGAGACCGCATCGTCGGTGCAGGTGGTGGCCCCGTGCTTGTTCGCAAAGCCCTGGATCAGGCCGGCATAGCAGGCGAGGTTCTCGGGCGTTGCGTCCATGTCGGCGTCGATCTCGGCCTTCACCTTGAAGTAGGCCTGGAACTCGGGGTCGACGGAAAAGAAGGTGTAGTACCAGCGTGGCGCACCGACGATCACGACCTTGACGTCGAGCGGCACCGGCTCGGGCTTCGGCGCGCCGGCGACGGGAATCCCGCCGGCGCGGTAATGCTCTTCCATGCGGATGCAGCCGTCGCGGATCGCGCCCTTGAGCTGGCTCCAGCTCTCGATGTGTGCGGCGATCGCCTCGGCCCGGATCACCAGGATCCCGCCATTGGCCCGGTGCAGGGCGCCCGGCTGGATCAGGGAGAAATCGGTGTCGAGCACGCCGCCGACCTGCCGGTACTCGATGCGGCCGAACAGGTTCTCGTAGGTCGGATTGCCCTCGAGCACGACCGGCGGGCCAGACGCGTCGGCATTGTCGACCAGCAGGTTCACCGCATAGCGCGACTCCGGCGACTGATGCCCCGGCGACGGTACGCCCTCCGCCTCGCCGTCGCGCTGCGCAAACAGCGAGATGTTCTCGAGCAGATCGACACGGAACCGCACGAGCCAGCGGGTGAGCCCATGATACTCGGCGAACCGTGCCGTCAGTTCGTCGACCAGCCCCCCGACCGCGCCTTCGGCGACCGACTGGTTGAACGCGCGCATCTGCTCCACCAGCGCCGCCTGCCGGCGCGCGGCATCGCGGTTGATCTCGGCCAGCATCTGGTTGATGTGCTGCCCCTCCGCCTCGATCGCCGCCCGCTCGGCCTCGGGGATCTCGGAAAGGTCGCGGGGCTTGCCGTCCTCGCCCAGCGCGGCGACCGCCAGGCCCTGGGGCGACTGGACCAGCGACAGCCCGGACTTCTCCGCCTCAGCGCGCACCGCCTCGATCGCCCTTCCGATCTCGGACCGTATCCCGGCATTCCGCTGCTGCACCTGTTCCTGATACTCCTCGCGGGTGAAGGCATGGTGCAGGGATTCGCGAAGCTGCGGGATCAATGCCGTCATGGCGTCGCGGAACCTCCGTCCGACGCCGGCCGGCAGCCGGATCGCGACCGGCGCGTTCGCACGCCGGAAATTGTTGAGATAGACCCAGTCGTCGGGCTTCTGGCCGCCGGCGACCTTCTCGTCGAGATAGGCCAGGGTCGCCGTCATCCGCCCGCTGCGGTCCTCGCCGACGACGAAGATGTTGAAGCCCGGATCGCGCGCCGCGAGCCCGAAATCGAGCGCCTCGCGCGCGCGGGCATGGCTCGACAGCGAAAACACGCGCGCGTGCAAGTCGCCATGGCCTGCGGGTGGCAAAAAGGCCGGCAAGCCGGCATCGGCAGCGGCGATTTCCCGGATCGACATGGCAACCTCCCTGGACCGCCCGACTATACCGGCTCGCGCGATGGCCGTCGCCCTGCGTTCCCGATCACGTGAACGCGTTATACTGGCGGCATGTCCATCCTGCGCACCATCGCCTTCCTGTTCCTGGCGGTCTGGCCGGTGGCCCTTCCGGCGCATGCCGACGGGGGCGACGTGGCCGGGATTCGCGCCGTCATCGCCGCGCAGATGGCCGCCTTCGAGCGCGACGACGGCACTGCCGCCTTCGCCTATGCCAGCCCCGGCATCCAGGCCGGGCTCGGCACGCCCGAACGGTTCATGGCGATGGTGCGCGAGAGCTACACCCCGGTCTATCGGCCATCCCGCTGGAGCTTCGGGGAGACCGTCGTCGCCGACGGCACCCACGCGCAGGTGGTCTTCCTCACCGGCCGGGACGGCGCGCGGCAGGTCGCGCTGTACATCATGGAGCGCCAGGCCGACGGCAGCTGGCGCATTGGCGGCGTGACCCTGCACGCGCTCGCGGAACGCGACATCTGAGGCCGCGCAATTGCGCCCCTGCGTCCCGGCGGTTTAAATAGCCGCCCTGTCGAAACCGCACCCGGAACGAAACATGGCCAGCCAACAACGCGACTTCCCGGTTTCCTGGGAGCAGCTCCACCGTGACGCCAAGGCGCTCGCCTGGCGGCTGCGCGAGGCCGGCCCCTGGGAGCGCATCGTCGCCATCACGCGCGGCGGGCTCGTCCCCGCGGCGGTCGTGGCACGCGAGCTCGAGCTGCGCCTGGTCGACACGATCTGCATCTCGTCCTACGCGCATCAGGACCAGGGCGAACTCCAGGTCCTCAAGGGCATCGAGGGGGACGGCACGGGGATGCTGATCGTCGACGACCTGGTCGACACCGGCAAGACCGCCCGGATGGTGCACGAGATGCTGCCCCAGGCGCACCTGGCGACGGTCTATGCCAAGCCGGCCGGGCGGCCGCTGGTCGACACCTTCGTCACCGAGGTCAGCCAGGACACCTGGATCCACTTCCCCTGGGATCTCGAACTCCAGTTCGCGCAGCCGATCGCCTCGCGCTGAACCGGCATCAGCCGATGCGTTCGGTCCGCAGCCGCGGGTCGAGCATGTCGCGCAACCCGTCTCCCAGAAGGTTCAGGCCCAGCACCGCGAACGCGATCGCCGCACCGGGAAGCACCGCCAGCTTCGGATCGAGCGCCATCAGGGTCTGCGCGTCGAACAGCATGCGCCCCCAGCTGGGTGCGGGGGGACGGGTGCCGAGCCCGAGATAGGCGAGCGCCGCCTCGGCCAGGATGGCAACGGCGAACTGGATCGTCGCCTGGACGATCAGCACCGAGGCGATGTTCGGCAGCACATGGTCGCGCGTCACCGCGAACCCGCTCTTGCCGATGGCGAGGCCGGCGCGCGCATATTCCAGCCCCCAGACCTGCCGCGCCGCGCCGCGCGCGACCCGGGCGAAAACCGGCACGTTGAAGATGCCGATGGCCACGATCGCGTTGATCGCGCCGGGCCCGAAGGTCGCGGTGATCAGGATCGCGGAGACGATCGCGGGAAACGCAAACACGATGTCGGCGCCGCGCGCCACCAACTCGTCGAGCCAGCCGCCCCGCGCCGCGGCGGCGAGCCCCAGCACGGTGCCGACGGTCAGGCCGATGCCCACCGCGACGACGCCAACGACGATCGAGTTGCGCGCGCCAATCATCAGCCGGGTCAGGATGTCGCGGCCGAACTGGTCGGTGCCCAGCCAGTGGGCCGCGCTAGGCCCCTGCATGCGCTCGGCGATAGCCACGGCATCGAAGGCGTGCGGCGTCCAGACCAGCGAGACCAGCGCCGCCGCCACGAACACGCCCGTCAGGACGGCGCCAATCACCAGGTTCGGGTGGCGCGCGGCGCGCGCGCGGCCGGCATGTATCGCGCGCGCCGTCATCCGGCCCGTCCATGGCCGGGTTTCGAGGCGCGCGGATCGACCGCCGTATAGGCGAGGTCGACCAGGAAGTTGACGATGACGACGGCAGCCACCAGCAGCAGCACGACGTCGCGCACCACCACCAGGTCGCGCTGGCTGACCGCCTGGAAGATCAGCCGGCCCAGGCCGGGAAGCGCGAACACGTTCTCGACCACGATCGAGCCGGCCAGCAGGAACGCAAACTGCAGCCCGAGGATCGTGGTCATCGGCACCAGCGCGTTGCGCAGCACATGGCCCCACAGGACCCGACGCTCGGCCAGCCCCTTGGCACGCGCGGTGCGCACATAGTCCGCGCCCAGCGTCTCGAGCACGGCGGTGCGCGTGACCCGCGCGAGGATCGCGGCCTCGGGCAGCGCCAGCGAGAACGCCGGCAGCACCAGTGCCCACAGCGCCGGGCCCGGGCCCGCGTCCCAGCCCGGAAACCCCGCGGCCGGGAACCAGCCCAGCGCGACGGCAAAGACGAGGATCGAGAGGATCGCGAACCAGAAGTTCGGGATCGCCATCCCGACCTGGCTGAACCCCATGACGCCATAGTCGCCAGGGCGGCCGCGCCGGGTGGCGGCGAACATCCCCAGCGGCACCGCGATCGCGGTCGACAGGGCGAGCGAGATGAGCGCCAGCGGCAGGGTGACGGCGAGGCGTTCGCCGATCAGCTGCGAGATCGGAACGGCGTAGGTGTGGCTGATCCCCGTGACGCCGGTGGCAAGCCCGCCGATCCAGGCGAGGTAGCGGACCAGCGCCGGGCGATCGAGCCCCATCTGCGCGCGCAGCGCGGCGAGCGTGTCGTCGCGGGCCTCGGTCCCGAGAATGACCAGCGCGGGATCCCCCGGCAGCACCTCGAGCACGAGGAAGATCGCGGCGCTGGCGACGACCAGCGTCGCCAGCAGCACGAACAGCCGGCGGACGATATAGGTCAGCATGCCATCGGCGGCGGTTCGCGGGCGGGCGCTATTTCCAGCGCACGCCCGTCACGTCGTTCGCCTGCACCGGCGAATTCCGCCACATCCCCTCGAGCCCCTTGCGCCAGACGCCGAGCTTGGCGAGCTGGAACAGGTACACGTTCACCGAATCGTCGGTGATGATCTTCTGCACCTGGCCGACGAGCGCGCGGCGCGCGTCGGGATCGCCGGTCTCGTTCAGCCGGGCCATCACCGCCTTGAGCGTCGACGAGTCGTAGTTGAAGTAGTACTTGTCGCGGGCATAGATGCCGATGTCGAACGGCTCGGTGTGCGACACGATGGTTAGGTCGTAGTCGGTCCCGCGAAACACCTGTTCCAGCCATTGCGCCCACTCGACCGGCGTGATCTCGGCCTCGATGCCGACCGCCTTGAGCTGGGCGGCGATGATCTCGCCCCCGCGCCGCGCATAGGTCGGCGGCGGCAGCTTGAGGGTCAGCTTGAGGTTGGACTGGCCCGCCTCGGCCAGCAGCGCGCGCGCCTTGTCGGGGTCGTGCGGATAGGTCCCCGTCAGCTCCACATAGGCCGGATTGTGCGGGGCGAAATGGGTGCCGATGGGCGTGCCGAAGCCGAACATCGCGCCGTCGATGATCGCCTTGCGGTCGATCGCGTGCGCGATCGCGCGGCGCACCCGGATATCGTCGAACGGCGGCCGGGCGTTGTTCATGGCGATGATCGTCTCGCCCTCGGTCGAGCCGACGGCCACCTCGAAGTTGGCATCCGCCTGGAAGGCGATCACCGCCTCGGGTGCGTTCAGGTTCGACACCGCATCGAGATCGCCGGCCTTGAGCGCGGCGATCTGTGCCGACGGATCGGGAACGAACCGGAAGGTCACGGTCTGGATCGGCTGCGCGGCGTCGCGCGCCTTGAGCTCGACCCGGTCGCCCTTCACCCAGCGCACGAAGGCGAACGGGCCGGTGCCCACGGGCTGCGACTTGTTGGCGTGGGCGGTTTCGGGAGCCACGATCACCGCGTCGCCCCAGCCGAGATTGAACAGCAGGCCGCCCTCGGGCCGCGACAGGATGATCCGCACCGTGTGCGGGTCGACCGCCTCGACCTTGTCGATCGCCGCGAAGAGCTGCTTCTGGGCGTTCACCGAATCCGCGGCCCGCGCGCGGTCGAACGAGAAGACCACGTCCGACGCGTCGAACGCGGAGCCGTCGTGGAAGGTGACGCCGCGCTTGAGATTGAACGAGTAGCTCAGCCCGTCGCCCGAGACCGTCCAGCTCTCGGCCAGTTGCGGGCGCACGACCCCGTTCTCGTCGATCCGCGTCAGCCCCTCGAACAGGTTGGCATAGACCACCTCGTCGATCGCGGCGGCCGCCCCGGCCGTGGGGTCGAGATGCGGCGGCTCGAGGGTCATCCCGAGCGTCAACGTATCCTTCGACTGGGCGTACGCCGCAGTGCCCAGGAGCATCGACGAGACCATGGCCGCCGCGAGCGCGGCGCCGGACAGTAGCTTGTTCATCTCCAACCTTCCCCGACAGGTTGTTTTGTGCGGCGCAGCATAGCAAACCGCCTCCCTTGTGGTCCATCGCCGGCTCACGGCGCGGTGGGATAGACCTCGCGCCAGGCCGGCCAGCCGGCGATTCCGTCGGCCCGGTAGACCCCACGCGCCACCGCACGGGCGACGCAATCCGCCGCATGCATGCCGATCCGCGCCACGTCGTGCACGGGATCGGCGAGTGGGACCCGGCCGGTGGCCAGCGCGAACACCACGTCCCCGTCGAACGGCGAGAAGGCGGGGCGGATCGCGCGCGCGAGCCCCGCCTGCGCCATCATCGCGACCCGGCGGGCCTGCGCCGGTGCGAGGATCGCATCGGTCGCGACCACGGCCAGGGTCGTGTTGGCGCCGGCCGCAATCCCGTCTTGCTTGGCGATGGGATGGTCGGGCACCTCGACGGCGGCGGGCCCGCCAAGCCCGCCGAATTCGCCCGCACGCTCGTGGACCCCGGCATAGAACTGGCCCTCCCCGTTCGCCACCGTCGCGCCGAGTGCGTTGACTGCCGCCAGCGCGCCGATCGTGAACCCGCCGGAAACGGCCACCGCCGCGGTCCCCTGCCCGCCCTTGAGCGGCCGCCCGTCATGGCCCGTCGTCGTGGCGCCGCAGCCGGCGCCGAAGTTCCCCTCCGGGACCGTCGCGGCGGCGGCCGCCGCCGCCGCGGCCCGGCCGAGCCGGCGATAGGGCAGCCCCTCATCCGTGCCGGCCGCGAACGCGGACTTGTCGCCGCCGTTGCGCAGGTCGAACAGGATCGCGGCGGGCACGATCGGCACCACGAGATCACCGGCCGGAAAGCCGCGCCCCGCCTCGGCGAGCCACGCCATGACGCCATCGGCCGCCGACAGGCCATAGGCCGAACCGCCCGAGAACACGATCGCATCGACCGCGTCCACCGTGCCGTCCGCGCCGAGCAGCTCGACCTCGCGGGTGCCGGTCCCGCCGCCGCGCACATCGACCGCGGCGACGGCGCGCGTGTCGGGAAGGATCACGCTCACCCCCGTCGCGATGTGCCGATCCTCCGCGCAACCGACCGCGATGCCCGGCACGTCGGTAATCGCATCGCGTCCCGGCTCCCCGTTCATTGTTCCCCCCGCATAAGGTCGAGCGCGCTCGCGGCCATCACCTTCGCCGACGCGACCATGTCGTCGATGTCGATATATTCGTCGGGCTGGTGCGCCAGCTCCAGGATGCCGGGCCCGTAGGCGACGCAATACTCGAGCTTGCCGATGCGCCAGACATGTTTCTGGTCGTAGGTCCCCGGCGAGGCGACGTGGCTCGACGGCGCACCGAGCACGGCCTCGATGTTGCGGTCGAGCGCGCGCACCAGCGGCGAGTCCGGCGGCGTCAGGGCGGGCGGCACCGACCACAGATCGTGCAGCGCATAGTCGAATTCGGGCTGCTCGGCCGACAGCGCGTCAAGCAGCGCGACGATCTCGGCCCGCACCTCCGCCTCGTCCTCCTCGATCAGGTAGCGCCGGTCGATCACCAACCGGCAGCGGTCGGCCACCAGCGCGGAGGGAAAGCCCTCGTCGTAGGACTGCTCGGGAAGGCCGCCATGGATCGAGTTGAAGTTGAGGGTGGACTGGCGCGCCGCGTCGGGAATCACCGGCATGGCGGTCCGGCGCTGGGCGAGCCGCGGATAGAGGTCGTGCTCGACCCGCGCAATGAACGCCCCCATGCCGCGGATCGCCGAGACGCCGAGGAAGGGCATCGAGCCGTGGGCGATCCGGCCGCGCACCTCGACCTCGGCCCACCACACGCCGCGATGGCCGAGGCAGACCGCGTCCTTGTAGAGCGGCTCGGGGATGATCACATGGTCGACGCGGGGGCGGGAGAAACGGCCCCGCTCCGCCAGCCAGGCGACCCCGGCATAACCGCCCGATTCCTCGTCGACCGTGCCGGAAATCTCGATCGCGCCGGGAAACGCGACCCCCTCGGCGAGGATCGCTTCCGCCGCGATCACGCTAGCGGCGAGCCCGCCCTTCATGTCGCAGGTCCCGCGCCCCCAGACCCGGCCGTCGCGGATCTCGCCGCCGAAGGGATCGACCGTCCAGCCCTCGCCCGGCGCGACCACGTCGATGTGGCTGTTGAAGTGGACGCAGGGGCCCGGGCCGTCGCCCGCGATCCGCGCGACGACGTTGGTGCGCGGATAGGCGTCGCTGTCGCCCACCGCGCCCTCGGCGCGCAGGTATTCCACGTCGAAGCCCGCGCCACGCAGGCGTTCGCCGAGGAAGCGCGCGCAGGCCTCGTAGGCATCGCCCGGCGGATTGACCGTGGGGATGCGCACGAGATCGGCTGTCAGCGCGGCCAGTTCGTCGCGCCGGTCGTCGATGCGCCGGAAAAGCCGTTCGCGTTCGTCTCCGCCCATGACCCGAAACTACCACAAGCTTGCGTGAGGACCGCGCCCCGCTAGACTGCGCGCGCGATGACCCTTGCCGCCGAGCCCCTTCCCGATCTGCCGACCGTCCGCCTCCAGGCCGGCCGGCATAAGCGCGCCCGCCAGGGCCACCCCTGGATCTATTCGAACGAGATCGAAATGGACGCCGCGGCCAAGGCGCTGCCGCCCGGCGGGCTGGCGCGCCTCATGGATGCCGGCGGCAACCCGCTGGGGGTCGCCACGTTCAACCCGCACCCGCTGATCTCGGCGCGCATCGTCAGCCGCGATCCCGACGCGCACATCGATGCCGGCTTCATCGCCGACCGGCTGCGCGCCGCGCTGGCGCTCCGCGAGACGCTCTACACGGTGCCCTTCTACCGCCTGATCCACGCCGAGTCCGACGGCCTGCCGGGCGTGATCGTCGACCGGTTCGGCGATGTCTGCGTCGTCCAGGTCAACACTGCGGGCATGGAACTGCTCAGCGCGGCGCTGACCCAGGCGCTGAACCGGGTGCTCGCGCCGCGCACCATCGTCTTTCGCAACGACGGCGCGGTGCGCCAGCTCGAGGGCCTAGCGCTGGACACGCGCAATGTCGGCGCAGCGCTCGAGGGTCCGATCGAGGTGCTGGAGAATGGCGGCGTCTTTTTTGCCGACCCGCGCGAGGGCCAGAAGACCGGCTGGTTCTACGACCAGCGCGACAACCGCGCCTTCGTCGCGGCCCTGTCGAAGGGCAAGCGGGTCGCCGATTTCTATTCCTTCACGGGCGGCTTCGGCGTCACCGCCGCGCTTGCCGGCGCGTCCGAGGTGCAGCTGTTCGACCGGTCCCAGCCGGCGCTCGACCTGGCGATGCACGCGGCGACCGCAAACGGGGTGGACGACCGCGTGACCGCCGTGCGCGGCGACACCTTCCAGCTCCTGCATCGGCTGAGCGAGTCGGGAGAGCGCTTCGACGTGGTCGTCGCCGACCCGCCCGCCTTCGTAAAGTCGCGCAAGGATCTGCAGGCGGGCCAGCGCGGCTATCGCAAGCTGTTCCGGCTCGCAGCCGGGGTGGTCGCGCCGGGCGGCATCCTGCTCGCTGCGTCTTGCTCGCACCATGTCGACGCGACGAACTTCGCCGAGGTGGTGCGCAGTGCGCTGGCCGATGTCGGCCGGAGCGGGCGCATCCTGCGTTCGGCGGGCGCCGCGCCCGACCATCCGGTGCACCCCTTCCTGCCCGAGACGGGTTACCTCAAGGCGCAGGCGATCCAGCTCGACTGAACGTTTCCTAGCGCGCGGGCGCGTCGTTCAGGGACCAATCGTAGTCGTAACCGTCGATGTCCGAGACGAGACGTAGGCGCGCAGGTGCGCCGGCACTCCGATCTCATTATCGCCGAAATCCTGGACGAACCAGTCGTAGATATTCGAGACGGTGAGCGCACCGAACCGCATGTCGACCCCGCGGGGATAGTTGATGTAGGCGCGGGCGTTGGCGTCGAGCGTCGCATCCAGGTTCGCAGCGGCATAAGCGGTCTGCTTCAGGTTCGGACAGCCGATCGAGGCACAATTCACAGCATAGTGGATGCGCGGATCACGCCAGATCGGACGCAGGATTCGATGCTCGATGTCGTCGAGTGAAAGGTTCTCGCCGGCGACAGTCACCAGTTTCTTACCCCAGGGCCCAATGGAGAACAGGCCGGGCGAGATGCCGATATCGAGGATCGAGTCGACGGGATAGTAGCCCAGGATCACCCGAACGGTTAGCGCATTGTACAGGTTGACCCAGTAGGCCAACTGCTCGGGGCGTGCGAGCGAATCCACCGGCGCCGCGGAAAGCGAGGCGATGTAGCCGTCGAGGCCGGCACGGTCGGCACCGGTGACGCCGCCATAGTCGAACCGCACGATGCCCGCGTCGTCCAGCCCGGTATAAACCTGCAACAGCCGCGACCAGGCCGAATGGTCGACGGTCAGGGTCGAGGCGGGGTCGTGCGCCTGCCAGCGCGGCCAGAGCTCCGACTTCGGGGCCGCGTCAGCGGGCAGCGTTGCGCCGGCTGCGACTGCGATGAGCGCAACGGCGACGACGAATATCCTGAAGACGGCTGCGGCGCGCCTGTTCATGAAGGGGATGTTGGGTCGCGCGGTGCAGAACGAAACCACCTCACGGCGAATTGAGCGATGTCTACCCTGTCCGCGGAAAACTCAGCCGGAACGTCGTGCCGTCGTCGCCGGTCTCCACCAGTTCCAGATCGTCGCCATGGGCGCGCATCACGTCGCGCGCGATTACCAGACCGAGCCCTGCGCCACCCCTGCGCGCCGAACCCTTGAACGGCCGGAAGAGCTGCTCGCACGCCACGGCAGCAAGCCCCGGCCCATTGTCCACCACGTGGACGAACAGGGTTCCGCCCGCCTCCCCGCCCCGGCGGATGCAGACATTGCGCGCGCCCGCCTCGAAGGCGTTGCGCCCGAGTTTGGCTAACACCCGGTAAATCTGGTCGCGATCGACCTCGACGATCGTGTCGTGCGGCAACTCGTTTACGACCCGCGGTCCCGAGCACGGAACCTGCGCGCCGTCCAGCACGGCCAGATCGGACGCCACCTCGTCCACCAGTTCGGGCAGACGGAACCGGGTGATCGTCAGCTCGGGGCCCTCGTCGCGCGTGAAGCTGAGCGTCTGGGTGCACAGGTTGATCGCCCGGTCGATCGCCTAAATCAATGGGGCCGCAACACGCTTTACCTCGGGGTTGTCGACGACCGAGAGACGGTCGGACAGCAGGACGGCGGTCGACAGGATGCCGCGCAAATCGTGATTGATCTTGCCGACCGCCGACCCCAGGGCCGCCAGGCGCTCCTGCTGGCGCAGCGCGCCGCGCACATCGTCCTGTATCTCGGCGAGGACCGATTGCACCACGCCGATCTCGTCGCCGCGCGCGGTCGCGCGCACGCCCGTGGCGGGGTCTTGCGGATCCTGCGAGAAGGCGGTGATCTCCTCGGTCATGCGTCGCATCGGCCGGACCATGATCCATTGCAGCGACAAGTAGAGCAGCGTCCCGGTGATCAGCGAGATCACCACCGAGAGCAGCAGGATGTTGCGCAAATAGGCGAACAGGTCTGTGCGCAGCAGCGCCTCGTTGAGCACCACCTCGACCGCGAGGTCGGGCTCCTGGCCGGTGGGTGCGACCAGACGCAGGGTGGGGTTGCCGCCGCGCCACATGGTGGCGAAGGTGTCGCCGATCTCGCCGAACGGCGAACGCGTCGTCAGGTCCACCGTCACGTCGATGGGCGGCGGCGGCGCGGTGTAGAGCAGCAGGCGGCGGTCGGGCCGGTTGAGCACGACCGCGTAGGCGTCCGCACGCGACAGGAGCTTCGCCATGAGATCCTCGCTGACCAATTCCGCCGGCGCGGCCTCGAGCGCGAGGATGGCCAGGTGTGCGGAACCGGCACGGCCCTTCAGCCAGTCGACCCGGAAGTTGGCCACCGACGGGGCATAGATCAGGATTTCCGCCAGCATCACGAACGCGACGGTAAGTATCAGCAGCCGCGCCGACAGCGAGCGGGCGAACGGCGGCAGCGAGAATTTGCGCGGCCGGTTCATGACACCCGCATTGCTAGCAGAAACACGCGGTCACGGTCAGTCGACCGATGGTGGAGGGACTTGTGCCCGCGTTATCCCAGGCGCGCGAGCAGCCGCACCACGCGCCGGGTGCGTTCGGAAAACAGCGACGGCGTGTAATACGCCCCCGCCGCGCGCTTGTTGATCTCGCCCAGGGTCGGATAGGGCGCGATCATCTGCGCGACCGCGCCGATCTTGAGCCCTTGCGAGATCGCCAGCACCCAGGGCTGGATCAGCTCACCGGCATGGGGCCCGACGATCCCGGCCCCCAGGATGCGGCCCTTGCGGCCCACGACCACCTTGGCGAACCCTTCGGTGCGGCGTTCGGTGCGCGCCCGGTCGTTCTCGTCGAACCCGGCGGTGACCACCGTCACGCCGTCGCCGTGCCGCTCGCGCGCCGCGCGCTCGGTCAGGCCGACATTGGCCAGCTCCGGGTCGGTGTAGGTCACCCAGGGCACGGCGTCGTAGTTGACCTTGGCCGGCAGGCGGAACAGCGCATTCCGGATGACGATCCCGGCGTGGTAGCCGGCGATGTGGGTGAACTGGAAACGGCTCGCCACGTCGCCGACGGCGAAGACCCGCTTGTTGGTCGTGCGCAGGCGTGCATCAACCTCGATGCCGCGCCGGTCGTAGGCGATGCCCGCCGCCTCGAGATCGAGGCTCGAGACGTTGGGCGACCGTCCCGCGGCAACCAGGATGTGGCTGCCCGACACCTCGAAGCTGCGGTCGTCGGCCTCGCACGTCACCGTGACGCCGCCATCGGCTTCGGCCCTCACCCCGGCAACCTTCGTGTGTTCCTGGATCGAAATGCCCTCGGCCAAGAGGCGCGCGCGCACCACCGCCGCTAGGTCGCGATCGTCCGGCCGCATGATCTCGAGCGCCTCCAGCACCGTGACCGACGCGCCGAGCCGCCGGTGCGCCTGGGCCATCTCGAGCCCGATCGGTCCGCCGCCCACGACGATCAGGTGTGCCGGCCGCGCACGCAGGTCGAAAATCGTCTCGTTGGTCAGGAAGGGAACGCTGTCGAGCCCGGGGATCGGCGGGACCGCCGGCGACGAGCCGGTGGCAATGACGAAGCGGCGCGCCGCGACCCGCGTGCCGCCCTCACCCACCACCTCGCGCGGACCGGTGAAGCGCGCGGCCTCCTGATGGACCTCGACCTCGAGCCCCTCGAACCGCTCGACGCTGTCGTGCGGCGCGATCCCGGCGATGACACCGTGGACGTGTTCGTTGACAGCCGCGAAGTCGACATGCGCGGCCGCGCCGTTCACCCCGAATTGTGCCGTGTGCCCGTAGTGGGCCGCGGCATGGCCGGCCGCAAGCAGGGCCTTGGACGGCACGCAGCCATAGTTCAGGCAATCGCCGCCCATCCGGCCGCGCTCAAACAGGGCGACCGAGGCTCCCATCTGGGCCGCGCCCGCCGCAACGGACAGCCCGCCCGATCCCGCGCCGATCACGCACAAATCGACCTTTCGCGTCTCGCTCATCGTGAATTCACCCCGTTCGTCGTAATCGGAAGTTTTGCCCTAGGCCGCCGCAGACGGCGCCTTGGCCTTGCGCGCCGTGAATCGCTTGTACAGGACCGGCAGCAGCGCCAATGCCGCCAGCCCGACCAGCGGTCCGAGGATATCCAGCTGGAAGATGATGCCTAGATCGGGATCCTGACCGGCGTCGATCAACGCCCCGAGCCCGTTGCCCACCGACGCATAGACGAACGTTCCGGGAATGATGCCGAGGAAGGTCGCGATCATATAGGTCGTGGTCGAGACGCCGAGGAATGCCGGCACCAGATTCACCAGCCAGAACGGGAACAGCGGGATCAGCCGCAGGACCAGCAGATAGCTGAGCGCGTTGCCGCGAAACCCGTCTTCCATGCGCGACAGGAAGGGCCCCGCCTTCGCCTTCAGCACGTCGCCCAGCGCCGTACGGGCGATCAGGAACAGCGCGGTCGCGCCGGCCGTCGCCCCGAACACGACGATCAGGCCGCCGCCCACGGCCCCGAACAGGAACCCGCCGGTAATCGTCATCAGGGCGCCGCCGGGCAGCGAGAAGGCCGTCACGGCGGCATAGATCGCCGCAAAGCCGATGACCGTCAGGACGCCGTTGTCGGCGACCAGCATGCGCAGGGCCTGGCGGTTCTCCTTGAGCGCCTCGATCGAGGCGTAACGGTCGAGGTCGAACGCGAAAAACGCTGCAAACCCCGCAATCAGGACGAGAATCGGCAGGATTCGGCGGATGAAAAGGGTCGCTATGCGGCTGCGGCCGGTTGCCGGGGCCTGGGTATCGTTCATCGTGGCTTTTTCCATTCTTGTCGCGACGTTACTTGGGTGCACGCAGCGGCCTCAACCATTCACCAATGCGTGACGTTTCATGCCCTGTAAACACCGCCGGCCCGCGTTGACTTCCATAGGCCGAAACCGTATACAGCGCGCCGACCTGCAAGGCCTTCAAGGCAATGGAGAATTCGCGTGAAGCGGACATTTCAACCGAGCAACCTGGTGCGCAAGCGCCGCCACGGATTTCGTTCGCGGATGAAGACCGTGGGTGGTCGCCGTGTGCTGGCACGCCGCCGCGCGCGAGGCCGCAAGAAGCTGAGCGCCTGAACGGCACCGCGCGCGGCGCGGGCCGCGTTCAACCGACCACCGGGAATGGCTGACCGATGACGACGACGGCGGGGGCAACATCGCCGGGAACGGTTCACCGTGACGCCCTGTGTCTCGCGCGTCTGCCGCGGCGGGCCGATTTCCTGCGCGTTGCGGCGACCCGCAACAAATGGGCGGCCCCCGGGCTCGTGCTCCAGGTGGCGCCCGTCCCCGAGACGGCGCTGCGCGACCCGGCATCGATCCGCGTCGGCTTCACCGCGACCCGAAAGATCGGCGGGGCCGTCGTCCGAAACCGCGCACGCCGGCGCCTGCGGGCAGCCGCGGCGAAGGTGATTCCGGTTTGCGCCCGCCACGATTGCGACTATGTGCTGATCGCCCGCGCCGGGACCGCCGAACGTCCGTTCGACGCGCTGCTCGACGATCTCGCGACCGCGCTCGAGCGTTGCGACGCCGCCGCCATCGCGGAAGGTGCGTCATGACCATCGTGTCGCGGGCCCTCGTCGTGCTGCTGCGTGCCCCGATCCTTGTCTGGCAATGGTTTTTGGCTCCTGTGCTGGGAGTCAATTGCCGCTACGAGCCAAGCTGCTCGCATTACGCCGCCGAGGCGCTCGATCGCCACGGTCCGCTACGCGGCTCGTGGCTTGCCGCCTGGCGCATCCTGCGCTGCAACCCCTGGGGCGGGGCCGGTTACGATCCGGTGCCCGATGCACGACCCCGCGGCCGCAGCGCTCACTCGACCGACGACCGCGACTCCGCGGTTCTGTCGCCGCGGAGCTGACGTCGATGGACCAGAAAAACCTCATCCTCGCGATCGCGCTGTCCCTGACGATCCTGCTGGGCTGGCAGATGTTCATCGAACAGCCGCGCCAGGAGGCGCAGCAGGCCGAGCAGCAGCGCCAGGCCGAACTGGCCGGGCGCGATCCTGCGACGATCGGAGTCCCCGAGGTCCCCTCGGCGGCCACCGGGGCATCGGAGACCGCGGCGCCGCGCGCGCGTGCCGAGGTGATCGGCGAGACCCGGCGCGTGACGATCGCGACCCCCTCGCTCGACGGCTCGATCAACCTGACGGGCGGTCGGATCGACGACCTGACCCTGCACAACTACACGCAATCCGTGGAGCCCGGCAGCCCGCAGATCACGCTGCTGTCGCCGCGCGGTTCGGACAACCCCTACTTCGCCGAGTTCGGCTGGCTGACGGGCAATGGAACGGTCTCGGGAGGCGGCCAGACGGCCTGGACGACCGACCAGGAAACACTGACCCCCGGCGCCCCGCTCGTCCTGACCGCACGCACCGATGACGGGCTGGTCCTGACACGGACGATCGCCGTCGACGACCGGTTCATGTTCACGATCACCGACCGGGTCCAGAACGTCGGGTCCGCGCCCATCAACGTCAGCGCGTTCGGGCGCATCGCACGGGTCAACACACCGAAGACCCGCGGGTTCTTCATTCTGCACGAGGGGCCAATCGGCATCCTCGCCGACACGCTGCACGAGATCGACTACGACGATCTCAAGGACAATCCGGCACGGCCCGAAACGTTCGCATCGACGGGTGGCTGGCTGGGAATCACCGACACCTACTGGCTGACGGCGCTGATCCCCGACCAGGACGCCGCCGTCGACACGCGCTTCCTTTACGACACGACGCCCGCCGGCGCCGACCTCTACCAGACCGATTTCCGCGGCAAGGCGACGGCGCTTGCCCCGGGCGAGAGCGCCGAAGTCACGAGCCGCCTGTTCGCCGGCGCAAAGGTCTTCGACACGCTGACCGCCTATCGCGACGATCTGGGCATCGAGCGCTTCGAAATGGCGATCGACTTCGGCTGGTTCTTCTTCCTGACCCGGCCGCTGCTCCAGGTCATCATCTTCTTCGCCGATTTCCTCGGCAATTTCGGCCTGTCGATCCTGCTCGTCACCGTCATCATCAAGCTGTTCTTCTTCCCGCTCGCCAACAAGTCCTACCGCTCGATGAGCGCCATGAAGGCGCTGCAGCCCAAGATGACGGAACTGCGCGAGAAGTACGCCGACGACAAGCAGCGCATGCAACGCGAGCTGATGGCGATGTACAAGCGCGAGAAGGTCAACCCGGTTTCGGGCTGTCTGCCGATCGCGCTGCAGATCCCCGTCTTCTTTGCGCTCTACAAGGTGCTCTTCATCTCGATCGAGATGCGTCACGCACCGTTCTTCGGCTGGGTGAAAGACCTGTCGGCACCCGATCCGCTGAACATAATCACGCTCTTCGGTGCGATCCCGTGGGATCCGCCCTTCGGCCTGGCGCTCGGCCTCTGGCCGATCCTGATGGGCATCACAATGTTCGCCCAGCAGAAGCTGAATCCGGCGCCCGCGGACCCCGTCCAGGCCCGCATCTTCATGCTGATGCCCGTCATCTTCACCATCTTCCTCGCGAACTTCCCCGTCGGGCTGGTGATCTACTGGACGTGGAACAACCTGCTGTCGATCACCCAGCAATACGTGATCATGCGCCGCATGGGCGTCGCCATTGGCGGCGGGAAGTCCGACTGAGCCGATGACCAACGCCCCCGGCGCCGAGGCCGACGCCGCCCTGGAGGCCGGCCGCCTCCTGTTTGCACGCGAATGCACGTTCCTGCGTGGCGTCGCGAAACTGTCCGACCTGCCCGATGCGCGCCTTCCCGAGATCGCGTTCGCCGGACGCTCGAATGTCGGGAAATCGAGCCTGCTGAACGCGCTGACGAACCGCAAGACCCTCGCCCGCACGAGCAACACGCCCGGCCGCACCCGCGAGCTCAACTTCTTCGATCTCGGCGGGGCGCTGATCCTGGTCGACCTGCCCGGCTACGGATATGCCCGCGCGCCCAAATCCGACATCGCACGCTGGAACGCGACCCTGCGCGACTATCTGCGCGGGCGCACCGCTCTGGTCCGCCTGTGCCTGCTGATAGACGCCCGGCACGGACTCAAGCAGGGCGACGAGGAGATGATGGAGATGCTCGATGCGGCCGCGGTCGTCTACCGCATCGTCCTGACCAAGGCGGACAAGCTCAAGGCGGGCGCGCTCGCGGCACGCGTCGACGAAGTCTCGAACGCGCTCAAGCGGCACCCGGCCGCATTGCCCGAGCCCATCGTTACGAGCTCGCGCAACGACACCGGAATCGACCTGCTGCGTGCCGACCTGGCCGCGCTGGCGGTGAACGCCTGACTTGGGCTAAGTTCCCGGACCGCTCGGGCGGACCAGAAGAAACAGACGGAAAACACAATGGGTCAAGAGAACGCCCCACCCCCCGAAGAGTTGCTGGCCAAGGCCGACACCCTAATCGAAGCGCTTCCCTACATGCGGCGGTTCAACGGCAAGCGATTCGTGATCAAGTATGGCGGACATGCCATGGGCGACACCAAACTCGCGGCGGCGTTCGCACGCGATGTCGTGCTGCTCAAGCAGGTCGGCATCGAGCCGATCATCGTCCATGGCGGCGGGCCACAGATCGGCACCATGCTCGAACGGCTCAAGATCAAGAGCGAGTTCGTCGACGGGCTGCGCGTGACCGACGCCGAGACGGTCGAGATCGTCGAGATGGTGCTATCGGGATCGATCAACAAGCAGATCGTTGCGGCGATCACGGAAGCCGGCGGTCGGGCCGTCGGCCTGTCGGGCAAGGACGGCGGGCTCATGTCGGTGCGCAAGCTGCGCCGCACCCACCGCGAGACCGATTCCAACATCGAGAAGATTCTCGACCTCGGTTTCGTCGGCGATCCCTCGAATGTCGACCCGGACCTGCTGATCAGCCTGACCCGGTCGGACATCATTCCCGTGATCGCCCCGATCGGCGTCGGCGAAGACGGCGCCACCTATAATGTGAACGCGGACACCGCAGCCGGCGCGATCGCCTCGGCGCTCGAGGCGACACGCATGCTGATGCTGACCGATGTCGTCGGCGTGCTGGACAAGAAGGGCGAATTGATCGCCGACATGGGCGTCGAGCAGGCCCGCGCCCTGATCGAGGACGGCACGATCACGGGCGGAATGATTCCCAAGGTCGAGACCTGCATCGAAGCGGTCGAGAAGGACGTCGAGGCCGCCGTGATTCTCGATGGCCGTTCGCCGCACGCGATGCTCGTCGAGATCTTCACCGAGCACGGGCTCGGAACTGCCATCTGGGCCGCCTGACGGCGGATCCCGTCAGCCGGTGGCGCGCATCGGCACCCCGGTCTGGCGGCGCATGTCGAACAGGATCGAGAGGGTATCGAGCAGTTCGCTGAACTGCTCGTAGCGCTGCCGCCGGCGACGACCAGGACCGTCTTGCCCGCGAGGTCACCGCCTAGCTCGATCGCCTTCACCGCGGTCACGGCGGGCCCGCCGAGGCACGCGCCTTCGCGGAACGACATGTCGTCCGCCAGGGCGAACGCATAGCCCGACGGCACCACCACATACTCCGCGCACGTGCCGCCCGAACCGCGCCATTGCGCGAGCGCCAGCCAGACCCGTTCGCCCAGCCGCGATGTCGCGACACCCTCGCCCAGCTTGTCGATCACCCCGGCACCGTCGGGATGCGGAATGACCGGCGACATGTGGGCGACGCGGGGAAACAGGTAGGTGCGGCTCTTGATGTCGGTCGGGTTGACCCCGGAGGCATGCACGCTGACGCGCACCTCGCCGGGCCCCGGCTCGGGTGTCGCCACCTCGCCGATCTCGATGACCTCCTGGGCCGGCCCCGGCCGGGAAAAGGTGGCAGCTCGCATCGTGACCTCCGCGCCGACATGGACCGTTCGTGCCGCCAATATTTCCGGTAACCGGAACCGGGGCAAGTGTGGTTGTTTACGACGCCGGGAGGCCGGGGGCCGGTCCCCAGCAGGGCCGCAGACGAAGACGGAGTGAGGATGAAGCCTGTTACGCAGCTGTTCGGGACCGACGTCTGGATCTTCGATCTCGACAACACGCTCTATCCCGCCTCCTCGGGACTGATGGCCGAGGTGTCGCGCCGAATGACGCGCTTCGTCGCCGAGACGCTGGGGGTCCACGAGGACGCCGCGCTGATCGAGCAGAAGCGGCTGTTCCGCGAGCACGGCACCACCCTGCGCGGATTGATGAACAACCACGATATCGATCCCGACACGTTCATGGCCTATGTGCACGATGTCGACTATTCGCGGATCGGCCCGAGCCCGCGCCTGGCGGCCGTTATCGACGCGCTGCCGGGCCGCAAGCTGGTGTTCACCAACGCCTCGGTCGCCCATGCCGAAACCGTTCTATCGCGGCTCGGAATCGCCGCGGCGTTCTCCGGCATCTTCGACGTGGCCGCGGCCGGCTATCAGCCGAAGCCCAACCTGCGTTCCTACGAGGCACTCGCGGCAGCGCACGACGTGGAGCCGACACGCGCCGTCATGGTCGAGGACATCGCCCCCAACCTGGAACCGGCCGCGCAGATGGGCATGACGACCTTGTGGGTCCGCCACGACCGGGAGCCGGACCCCTATTGGGCAACGCCCGGCGATGATGCCGGCTACGTCCACCACCAGACCGACGATCTCGCGGCGTGGCTCGAAGGCGTCGTGGCCGGCGATTCCGCACAGCCGCGCCGTTGACATCGGGGGCCGGGCACCGCCATCTTCGCGCCGTCGCAAGACACGAAAACCTTCAAGGGCAACAGGACATGAGCAGCAGCGACCTCGAATCGGCGATCGAATCCGCGTGGGACAATCGCGACTCCCTCTCGCCGCAGACCACGGGCGCCCACCGCGAGGCGGTCGAGGCCGCCCTCGACCGGCTCGACAGCGGCGCTGCGCGCGTCGCCGAGAAGGTCGACGGCGCGTGGCGCGTCAACGAGTGGCTGAAGAAGGCGGTGCTGCTGTCGTTCCGACTCAACGACATGGAGATGATCCCCGGCGGGCCGGGCGCCGGCTCGGCCTGGTGGGACAAGGTGCCGTCCAAGTTAGCCGGCTGGGGCGCCGCCGAGTTCCAGGCGGCGGGCTTCCGCGCGGTCCCGAACGCCGTCGTCCGCCGTTCGGCCTTCATCGCGCCGGGCGCGGTGCTGATGCCCAGCTTCGTCAATCTCGGCGCCCATGTCGGTGCCGGGACCATGGTCGACACCTGGGCGACCGTGGGCAGCTGTGCCCAGATCGGCGCCAACGTCCACCTGTCGGGGGGCGCGGGCATTGGCGGCGTGCTGGAGCCGCTGCAGGCGAACCCGGTGATCATCGAGGACAATTGCTTCATCGGCGCGCGCTCCGAGGTCGCCGAGGGGGTGATCGTCGAGGAGGGCGCGGTGCTGTCCATGGGCGTCTATCTCGGCGCCTCGACCAAGATCGTCGACCGCGAGACCGGCGAAGTCATGACCGGCCGGGTCCCGGCCTACTCGGTGGTCGTGCCCGGCAACCTGCCCGGCAAGCCGCTTCCCGACGGCAGCCCGGGCCCGAGCCTGTACTGCGCCGTGATCGTCAAGCGCGTCGACGAGCAGACCCGCGCCAAGACCTCGATTAACGAGTTGCTGCGCGACTGAGCGTGCGCGAGCCATGCCCGGCAACCCCGCAGATCCGATCGCCCTGTCCCAGGCGCTGATTCGCTGTCCCAGCGTCACGCCGGCCGATGCCGGCGCGCTGGGCGTGCTCGAGGATGTGCTGGGGTCGCTCGGTTTCGCCTGCCACCGGCTGCTGTTCTCGGATGCCGACACGCCCGACATCGAGAATTTGTACGCGCGGCTCGGCGATGCGGGCCGGAACTTCTGCTTCGCCGGCCACACCGACGTGGTGCCCGTCGGCGATGCCGACGACTGGTCGCGCGACCCGTTCTCGGGCGCGGTGATCGACGGCGCGCTGCACGGGCGCGGCGCAGCCGACATGAAGGGTGCCGTTGCCGCCTTCGTGGCGGCGGTCGACCGGCTGGTCGAGCGCCACGGCACACCCGCGACATGGTCCGAGCCGGGTTCGATCAGCCTGCTGATCACCGGCGACGAGGAGGGCCCGGCGGTCAACGGCACGCGCAAGGTGCTCGACTGGCTCGCCGCGCGGGGCGAGACGCTGGACGCCTGCGTGGTCGGAGAGCCGACCAACCCCGATGCGCTGGGCGACATGATCAAGATCGGTCGGCGCGGCAGCATGACGGGATACCTGACCGTTCGCGGGGTCCAGGGGCACACCGCCTATCCGCATCTCGCCGACAACCCGGTGCACCGCATCGTGCGCATGCTCGACGCACTGATCGCCGCGCCGCTGGACGAAGGCACCGAACACTTCCAGCCCTCGACCCTGCAGATCACCACGGTCGATGTGGGCAACCCGGCGAACAACGTCATCCCCGCCGCCGTGCGGGCCACGTTCAACATCCGCTTCTGCGACCTGCACAGCTCGGCCAGCCTGGAATCCCGGCTGCGCGAGACCTTCGACCGGACGATCGGCGAGGGCGGCAGCTACACGCTCGACATCCGCGTCACCGGCGAGGCCTTCCTGACCCCGCCCGGCCCGCTCAGCGATGCGATCTCGGCGGCGGTCGCGGCCGTGACGGGCCGCACCCCCGAGCTCAGCACCACCGGCGGTACGTCGGATGCGCGCTTCATCAAGGATCACTGCCCCGTCGCCGAATTCGGCCTGGTCGGCCAGACCATGCACAAGGTCGACGAGCATGTGAGTTGCGCCGACATCGAGACCCTGACAGAGATTTACCTCAAGGTGCTCGAATCCTGGTTCGGACTCGACCGCTGACCGGCAAGGGAGCGCGCAAGCGCAGACCATGACACTCCTCGAGGCCGCCCAGTCGCTGTTAGGCGCCTGGCGGTTGCTGCACTTCGACCGGACGGGCCTGCAGTTCTTCCGCACGACGCGGGAAGGTTTCTGGAACTCGTTCTGGGCCGCGGCGATCGTGCTGCCGGCCGACGCCATATCGAGCGCGCTGTTCATCAGCGCCAACCCCGGCGGCATCACCGAAGCCTCACCGGCGCGCGTGATCGCGATCTTCCTGATCGTCTACGTGATGCGGTGGGTCCTGTTTCCGCTGGTCATGGCGGTGTTCAGCGACGCGATTCAGCGCTCCGAGCGCTTCGTCCTGTTCGTCGTCGCCCACAACTGGGCGAACGTGGTGCGCGCCGTGATCCTGTTGCCCGCGGTCGCGATCTTCGCCATCGAGGGGATCGGCAATCCCGGCTGGGGTGCGGCGATCTACTTCGCGGCGCTGATCGGCGTGTTCGTCTATGCGTGGTTCGTGGCCCGCGTCGCGCTCGACACGACCGTCGCCGCGGCGATCACCGTCGTGGTGATCGAGCTGGGGGTCGCGCTGATCCTGTCGGGGGTGATGGACTGGATGACCGGGCGGGTCTAGGCCGGCCGGGCCGTCGCACGAAGCGCCAACCGGCCGCATACGAAGATCAGCAGCGCGGCCACGCCCACGGTGATCGCCAGCGGCCAGGCCGTCCCCTCCGGCGCGAGGCTCACGGCCGTTGCGCCGATCGCCCCGCCACCCATCTCGAAGGTCGACAGCATCGCCGCGCTGGTTCCGCGGCCCTCCTCGCCGACCCGCGCAAACGCGATGACAGGCGCCGAGGCGAACATCGGGCCCAGCGCGAACGCGAACACGCCCATCGCCGCGGTCAGGTTGAAGGGCGTGTCGCCGACCGCCACCGAGAGGATGATCAGCAACCCGGAGAGCGAAGCGGCCCAAATTCCTAGCAAATACAGGCGCTCGACACCCGTCCGGTCGACGATCCGGTTGGCCACCAGGCTGCCCACGAAGAACGCGGCGACGATCGCGCCCTGGGACAGCCCGTAGTACCGGGTCGGCAGGCCGTGCCGGTCGATCAGCACGAAGGGCGCCTCGGTGATGAAGGCGAATATCGCGCCCAGCGCGAGGCCGAGCGACGCCGCGACGAGCACGAAACCGCCGTTCCCGAGGATGTGCAGATAGCGCGCGAGTGCCGCGCCGAGGCGCAAGGACCTTCGTTTCTCGGGGAGCAACGTCTCCGGCAATCGCATTGCGCCGAGAACGAACACCACGACGATCACGGCTGCCAGCAGGGCGAAGTTCGCGCGCCAGCCGAACCACTCGAAGACGAACCCGCCGATCACCGGGCCCACGGCAGGCACCAGCGCGATGATCATGCCGTACATCGCATACACCTTGGCCTGCGCCTCGCCCCGGTAGATGTCGCCGATCACCGCCAGCACGACCACCGCCTCGACGCTGGCCGCGGCCCCCATCGCGATGCGCGCCGCCAGCAACTCGCCGATCGACTGCGCGATGGCGGCGCCGACGGCGGTCAGCACGAACACCCCCATGCCCGCGAGGAAGACCGGCCGCCGGCCCAGCGCGTCGGCGAGCGGCCCCCAGAAGAGCTGGGCAACGGCGAAGGTCGCCATGTTGAGCGCCATGGTCAGCTGCACGGTCGCCGCATCGGTGCCGAAATAGGCCGGCAGGTGCGGCAGGGTCGGCGCGTACAGGTCGGTCGAGAGGATCGAGGCGCCGCTCGCCGCGATGAACACCAGAAGGATCAGGGGCGACGGCTACACCGCCTCGTGCGGGCGCGACACCTCAATAGTCCACGCGGACGAGATAGAGCCCGGACGCCGGCGCGGTCGGGCCGGCCGCCGAACGGTCGCGTGCCTCCAGCGCCGCGCGCACGTCCTCGCGCGACCACTTGCCCTCGCCGACGAGCGCCAATGTTCCGACGATGTTGCGCACCTGGTGATGCAGGAAGGAGGGCGCCGACACGGTGACGACCGCCTCCGGACCCTGGCGCGCCACGTCGAGGCGCGACAGCGTCTTCACCGGCGATTTGGCCTGGCAGATCGAGGCGCGGAACGAGGTGAAGTCGTGGTGTCCGACCAGCACCGTCGCCGCGTCGGCCATCGCGTCGGCGTCGAGCGGCACGGGCACCCACCAGACGCGCCCCTCGTCGAGCGCGGGCGCGGGCCGGCGGTTGAGGATCCGGTAGCGGTAGTGGCGCTGCGTCGCCGAAAAGCGCGCGTGGAAATCGTCGTCGACGGCGTCGGCCGCCAGCACGCTGATCGGCTCGGCCCGCAGGAAGTGGTTGAGCGCGTCGCGCACCGTGTCGGCGTCGGTCGGCCTGGCGATGTCGAGATGCGCCACCTGCCCCTCGGCATGGACGCCGGCATCGGTGCGCCCCGCACCATGGACCACGACCTCCTCGGCGCAGAAGGCGCGGACCGCATCCTCGATGGCGGCCTGGACCGAGGGGCCGTTGTCCTGGCGCTGCCAGCCGACATAGGGACCGCCATCGTATTCGAGGACGAGCCGGTAGCGCGTCATGCCAGCACCGCACCCTTCGGCGCCGGGGTCCCACGCAGGAACGCGGCCGAATCCATCGCCGCACGGCCGGCGCGCTGGACGCGCAGCAACCGCAGCGCGCCGGCGCCGCAGGCCACCGTCAGCGCCTCGTCGAGCACCGTTCCCGGCACGCCATCGCCCGCAGCGACCTCCGCGGCCAGCACCTTGATCCGTTCGCCATCGAGTTCGAACCACGCACCCGGCCACGGCGCGAAGGCGCGGACATGGCAGTCGAGCGAGGCCGCGGGGCGCGACCAGTCGATCCGCTCCTCGCCCTTCTCGATCTTGTGGGCGTAGGTCGCGCCCGCGTCGTGCTGCGGCACCTCGGACAGCGTCCCGGCCTCCAGGCCCGCCAGCGCCTCGACGATCAGCAGGCCGCCCAGCCCCGACAGCGCATCGTGCAGCGCGCCGGCATCCGTGTCGGGGCCGATCGGCACCGCCGCACGCAGCAGCTCGGGCCCGGTGTCGAGCCCCGCGTCCATGCGCATGATGGTGATGCCGGTCTCGGCATCGCCGGCGAGGATCGCGCGCTGGATCGGCGCCGCCCCGCGCCAGCGCGGCAGCAGCGAGGCATGGATGTTGATGCAGCCCAGGCGCGGCGCATCCAGGATTTCCGCCGGCAGGATCAGCCCGTAGGCGACGACCACCGCCGCGTCGAGGCCGAGCGCGCCGAACGCGGCCTGTTCGTCCGCATCCCGCAGGGTCACGGGCGTGCGCACCGGGATTCCGGCCGCCGCGGCGCGTTCGTGCACGGGCGAACGGCGTTCCTTCTGCCCCCGCCCGGCGGGGCGCGGCGGCTGGGTGTAGACGCACGCGACCTCGTGCCCCGCCGCGAGAAGCGCGTCGAGGGCGGGAATCGAGAAATCGGGGGTGCCCATGAAGGCAATCCGCATCGCCGCCGCCCCACTCTTCCTTGCGGTGTCCGTCCGGGTCGCCCGCGCGGGCCGCAGCGCCGTCGCGGAACCGGTTATCCCTGCTGCCGCTTCAGCTTCTTCATCTTGCGCAGGATGATGTTGCGCTTGAGCGGCGTCAGATAGTCGATGAACAGCACCCCGTCGAGATGGTCGATCTCGTGCTGAATGCAGGCCGAGAGCAGGCCGCCGGCCTCGAGCTCCTGCGCTGCGCCGTCGGGATCGAGATAGGCGACGCGAATCCCGCCCGGCCGCGTGACCTCGGCATAATGGTCGGGGATGCTCAGGCACCCCTCCTCGTTCGTCACCACGTCGTCGGACCGCCAGACGATCTCCGGATTGATCATCCGGTAGGGCTGCGCCGGCGCGCCCTCGCGCGCCACGTCGCACACGATCACCCGGCGGCAGTCGGCCACCTGGGGCGCCGACAGGCCGATGCCGGGGGCATCGTACATCGTCTCGAGCATGTCGTCGAGGAGCCGGCGCACATCGTCGCCGATCTCCGCGACCGGTTCGCACTTCCGCTTCAGCACCGGGTCCGGTGCCAGGACGATGGGCAGCTTCGCCAAGGTCTTGCGCCTTCAAATCAAACGATAATTCGCGCCGTTACCTATGGCCTCGCCCACCTGCAGTCAAGCGAGGGGACGACTCGCACCCGTGCTAGGATCAACGCATGGATACCTCGCTCGTCATCATGCTCGCCCTCGCCGCCGCGGGGCTCGGTGCGCTCCTTGCCGCCCTCCTCCTGCGCGGCCGCGCACCGAACAACGACGGCGCGGTGATCGCGCTCACCGAGCGGCTCGCCCAGATGACCGAGTCCCAGGCCGCCCAGCAGGCGCAGCTCTCGCAGGCGCTGCAGGCCCAGGAACGGGCGCTGGCCAAGTCGGTCGACGAGCGGCTGCAGTTCCTGGCAACGCGGGTCAACGAGACCCTCGACAAGAACAACCATGCCCAGAAGACGACCCTGGACGATCTCAAGGAACGGCTGGTGCGCATCGACACCGCCCAGAAGAACCTGACCGACCTGTCGTCCCAGGTGGTCGGCCTGCAGGAAATCCTGTCCAACAAGCAGGCGCGCGGCGCCTTCGGCGAGGTGCAGCTGCAGGATCTGGTGGAATCGGTGATGCCGCCGGGCAGCTATTCCTTCCAGGCGAGCGTGGGCGACGGCAAGCGCGCCGACTGCCTGCTCGACCTGCCGAACCCGCCGGGGCCGATGGTGGTCGACGCCAAGTTCCCGCTGGAGGCCTGGCGGCAGCTCCAGGAGGCCAAGACCGAGAGCGCCAAGACCGAGGCCGCGCGGGCGTTCCGCCGCGACGTGGCCACCCATGTGAAGGCGATTTCGGAAAAATACATCGTGCCCGGCGAGACGGCCGATGCCGCGCTGATGTTCCTGCCGTCGGAGGCGGTCTACGCCGAACTCCACGCCAATTTCGGGGATTCGGTCGACGCCGCGCATCGCGCCAAGGTCTTCATCGTTTCGCCGACGACAATGTGGGCGCTGCTCAACACCATGCGCGCGGTGATGAAGGACGTGCGCATGAAGGAGGCCGCGGGGATCATCCAGACCGAGGTCCTGACCATGCTCGAGGATGTCGACCGGCTGGACAAGCGGGTCGGCCATCTGGAGAAGCATTTCGAGCTGGCCGAGAAGGACATCCGGGAAATCCGCACGTCGGCCGACAAGGTCAAGAATCGCGGCGGGCGCATCCAGGACATCCAGCTCGACGAGGCGGAAGGCGCGAATGTCGTGTCCGCGGTGGAGGAAAGCCTCGCCGAGCCGCCGCGCCTGCGCACCGTCGAATAGGCGTCAGACCTCGCGCCGGCTCTTGATCGCGGCGGTCAGGGTTCCGTCATCGAGATAGTCGAGTTCGCCGCCCACCGGCACGCCGTGGGCCAGCCGCGAGATTCGCACCCCGGCATCGGTCAGCCGTTCGGTGATGTAATGGGCCGTGGTCTGGCCGGCGACGGTGGCGTTTGTGGCGAGGATCACCTCGCCGACCGCCGGGTCACGGGCCCGGTCGACCAGCCGGCCGATGTTGAGATCGTCGGGCCGGACCCCGTCCAGTGCCGACAGGGTGCCCCCGAGCACGTGATACAGCCCGCCATAGGACGCCGTGCGTTCGAGCGCCCACAAATCGGCCACGTCCTCGATCACGCAGATCACCGAACGGTCGCGCTCGGGATCGGCGCACACCCGGCACGGGTCCACCGTGTCGAGGTTGCCGCAGGCGCTGCAGGTGCGGATCGCCGCCGCCGCACCGGCCAGCGCGTCGGCGAGCGGCTGCATGATCAGGCCCGGCCGCTTGATCATGTGCAGCGCCGCGCGCCGCGCCGAGCGCGGGCCCAGCCCCGGCAGCTTCGCCAGCAGCTCGACGAGCCGTTCGATCTCGGGCGTGCTCATGCGGTTTCGCGGGAACGGTGCGGGTGACGGATCAGCCGCCGAAGGGCAGGTTGAAGCCCGGCGGCAGGTTGAGACCGCCGGTCAGTTCCTTCATCTCGTCGGCCATGCGCTGTTCTGCCTTCGCCTTAGCGTCGGCGTGGGCGGCGACGATCAGGTCCTCGACGATCTCGGCCTCGTCCGGGTTCATCAGCGAGGGGTCGATGCGGATGGACTTCATCTCGCCCTTGCCGTTGAGGGTGACGGAGACCATGCCGGCGCCCGACGATCCCTCGATCGCGAGATCCGAGAGGCGCGCCTGCATCTCGGCCATCTTGGCCTGCATCTCCTGCGCCTGCTTCATCAAATTGCCAAGGTTCTTCATTCGTCGTCCTCGATTTCGATGGGTGCGCCGTCCTCGGCCGGGTCCGACGTCACCGCGTCGCGCGCCTCGACCTTCTCGATCCGCGCGCCGGGAAATGTCTCGAGCGCGGCCCGCACGACGGGGTTCTCCGCCGCCTCGCGGTAGGCCGCGTGCTCGGCCGCCTCGTCCTGCGCCGCCAGGGTGGGCATGCCCTCGGCGCCCGACACGCTCACCTGCCAGTGCGCTCCGCACCATTCGCGCAGCCGGCTGAGCGCCTGGCCGACCAGGTCGGACGGCGCGTTCTCGGTCGGCCGGAACTCGACCCGCCCCGGCTCGTAGGAGACCAGGTGGACATTGGCGTGCAGATGGTTGCGCAGCGAGATCTCGCGCCTGTCGGCGAAGAGCTGGACCAGCACGCGGAAGGATTCGGGATCGGCGCGCCCGCGCGGCGCGGCCGCAGGCACCGGATCGGGATCGGGGGCCGGCTGACGCGCCACCGCCGTCGCGTGCCCACCTCCATGGTCGCCCTCGTGTCCACCACCGGGGC
>JAYOFO010000025.1:0-32938 GCA_038117265.1 Rhodospirillaceae bacterium
GTGGCTGAGATAGCCATGGGCGGAATGAATCTCTAGCACCTCGAAGCCCGCCTTGCTTGCAAAACCCGCAGCCGCCGCGAACCGGTCCTGGATATCCGCGATGTCGCCGTGCGACAGCTCGGCGGGCATCAGCCAGCCCTCCTTCACGGGCTCCGCGCTGGGTGCGACAATGCCCCAGGGCTCCTCGCCGCGCACACGATCGCTCTCGTCCATGGGCCCGGCGCCATGCCAGGGCCGTTGCGTGGCCGCCTTGCGGCCCGCATGGGCGATCTGGATCGCCGGCAGGGCCCCGTGCCCGCGCAGGAACGCGGTCACTCGCTTGAGCGCCTCGGCATGGTCGTCGGACCAGATGCCCAGGTCGCCGTGGGTGATGCGCCCGCGCGGCTCGACCGCCGCGGCCTCGGTGAAGATCGCGGCGGCGCCGCCGAGCGCGAACTGGCCCAGATGGACGAGGTGCCAGTCGTTCGCGATGCCGTCGGTCGCCGAGTAGGTGCACATCGGCGAGACGACGATCCGGTTCTTGAAGTGCGCGCCGGCGATGTCGAGCGGCGCGAAGAGCCGCGTCGCGGCTGGAGAAGTGTCTGTCACCTTGGTCCTCCCGAAAAACGCGCAATCCTAGCGGGCGGACGGTTGCGGGCCTAGCCTCGACGCGCCCGCAAGACCTTCAACAGCGCGAGCAGGGTCGCGTCGCGCTCGGCGACCAGGTCGCCGATCGGCCGGCCATGGGTCTCGGCATCGACGCCGTCGATGATCCGCTGCTTCACATCGTCGGTCAGTTTCGGATCCCCGAGTGCCGCCCAGCGCCGCTCCTGGCTGGGGCCGAGGATGTCGAGGTAGCGCGCGATGCCGCCGTCGCCGCCGCCCAGATGGTAGGTCATGTGCGGACCCATGAACGCCCAGCGCAGCCCCGGCCCGCCGGTGACCGCCTTGTCGATGTCCTCGACCGTGGCGTAGCCCTCGGCAATCAGGTAGACGGCCTCGCGGTAGAGCGCGGCCTGCAGGCGGTTGACGAGGTGGCCGGGGATCTCGGCGCGCAGCCGGATCGGGGTCTTGCCGACGGCTTCGTAGAATTCCATCGCACGGTCCACGGCCCATGTCTCGGTCAGCTTGCCGCCCCCGACCTCGACCACCGGCATCAGGTGCGGCGGGTTGAACGGATGGCCGAGGACGATGCGGCCGGGGTTGGCCGCCTTGTGCTGGAACTCCGAGACCGGCAGCGCGGTCGAGCTCGACGAGATCACCACGTCGGGCGCGGTGTCGCGGTCGATTTCGGCCATCAGGCTCGCCTTGATGCCGGCATCCTCGGGCCCGCTCTCCTGCACGAAATCTGCCCCTTCGAGCGCCTCGCGGATGTCGTAGAGGCAACGCAGATTCTCGCGCGAGGCACCCTCCGCGAGGCCCAGCTCCTCCATGATCGGCCAGGCATGTGCCACGAACGCCTGCACCCGATCTGCGTATTCGTCCTGCGGGTCCCAGCACCGCACGTGCAGACCCTGGGCGAGGAAATAGACCGCCCACGACGCACCAATCGTGCCCGCGCCGATTATCGCGACATTGTTCGTGCCATGGTTGTTCATTCTCTGTTCTCCCGGAAGCGTCCTAATATTGGTTAACATACTGATATTTCTTTTACATTAGAGATAAATTGTGGATACTCGGTGCGGGGAATGGGAGGACACAATCCGAAACCGAGAGGAGAGAGGCCGTGGCAAGGCCCCAATCCTTACGGGTGGGTTTTGTCGAAGTGCACCTGGGTAAGGCCAGGCACTTTCCGGCAATCCATCATCTGAATGCGTATTTCATGTTGGCCGCCCTGGTCGCGAGCCTTCTGTTCGCAGACCTGGCGCAGGCCCCCCGCGCATCGGCGCAGCAGATCGACACGGCCGCCTGGACGGTGGTGCAGGTCTCGGGCGAGGTGCGCGTGCGCCCGGCAACCGACACGCCGGATCCCGGCGCATGGCAGCCTCTGGCGACGGGCATCCGGATCGCCACCGCCAGCGAGATCGAGACGGGCCCCGACGGCCGCGCCAGCCTGTCGCGCCCCGGCGGCGACGTCATGCACGTCATGCCCGCGACCAGCATGGCCTTGCCGGCATAGTCCGCGGCATCGTTCTTCACCCGAATTCGAATCGTCATCGGCAAGATGTTCTTCGAGGTCGACAAGCGACCCGGACAGGATTTCCAGGTCGACACGCCCTACCTGGCCGCGATCGTCAAGGGCACGAGCTTCAGCGTTTCCTTCGTCCAGGAGCAGTCGCGCGTCGACGTCGCAGAGGGCAGCGTGGGTGTTTCGTCGAACGCGACCGGCCAGGCCGTCGTGATCGGCCCCGGACAGTTCGCCCGCGTGACCGCAGACCCGGCGAGCGGCGTTTCGGTCGGCACGGCCGCTACATCGCGCAGAACACCGACGTGGCGCGCCTCGAAGGCGGGGGCGATGCGCCGACGGTCGCGGTGATCGTAGAGTTTCCCGATCGTCCCTCGGCCGAGGCCTGGTACCGCGATGCCGAATACCAGCCCTGGATCGCGTTACGGCAATCGGGATCGCACGGAGACGTCTTCCTGTTCGACGGGCTCTAGGCGCCGGCGTTTATCCGCCGACAGGCGTCCCGGCAATGCCGTGGCGCAGATCCTTCGCCGTGAAGAAATGGCAGTCCTCGTCGGGCGAGATCGTGACGCTGTGCACGGTGTTCGCCGGTATGTAGATGAGCTGGCCGGGCCCGACATCCGATTCCTGGCCATCGACGGTGGCGTGCAGGTGGCCCGTGAGGATGTAGATCCATTGCTCGTTCGGGTGGGCGTGCGGCGCCGATGTCTGGCCGGCCGGCAACGTCATGATCCCGACCTGGGTCAACTCGCCCTCGACGACCGGGCCGAATGTCTCGGCATAACCCGGGCCCGCCATCAGGCCCGTCAGCTTCTCGACATCGAAGACATAGGCGCCGTTGCCGGCCTTGTAGGCACCCTCGGTTTTGGTCTCGGCCATGGTTCTCTTCCTCCCCGGTTTGAGTACGGACGCAGACAGGATTCCTAGCCGCCGCGGCGCGCCGGTGCAAACCCTGCGCGAGCCCGACACGTTTCGGCGGACGCCCGCAATTCGGTGAATTTATGCGGGTTTTTCCCGGAACAATATTCGAATAATAGCGTTTATCCGTAATTCACAAACAAAACGGGATTTTTACGCGACCCTTGTTGCCACAAGAATTAATCAAATCAAGAATTGCGGACCTTTGAACACCAGCCGGCGGCGCATCCGCCGGGGAGATTCGAATGAAGGTCCTCGCGCTTACCTCCCAGAAGGGCGGCTCCGGAAAGACAACCCTCGCCGGCCATCTCGCCGTCGCCGCCGAGGCCGCCGGTGCCGGCCCCGTCGCCCTCATCGACACCGATCCCCAGGGCAGCCTGACCGACTGGTGGAATGCGCGCGATGCGCACACGCCGGCGTTCCTCAGCGCGTCGGTGGAATCCCTGGAAGCCGACCTCGCGCGCGCGCGCGACCTGGGCTTCGCGCTCGTCGTCATCGACACACCGCCCGCGATCACCGACATGATCGAGCGCGTCATCGCGCTACCCTTCGGCACCGAAACCGAAGTCGACCATGTGCTGTGCCACCTGTACCGGATGAGCAACCGGCTGATCGAGGGCACGGCCATTCCGGACGCGCGCCACGAGCCGCGTGACCGGCCGGGAATCCGGCGGTTGTTCGGCCGCTGAGCGCCCCGCTTCGGGTCACTTTCTTTCCACGCACCGCGCCACGTCTCCGTGCTATGACGCACGGCATGGATCGGATCGCCCTTCTTCTCATCGCCGCGCTGACCGGGCTCGGCGCGCTCTTTGCCATCTATCTCGGATTCACCACCGGCGACGATTCGCTCGGCTGGCGATGCGCGCGTTCGCTTGCGGCCGTCCTCATGATCGGCATCTCCGCCGTGACCTGGCATCATGTGCTGTCGCCGAGCACGGCGCGCCACGCACGCCTGAAACGGGTCGCGCTGGTCCCCCTTTTCCTCGGCATCGTCGGACTCGCGGCCAATGCGATCGTTGCAAGCCGGACGAACGACCCGGACGGGCCGGTCTTCGCCCTGTCGCTACTGCTCATCCTGCAGGCATTCGTGACGATCGCCTATGCCGGCAGGGGTAGATGACGACGCAAGACACCGCCATGCCGCGGATCAGCGGCAACCTGCGCGGCATATTCTGGATGATGACGACGGGCGTGCTGTTCGTCGGCGTGACGGGCATCGTGCGGCACCTGGGCACCGACATGAATCCGGTCCAGGCGGCCTTTCTGCGTTACCTGTTCGGATTGCTGCTGCTGCTGCCGGTGTTCCTGAAGGTCGACAGCTTCCTGCGCGAACCGCGCATCCTCGGGCTGCACGCCATACGCGGCGTCATCCACGGCTGCGGCGTGGGGCTGTGGTTCTTCGCGATGGCCCGCATCCCGATCGCCGAGGTCACGGCGCTCGGCTTCACCGCGCCGATCTTCACCACGCTGGGTGCCGCGCTGTTCCTCGGCGAACGCCTGCACCTGCACCGGGTCGGCGCCGTCCTGATGGGGTTCGGCGGCACGCTGATCGTCCTCCAGCCGGGCTTCCAGGACATCAATCTCGGCTCGATCGCCCAGCTTGTGGCCGCGCCGCTCTTCGCCTGTTCGTTCCTGATCGCCAAGCGGCTCACGCGGACCGAATCGAGCCCGGCGATCGTCGCCTACCTGTCGATCTTCGTGACGCTGGCGCTGCTGCCCCCCACGCTGCTCGTCTGGCGCACGCCGACGCTTGCCGAGCTGGGGCTCCTGTTCGCCACCGCCTTCCTGGCGACCCTGGGCCACTACACGCTGATGCAGGCGTTCCGCGCCGCCGACCTCACGGTGACCCAGCCGATCCAGTTCCTGCAGCTGGTCTGGGCGACACTTCTCGGCCTCGTGGTGTTCGGCGAGCAACCGGAGGTCTGGACCTGGGTCGGTGGCGGGGTGATCGTCGCGAGCGCCACCTACATCGCCCACCGCGAGGGACGAACCAAGCGCCGAGCGAACGCCGGCTAGCGGAAGACGACCGCCGCCGCGGCGAGCACAAGCATCCTCAGCGCGCCCAGCCCGACCGCGGTCAGGACGGCCGCCAGAATCAGCTTCCCCGTCACCGGGCGTTCGTCCCGTTCGTCGCGATTGCTCATGGTCCACTCCGCCGGGGCGCACGCTATCAGGGCTGGCCTGCGCCACTCAAGCCTCGCGCGCGACCGCGACGCAATCGGCCGAGTGCGCTATTCAGCCGAGTAAGGAAAAACGGGGCAAAGACGTGAACCTGATCCTCTTCGATGTCGGATTCCTCGCCGCCGCGTTCGTGCCGACCTTCCTCGTCAGCCGGATCATCTTTCGCCTGACCAAGCGCTGGGAGGGCACGCTGGGCCGCCTGGTCGCCGTCAACGCCGCCGCCGGCGTGATCTGCATCGTCGTCTTTACCCTCGCCGGCGCCTGGTTTGCCGGCGGGTTCGACTTCCCCTGGTTCGTCGGGCTCTACAATTACGTCATCGCACAGGCGATCTGGCTCGCCGTCGACATCTACTCCGACTGGATCAACCAGCGGCTCGGCACCCGCAAGGATGCCGCCTGAACGCGCGGCGGCCGACAGCGCAAGCCCATGACCGAGCGCGCACAAGAACGCCCGCCCACGCTGCGGATCGCAACGTTCAACCTCGAGAATCTCGACGACGGCCCCGGGATCGATCCGCCCCTCGATGCGCGCGCGGCGGTGCTCCGGCCGCAACTCCTGCAACTCGATGCGGACGTGCTGCTGCTGCAGGAGGTGAGTGGCCAGCCCGTGCGTTCGCCACGCAGCCTGGCCGCCCTCGACCGGCTGATCGCGGGCACACCCTATGCCGGCTTCCACCGCGCCTCGACCGAGAGCCCGAGCGGCGGCGTGCTGGACCGCCAGAACCTCGTCACCCTCAGCCGCTGGCCCATCGCCGAGCGTGCGCAGGTGCACCACGATCTGGTCCCGCCGTTGCACATCGCGCCCGACACCGAGATTCGCTGGGACCGGCCGTTGCTCCATACCCGCATCTCCCTTCCCGATGGCCGCTCGCTGCACGCCCTCAACCTGCACCTGCGTGCACCCCTGGCCGCCCATGTGCCCGGCGGCAAGATCGGTCCGTTTTCATGGGGCAGCGTGGACGCCTGGGCCCGGGGCTGCCTGCAGGCGGCAGTGAAGCGCGCCGGCCAGGCGCTCGAGGCGCGGTTGCTGGTCGAACGCCTGTTCGATGCCGAGCCCGACCCGTGGATCGTCGTCAGCGGCGACTTCAACGCCGAGACGGCCGAAATGCCGACCCGGCTGCTGCTCGCCGACCCCGCGGATACCGGCAACAACGCGCTTGTCGGTCGTTCGCTCGTGGCGCTCGAATCCACGGTGCCCGCGCACCGGCGCTATTCGGTGATCCATGCCGGCCGCCATGTGCTGCTCGACCATCTGCTGGTCTCGCGCGCGCTGGCGCACCGCGACCCGCAGGTGCGAATCCACAACGAGGCGCTCGACGACGAGCTGGTCGGATATGCGGGCGCGGGCGGGCCGCTGGGCTCCTACCACGCGCCGCTGTCGGTCGCCTTCACCCTCGACGGGGCCGCGCCGTCCCCCTAGGTTTGGCCCGGTGACAACGCGGAGACGGGACATGGGCACGGACGGCACCGGGGCGGGCAACGCCGACATCGACATCGGCGCGTTCTGGAAGGCGATCGGCGCACGCGCGGTCGGTGCAACGGTCGTGACCGCGCGCGGCAGCGCTGGGCCCGCGGGTTTCCTCGGCCTGTCGGCGACCCATGTCTGCGCCGCGCCGCCGACGATGCTGGTCTCGATCGACGCCAGGACCTCGGCGCTCGGCGCGATCCGCGATTCGGGCCACTTCGCGATCAACTACCTGCCGCGCGGCGCGGAAGGCGTGGTCGACCTGTTCGGCGGCAAGACCGACGTGAAGGGCCCCGACCGGTTCGAGGCGGGCAAGTGGGGCGTCCTCGCCACCGGCGCGCCGGTGTTCAACGGTGCGGTCGGCGTGATGGACTGCCGGCTCGAGGAGACCATCGAGCGCCACGGCACGATCATCGCGCTCGGCCGGGTCGTGGCGATCGGCGGCGATCCCGACGCCGCGCCGCTGGTCTACTTCCGCGGCGGCTACCTGGATTGAGCCCCGCCTGACGCCCCCTACTGCGCGGCCGCGCTGGCCGCGTCCGCGAAGAACCGGTTCTCGGGCCGGGGCAGGCCCATATTCTCGCGTAGGGTCTTGCCGGCATATTCCTTGCGGAACAGGCCACGGCGCTGGATCTCCGGGACGACCCGGTCGACGAACAGGTCGAGCCCCTCGGGCAGGAACGGGAACATGATGGTGAACCCGTCGCTGGCGCGGGTCTCGATCCATTCCTCCATCTCGTCGGCGATCGTCTCGGCCGTGCCGACCATGGCGAGGCCCGAATAGCCGCCCAGCCGCTGGGCGAGCTGGCGCACGGTCAGGCCCTCCTGTTCGGCCAGCCGCATCGTGCGTTCGCGCCCGCTCTTCGAGGCGTTGGTGTCGGGAATGTCGGAAGGCAGGGGCGCGTCGAGCTCGAACTTCGAAGCGTCGGTGCCCAGCGCGATCGACAGCGAGGCGATCGCGCTGTCGAGGTGGACCTTGGAATCGAGCAGCGCACGCTTCTCGCGCGCCTCTTCGACCGTGTCGCCGACGACGACCAGACAGGCCGGCAGGATCTTCAGATGGTCGGGATCGCGCCCCAGCTTCACCATCCGCCCCTTCACGTCGGCATATAATTCGCGCCCGTCCGCGATGGTCCGCTGGGCGGCGAAGATCGCCTCGGCCGTCTCGGCAGCGAGCTGGCGGCCGGCCTCGGAACCGCCCGCCTGGACGATCACCGGCCAGCCCTGGACCGGCCGCGCGACGTGCAGCGGACCGCGCACCGAAAAGAACTCGCCCTTGTGGTCCAGCGTGTGCAGCTTGTCGGGGTCGAAGAACACGCCCGATTCCACGTCGCGGACGAAGGCGTCGTCGGCCCAGCTGTCCCACAGGCCGGTGACCACGTCATAGAACTCGCGCGCCCGGCGATAGCGCTCGGCATGGTCGAGATGCGCCTCCAGCCCGAAATTCTTCGCCGCGTCGGGGTTCGAGGTGGTGACGATGTTCCAGCCCGCGCGCCCGCCCGAGATGTGGTCGAGTGAGGCGAAGCGCCGCGCCATGTGGAACGGCATGTCGAACGAGGTCGAGCCGGTGGCGATCAGGCCCATCTTGTCGGTCATCATCGACAGCGCCGACAGCAGGGTGAACGGCTCGAACGAGGTCGCCGTCGAACTGCGCTTGAGCGCATCCATCGGCATGTTGAGCAGCGCCAGATGGTCGGCCATGAAGAAGGCATCGAACCGCGCTTCTTCGAGACGCTGGGCGAGCTTCACGATCAGCGGGAAGTTGAAGTTGCCGTCGGGCGTGCCGCCGGGATAGCGCCACGCGCCGGTGTGGATGCTGATCGGGCGCATGAACGCCGCAAGATGCATCCGGGTATCGCTGTCAGCCATCACTGCCTCACCTGCCGCTGCCGTCCCACCTTCTATCAGATAGGTCGCGAGGGGCCTCGATCAAAACCCCGCCTCAAAGCGGCCCGAAATCGGGCGGCGGCACGCGCCGCCGCGAGGCCGCCTCGTAGGCCGACGCGGCCCTGAGCGAGAGGTCTTCCTTGCCCGGCTCGGCCCGGAACACCAGCGAGAAGGGCAGGCCCGGGGCCGGCAGTTCGGTCGCCACGTCGGAATGGTGGCTCTCGTAACGGGTGCCGTCCGCCGACAGCTTGAACACCGGGTCGTAGGTGGTGGTCACGAAACCGGCGGGGATCAGGATCTCGGTCAGGCCCGCATTCGGCCCGTAGAAGGATTCCAGCGCCAGATTGTGCGGCCCGCCCGCCGGCTGGTGCGCGCCGCCGATGATGCCGGGCACCCATGGCGTGTGCAGGCGCACTAGGCAGTCGAGCTTGTTCTCGAGGATGACCACCATGTCGGTCCGCCGCAGCAGTTCGCGCAGCATGATCCGCTCGTCGACGCCCTGGCGCTGGCCCAGCGGGTTGCGCGGGTCGGCCGTCTCCTCCCAGTTCCTGAAGGCGGCGCGGTGGTCGTCGCCCCAGAACTTCGAGCGTGCATTCAGGTCTGCCCAGGTGTCCAGCGTCTCCTCGAAGCCCATCGCCGCCCAGTCCGTGCTCCGCCGCATCAGGTACTGGGCGATGTGGAACTGGAAGGTGTTGGCGAGCGCCTGGGGCTGGATGTTGCGGATGTCGAAATCCGCCGGCGGCGCGATCCGCCCCTCCGCCAGGCCGACGAAGTAGTCCATCGGCGTCATGTCGCCCGACCCGAAGGTCTTGCCCGGCGCGAACTCGGTCGGCTGAATCGCCGCCGCGAACTCGGGATAGAGCGGCGTGCCGTCCGGCTTCAGGCGGAACATCAGGTTGGGCATGAAGATGCCCACCATGCGGCACAGCGCGGTGCGGAAGTCGACCGTCATCGCCTCGCAGTCGGGGTCGGGAGTCCAGCGCGGGTGCGCGGACTCGACCAGGGTCGCGCCCAGCCGGCCGGCCAGCACCTCCTTGATCTCGGCGGCGGCGGCCTGCGTGATCGGCTCCTCGGACTTCGCGCCCGGCGTGGTGATCATCGATTCCCGGATAACGCCGATGCGCATGCCCGAAAGCGCGCCCGGCGCGCCGTCGGCGAGGTGGGCCGTATAGCTGTCGAGCACGCTCGAGCGCGGCACCGCTGTCCACGGGTCGCGCGGGTCGTAATAGCCGTCCTCGGGATCCTTCAGCGCGTCGAGCACCTTGGCGGAATCCTCGATCCGCCGGCACAGGATGCCGGTGCGGTCGCACTGGATGTCGGCGCCAATGGCGTTGCCGTGGAACGAGATCATCGCCTTGTGCGGCAGGATCAACGCGACCGAATTGTGGTTGGCAGGCCCGCGGGTGGACGCACGCGTCTCCTCGCCCAGGCTCGCCATCACCAGGTTGGCCGAGACCGAGACGCCCGAGCCCGACGACGAGCCCAGCGAGGCCGCGCGCGTCGTGTCGTAGGGGTTCGACGGATTGCCGCCCCAGGTCGAACGCTGGTAGCCCAGGGTCGAGGGCAGCACCTTGTCGGGCTTGTGCCGGCCGCCGGGATCGCCGGCGCGGCCGTTGTATTCGGTCAGCACCGCCTTGGCGAAGATGATCGCGCCCTTCTTGCGCAGCTGCTCGACCAGCGTGTGGTCGCGCGCCGGGAAGTCGATGTCGTAGGCGGCGTCCGCACCGCCCGTCGAGCGCATGTCCCTGGTGTCGAACGGATCCTTAAACGAGAACACGACGCCGTACATCGGCATCGCCTCCAGATCCGGGTTCGAACCGTATTCGGCATCGAGCTCGGCGGCGCGCTCCAGCGCGTCGGGGAACTGCCGGAACATCTCGCAGACCGGCGGTGCGCCCGGCGGCAGCGGGCCCTCGGACGGGTGCCGGTCGAAGTCTCCCTTGCAGGTGACCGAGCGCTCGCCGCGGATATTCAGGGTCGACAGCGCGCTGAGCTGGCCGGATTTGGGGATGCCCCGGAGCATGCCGAACTGCTGCTGCACGTCGGGGTCCGACGCCGTCGCCTCCATGCGCCCGTATTCCAGCGGCGGGCCGCCATACTTGTCGAGGTCGGGGAGGACGTCCGATGCCTTGACGGTCTCGGTGGGGAACGCCAGCGGCGCGCCGGCGCGCACCGTGCCCTCGGCCCGGGGCGCCGGCATGCCGTCCTCGGTGACCAGCATGCTGGCGACGCCGTTATAGGCGCGCGCGCGGTCGATGTACTGCTGCACCACCTCGACCAGGGTCGTGCGCCCCTCGCGGATGGCGGTGTGCAGATCGTCGATGGTCGCCTCGACGACGCTGAATCCGGCCTTCCGACCGTCCGAACCTTCGGCCATGTCTTCCCCCAATTACGTGTTTTTCCGATAGTGGAATGGCCACGGTCAAAAATCCAGCAGCGCGGACACCAGATGCCCGGCGTTGGGATTGCTCCGAGGTCACGGGTACAGTTGTTCCGTCTCGGATCAGGTTTTCCCGCGCGTCCCTGTCGCAGTCCGAACGAAATGTCGTTAGTCTTATATAAAACCGGATACCGGCCCTGGTATAAAACCGGATACCGGCCCTGGTATAAAACCGGATACCGGCCCTGGCGCGCATCCTGCGTCATGTCCGAACCAAGTCGCATCCAAGGGAGGAAACTGCGATGAAGCATGCGAAGCACCTCAAACGGGCTCTCGCCGTCGGCGCCGTCGCCGGCGCGATGACCCTGGCCACCGGTCCGGCGGCCGCAGACAACATCAACATCCGCATCGCCTCGGGCCACCCGCCGACCGTCGTCTATGCGGGCCTGATGAAGAACTTCTTCCAGCCCGAGCTGAAGAAGGCCATCGAGTCCCAGACCAGCCACACGGTGAACTTCATCGAGGGCTATTCCGGCTCGATCGTGAAGGTCTTCGACACCTTCGAGGGCGTGCAGAACGGCGTCGTCGACATCGGCGGCTTCTGCTACTGCTTCGAGGCCTCCAAGCTGCCGATGCACGCGTTCCAGATCATGCTGCCCTTCGGCACCATGGACCCGGTCCAGTCGGTCGGCGCGGCGGCGGACATCTACAACCAGTATCCGAGCCTGGCCGAGCGCTTCCAGGGCTTCGACCAGACGCTGCTCGCGATCATCGGCGACGGCGGCTACAACCTCGGCACCAACTTCCCCTGGGAGAAGCTCGAGGACCTCAAGGGTCACAAGATTCTCGGCGCCGGCCTCAACCTGAACTGGATGGAGCAGGCCGGGATCGGCATCATTCCCGTCACCGACGGGCTGCCGGGCTGGTACCAGAAGATCAAGACCGGCGTCGCCGAGGGCGGCATCATGTTCCCGAGCGCCTGGGGCAAGACCTTCGGCCTGTGGGAAGTGGGCAAGTACTACACGACCATCGGCTTCGGCTCGATCACGTGGCACGGCCTGACCGTCAACAACCGCTTCTGGGAGCGGCTGCCCGACGACGTGAAGCCGATCGTCCAGGAGGTTGCGGGCCGCTTCCAGGCCCTGACCGGCTCGGCCAACAAGGAAGGCTACGAGAAGGACATGGCGTGGCTGCGCGAGAACATCACCGTCACGGACCTGCCGGCCGATGTGCGCCTCGCCTGGGCCAAGGGCCTCGCCCACTGGCCGCAGAAGCACGCCGACGAGCTCGAGGAGAAGGGTTTCCCGGCCAAGAAGATCCTGAACTCCTATCTCGATGCGGCGGAGAAGCAGGGCTACACGTGGCCTGTGCGCTACACCATCAAGTAGGCACACGGGCCGGTTCCCTCCGGCCCGTCTGAGTCACCCGGCCGGATGCGACGCTGCGCGCATCCGGCCGGGACCTTACCGGCGCCGCCCATCGCAGGCGCCGATCCCGTTTCCGGGGAAAGACAGGCATGAATCTCATCATCCTCAGCGACCGGATTTCCAAGGCGCTCATGGTGCTCGCGGCGGTCTGGGCCTTCGCACTGACCTTCCTGATCCTGGCCGACATCATCGGCCGCGGCGCCTTTGCCGCGCCGATCAACGGCACCACCGAACTGGTCACCGCCTCGATCGTGATCATCGTGTTCCTGCAGGCGGGCTATGCGATCCGCAGCCGCTCGATGCTGCGCGCCGACTTCCTGGTCACCCACCTCCCGCCGTCGGTCCAGCGCATCCTGCTCGCCGTCGGCTACCTGCTGGGCGCCGCCTTCTTCCTGATGATCATCACCGGGGGCTGGGAGGAGAGCGTGCGCTCCTGGGTCGAGGGCGAATATGAGGGCGAGGGCGCGCTGCGCGTGCCATCCTGGCCGGCCCGATGGACCGTGATGATCGGCAGCGCGCTGGCGCTCATCAACTATCTGGTGATGGCCTACATCGACATCTTCAAACCCGAGCTGCTGGATTCCGAAGCGAATCCGGACGCGCACATCTAGGCGCGCGGCGCAGAGGGGAAACGCAACCGTGTTTGCAATCGATATCGCGATCCTGCTGATCGTCTGCCTGGTCGCGCTCGTCGCGATCGGCGTCCACATCGCCATCGCGCTCGGGATGACCAGCGCGCTCGGCATCTTCCTGGTGACCGGCGCGGACGCCTATGCCTTCCGCACCGTCCAGACGATGCTCGCCGCGACCGCCTACGAGGCGATTCGCGAATTCGTGTTCGCCGTGATCCCGCTGTTTCTGCTGATGGGCGAGTTCATCAGCAAGTCGGGCACCGTGACCGACGTGTATCGCGGCGTGAACCGCCTGCTGCGCAAGCTGCCGGGCCGGCTGGCGCTGGCCACCGTCCTGGGCAACGCGCTTTTCTCGTTCGTCACCGGCGTGTCCATCGCTTCGGCGGCCACCTTTTCGCGCATCGCCTACCCGGAGATGAAGCGCTTCGGCTACGACCCGGGCTTCGCGCTGGGCTCGGTGGCGGGCTCGAGCTGCCTGGGCATGCTGATCCCGCCGAGCGTGCTGATGATCGTCTGGGGCATCCTGACCGAACAGTCGATCGGCCAGCTCTTCGCCGCCGGCGTGTTCCCCGGTCTGATGCTGATGGGCCTGTTCATGGCCTATGTCGCGACGATGGCGGTCTTGAGGCCCGGGGTCGTGGGCGGCGGCGTCGCGCGGAACAATGACGGCAGCATCGTCGGCGCCCCCCCGGTCGAGGGCGCGGACGAGGATGACGTCTCGACCGCCCAGTTCCTGATCTCGCTGGGCGGCATCGTCGCCGTGATCGTCGCCGTGCTGGGCGGCATCTGGTTCGGCGTCTTCTCGCCGACCGAGGGCGCGGGCGCCGGCGCCTTCATCGGCCTCGTCCTCGGCCTGCTCAAGGGCATGCGCTGGCGCGACTTCATCGACGCGATCCTGTCGGTCGGCAAGACCTCGGCGCCGATCCTGCTGCTGCTGGTCGCCGCCTCGCTCTATTCGCGCACCCTGGCGATGACCGGCATGGCGAACGCCATCGAGGGGCTGTTCCTCGATTCCGGCATGACGCCGTGGATGATCATCGCGGTGATGGTGCTGATCTGGTTCCTACTCGGCATGATCATCGACTCGATCTCGATCATGCTGCTGACCGCGGCGATCTTCTCGCCGATCGCGGTGAAGCTGGGCTTCGACCCCATCGCGTTTGCCATCATCGCCATCATCTCCATCGAGGCCGGGCTCCTGACGCCGCCCTTCGGGCTGCTGGTCTACACGGTCAAATCGGCGATCACCGACATCGATCCCGAGATGAACGTGATGACGATCTTCAAGAGCTCGACGCCCTACTGGATCCTGATGCTGATCGGCATGGTCCTGATCGTCGAGTTCCCCGAGATCGCCACCTGGCTGCCGGAGATATTGTTCGCGGTCGAATGAGCCCGCGTTTCGCCGGACGAAAAAGGCCGCCCAAGCGGGGCGGCCTTTTCTTTCTCGGTGTCGGCGGCGCCTAGCTCCAGTTGGGCTGCGGGTTGGCGCGGGCGAAGTAGTTGACGTCGACGCCGAGAAGCTTGGCGGAGTTGAGCCCGCAGATCGCCTCCTTGTCCGACTTGGACAGGGACTCGATGCCCATCACATGCTCGGTCGGGTCATAGTCGGCCATGTCGAACGGGTAGTCGGTGCCCAGCACAATCTTGTCGCTGCCGTACTTCTTGACCAGGAACTCGAGCTGGTCGTTCGCGAACACCACCGTGTCGAAGTACATGTTCTTGAGATAGCTGGTCGGCGGCTGGTCGATGTGCAGGCAGCAATCCTCGCGCTGGGCCCAGGCATGGTCCATGCGCGCGGCATAGGCCGCGACGAACGCGCCGCCATGCACCACCACGAACTTGAGCCCCGGATGGCGCGCCAGCACGCCGTCGAAGATCAGGTAGTGGACCGCCACGGTCGTATCCAGCGGGTTGCCGATGATGTTGGTCAGGTAGTGGGCGCCGAACCGCTCGGATGCGAACGAGGTCGGGTGCAGCAGGATCGGAATCTCCATCTCCGAGCACTTGGCCCAGAACGGCTCCAGCCGCTCGGCCGACAGCTCGTCATTGCCGATCTGGGCGCCGATCTGGATGCCCTTGAAGCCGAGCTCGCCGATGATCCGGTCGAGCTCCTTGAGCGCCATGTCGGTGTTCTGCAGCGGCACGGTGCCCAGGCCGAGCAGACGGTCGGGCGCCTCGGACACGGCGCGCGCGATGTTGTCGTTGACCTTCTGCGCCGTCTCCTGGCCCAGCGCGTCGGGCGCGCCATAGTGCATCTGCGGCGGCTGCGGCGAGATCGCCATCACGTCGACGCACATCTTGTCCATGTCGGCCAGGCGCTTGGTCACGCCGACCAGCTCCTCGTGGCGCTCCTTGTTCTGCTTGATGTTCAGCTCGCGGGTCAGCGGGCTGGCATACTTCACCGCGTCGAGCGACATGGCCGGCACGTACTTGCGCACCTCCTCGTCGACGCCCTCGGTCATGATGTGGCCGTGGATGTCGATTATCAGGGTCTCGGGGCGCTCGTAATGGTCGGGATGTTCGCGACCGGCGCTGGAGCCGTAGGGACGGATGTTTTCGACGTTGCCGGACATGTGGTTCCTCGAATTCTCTGGAAGTGAAATTCGAGCGGGTGTCCCAAACGCGGGCCCGCCCGTCAAGCGATACGTGCGGACAATTCGCGTGCGCTCAGCCGGCGCGGCAATCCCCGCACAGCCCGCGCAGCTCGATGACCGTCGCGTGCGGCTCGAACCCCTCGGACTGGGCCCAGCCCTGAAGCTGCTTGACCACATCCTGCTGGGCGAATTCGGTGACGTTGCCGCACGCCTCGCAGATCGCGAAGACCACCGTGCCGTGCGACTCGCCGGCGCCCTCGCCGGCCGGATGGTTGCAGGCGACGAAGGCGTTCAGGCTCTCGAGCCGGTGCACCATGCCGGACTCCACCAGCTTGTCGAGCGCGCGGTAGACCTGGAGCGGCGCGCGTAGCCCCGCATCGCGCAGCGCATCGAGGATGGTGTAGGCGCTCAGCGGGCCGTCGGCATCGGCCAGCACGTCGAAGACCAGCGCCTGGTTGCGGGTCAGGTCGCGCGGGGCGGTGTCGGCGCTCATCGCTCGGGACTCCCGTGCGACGGGGCGCCCCGGCGCGCCAGGCCGAGGGCGGGAACCAGCGCCAGCAGGAACAGCGCGGCCGCGGCCACCACGATCGACGGGCCCGACGGCGTGTCCCATTCGAGCGAGGCGAACAGGCCGGCGACCGCCGCGAGCGCCCCGAGCGCCGCGGCGAAGACGGCCATCGCCTCGGGTCCACCGGCCAGCCGCCGCGCGGCCGCCGCCGGGATGATCAGCAGCGCGGTGATCAGCAGCACGCCGACGATCTTCATGGCGATGGCGATGACGCAGGCCATCAGCAGCATGAAGACCAGGTTCGCGCGGTCGGGACGCAGACCCTCCGCCTCGGCCAGCTCGCGGTTCACCGTCGCCGCGAAGAGCGGGCGCCAGATGCACACCAGGAAGGCGAGGACCAGCGCCCCGCCGCCATAGATCATCGCCAGGTCCCCCTTCGAGACCGCCAGGATATCGCCGAACAGGAAGCCCATCAGGTCGACCCGCAGGTTCGACAGGAAGGCCAGCACCACCAGGCCGAGCGCCAGCGAGGAGTGGGCGAGCAGGCCGAGCAGCGAGTCCGACGACAGGCTGGCGCGCCGCTGCAGCACCAGCAGCGACAGCGCCGCCACCGCGCACACCACGAACACCGCGGCCGTGATGTCGATTTCGAGCAGGAAGGCCAGCGCCACACCCAGCAGGGCGGAATGGGCCAGCGTGTCGCCGAAATAGGCGAGCCGGCGCCAGACGATGAAGCAGCCAAGCGGACCGGCGACGACGGCGACTCCGATACCGGCCAGCAGGGCGCGCACGAAGAAGTCATCGAGCATGGTCGTGCTCCGCCGCATCGGTGCCGGCATGCAAATGGTGCCCGTCATCGGGGTGGCAGTGATCGGTGACCGAGCCGTCGGCATGGCGCACGGAGCCGTCGGGCAGGTGGGTGTGGTCGTGGGCATGCTCGTAGACCGCAAGCGCGGCGGCCGCACGGCCACCGAACAGTTCGCGATACTCGATGCTCTCGGCCACCGTGTGCGGCGAGCCCTGGCAGCAGACATGGCCGTTCAGACACACCACGGTGTCGGTCGCTGCCATGACCACATGCAGGTCGTGGGAGATCATTAGGATGCCGCAGCCCAGCTCGTGGCGGATGTCGGCGATCAGCTCGTAGAGCGCGATCTGGCCGGTGAAGTCGACGCCACCGACCGGCTCGTCGAGGACCAGCAGGTCGGGCCGCCGTGCGATGGCACGCGCCAGCAGCGCCCGCTGGAACTCGCCGCCCGAGAGATGGCGCACCTCGGAGCCGACAAGGTGCGCAATCCCGACACGGTCGAGCGCCTGCACCGCCGCGTTCCCATCGACCCGGTTGGTCAGACGCATGAGCCGCCCGACCGTGAGCGGCAGGGTCCAGTCGATGGCGAGTTTCTGGGGCACGTAGCCGACGACCAGTCCCGCCGCGCGCGCCGCACGCCCCTCGTCGGGCGCCAGCAGGCCCAGCGCGATCTTTGCCGTCGTCGACTTGCCCGCCCCGTTGGGACCGATCAGGGTGACCACCTCGCCGCGCCGCACCGCCAGCTCGACGCCGCGCACGAGCCAGCGCCCGGCGCGGTGAACGCCGGCGTTCTCGAGGGTGACCAGCGGGGTCGTGATGTCGAGCATTTCGAAAACCGGACCGGGGCGACTTGATCGCGGCCGATGTATCACGTTATATCATCACATACAAAATGTTATGACATAACGTCCGCTATCACCGTCCGACCATGTCTGCCCACCGTCGAAGAAGCCTGCGGGTCTTTGCGACCGCCACAGCCCTGTGGCTGGCGCAGGGCGGGGGCGCGCATGCCGCACCCGAGGTGGTCGCATCGATCAAGCCCGTGCATTCGCTGGTCGCCGGGGTGATGCGCGGCATCGCCACGCCAGGGCTGATCGTCGACGGCACGGCATCGCCCCACACCTTCAACCTGCGTCCCTCCACGGTGCGCGCGCTGGCGGACACCGATCTCGTCTTCTGGGTCGGGCCCCAGATGGAATCCTTTCTTGCCCGCAAGCTGCCGATCATGCGCCCCGATGCGCGTGCGGTCGCGCTGATCGACACGCCCGGCCTCGTGCGGCTGCGCTTCGGCGACGATCACGGCCACGACGAACACGGCCACGCCGATGACGACAAGGACCCCGATCATGACGGCGATCGCGAACACGAACACGACAAGGCCCATGACGAGGATCATCGCGGGACCGACGAACACGGACACGCGGCGACCGACATCGACGGCCACATCTGGCTCGAGCCAACCAACGCGAGGCTGATGGTCGGCGCCATCGCCGAGGCCCTGATCGCCGCCGACCCGGAGAATGCGGCCGCCTACGCGGCGAATGCCGAGGACATGACCCTGCGCATCGCCGAGCTCACGGCCGAGATCGGCGCCGCGCTGGCGCCGGTCCGCCGCCGGCCCTATGTCGCCTTCCATGCCGCCTACGGCTACTTCGAATCTCATTTCGGGCTCAATCCGGCGGGCGCGATCACACTCAGTCCGGAGGTCGGCCCGAGCGCGGAACGCCTGCGCACGATCCGCAACCGCATGCGCAACATCGGCGTCGCCTGCGTCTTCTCCGAGCCCCAGTTCGACACGCGCTTCGCCTCGGTCGTGACCGAGGGAACCCTGGCACGCACCGCCACCCTCGACCCGCTGGGGGCGCAACTGGGGGCGGGACCCGGCCTCTACTTCGATCTGATGCGCAACATGGCGGCGTCGATGCGCGCCTGCTTGTCGCACGACGGTTGAGACGCGGGTCTCACGGGGTCGACACGCCCTCGCGAACGCACCACACTTCCTGCAATCGAGGGGAGGGAAGATGACACCGTACAAGACAAATAGACCGAAACTCCGTTCGGGGCGGGTCGCGCTGGCGGCGACGGCGATGCTTGTCCTGAGTGCGTGCCTGTTCTCCGGCCCAAGGGTCGTCGGGCAGGGCGAGCGGGTCGACTGGATCGAGGGCGTCCTCTGGTGCGATGCGAACAACATCCCGACCGACGTCGGCGGCGCGCGCGAGGACTGTCACGAGATTTCCTAGCTCGCGGCGAGCGACGGCTACGATTTCCCCATCGGCATCTACAGGATCGCACGCGCTGGCAGTCGCGACAGCTACATCCTGGAAGACACAGAAGAGACCGGCGGCCTTAGCGACAAGATGGTCGCCTACATGTCCGCCAACAACAGGATCATCGACATCGTCACCTTCGACGTCTCGCGCGATTCCTACGCCGCGCTCGCACGGCGTCACAGTATCGGCTTCGTCCTGAACGCGGACGGCGACCCGCTGGAATTCCGTGGCAGCACCAACGATCTGCGGCGGTTCCTGATCGCCGCCGCCGAGAGTCGCGGCGAGAGCGACCATCGGTACTTCGCCTTCGACCCAGGATCGTCGCTGACACCCCGCCAACAGTTTTCCCGAATCAACGAATCCTCGCCAACCGAGAGGAGCGCCCCGTCTAACTCCGAACGTCGTGCAAAAGGCGGTCGAGCGCACGGCGGGTAGCGTCTGCGATCGCGTCCAGCCCGTCGGGACCGCCCTGCTCCGTCGGGTGCAGCGCACCGTCGCGGAAGGCCGCGGCAACGGCGGCGCGGATCGCCGCCCCACCCCGTGCCAGCGCCGGACGCGCGTGCCGCTCGGCAAGCCATTCGAGCATCATCGCCGCCGACAGGATCATCGCGGTCGGGTTCGCCTTGCCCTGGCCGGCGATGTCGGGCGCGGTCCCATGGCAGGGCTGGAACACCGCATAATCGCGGCCGATGTCGGCCGACGGTGCCATGCCGAGCCCGCCCACCAGCCCCGCGCCCAGGTCCGACAGGATGTCGCCGAACAGATTCTCGGTGACGATCACGTCGAACGTCCAGGGCTGCTTGACCAGCTGCATCGCCGCGGCGTCGACATACATGGTGCGCGGCTCGATGTCGGGGTAGCGCGCGGCGACCTCCTCGAACACCTCGCGGAAGAACTTGAACGAGCGGAAGATGTTCGCCTTGTCGACACAGGTGACGATGCCCGGCCCGCCCGCACGCTTTCGCCTTGCCGCCAGGTCGAAGGCGAACTCGAACAGCCGCTGACTGCCCGCGCGTGTGATCTCGCTGGTCTCCCGCGCACGTTCGGGCGTCACGTCGGCCGTGTGGCGGCCGGCGAAGAAGCCCTCGGTGGATTCGCGGATGATCGCCAGGTCCAGCGTGTGCGCGCGCGGATCGGCCAGCGGCACCGGCATTCCCGGCGAGGTGAAGACCGGCCGCAGGCCGGCAAACAGGCCGAGCTCCTCGCGGATGTCGACCTGGGGCGCGATCTCGCGCCCGTCGGGATAGCGGATCTTCGGGTCGCCCATCGCACCCAGCAGGATCGCATCGACCGCGCGTGCGCGGTCGTAGGCGTCGGCGGGCAGGGCCGAACCGGTCTCGGCATAGTGGGCCGCACCGCCGGGCATGGTCTCGAGCGACAGCGCGCCGGGCTCCACCGCCGCCACCACCGCCTCCATGATCTCCAGGCAGGGCGCCATCACCTCGGGCCCGATCCCGTCGCCGGGAAAGACCAGGACATCCAGGGTCGCGTTGTCGCCGTCCGCCATCTGTCTAGCTCCCGCCTCAGTCCGCGAAGGTGACGACCATGATGCCGGTGGTCGTGCGCGCATCCATCGCGGCGTGGGCCTCGGCGATGGCGGCGAGATCCCAGGTCGCGGTGATCGCCGGCGTCAGGGTTCCGTCGGCGAGCGCCTGTCCCACCTCCTCCATCATCGCCGCGCGTTCCTCCGGCGTCGCCGTGTAGTCCTTCATCGAGGCCTTGGTGAAGATCAGCGACTTGCGGTTGAGTTCCATCGCGTCGATCGGCGGCGGTCCCGAAGCGTGGCCGTAATTGACGAACCAGCCGCGCGGCGCGAGCGCGCGCAGATTGCCCTCGTAGGTGTCGGCGCCGACCGCGTCGAAGACGACCGGGACGCCGACGCCGCCGGTGATGTCGAGCACCTGGTCGGCGAAGTCCTCTTTCGTGTAGTCGATCACATGGGCGCAGCCCGCCTCCTCGGCCGCCAGGAACTTCTCGGGCGCCCCGACGGTGCCGATCACCGTCGCGCCCAGCTTCGACGCCCACTGGGCGATCAGGGTTCCCATGCCGCCGGCCGCGGAGTGGACGAGGATCGTCTCGCCTGCCGACACGGGGTAGAGCCGGCGGATCAGATATTGCGCCGTCATGCCGCGCACGAAGGCGGCGACGACGGTCTTCGGGTCGAGCCCGGCGGGCTGGCGATAGAGCTGGTCGGCGGCGATGATCCGCGCATCGGCGTAGGCGCCGGCGGAGAACAGGTAGGCCGCCGCATCGCCCGGCGCGAATCCGGTGACGCCGGGCCCCACCGCCTCGACCGTGCCGGCCGCCTCGATCCCCAACACGGCCGGCAGCGGCGGCTTCAGGAAGTAGCGGTCCTGGCGCATGAGGGAATCCGCCAGATGGATCGCGGCGGCATGCTGTTTCAGCCGCACCTCGCCTGGGCCGGGATCGGGCAGTTCGTCGGTCTCGATCCGCAAGACTTCGGGCCCGCCATATTCGTGGATGCGTGCGACGCGTGTCTGCATGGTGTGCGTTCCCTCGCGAGGGTTCGTGGAAATCTAGGCGGCGGTGTCGATGACGACGGAGCCCGTCGCCGCGCCGGATTCGAGGAACTCTTGGGCAGCCGCGGTCTCGGCCAGCGGGAAGGTCCGCGCCACCTGGTGCTGCGTCGGGCCCGCCGCCAGCCATTCGGAGATGTCGGCATGGGCGCGGACAGCCGCCTCGTCGGGGATGATGTACATGAACACCCAGCGCAGCAGCGCGTTCTTCTGCTGGAACGCGTAATAGGACAGCGTCGGCGTCGGATCGGCATCCGACGCGTAGGCGGCGATCACGCCGTTGTTCTTCAGCACCGCGACGTTCGTCGCCTGGTTGCGCCCGAACGCCACCTCGACGACTCGGTCGACGCCTTCACCTCCGGTCGCCGCCATGATTTCGGCCGCGACGTCGGCCTCGCGATAGTTGAGAACCAGGTCGGCGCCGGCGCCGCGCGCGACCGCGGCCTTCGCGTCGGAGCTGACGGTGGCGATGACCTTCGTCGCACCGCCCCACTTGGCCATCTGGATCGCATAGTTGCCGACCGCGCCGGCCCCGCCGGTCACGAGAACGTTCTTGCCCGTCACCGGCCCGTCGGCGAAGACGGCGTAATGCGCGGTCACCGACGGGATGCCGAGGCACGCACCGGCGATCAGATCGACCCCGTCGGGCAGGGCAATCGCATGGTCGGCGCGGATCGCGATGTATTCGGCACAGGTCCCGAACGGGCGCTGCCACTGGCCGCAATAGATCCACACCCGCTCGCCCATCCGGGCCGGATCCACCCCCGCGCCGACCTGGTCGATGACGCCGGCGCCGTCGCTGTGGGGGACGATCCGCGGGAAGGCGTGGGGTTGGCCGCCGAAGCCCGTGCGCCGCTTGCTGTCCGAAGGGTTCACGCCCGAGAAGGCGAGCTTCACCCGGACCTCGCCGGGCCCCGCCTCCGGGGTGTCCATCTCGCCGACCTGGATCACCTCCGATGCCGACCCCTGCCTGTCGTACCACGCCGCGCGCATCTGCCCGCTCCTCCCGTTTCGTTCGTTGCCTGGAGTATGCCGCGCCGAAACGGTTGCACCAACGTCCGGATGGAACGATCCGTCGTGCCGGGGTGCGCACTTGAGAAAGGACCAGGCGGCCCGTCATACTTTCAACGACACCTCACAAGATCCGGACCGCGCGATGAACCATCTCGAAGCCCTGACCGAGGAATGGTTGTCCTACAATGGATACTTCACGCGCTCTGGCGTTCGGGTTGGCCGCCGATCCATGGGCGGATGGGACGGAGAACTCGATGTGGTCGCCGTCCACCCTGCCAGCAAGCACTTCGTACACGTGGAATGCTCGATGGATGCCCTGACTTGGGGAGCGCGGGAAGAACGTTTCGCCAAAAAACTTGAAATGGGGCGAACCCACGCCCGCGAGGTCTTCCAAGGATTGAAGGTGCCAAGGAAGCTCGACCAGGTCGTCCTGCTCAGCTACGCAAGCGCGCCGAATCGGCACCGGTCGGTAGGGGGCGGACGGCTCGTGACAAGTCAGGAACTCGTCGCGGAAATCATGAACGGTATCCCGGCAAACCAGGCGAGAGCCGCAATCCCTGAGAGCCTTCCTCTCATTCGGACGCTTCAGCTCTCTCTAATGGCAGGGTCGCGTCCTTTGGCCCCTATGGCGTTTCTGATTCCTGCTGGCTAACCCCGCGTCGCCGCGTAGGCCGCGCGAAGGCCCGCTTCCAGTTCGGTGAACGCGAAGTCGGGGAACAGGCGGTGGACCTCAGCCGGGTCAAACGGGCGGTAGCCATTGTGGGGCATCGGGCCCGAACGCGGCAGGCGCTCGATCTCGATGTCCTTGTCCCCGAACCCGATTGTGGTCTCCGCCAGTTCCAGGAACGAGGCAACCCACCCGGTCGTCGCGTTGAGCGCGCCCCGCGTGCGCCGCTCGACCATGCGCACGGCCAGCTCGGCGACATCGTCGACGCACACATGGTCGCGCCGCTCCTCGCCGTTGCCGAACAGCGCGATCTTCTCGCCCGCCTGCACCAGCCGGCGGAACCGGTTCGGGCCGTAGCCGTTGTGGGGGTCGCCCGCGCCATAGATCAGGGTGGGGCGCAGCGCCGCAAACGGCACGTCGCCGAGGCTCGCCGAGAACATCAGCTCGCGCGCCACGTGCATCTGGCCGTGCAGATTGTCGGGGGCGGTCACGGAGCCTTCGGTCAGCGGATCGGGCGAGTCCGAATAGACCGCGTCGGAGCTGATGTAGAGAACATGCGCCGGCCCCGAGGCGACGAGCGCGTCCAGCGCATGGCGCGCCATGCGGATGTTACTGTCGAACATCGCGTAGTCCTTGCACGGCGCCATCGCCGAGACGAAGACCACGGAATCGCCGGGCCACAGGTGCGCGCCCAGTGCGGCGCCGGCGCCGTCGGCCAGCAGGTCGACATCGCCGCGCCCGAGCCGGACCACGTCGTAGCCGCGTGCCTCCGCCGTCGCCGCGATGGTCGATTCCACGAAGCCGCCGGCCCTGATCACCACCACGCGCGAAGGCGCCGCCGGCGCGTCGTTCAGATGTTCTGCCATGACCGATTCCCCCGTGTTCCCGTCCCTGTCCGGGGCGCAACCTAGGGGGGTGCCACGCATGCAGGAAGCGGGATGGAACATCGCGCGCGATCGTCGTAACGTTCGCATAACGAACAAGCCAGGGGGACAAGCGTGAAGATCGCCAGCAGTTACGCCGAGGCCTGCGCCGAGTGGCGCTGGGACGTGCCGGAACGTTTCAACATGGGCGTGTCGGTGTGCGACGCGCAGGACCAGAAGGCCACCGCCCTGATCGTGCCCCAGCCTGACGGCGGGCGGCGCGAGTACAGCTTCGGCGACCTGAAGGCCCTGGCGAGCCGACTCTCGAACCTGCTGGTCGCAAACGGGCTGCAGCGTGGCGACCGGGTCGCGGTGCTGCTGCCGCAGATGCCCGAGACCCTGGTCGCCCACATCGCGGCCTATCGGGCGGGCTTCGTCGCCATGCCGCTGGCCCAGCTGTTCGGGCCCGACGCGCTGGAATACCGGCTGTCCGACAGCGGCGCGCGCGCCATCGTCACCGACCGGGCGAGCTGCGCCAAGATCGCCCAAATTCGCGATTCCCTGCCCGACCTGCAGCTCGTCCTGTCGGTCGACGGGCCGGCCGACGACGGCGCGGGCGGCGCCCTCGACTTCCACGCCGAATTGGAGCGCGCCAAGGACAGCTTCGCGGCCGTCGACACCGGCAACGGCGACCCGGCGCTGCTGATCTACACCTCGGGCACGACGGGCAACCCCAAGGGCGCGCTGCTGCCGCACCGGACCATGATCGGCCATGTGCCCGGCGTCGACTTCATCTTCGACTTCCTGCCCCAGCCCGGCGACGTGATGTGGACCAACGCCGACTGGGCGTGGATCGGCGCGCTGATGGATTCGGCCATGCCGGCGCTCTATCACGGCATCCCGCAGGTGGTGAACCCGCCGGGCCGCTTCGACCCCGAGGCGGTGTTCGACCTGCTAGCGCGCTATGGCGTGCGCACGGCCTTCATCCCGCCGACCGGGCTCAAGGTGATGCGCCAGGCCGAGAATCCGCGCGCGCGCTACGATTACGATCTGCGCTCGATGTTCTCGGGCGGCGAGGCGCTCGGCACCTCGCTGATGGACTGGGGCTGCGAACAGCTGGGCGTCACCATCAACGAGGCCTACGGCCAGACCGAGTGCAACGTCATCGTCGGCTGCTGCGCGGCGATCATGTCGCCGCCCGCCGGCTCCATGGGCCGCGCCTCGCCGGGCCACACGCTGCGCATCATGGACGAGGAGGGCAACATCCAGGCGCCCGGCAACCTCGGCACCATCTGCGTCAAGGCGCCCGACCCGGTGATGTTCCTCGAATACTGGAACAACCCGCAGGCGACCGAGGAGAAGTTCATCACCGACGAGCATGGCGACCGCTGGATGAACACCGGCGACAAGGCGACGATGGACGACGAGGGCTGGATCACCTTCGTCGGCCGCGCCGACGATGTGATCAACTCGGCAGGCTACCGGATCGGCCCGGCCGAGGTCGAGAACTCGCTACTCACCCACCCGGCCGTGCAGATGTCGGCGGTGATCGGCGTGCCCGACGAGGCGCGCGGCGAACTGGTCAAGGCCTTCGTCATCCTCAAGGAGGGCCAGGGCGCGTCCGACGGGCTGGCCAAGGAGATCCAGAACCACGTCAAGACGCGGCTGGCGGCGCACGAGTATCCGCGCGCCATCGAGTTCGTCACCGACCTGCCGATGACGACTACCGGCAAGATTCAGCGCAAGGTCTTGCGCGAACAGGAGGCCGCCAAGGCGGCCGGCGACTGACGGTCCGGCACGCGGGAACACGACCATGACCAGGTTCGCCCATCCCGACGCGTTCCTCGATCTCGTGGGCGAGGAACTCGGCGTCAGCGACTGGGTCACCATCGACCAGGCGACGATCGACGCCTTCGCCGATGCGACCGACGACCACCAATGGGTCCATGTCGATGTCGACCGCGCGGCGAGCGACATGCCGGGCGGCACCACCATCGCCCACGGCTTCCTGGTGCTGTCGCTGCTCGCGCCGCTCTCCTACGAAATTCTCGAGGTCGACAATGTCGCCCACGAGCTCAACTACGGGCTCAACAAGGTGCGGTTCACCGCCATGGTGCCGGCCGGGTCGCGAATCCGCCTGCGCCAGACGCTGACCAATGCCGAGAAGCGCGACGATGGCGGCGTCTTCCTCGACCTGCTCGGCACGATGGAGATGGAGGGCAGCGACCGCCCGGCCGCGATCATCGAGAATCTGCGGCTAGTCTATCCGGCCCAGACACGAAGCGGGTGCGATCCCGAAGACAGGGGAAGGTGATGAAGTACACGAAGAACGAAGGCAAGGACGCGGCACGCGAGATCCTGCGCGGTGTGTGGACCGCGATGCCCTATTGCTGGTCGGCGGACGACACGTTCGACGAACCGGCCAACCGCGCCAACATGGAACATATCGTCTCCGGGCTGGAGGTCGACGGCCATTACTGCTCGGGCAACATCGCCGAGTTCTGGTCGATGCCCAACGAAGAGCGCATGCGTGCCCACGAGGTGATGCTCGATGCGGCCGGCGGACGCATCCCGATGATCGCCGGTTGCCACCACCAGTCGGCGAAGGACGCGGTGACCCTGGCGCGGCACGCCCAGGACATCGGCTACGATTTCGTCATCGTCCTGACGCCCTACATGGCGGCGCGCACCGACGATGCCGTCTTCGCCTTCTACGAATACATCGCCGAGCGGGTGGATATCGGGATCGTCCTGTTCAACATCCCCCACTCCTATCATCCGGTCGGACCGGAGCTGGCGCGGCGGCTCGCCGCGCTGCCCAACATCGTCGCCTTCAAGCAGGGCGACCACTCCCCGGCCGCAACCCAGGCCCTGGAGCGCGCGGTCGGCGACCGGCTGGTGATCAGCGTCGCCGACGAAGAGCCGTGGCTGCACAACATGACCCAGCTCGGCCACCAGTGGCTGCTCAACTACAACCCGCATCTCTACCAGGTGCCGGGTTACCTGCCGATCCGAGACTACACCGCGATGGCCCAGGCCGGCGACATCGCCGGCGCGACGAAACTGGCCGCGAGCCTGCGGCCCCTGCGCGAACTGCACGCGCGCTGGATCATGGGCTACTGGCGCCAGGGCCGGATGCCGATCGCCGAGATGAAGCACTGGCAGGAGTGCATCGGAATGCTCGGCGGGCCGGTGCGCCCGCCTTGCCTGCCGATGGACGAGGCGGCGCAGGCCGCGTTCCGGGCCGAACTCGACGCCACCGGGCTGACCGCGCACATCCGCGACGTCGCGGCAGAATAGACCAACGGATCGGCGCGGTCAGGCCAGCTGCGCGACCCCCACCTCGTCGGCCGCCGCGTTCAACCGTTCGAGCAGCGGCGCGGTGATCGGGATGCCGTTGGCCTTGCGGTCCTGGTGGATGCGCCAGCTGTTGGTGCCGGGCATGCGAATCTCCGACACGCCGGGCAGCTTTGCCGAGCCGGTCATCTCGCGCGAGATGCGGTCGACGTTCGCCTTGAACACGCCCGCGTCCAGGAAGTGCCCGACATCGATCGCCATGATGAACTGGCCCGTGTTGGTGACGCTGTGCGGGTCCTCGCCGATGTGGACGACGTCGGAGCCGAAGGCCGCGCCGTTCAGGGTGCCGGCGAGGAAACCGATGACCATCGACAGGCCGAAACCCTTGGCGCCGCCGATATGGGTCAGGATGCCGTCGTCGGCCTTGGTCGAATCCGTGATCGCATGTCCCAGGGCATCGATGACCCAGCCCTCGGGCATAGGCTCGCCATGCATCGCCTTGACCATGATCTTGCCGAGCGAGGAATTCGTCGTCGCCATGTCGATGACCACCGGCGGCTCCTCGGCCGCGGGTATCGCGACAGCGATGGGGTTGGTGCCGACCAGGATGTCGCTGCCGCCATAGGGCGCAGCATGGTTGGCGCTGCCGACACAGGCGATGATGCCGATCTGGTCGCGCTCGAGCGCCATCGAGGCATAGACCGCCGCCGCACCGGCATGGTTGGAGTGCTGCAGGCCGATCCAGGCGATGCCGTTCGCGGCCGCCATGTCCATTGCCAGGTTCATTGCGTGGCGCGCGACCAGATGACCCATGCCGTTGTCGCCGTCGACCAGCGCCATCGCCGGGGTCTGCTTCACGGTGCGGATGTTCGGTGTCCTGTTGATCGCCCCGCCATTGATGCGCTTCACGTACATCGGCACGCGGATGCAGCCGTGGCTGTCCTTGCCCAACAGGTCGCCGTCGGCCATCGCGGTGGCAACCCCGTCGGCGTCGGCATCGGGCAGGCCGACCGCCTTGAAGACATCGGTCATGAACGCCCGCAGGCGTTCGTAGGGAATGCGAATGGCATTCTCGTCGACCGGAAACTCCGGCGAAATGGCAGGATGGTCGGTCATGTTCTCTCCCTCTCGGCAAACATTGTCGGTCCGCACACCGTCATACTAGCCGGCCCGGGCGAAGCGCGCGCAGCGCCTCGATCGAGTGATCGCGCCGGCACAGCTCGAAGGCCGCCTCGACGAGACGGTTCCGCAGGGCATCGTCTTCGTACAGGCGGCCGCAGGCCTTTGCAAACGGCGCGGCATCGTCTGCCAGCAGCAAGTGGCGCTCGTGCTCCACGGCGAGCCCCTCCGCCCCCAGGCGGGTCGAGGCCACGGGTACGCGATTGACGAATGCCTCGAGAAGCTTGATCCGCGTCCCGCCGCCCGCGCGGATGGGCACCACCGCCAGGCGGGCCCCGCGATAGAAGGGCGCGATGTCCGGCGGGCTCGCCGCCACCGTCACGCCCGGCAACCCCGCCAGCGCCCGCACCGCCGGCGCAGGCGACGAACCGGCGATCACGAGTTCCGCCGGCCGCTCCGCCTGCACCCGCGGCAGGACGTCCCGGCAGAAGAAGAGGGCGCCTTCGACGTTGGGCAGGTAGCTCATGTTCCCGATCATCACGATCGAGGTGCCGGCGTCCGCCGGCCTGCGGCAGCCGGACCACGTTAGGGATCACGTCGATCGGGACCGTCGGATTGCGCGCGGCCATTCGCGCGGTGTCGACCTCGGAGGCCGCGAACACTAGATCGAGGCGCGGCAGCCAAACTCGCTCCCAGTCGGCATAGGCGCGCGACTGTTCGGCCTCGACCGCCGCGCCCAGGCGATCGCCATGCGCGGTGAAGACCGACGCGAACCGCTTGTGCGCCTCGACATCGTCGTCATCGGCATCGAGCAGCATCATGGGTCTTGGGTCGCGACCCAGAAACCGTCCGACGAGCGGGGCCATATACAGGCGCAGAACGAAGACCGCGTCGAACCCGAAACCGCGAACGGACCGCAGCGCCGGCGCCGAACCACGAGGCAAAAATCGTCCGGGAAGGGATGGGAGATGGTGCCGCCTGTAGGACTCGAACCTACGACCCCCGCATTACGAATGCGATGCTCTACCAACTGAGCTAAGGCGGCGCCGGTCTGCGGCGCCTTACCTATGGAAGGCGCCGGGTCCGGTCAAGGGCTTTGCGCGGGCAACGCCAGATCAGGCGGGCTTTTCCGCGAGGATCGAGTAGCCGACAGGAAAGGCCGTGTGCTTGCGGTAGCGGTTCTCGGTGTGCTCGGCGTCCCACGCCATGAGCTGCGGGAAGTGCTCGCCGAAGAACCAGTTCTCCATTTCTTCGCGCTTGTCCTCGGGGAAATACTGCAGCGCCTGCACCCAGCAATAGGAAATCGCCTCGAACGGTCCGCCCGACGTCTTCGGCTCGGCGGGCACCAGGCCGGCCGCACGCATGGCGCGCGCCATGCCGAACGGTGTCCAGCGAAGATAGTCGTCGGGAATCTGGTGAAGCTCGCGCAGCAGCGCTTCGAACACATAGACCCGCCCACCCGGCTTCGCGATGCGCACCAGTTCGGCGAACATCCCGTCCTGATCGGCGACGTAGTGTACCAGGTTGGGCACGAGAACGAGATCGGCCGAACCCGTCTCGATGCCGATGTCGTCAACGGGCGCCCGGCGGCCGCCGGGCACGAACAGGAAGCGCGGATCGCCGACCATGCCGCCATTGTAGGCGCCCCGTCCGTCGGCGCTCGCGGGGCTGCAATCGACGGCGATGAAGCCCTGGTCCTGGAAGAAGGGGGCGATCAGCGAGCAGTCGCCATAGAGCAGACCGCGTTCGAGCGAGACGACCCGCGCGCCCGGCGCGAGACCGTCGGCGAGCGCACGCACATCGTCGAGCACGGGACGGGTGATCGTGTCGTCGGAGCGGCGCGCCAGTATGGCCAGCACGGGAAAAGCCGATTCGAGGAAGACGAGGTTCTTCGTGAACAGGGAAGATTCGTGCATCGACGTCCTTCAGACGGTCTCGGCCAGAAATTCGGCCGGCGGGAACGTCATTCAACGCCGATTTGGTTAAATTTTCGGAAAAGTCGCGCGATCCCGTTTCCCGGCCCCGCGCGGACCGTTCAGCCGGTCGGTGCCTGGTCCGGGTCGGATGCGGCCGACGGCCCGCCCGGCGCGACGACCGCGCGGTGCACGCGCGGCGGCTGGTCCCAGGCGAGGGTCGCGAACGCACCGCAGTGCCCGCAGACCGCCGTCCATTCGTCGGCAACGGTGCCGCAGTCGCGACACACCCAGGCCCGGTCGGCGTCGGCGCTTGCGGCACGTTCGAGCCACATCGTGGCATCGCTCGTGTCCTCGTCATCCTCCTCGGCGAGCCGGGCGCGCAGCCGGAAGACGCGCGCGGCCGGGGCCTCGCGCTCCAGCGCATCGAGCTGCTTGCGCGCCTCGCCCCACAGGCCGGCATCGAGCGCCGCCTCGGCGAGCGCCAGCCGGCTCTCGGGATGGGTGCGCGCCGGGCGCACCAGCCCCTCCACCGCCTTGTAACGGTCCAGCGGCCCGGCGTCCGCGGCCGCAATCTCGAGATACGCCGCGACCATGTCGGGATGCGGCGCACCGGCCCAGGCGCGCTCGATCACCTTGCGGGCGCGCCGTTCGCGGCCGTCTTGCGCGACGAGCCTGGCCACCAGCGCCGATGCCGGCACGAGCGCGGGGTCGAGTTCGCTGGCCTTGCGTGCCTGGGCATAGGCGTCGGCATGCTGGCCGGCGGCGCGCGCCGCGCGCGCCCGCTCGGTGAGCAGCGCGGCCTGCTGATGCCGGCCGTCGGCGCCTGACCCCCGTTTCGCCTTCTGCGCTTCCTCGACCAGCCGCTGCGCCTCGCGCCAGTTCCCGGCGCGGCTGTGCAACGCGACCATCGTGTCGAGAATCCACGGCGTGCGCGGCTTCAGCGCGTAGGCGCGCCGGGCAAAGGACAGTGCGCGCGCATCGTCATGCTCGCGCAGCGCATCGGCGATCAGGCCGCGCAACCCGAGGAACTCCGTCTCGGGGTTGTCGAGCATCTTCTCGAAGGTCTGGCGCGCGGCCGCCTCGTCGCCGGCGGTCTGCGCCGTCTGCGCCTCCAGCAGCAGGGTCATGGGCGCGTGATCCAGCAACGAGCCCGCCCGCCGGCTCGCCTTGCGCGCCGCATCGGCATCGCCCGCCGCGATCGCGACGAGCCCGTCGGACAGTGCCTTCAGCCCCGCCTCCTGCCGTCCCAGCCGGCGGCGCAGCGACCATTCGTGGGGCCGGCTGGAGATCCAGCGCCACGCCGAATAAAGCAGCGCCGCAGCAGCAGCGAAGAGGAATACGGCCAGCGCGACGATCCCGACCGACGTCTCGACCTGCCAGCCCTGCCACTCCAGCGTCACCGTGCCCGGCCGGTCGGCCAGCCAGACGGCGATGGCCGCCAGAACCGCGACGAAGGCGATGTAGACGAGGACCCGCAGCATCAGCGCGCGTCCGCCGCCGGGTTCGCGGCGCGCAGGCGCTCGAACGCGCGCGCCTCGATGTCGGCCAGCGCGTCCTCCGCGTCGAGCAGCGTGCGCGCCCGTTCCATCCAGGGCGCCGCGGCGGCCGCCGCCGCACCCTCCAGGCCGGAGAGCGCACCCAGCGCGGCGGCGATGTCGCCATCCTTCACGAGGAACTCCGCACGGGCGACGATTGCCTCGGGCGAGTCGCCCGTGACCGACGGTCCGACCCGGCGGACCCGCACCACGTCGCGCAGCCGTCCCACCATGCGCTCGATCGTGTCGACATCGGCCGGCGCGTGGGACAGCACGGTCTCGACCGTCTCGGCGAAGGACACCGCCAGCGCCGCACGGCTCATGATGCCGCGGTCCGCATTCGGCTCGAGGATCGCCGCCAGGCGTCCAATCTCGGGATCGGCGGCCGCGGGCGCCGCCAGCATGGTCATGGCGTTGCGATAGGGCGCACCCGTGTCGAGCGCCCGGCGAAACTGGTCGGCGGCGAGTGCCAGGGCCACCGAATCGGCGAGCGCGGACCGGGCCCCGGTGCCCTGCTTCTCGAGCGCGGCGATCCGCGCGTCGAGCGCATCGAGACGCCCCTGGAAGTCGACGATTCCGCCCGACATCGCCTGCATGTTCGTGGCGGAAAGCTGGACGGCGTTCCGCAGCTCGGCCTCGATCGCGGACAGGCGGGAATCGCTTGTCGCGTCGGCCGCGGGGTCGGGCGCCATCGCCCGCAACGCGCCGATCTCGTCGCGCAGCTGCGCCAGTTGCGTGCGCAGCGCCGCGGCATCCGCGCCTTCGCCGCCCGATCCCGGGCGCGCCGCGATCGCGTCCTGCAGCGCCGAAATC
>JAYOFO010000026.1:0-32812 GCA_038117265.1 Rhodospirillaceae bacterium
ACCGGGTGGTCTATGACGTGACGTCGAAGCCGCCCGGGACCATCGAGTGGGAGTAGGGGGCAGCCCTTCCCGCTTTCTGCCGCAAGTGCCCAACGCCTGAGAGTCGGCGATAATTACGGCGCGGCCCGCGCCTACACCCGGCCCAGCGCGCGCAGCACCTTCTCCGGCGTGAACGGCATATCGGTCAGCTCGACCCCGAACGGCGAAAGCGCATCGTTGAGTGCGTTCATCACCGCGCCCGGCGTGCCCGCGGTGCCGGCCTCGCCGGCGCCCTTGGCGCCCAGCTCGCTCTCGCGCGTGGGGGTCGCCATATGGCCGACCACCGTGTCGGGCATCTCGCCCGTCGTGGGCACCAGGTAATCTACCAGGCTGCCGTTCATCAGCTGGCCGCGCTCGTCGTACAGGCATTGTTCGTAGAGGGTGGGGCCGAGCCCGTGCGCGATGCCGCCGCGAATCTGCTCGTCCACGAGTTGCGGGTTCAGAACCGTGCCGCAGTCCTCCACGCACCAGAACTTCAGCGGCGTGACCAGGCCGGTGGCGGGATCGACCTCCAGGTGACAGGCGAGCACGCCGTTGGTGAAGCAGAACGGGAACTGCTTAGGCACGAAATGGCGCGTCACCATCAGCTCGGGCTGGTAATTGTCGAGCGTGTCGGGCCGGAAATAGGCGATGCGCCCGCATTCGGCGAGCGTGATCCGCTCCTCGCGCGTCTCCCGGTCGACGACGACGCCCCCCGCGATGTCGAGCGCGCCCGGCTGGGTCTGGGTGATCATCGCCGCCAGCCCGAGAATGTTCTCGCGCAGCGCCCGGGCCGCCTGCCATGTCGCCTCGCCACCCACGCCCGCGCCGCGCGAGGCCCAGGTGCCGCCGCCATAGGGCGTGACCTCGGTGTCGCCGGTGACCAGGCGGACGTCCTCTATCGGCACGCCGATCGCATCGGCGGCGATCTGGGCATAGATCGTTTCCGTGCCCTGTCCCTGCTCGCCGCAGCCATGCAGCACGACAATGCTTCCGCCGGGCTCCATCTTCACCGAACACCCGTCCTGCGCTGACACGCGGATGCCGCCGACGCCATAGAACATCGCGGACGGGTTGGTGATCTCGATCATGCTCGCGAAGCCGATCCCGCGGTACACGCCCTTCTCGCGCCGGGCGGCCTGTTCCGCGCGCAGTCCCGGGTAGTCCATGAGCCGGGTGATCTCGTCGAGGCAGCGGTGGTGCGACATCACCTCGAACAGCGGGCCAGCCAGCGTCTTGTGCGGGAAGGCATCGTCGGGGATCAGGTTGCGGCGGCGGATCTCTACCGGATCCATGCCAATCTCGCGGGCCGCGGCATCGACCATGCCCTCGACGAAGCCGACCGAGACCGGATGCCCGACCGCCCGGTAGTTCGAATAGGGGCCCATGTTGGTGAACACGGTCTCGATCCGCGCCCGGTAGGCCTCGAGAGTGTACCACTGGCCCGAGATGTTGCAGATCTGGTTGCCTTCCACGGCGCTGCCGCGCGGATAGACCGAATACGGTCCCACGGCCAGCCGGTCCTCGAATCCCAGCGCGAGAATCTTGCCCTCGTTCGTGACGGCCATGGTCGCCTTGACCCGGTGATCGCGTGAATGGATGTCGCTGACGAAGGATTCGAGCCGGTCGGCGACGAACTTGATCGGTCGGCCGAGCATCTTCGACAGCGCGCAGGTCGCCAGTTCGTCGCCATAGACATGGGTCTTGATGCCAAAGGAACCGCCGACATCGCGGCAGATAACCCGGACGGCGCTCTCGGGCAGGCCGAGCAGGTTCGCATAGCAGTCCTGCACCATGTTCGGTGCCTGGTGGGAGATGTAGACGGTCAACCGGCGTTCCGGCGCGTTCCATTCGCCGATGACCGAGCGTCCCTCCAGGCACACGCCCGTATGCCGCGGAAAGCGGAAGGTTCGCTCGACCACGTGATCCGCGCGGGCCAGGGCGGCCTCGAAGTCGCCGGCATCGAGTTCGCGCTGGAAGCACATGTTGTCGCCGATGTCGGGATGGATCACCGGCGTGGCGGGATCGAGCGCGTCCTCGATATCGACGACGACGGGAAGCTCCTCGTAGCTGACCTCGATCGCGTCGAGGGCATCCTCGGCCTGGTGGCGCGTTTCGGCGACGACCGCCACCACGGGCTCGCCGCACCAGCAGACCCGGTCGACCGCGAGGCAGGGCTGCTGGGCCGACTTCATGCCCTGGAAGTGTGCCAGCACGCCCGCGAACGTCTTGACGTCGGCGAAGTCCCGCCCGGTCGCGACGTGCACGACCCCCGGCATGGCCTTCGCGCGTTCGGTATCGATCGCCGTGATCCTTGCGTTCGCGTAGGGGCTTCGCAGGAACGCGACATGCGCCATGCGCGGCAGCAGGATGTCGTCGACATACTGCGCCTGGCCCTCGACCAGCCGTCGCGCCTGGGGCCGCGGAACGCTGCGGCCGACATATCCGGCGTTGGATGCTTCGGACACGCTCATGGTTTGCCCCCGTTTCCGCGCCGTTCGATCACTGCTTCGATGGCGTCGACGATGGCCTCGTAGCCAGTGCAACGGCAGATGTTGCCCGACAGATGCTCGCGGATCGTGCCGCGGTCGTGCGGTTGCCCGTCCTTCAGGAGTTCGGCCGCGGTGATCAGCATGCCGGACGTGCAGAAGCCGCACTGGGTCGCGTTCCGTTCGATGAAGGCGTCCTGCAGGTCGCGCACTTCTCCGCGCGCGGTGATTCCCTCCAGCGTCTCGATGTCTCGCCCGTCCGCCTGGACGGCCAGGAACAGGCAACCGCGCACGATTTCGCCGTCGACCCGCAGCGTGCACGCGCCGCACACGCCGTGTTCGCAGCCGACGCGCGGGCTCGACAGCTGGAATCGCTCGCGCAGGAAGTCGACGAGGTGATGGCGGGGCGCGACGCGGGCCCGCTCCTCACGACCGTTGAGACGAAAGACGATCTCGCGTTCGCCGCTCATGACAACCCTCCCGACCCCTTCATTGCACGAGCTCCTCGACCGCGCGCGCGAGCAGCACGCCGGCCAGGTGCCGTTTCGTGGCCGCCGCGTGGTAAAGGTCGCTCGTGAACGCGACCTCCGACCCGAGCACGTCGCAGGCGGGTGCCACGCCCGCGACCCCGTCTTGCGCGATCGCGCGTTCGACCGCCGCCAGCCGGATCGGCCGGTCGGCAATGCCGAAGAACGCGATCCGCACATCCGACAGGGCGCCGTTGCTGCCGCCTTCCGCCTGCGCGAGGACGCCGGCGACCGCGAAGTCACCGCGCCTGCGGGAAACCTCCAGGGCCGCCGAACGTGCGCCGGCCGATTGCGCCGGAATGTCGATGCGGACAAGCAGTTCGTCGTCTCGCAGCGCGGTGGTGTAGTCGCCGAGAAAGAAGTCCGATGCCGCGATGGTTCGCTCGCCGTCCGGCCCGGCCGCGATCATCGAGGCGTCGAGCACGAGGCAGGCCGCCGGCCATTCGGCGGCCGGGTCGGCAAAAGCGAGGCTGCCGCCGAATGTGCCCCGGGTCCGGATGGCCGGATGGGCGATGTACTCGATGCAGCGTGCGAGCAGCGGCAGGCGACGCGCAATCAACGACGACCGGCCGATGTCTGCCGTGCGCGTGAGTGCGCCGATGCGGATCACGTCGCCCGCTTCCTCGATGCCGCCCAGTTCGCCGAGGGCGTTGAGATCGATCAACAGGTCGGGTCGCTCGACCCGCATGTTCACCGTCGGGATCAGGCTTTGACCGCCGGCCAGGAACCGCGCGCCATCGCCGTGCGCGCGCTTGAGGGCAATGGCCTCATCCACGGATGCCGGCCTTGCGTAGTCGAACGTTGCCGCCTTCATGAAGGCATTCCTCCCCGCGCGTTTTTCTGGCGCTTGTGAGGAAATATCACGTGATCTATTCCCCTCGGTCAACGGATTGAAGGCGGGGAAATGACGTCCGGTCCCGGCGGCAAGAACGGCCTATCGGGTCCCGATCTGCTCCATCGTGACCTTACGGCCGAAATACCGTTCGGCGTTGCGGTAGGCGATCTTCTCGGCCACCGCGCGCGGCAGCTTCGAAAGCCAGCGCCGGTTCGAGGCCGCGATGTCGACATAGCGCTCCCACTGGCCGTTCACCCAGGTGTCGCCGCCGACCATCAGCCGGTCCTGGAAGTCGAAGATCACCCGTTCCCATTCCGGGTCCAGCCCATCGCCATAGCCCAGGATCGCCTGCTCGCGCAGCGAGGTGTCGGCATACAGGTTGGGAAATTCGGCCATCAGCGCGTGGACGCTCGCGGCCGGCTCGCCCAGCCCGGCATGGGCCCAGATCATCTTCACGTCGGGATCGAGGGAATAGAGCCAGCGCACCGGCTCGGTCCCGGAATGGACGTGCAGCGCGATGTCGCGCGCCCTCGCCATGGCGATCACCTGGCGGAACAGCGCCTCGTCGCTCGTGTCGAGCCGGTGGATATGGAACTTGCCGATCCCCTGGTGGGGATAGGCCTCCAGCCGGCCGGCGAGGTATTCCGCCATGCCCGGCGCCTTGGTCCAGTTCGAGGAGCCGGCGGTTCCGTGATAGGGGCGCAACTCGGGCACGATGCGGTTGGGCGCGTATTCCCACAGCATGATCGTGCCCGCGTCGGGCGTCGACGAGACCAGCGCCATCGCCACGCCGCCCGCGTCCATCACCTCGATCACGCTCTTCACCGGCCATTGCGCCCAGGCCGGCTCCTTGTAGTGCATGTGGGCGTCGAACAGCGGCACGTCGGCGATGGCGTGGCCGATGGGCGTCTCGTCATGGGCGGAGGCAGGAGGGGCTGGCGCAAAGGCCAGCGCGAAGGCGAGTGCAAAGGCGAAACAGCGGGAGGCGAAGCGGAACGGCGAACGGAACATCGGTTTGGCTCCCTGCCGGCAGCGGTCAGTCGATCCGGACGAGCACCTTGCCGTCGAGCGCGGTGAACCCGAGATAGGTGTAGGCGATGCCATTGGCCTGGCAATGCTCGGTCCACGCCTTGTGCTCGTGCAGCTTCCAGCCCGGATAGTTGAAGTACTCGTCGAACAGGATCAGCGTGCCCTTTTGAAGGCGCGGGCCCATGTTGGCGAGGATGTCGACGGTCGAGGTGTACAGGTCGCAGTCGATGTGGGCGAAGCTGACGGGCCCCTCATGCGCGGCCATGAAGCCGGGTAGGGTCTCGCCGAACAGGCCGCGCACCAGCGACACGTTGCCCGGCACCTTGGGCAGGCCCGTCTGGCGGAACGCGCCCGCCGTCTCCACATGGCCCGTCCAGTCGCCGGGCAGGCCCGAGAAGGTGTCGAAGCCGTACACGGTCGCGCCCTTCGGGGCGTGGGCCGCGATCTCGCGGATCGTGTTGCCGGTCGCCACGCCGAATTCGAGGAACAGCCCGTCGGGCGCGGCGTTCGAGACGGCGTGGGCGACGATCCGCTGGTGCGAGGTGAAGATCTGCGCCTCGGCCATGTGGGCCTGGACATAGTCGGCCGCCTCGGCCCGTGCGCGTACCTGCAACTCGTAGAGCAGGTTGCGGGCGTAGTATTTGTAGAAGAACCGCTGGATCAGCCGTTCGGACAGGGTGCGGCGTGTCCGCATGGTCTGGGTCCCCGAAGTGCCCCCGGCGGGCGGTTGAAGGGTCGGCGGGGCGGCGGTTGCGCCCGGTCGCCGAGAACCGTTCATGGCAATACTACTTGCGCGCGGTGTTTGCCAACCGCGCCTTCGTTGGCACAAGCCGGCGAGCGGTCGAATCGCGGGCTTTGTCGCCGCCGCCCGTTCACATAATCTTCGCCGCGTTCTCGCAGCCGGTGCGCCCGGCCGAACGCATGGAACATGGACCGCCGATGACCGACCAGACACAGAACGCGCCGGCGCCGAAGCTGGGCCCGCCCGTCCCGGACTGGGTACCGCCGCAGCGCCCGGCCCGGGCGCCGCTGGAGGGATGCCATTGCCGGCTGGAGCCGCTGGACATCGCCGCCCACGCCGCGGACATGCATGCCGCGTTCGGTGCGGACGCGGCCGGCATCGACTGGGCCTATCTGCCCTACAGGCCGTTACCCGACCTGGCCTCGTTCGAGGCATGGATGGCCGAGACCTGCCTGTCGGCCGACCCGTTCTTCTATGCGATCGTCGATGCGGCGACGGGCAAGGCGGCCGGCATGGTGAGTTACATGCGGATCACGCCCGAGCACGGTGTGATCGAGGTCGGGCACGTCCACTATTCGCCGTCGATCCAGCGCGGCCGGGTGACGACCGAGGCGATGTACCTGATGATGGGGTGGGCGTTCGGCGTCGGCTACCGCCGCTACGAGTGGAAGTGCCACACGCTGAACGCGCGCTCGCGCGCCGCGGCCCAGCGCCTCGGCTTCTCCTACGAGGGCGTGTTCCGCGACCATCTGATCCATCGCGGGCGGTCCCGCGACACGGCGTGGTACGCCTGCATCGCGTCCGAGTGGCCGGCCCTGAAGGCGGGGTTCGAGGCCTGGCTCGACGATGCGAACTTCGATGCCGACGGCAACCAGCGCCGGCGCCTGTCGGAGCTGACACGGCCGGTGCTCGTCGCCCGCGATCCGGTGCTCGAACCGGCTCTTGACCGGGACGGCGCGACGGGCTGAGTTAGCCGCCGCTGCGGAGAAGGGGGACCAGATGGCGCAGGACGAGCCCGACTACAAGGTGACCGCCGGCCGGCCCGACACGCGCACGCGCGCGGGCCAGCTCAAGATGCTCTATCCGACCATCGACGATCTGCGGGCGCGGGCGCGCAAGCGGGTGCCGCGCTTCGCCTTCGACTATGTGGACGGTGCGGCGGGCGCCGCCGAGCCCAACAAGGCCGGCAACGCCGCGTCGCTCGACGGCATCCAGATCCTGCCGCGCTACGGGGTTGAGAACTACCGCGCCGACACCTCGGTCGAGCTGTTCGGCAAGCGCTATGCCGGCCCGCTGGCGATCGCGCCGATGGGCCTGCCGTCGCTGGTCCTGCCCGGCGGCGAGGAGATTTTCGCGCGCGCCGCGGAGAAGAACGAGATTCCCTTCATCCTGGGCAGTTCGGCGATGGCGACGGTCGAACGGGTTGCGGAGCTGGCGAACGGTTTTGCCTGGTACCAGATCTACCGCATGCCGCGCGACGACCTCGCCATCAACATGGACTGGATCGCGCGCGCCGCCGCGGCCGAGGTCGCGGCCCTGGTCGTCACCGTCGATGTGCCGGCGCGTACCAAGCGGCCGCGCGAGCTGCGCAACAAGCTGGTGCTGCCCTACCGGATCGGGCTGCGCACGATCGCCGAGGTCACTGCCCACCCGGCCTGGCTTGCGGCATATCTGCGGCACGGTCAGGACATGTTCGCCAACCTGAAGAAGTACGCCGGCGACAATCCGAGCCCTGCTCAGGTGGCAGAATTCGCGCGGCGCGAGGGCGGCGGGTCCTTCACCTGGGACGAGATCGCGCGCTTCCGCGACGCCTGGAAGGGTCCGCTGATCGTCAAAGGCATCCTGCACCCCGGCGACGCCGAACGCGCGGTGGCGCTGGGTGCCGACGGGCTGGTGGTCTCGAACCATGGCGGCCGCCAGCTCGAGGCCGCGCCGCCCTCGGTGGACATGCTGCCGGCCGTGGTCGCTGCGGTCGGTGGCCGGGCCGAGATCCTGTTCGACGGCGGCATCCGCAGCGGCGTCGACCTGCTGCGCACCGCCGCGCTGGGCGCGCGCCTCAACCTGGCCGGCCGCGCCTTCATGTACGGGCTGGCCGCGCTGGGCGAGGAGGGGGCCGACTTCGTCGCCGACTTCTTCATGGAAGAGCTGCGCGAGGCGCTGCGCCAGGTGGGGGTGCGCGATTGTGCGGGCGCGCGCGATCTCGACCTGCGCCACCCGACCGCCTGGCCGGTGGGCTAACGGGAGTTGCGGGCGAAGTCCCCGGCGGCGCGCTCGCCGGCATCGATGCGCCGCTGCTTTTCGGCATCGGGCAGGAACGAGGCGGCGAAGGAGTTCTTTGCCAGGGCGACGATTTCCTCGGCCGACAGGCCAAGCGCGTCGGCGATCGCCACTTAGTTCTCGTTGATGTAGCCGCCGAAGTAGGACGGGTCGTCGGAGTTCACCGTGACCAGCAGGCCGGCATCCAGCGCGGCGCGCAACGGGTGATCCGCTAGCCGCGCGACACCCTTGAGGCGCAGGTTCGACAGCGGGCACATGGTCAACGGCATCTGCTCGGCGGCCAGGCGGGCCGTCAGAGCCGGATCGTCGAGGGCGTGGTTGCCGTGGTCGACCCGTGCCACCTTCAGGATATCGAGCGCGTCGGCGACGTATTGTGCCGGGCCCTCCTTGCCGGCGTGGGCCAAGGCCACGAAGCCCTCGGCCCGTGCCGCGGCGTAGACCCGGGCGAAATTGCCGGGCGGATTGCCGGCCTCGCCGGAATCGAGCCCGACGCCGAAGATGGCGTCCTTGTGGCGGCGGGCGGCGTCCAGCGCCGTGAAGGCCTGTTCCTCGGACAGGTGACGCAGGAAGCACATGATCAGCTTCGAGGAGACGCCAAGCTCGCGTTCCCCGGCCGCCAGCGCGCCCGTGATTCCCTCCAGGACCGTTTCGAACGCCACGCCGCGCTCCGTATGGCACGGGGGATCGAAGAAGATCTCGGCATGTGTGCCGCCCTGGGCGGCGGCCCGTTCGAGATAGGCCCAGGTTAGGTCGTGGAAGTCGCTTGCCTCGACCAGCACGGACATGCCGGCGTAGTAGAGGTCGAGGAAGTCCTGCAGCCCGTCGAAATCGTAGGCGGCGCGGATTTCCGCGACGTCGGCATAGGGAAGCGTGATCCCGTTCCGCTGCGCCAGCGCCAGCATCATCGTGGGCTCGAGCGTCCCCTCGATATGCAGGTGCAACTCCGCCTTGGGCAGGGCGGCGACGAGGCCTTCGATGCTTGCGGACACGGTTCTCCCCGCTCGGTTCCGGTTCGGCACACGCAACGGCGTTGCCCCGAAAGCAAGACGCCGTGCCGCGATCATATCGCGACACGGCACCTTGTGGGACAGGGGGAGACCCTAGGAGCGGCGGGGGCCCCGCTCATGGGACAGGAACTCGTCCCGGTCGATCACCCCGTCGCCGTTGGTGTCGAGCTTCTCGAAGGCGAGCTCGGGGTTGGCGCGCATGTCGTCGCCGCGCGATTTGCCGTCGGCCATGCCGCGATGCTTGCGGTCGTCGTCGTCATCGTCGTCGTCGTACCTGCCCATCTTCGGGCCGTCGCCGCGATGCTCGCTGCCGCGCATCCCGGTGCTGCCCTTCTCGGCATGCATGCGGTAGCCGTGCGAATCGTCGTCGCCCTTGTGGGGTCCTGATGCGAGCGTGGGGCCGATGGCCAGCGCGGCGGCGAGCGCGGCAGCAAGGGGAAGGGTTTTCATGGAATCCTCCAGAGGTTGAATATAAGAGATATATAATATAAGAGAAACCTTATTCAAGGGTGGTTCGACCATGCGGTGGAACGTCGATGCCGGCGATTTCCGCATGCAGGCGTTACAAGGCGGCACCATCACGAAACCGTGAATGCCGTTCGCCGCGCGTTCGATGCAGCCTACCTATCGGGTGAAACGGGCCATGCGGTCACGACCGTTGTGGTCCGGCCGTTTCTCCGCTTGAGATCGCCTCCGCGTGTCTTAACGAGGACCTGGAATGAGCTTCAATTCGATGTCTCGCCGAACCCTCATGCGAACCGGTGCCGCCGTTCTGTTGACGGGCGCGTCCGGTTTGCTGGTGCCCGCGCGGGCGAAGGGCATCGCGCCGACGCCCTCGATGCGCGGCGGTGCCAACAACTACCTGCCGGGCGCGCCGATCGTGGAGAGGATTGGGGGCGGGGGCTTCTGGATGACGGGGACCGTCCGCCGTGCCGGCGACGGCGCGCCGCTCGTGGGGCAGCGCATTCAGATCTGGGCCTATACGACCGAAGGGCACGAGCGCGACCCGCACAGCCACGGCGCGACGTTGACGGATGCCGAGGGAAATTTTCGCCTGGAAATGCCGTAGATCGTGCCCGCCTTCGGCCAGCCGCACGGCCATCTCGCCTATGACAGTGGCGAATTCGAGACGGTGTTTCTGCGCCCCATCATGCGAAGTGCGGACCTGACCATGCTCCACGCGGATTTCGTACTCAAGCCGGCCTGACCGCGGTGGCCGACGCTAGCAGGGGGCGGACCCGCACCTACCTGATCTGGGCCGTGCTCTCGGTTGTGGTTGCCGTGCCCATCGGCGCTGCGGCGTTCAGTCCGCTGCTCGCCTGGCGAGAGCCGGTCTACATCGCCGCCGGCTTTGCCGGCGTGATCGCCATGTGGGCGGTGTTCGGCGCAGCACTGTGGGCCGTCCTACTTCGCCGGCGTCGATTGCGCTGGTGGATCTGGCGGCTTGGCCATACGTCTTTGGCGCTGGTCAACGTGGCCGGCAGCGTCGTCCATGCGGTCCTGATCGAGGGGACGATGGAGACGGCCACGAAGGCGCTGCTCTGCCTGCTTGTCGTCGCGGCGACGACGAAGGTTCTGGTCGATCTGCGGGTCTGGACCACCCAAACGCGCCGGAAGGCGAAGAGCTGAGTCTCCCGACTGGCATCGGCATGGGCCTGCAACCCCGCGTTTGCGAAACGGCAGCTTGCCGGCTAAATGAAACGCACACGAACGCGAAATCCGGTGGCCGAAGGTGACAGACGAGCATCAGAACGGGCAGCGCACGCGGCGCGTGTCGGTTGCGCCGATGATGGACTGGACCGACCGGCACGACCGCTACTTCCTGCGCGCGATCAGCACGCGTGCGCGGCTCTATACCGAGATGGTGACCACGGGCGCGATCCGGCACGGCGACCGGGCGCGCCTGCTCGCGTTCGATCCCGCCGAGCATCCCGTCGCGCTGCAGCTCGGCGGCTCGGAGCCCGCGGCGCTGGCCGAGTGCGCGCGGATCGGCGCCGATCTCGGCTATGACGAGATCAACCTCAATGTCGGGTGTCCGTCCGACCGGGTGCAGTCGGGCCGGTTCGGGGCCTGCCTGATGGCCGAGCCGGACCTGGTGGCCGAATGCGTGGTGGCCATGTCCGACGCCGTTTCGGTGCCCGTGACGGTGAAGCATCGGATCGCCATCGACGAGATGCCGGAATGGGAGACGCTTTCGGGCTTCGTCGACACCGTCGCCGCGGCCGGCTGTCGGCACTTCATCGTGCATGCCAGAAAGGCGTGGCTCGAGGGGCTGAGCCCGCGCGAGAACCGCGAGGTGCCGCCGCTCCATTACGATCTGGTCCATCGCCTGAAGGCCGAGCGGCCGGATATGCATGTTACCGTCAATGGCGGGATCGAGACGCTCGATGCGGTCGCGGAACAGCTGGAGCATGTCGACGGGGTGATGCTCGGGCGTGCGGCGTACCAGAACCCCTACGTCCTGGCGGAGGTCGACCGCCGCTTTCTCGGCGCCGACGGTGCCGTACCGACGCGGCACGAGATCGTCGAGGCCGTGCTGCCCTATGTGTCGCGCGAGATCGGGGCGGGCACGCCGCTGATCGCCATGACCCGTCACATGCTGGGCCTGTTCAACGGCGAGCGCGGCGCGCGCGCCTGGCGGCGCTACCTGTCGGAGAATGCGCCGGGTTTCGACGGCTCGGCGCACGAGGCCGTCGCGCTGGTGCGCACCGCTGCCAATCTCGTTGCCGACTCGCGCGCCGCGGCCGCCTGACCGGTCGGGCGTCGACGTCAGACGTAGCCGCCCACCAGGGTGACTTCCTCGCCGCCCATTCCGGCCTTGAACCGCGCCACACCGGGCGCGTCGGCGTTGATTCCGCCCAGGTCGAACCATGACCGTCCCTCGGCCCTGAGGCGCTCGACCGCCCGCCACAACAGCAGGTGGGTGGCGCGCAGGCGCCGGCCTTCCTCGCCGGTCCAGCCGACGAGATAGGTCGCGGCCTTGCCGTGATGTGCGATCAGGATGCCCGCGACGGGCGCTCCGTTCGCCTCGGCGATCAGCAGGCGCACGCCCAAGGCGGCATTGCCATGGCGCTGCAAGGCCTCGAGCAACCCGCCGGAAGGGCCGCGGTAGCCGCCGACCTCCATATGTTCGGTGTGCTGCCCGACGAGCCAGTCGAGCCGCGCGCAGGCATCGTCCTCGACGATCGCCAGCGCGTTGCGCTCGCCCTGGACCAGGGCGTTCTGCCAGTTCTGATGCTGGCCCGCTCGCAGCCCTTCGAGCGGTTGCGACAGGTCGAGCCAGATCGTCCGGTAGCCCTCGGCGACGCGCTTGAAGCCCGCGGTTGCCAGCTGGGCGCGGGCCTCCGGCGTGTCGGTCATTTCGGGATGGAACGTCACCGGCCGTCCCCGGCGCAGCCGGAAGCGCCTGCGCAGCAGCGCCAGCGCAAGTTTCTGCATCTCGCCGGGCATCTCGGCGTGCACCCAGGCCGGCGCGCGATAGATCGTCTGGCTTTACGGCGCACCGAATGCCGGCTTGCCGTGGGCGACCATCAGCCCAACCGGCTTGTCGTGGAAGCGGATCACGCCGAGATCGGCCTTCATGCCTCGTACATCATGCAGCGCCAGCACATAGGCCGCGCTCTGGGTCAGGCCCGGGCGGTAGCAGGCCTCCAGCATCGTGTCCCATTGCGCGCGGGAGTGCCGGTTCCACGAGATCCGGAACGGGTTGAGGTCGCTGCCGACCGCTGTCGTCATTCCGCAGAGGTTCCCAGGGCCGCGAGCGCGCGACGGAGGTCGCCGCCATGGTCGGCGAGCAGGGCCAGCGCGGCCTCGGCGGACAGGCCGCGGGCGACGAGGATCGCCGGTTTGACTGCATTGTCCGTCGTGGCGAGCGCCGCAAGCGCGGTGGCCTCGTCGGATTCCACCGCGGCCATGACGATGCGTACCGCGCGCTCGCGAAGCTTGTCGCTGGACGCGATGACGTCGACCATCATGCCGCCATAGACGCGCCCGAGCCGGATCATGGTCAGGGTCGAGAACAGGTTCAGCGCCGCCTTCTGGGCGGTGCCGGCCGTCATGCGGGTCGAGCCGCCGATCGGCTCGGGGCCGGATTCGAGCAGGACGGGATGTTCAGCGACCTCCAGCAGGGGCGTTCCCGGATTGTTGGCGATCCCGACCGTCAACGCCCCGGTTTCGCGCGCGGCCCGGCACGCGGCGACCGCATAGGGCGTCACCCCGCTGGCCGACAGGGCGATACACACATCGCCGGGCCCAAGCGCGAGCTGGCCGGCATCGCGGACGGCTTGCCCGGCATCGTCCTCGGCGCCCTCGGCCGTCCGCGTCAGTGCACCGGGGCCGCCCGCGATCAGATAGGCCAGGCGCTCGGTCGGCCAGCCGAAGGTGGGGACCAGTTCGACCCCGTCCTGGACGCCCAGGCGCGCAGACGTTCCCGCACCGGCATAGACCAGCCGGCCGCGCGCGTCGCCGCGCAGCCTGTCGGCCGCGGCGTCGGCCGCATTCCCGATGGCGCCGGCCGCCGCCCGCACCGCCGCAATCCCGGCAGCCTGGGCCGCGAGGATGGCGTCGGCGATGTCGGCGTTCGACCGGGTCTCCAGGTCGCGGAACGCCTCGGCGAATTCTTCGGTCTTGCGCATCAGCCCGTTTGCCTGCGAACAGGGAAATTCCATAGCACACCGCGAAGTGCCGAAGTCCCCGATGGGCCCACGGCACGCTCCGGTCGTGTACGATGGCGGCCAAGAGTAAGCGGATTCGCGAAGTTATGGGCCAACGACTGTATTGCTGCGTGGACGGCGGGGCGAGCAACACCCGGGTCGCGCTGTATGACGAAGCCGGCCGCCGGCTGGGCCTGACGGTCGCCGGGCCGACCAGCCTGACCGTGCGCGGAACCGCGGCCTGGGGAGAGATTATCGGCGCGCTGGAGACCCTGTCGCGCGCCTGCGCGCTGGAGGGCGAATACCTGGCCGACACCCATTTCGGCATCGGGCTGGCGGGGGCCAACAACTCAGACCAGCGCCAGCGATTCATGGCCGAGGCACCGGCCGTGGGCGCGCTGCGGGTCTCCACCGACGCCTACATCGCGGCGTTGGCGGCCCACGGGGGTGCACCCGGGGCCGTCATCATCGTCGGGACGGGCAGCGTCGGCTACCGGATCGAGGCCGCGGGCCGCTGCCGGCTGGTGGGCGGTTGGGGGTTCCCGGTCGGTGACGAGGGGAGCGGTGCCTGGATCGGCCGGCTCGCCGTGGCCCAGGCGGCACAGGTGCTGGACACGCGCTACCGCGGCCGCATCACCGACATGCACAAGGCGCTGGCCGAACGATGCGGACACACGCGCGACGAACTCCTCGGCTGGCTGCTCGGTGCGACCCCGGCGCGCTATGCGGAAATGGCACCGCTGGTGATCGATTGTGCGGGCCGCGGCGATGCCGCCGCGCTGGAGATCGTGATTACGGCCGGGCACGAGATCGATGCGCTGGCCGAGGCCCTCGACCCGGGGCGGCGCATCCCCCTGGCGCTCGTGGGCGGGCTCGCGGAACCGTTGCACCCCTTCCTTCCCGATGGGCTGCGCGGCTGGATTTGCGAGCCGGCAGAAGATCCCATCACGGGCGCCCTGATGCTGGCGCGCGGACGGGCCCCCAATGAAACGATCGTCTGGCAGAACCGATGAGTGAATCCGCGCGCACCGGGCGAATCTTGACTCCCGACGGCTGGGTCGCGGGCCGGCTGGTCCACGACGCCCATATCCGTGCGATCGAGCCGGCGACGGTCCCCGACGATGCGCCGCTGATCCTGCCGGGTTTCGTCGACCTGCACGTGCCGGGCGGCGGAGGCGCCGACGTCATGCAGGGCGGCGATGCGGTGCGGACGATCGCGCGTCTGCATGCGCGCCACGGCACCACCTCGTTCCTGCCGGCGACGATTACCGCCCCCGATGCGGCACTCGAGAACGCGTTCGCAGGAATCGGCGCGGCACAGACCGAAAGGCGCGATGGGGAGGCGCGCGTCCTGGGTGCGCATATGGAGGGTCCCTACATCAACCCCGGACGGCTGGGCGCACAGCCCGCGTTTGCCCGCGCACCCGACCCGGTCTTCGTCGAGGCCGTCTGCCGCGCCGGCGTCGTCAAGCTCGTGACCCTGGCGCCGGAAATTCCGGGTGGCATCGAGCTGATCCGCACGTTCACGCGCGCCGGAATCGTGGTCCAGATCGGCCATTCCGGGGCCGACTATGAATGCGCATGCGCGGCGCTTGAGGCCGGTGTACGCGGGTTCACCCACCTCTACAACGCGATGACGCCGCTGCATCACCGCGCACCGGGCGTCGTCGGTGCCGCGCTCGCCCATGGCGAGTACGCCGCGGTGATTCCCGACGGAATCCATGTTGCCGACGGGGCGCTTCGCGCCGCGATGCGCGCGATCCCGTTTGTGTTCGCGGTGACAGATGCGACAGCGGCGGCGGGCATGCCGGACGGGTCGTATCCGCTGGGCAGCCACACCGTGAGCAAGCGCGGCGACGCCGTTTATCTCGGTGGCGAGACGCTGGCGGGCAGCGCGCTGACCATGGACCGGGCCTACGCCAACCTGCGCCGCCTCGGCCAGTCGATCGAGGAAGCGAGCCGGCGGGTGTCGGCCTATCCCGCCGACTTCGTCGGGCGCCGGGACCGCGGGCGGATCGCGGTCGGCGCCTGGTGCGACCTGGCGATCCTCGATGTCGGCGAAAACCTCGTCGAGGTGGTGGTCGAGGGGCAGCCCGTCACGCCGGACGGCGCCTAGGCCGCGACCTGTTGCCAGCCGGCGAGTATCTCTTCCGGGTCGATACCCTGTTCGAGCTGCTGGCGCAGGTCGGCGCGCCCAAACAGATTGTCGAGCGCGTGTTGATCGGCGCCGACGCTGGCCCATGCGAAGTCCGCATGGTGGCGCATCAGCCAGGCAAGGAGATGTATTCCCAGCGCCAGCGGCCGTTGCCGCTGGTTGGAGCGCGGCCACAGGACGAGCCCGGGGAGACGCGCGCCGGCTTGTGATCCGCGCATATGGACGATTTCTCCGGGCGCGGCGCCGAACCCGGTGTTCCAGCCCGCGATATCCCCGGCCAGGCGGACGGCGTCCAGACCGTGTGCCGACACGCCGCGGAAGGCCAGCGAGGAGTTGCGTCCCTCGCTGACGTTGGTCGCCTCCAACAGCACGAGACCGCCATATGCGGCGACGGCATCGGGATGCGCGAGGGCCGGCGAGGGCGGAATCCAGCCCAGCGCAGGGGGTGAGGGTGCATCTGCGTGGTAGATGTCGAGTCGCGCACCGGTTCCGGCCCGGGGCGTCGCATGACGCCGGACGAGCTCGCCGATGGTCAGCCCGTGGATGAACGGGACGTCGAAGAAGGCGAGGAGGGAGCGTCTCCCCGGATCAGGGCCGGGTCCGTCGGCATTCGGGCCGAGCGGGTTGGGCCGGTCGCAAACGACGACGTCGATTCCTTGTTCGAGCGCGCTGCGGGCCGCCTGTGCCGCCGTCGCTGCGTAGGTGTAGCAACGCACGCCGACATCGCGCAGGTCGATCACCAGCGTATCGAGGCCCCTGAAGTTCGCTCCCCCATCGGAATCCGGGCCGCCGTAGAGGCTGTGCACGGTCAGGCCCGTCAGCGGGTCGATGCGGTCGTCGACGGGTTCCCCGGCATGGGCCGACAGTGCCATCCCGTGTTCCGGCGAATACAGCCGAAGCCCGTCGGCCCCTTGCGCGGCCAACCGTGCACGGACCGCCCTGGCGGTCGGGACACCGTCGACCGTGGCACAGGCGTGATTCGTGAGCAGGCCGACCTGTCGTGTCGCCAGCCTTGCCATAACGCCGTCATCTGCGAGGAATCGGTCGAGGCCAGCCAGGGCGCGCTGGCTGCCGGGTGCGTGATTGTGGAGCTTGTCCATGGCCGCGAGCCTAGTCCCGGCGTTCCGGCGGGACAACGCGGCAGTCGGCTGCGTCAGACCAACTTGTCGCGGAGGCTGCCCCCACGCCGAAGCAGAGAATCCTTGTCCGCGCTTTCCGCGGGGAAGCGACGCAGCACGTCGCCGGTCTGGGGGTCGAGTATCTCGATGAAGACGTCGGCTTCGAACGGATCGTAATTCAGGCGCGCCTCGAATCCGCGACGCACCGGCTCCACGCGGACCGATGCCTGTTCCGGCTCGGGCTCCGGCGCCGAGTCCTCAGCGGGTGCCGGTACGCCTTGCGGCCGCCGCACCGGGGTGAGGGGCTCCAACCGGCCCAGAATTCGATCGTTCGTCTCCATGACGTTCCGTGTAGGCCACTTGCCTCCTGCTCCGTTCCGCGTGCGCATGTCGCGCACCTGTGGTCATGAGACAGAGTTCGCGTCTTTATGCGATCGGCGCAAGCGGGATCGCGTCGAATTGCAGATTGTTGATTTTTCGTAAAAATCGAGCGAAATCGATCAACCGATCGCGATCAGCCGTGGCCGGCGCTCGATCGCGTTGATCACGTCGATCAGATCTTGTCCCTGCTTGAGCCGCTGCGGCCCGCGCGAGACGACGTAGCGGCCCGGCCGCCCGCCCTTGCCGGGCAGTTTCTCGATCGAATAGAGCGGGTGCTCCGCCGTGTGCCGGAAGACCGAGAACACCGCGCGGTCGCGGCACATGTCGATAGCATAGTCGCGCCATTCGCCTGCCGCCACGCGCCGGCTGTATTCGTTGAGAAGAATCCGAAGTTCGTTGCGGTTGAACGTGATCTGACCTGCCTTGCGCTGCTGCTTGTGCAGGTTCTGGACGGAACTCATGTCGCGAACGCTCGTTCGTTGTTTCCGTTTGACCGGGAACGAGTTTTCATGATTTTGGCGGCACTGTCCAGACGCCGGATGATCAGGGAGTGCGCCGTGTTTCGGTCTCGTAGGAGTTCTCGACCAGGTAGCAGCTTATGGCCGCGATGGACTGGTAGCAGACCCGCCGGGCAGGCGGCTCGACCTCGCCTCGCGCCGGCTGGCACCACGCGATTCCCTTGAGGGAGTGCTTGAAGCTGCAGTCGTCACCCGTCAGATAGGTCATCGCGTGGTCGGTGACCGTCTTTCCGGTATCTGCCGCCGTCACGGCGCTTGCACCGCCAAGCGCAAGCGTTGCCGGGTCGGCGTAGCCCGCGAGCGCAAGCAGCGCCGCCACGGCGCACAATCCCCGGAATTTGCGATGTCGGTTCGACATGTCACGCCTCGTGAAGACGATTGTCTCCGCATGCGGTTAAAAAATGGTATGACCCCCCGATGCGGTTGTACAAATGGCCGCTAAACGGTTGATTTCGGGCTCCCGCGCGGCGATATAGCGAGGGACACTCGGAAGAAGTTCTTGAAAAGGATGCGTTTTCGTGTCGGACGAACTGTTTCGCGAAGTCGACGAAGAAGTCCGCCAGGAGCAGTACCACAAGCTCTGGAAGCGCTATGGAGTCTATATCGCCGGCGTGGCGATCGCCATCGTTGCCGGCACCATAGCCATCGTGGTCTGGCGGGATATGCAGGAAACGGCGCGCCAGGACGACAGCACGCGCTTCATCGCCGCCGCAGCGCAGGAGCAGGTCACGCCTGAGGCCGCGATCGCCGCGTTGCGCGAACTGGCGCGGGATGGCACGACCGGTTACCGCTTCCTCGCGTCCCTGCGCGAAGCCCGTCTGCTTGCCGACGCTGGAGATGTTTCGCAGGCGGTTGCGGCCTTCGATGCGGCAGCGGCCGACGATGCGCTCGACGCGACATACCGGGACCTGGCGCGTTTGCTCGCGGTCTCGAACGGCATGGGTGTGTTGTCGATGGCCGAGGTCGAACAGCGAATCGCGGCAATCGATGCGCCCGACAACCCGTTCCGTTTCAGCGCGCGCGAACTTCTCGCCGTCGCCGCGATTCAGGCGGGCGCGCGCGAACGTGCAGGCGATCTGCTGCGGGCCAATCTCGAAGATCCGGCAGCTCCTCCAGCGATGCGTGCGCGTGCAACCGAGCTGCTTGCGGCGATCGGTCTGTCCTGAGGTGCGCCTGGTGATGAGGTCCCAACTTCGAAGGTTGCCGCTGGCGGTCGCGGCCCTGTTCGCGTTGAGCGCATGCGATGTGCTCGATCTGCTCGGAGGCGACAGCAAGATTCCCCTGCCGGGGGAGCGAATCTCCGTTCTGGCGGGACAGAGCCGGATCGCGCCGTCCGAACGCGTGGCCGACTTGGCGGTCCGCCTGCCGCGGCCGCAGATCAACAGCGAGTGGCCGCAGCAGGGCGGCTTCGCCAACCACGCGATGCATCATCTCTCGCTTGCCGACGCGCCGCTCGAGATCTGGTCGCGCGACATCGGCGAGGGCGGGGATGACGACGCGCCGATCCTCTCCGGCCCGGTGGTCGCCGAGGGGCTCGTGTTCACCATGGACGCCGACGCGGTCGTCGAGGCGCGGCGGGTCGCCGACGGGGCGAGCGTGTGGCGACGGGACATCGAGCCGCCCGAAGAGGATGACGGGAACTGGGGCGGCGGCGTGTCCTACGATCTGGGGCGAATCTTTGCGGGAACCGGCTTTGCCCAGGTCGTCGCGCTGGATGCCAAGACCGGCGCGGAACTCTGGCGCACCCCGGTCTCGGGCCCGATGCGCGCGGCGCCGACCGCATTCGGCGGCAAGGTCTACGCCGTGACCAAGGACAATCAGCTCTTCGCGATCGACGTCGATACGGGTGCGGTCGACTGGACGCACACCGGGATCGAGGAAACCGCTGGCCTGATCGGTTCGGCGAGCCCGGCCGTCGACGGTGACATTGTCGTCGTCACCTATTCCTCGGGGGAAATCTTTGCGCTGCGTGCCGAGAACGGGCGGCCGCTCTGGAGCGACAACCTGGCCGCCATCCGGCGTGCCGACGCGGTTTCCGCACTGGCCGACATCCGCGGCCGACCCGTCATCGACCGTGGCCGGGTCTATGCGATCAGCCACTCGGGCCGAATGGTTGCGATCGACCTGGTGAGCGGTCGACGCGTTTGGGAAACCGAGGTCGGTGGAATCAACCAGCCCTGGATCGCCGGCGGCTTCCTGTTCGTCGTGAGCACCGACGGAGAGGTCATCGCACTGGTTGCCGAGAACGGCCTTGTCCGGTGGGTGACGCCGCTGGGGCGTTACGAGGACCCCGAAGATCGCGAGGGGCTGGTCAATTGGGCGGGCCCGGTGCTTGCCAGCGATCGGCTGATAGTGTCGGGCAGCCACGGGCTGGCGGTTGCCCTGTCGCCCTACACGGGTGAGGTGCTTGGCGAACTGGACATGCCCGGCGACGTGTCCCTGGCGCCGGCGCTGGCCGAGGAAATCCTTTATTTCCAGACAGACGACGCCCGCCTGATCGCCTACCGCTAGGCCCGAACGGGACGCAGGCGACATGGAACCCACCGTGGTCATCGTCGGCCGCCCGAATGTCGGGAAGTCGACACTGTTCAACCGGCTGGTCGGCCGCCGCGAGGCGCTGGTCGACGACAGCCCGGGGGTGACGCGCGACCGGCGCGAGGGTTTCGGAGAACTGGCCGACCTGCGGTTCCGCGTCGTCGACACGGCGGGGCTCGAAGAAGCGTTTGACGACAGCCTGCCCGCGCGCATGCGCCGTCAGACCGAGCAGGCGATCGAGGCCGCGGACCTTGTCCTGCTGGTGATCGACGCACGCGCCGGCGTGACGCCGCTCGACGAACACTTCGCGAACTGGCTGCGCCGGCGCGATGTCAACGTTCTCCCGGTCGCCAACAAATGCGAGGGCCGTGCCGGCGCCGACGGGGTGTTCGAATCCTATTCGCTCGGGCTCGGCGAACCGGTTGCGATCTCGGCCGAGCATGGCGAGGGCATCCATCTGCTCTACGACGCCATTGCGGCGGTCGCCGACCCGCTCGCCGCGCCGGAAGAAGAGGAAGATGCCGAAGGCGAGGACGACCGGGTGCTCCGCCTCGCGATCGTCGGGCGCCCGAATGTCGGGAAGTCGACCCTGATCAACACGATCATCGGCGAGGACCGCCTGCTGACGGGGCCGGAGGCCGGCATCACCCGCGATTCGATCGCGGTCGAGTGGGACCATGGCGGCCAGCGGATCGCGCTGGTCGACACGGCCGGCATGCGGCGGCGCGCGCGCATCGACGAGAAACTCGAAAAGCTGTCGGTGGCCGATTCGCTGAACGCGATCCAGTATGCCCATGTGGTCGCGCTCGTCCTCGACGCCGAGCAGATGCTCGAGCGCCAGGACCTGACGATCGCACGCCACGTCATCGACGAGGGCCGCGCCTTCGTGATCGTGGTCAACAAGTGGGACCTGATCAAGGATCACCAGGCGTCGCTTCGCCTGCTTCGCGACCGTATGCAGGTATCGCTGCCCCAGGGGGCGGGAACGCCCATCGTCACCCTGTCGGCGGCGACGGGGCGCGGCGTGGAGCGGCTCATGCCCACCGTGCTTGCGGCCTACGAACACTGGAACCGGCGGGTCACCACCTCGGAACTGAATGGTTGGCTCACCGACGCGACCGATCGGCATCCGCCACCCCTGGCGGCCAACAAGCGGCCGATCCGGCTGCGCTATGCGACCCAGCCCAAGGCGCGGCCGCCGACCGTCATCCTGTTCGGCAACCGGCCCGAGGACCTGCCGGCGAGCTATCTGCGCTATCTGGAAAACAGTTTCCGCGAGACGTTCTCGCTGGTCGGAACGCCGATCCGCATCCTCACCCGCAAGGGCGAGAACCCCTATCACGACAAGCGCGGCTAGCGGCGTTCAGTCGACGTCGACGACCCTGCCATGGACCGTTGAATCGGCGCGCGCGAGCCGGACGAACGTGCCGGTCGTGTCTTCCGGCGTCTTCAGGCTCATCGGATCCTCGCCGGGGAACGCCGCCGCCCGCATACCGGTGCGCGTGGCGCCCGGGTTCACGACGTTGACCCGGATGTTGGTGTTCTCCAGTTCCGATGCCCAGACCCTTGCCAGCGCCTCGAGCGCGGCCTTGCTGACGGCATAGGCGCCCCAAAAGGCCCGAGGATCGGCAGCCGCCCGGCTGCTGACGAGGATGGCGCGGCCGGCTTCCGAGCGTCGCAGGAGCGGGTCGAGGGTCCGGATCAGGCGCCAGTTCGCATGCACGTTGACGTCGAAGACCTCGTGCCAGACATCGGCCTCGTAGTGTGTCAGCGGCGTCATCTCGCCGAGCAGGCTGGCATTGCCGACAAACGCGTCGAGGCGGCCGAAGCGTTCGAGCAGGGCCGGGCCAAGGGTATCGATCGCCGCGAAATCCTTCAGGTCCACCGGGATCAGGGTCGCCTGACCGCCGCTGCTGCGAACCGCGTCGTCGACCTCTTCCAGCCCACCGACCGTACGGGCCAGCAGGATGACGTGGGCACCCTCGGCGGCAAACCGCTTCGCCACGGCCGCGCCGATCCCGCGCGAGGCACCGGTGATCAGGGCAATGCGGCCCGCGAGTGCGCCTGTGTCGGACATGTCGCGCCGCTCAGGCCAGCTCGGCGAGGAGCGACATCTGGGTTTCGGAATCGCCGCCGTCGAAGTCGGTCAGCGCGATCGGATATTCGCCGCTGAAGCAGGCATCGCAATATTGCGGCGCTTCGTTGTTGCGCCCGTCCTCGCCCATGGCGCGGTACAGCCCGTCCATGGAGACATAGGCAAGACTGTCGGCGTCGATCAGCTTGCGGATGCCCTCCACGTCCAGCCGGGCGGCGAGCAATTCCGAGGCCTGGGGCGTGTCGATTCCGTAGAAACAGGGGCTGCGTGTCGGCGGGCTCGAGATGCGCATGTGCACCTCCTTCGCACCGGCGTTGCGGACCATCTCGACGATCTTTTTCGACGTGGTCCCGCGCACGATGCTGTCGTCCACAAGGATCACCCGCTTGCCCGCAAGCTGCCCGCGGTTGGCGTTGTGTTTCAGGCGCACGCCCAGATGGCGGATTTCGTCTGTAGGCTCGATGAAGGTCCGGCCGACATAGTGATTGCGGATCAGGCCGAGTTCGAACGGGATGCCCGCCTCGCTGGCATAGCCGATGGCGGCGGGGACGCCGCTGTCGGGCACCGGGATGACGAGGTCCGCGTCGACGCCGCTCTCGCGTGCCAGCTCGGCGCCGATGGCCTTGCGCGCCTCGTAGACGTTCCGCCCGTCGACGTCGGAATCCGGCCGCGCGAAGTAGATGTACTCGAAGATGCAGAACCGGCGGCGCACCGGCGGCGAGGGCTTGTAGGAGTGTAGCCCCTCTTCGTCGATGACAACGACTTCGCCGGGCTCGATGTCACGGATGAAGGTGGCGCCGATGATGTCGAGCGCGCAGGTCTCGGATGCGAGAATCCAGGCCTCTCCGACCCGGCCCAGCACGAGCGGGCGCACGCCCAGCGGGTCGCGCGCGCCGATCAGCTTGCGCCGCGACAGCGCGACCAGCGAGTAGGCGCCGTCGATCGCCCGCAGCGCCTCGATGACCCGGTCGAGCAGGCGCGACGCGCGGCTGGTCGCGATCAGGTGCTGGATCACCTCGGTGTCCATGGTCGACTGGAACAGCGAGCCCATCTGGACCAGTTCGCGGCGCAGCTGGCGGGCATTCGTCAGGTTGCCGTTGTGGGCCAGCGCCAGGCCGCCGAAGCTGTAATCGGCATAGAGCGGCTGGACGTTGCGCAGCACGGTCTCGCCCGCCGTCGAATAGCGGTTGTGTCCGATCGCGGAATCGCCGGGCAGCCGGTCGATGACCTCCTTGTCGCCGAAGATGTCGCCGACCAGTCCCAGTGCACGGTGCGGGTGGAAGCGCCGCCCGTCGAAGGCAACGATGCCGGCGGCTTCCTGGCCGCGATGCTGCAGGGCGTGGAGCCCCAGCGCCGTCAGGGCCGCCGCGTCTTCGGTGCCGTAGACGCCGAAGACTCCGCACTCTTCGCGGAACTTGTCCGCGTCGCGGCTCGGCAGGAACGGATGTGGGATGAAATCGTCGGTCACTGGTTCTGCCGGATCAGATCGTTGAGACCGCTGCGCTCGCGCTCGTTATACCCTTCTCGTGTCTCCGGTACAGCGGTTTCCGGCGGGCGCGACAGGCGGTCGAGCGCCTCGCGCGCGGCGTCGATGTCGCGGGCGCGCTGCTGGGCGCGCTCGAGCGTTTCGCCCGTCTCGCCGATGAATCCCGCCGGCAGCAGGTCCTTGACCAGCAGGGCTCCGCGCTCGACCGCGGGCCGGGTTCGCGCCGTCTCGACCCAATCCGGCGGATCGTCGCCGAAGACGTCGCTGAGGAACAGGAAGGCGATCGAAATCACGATTCCCGCCGTCACCAGCCCGGCGACCAGACCGAGCGAACGATCGAGCGCATTCAGCCGCCCGGATCGCACCCAGCCGCTGAGGATATGGCTGAGCAGGTGAAAGACGATCAGCGCGACGATGAAGAGCGCGGCACCAGCCACCAGCTGTGCCAGCCAGTCCGGCTGGACGTAGCGCGCGGCGAACGGGGTGACGCGGCCGAGCCCGTGGATCGTGATCAGCCCGGCGCCGATCCACGAGGCGACGAACAGCCCGCCACGTACGAAGCCCGTCACCAGCCCGAACAGCGCACCCAGGAACACGATCGCCAGGACGCCGATATCGAAGACACTGAAGCCGGCGAATTCCATGTCTAGACCGTCGCCAGGTTGCCGCGGCGCGCTTCGCCGTCAAACTGTTCGAAGATGTCGCGGAGCATGGCCAGTTCGCCCACCCGGATGTTCTCGGTTCGCTTTCCCTTGGCCTTCGTGCCGCGCGATGGCGTGAGCGCCCGTTCGAATCCCAGCTTTTCCGCCTCGCGCAGGCGCGCATCGGCCTGTCCGACGCCGCGAATCTCGCCACCCAGTCCTATTTCTCCGAACACCACGGTGCGCGGTGGCAGCGGCTGTTCGAGATGGGCCGAGACGAGGGCGGCGGCCACCGCCAGGTCGGCGGCGGGCTCGCTGATCCGCAAGCCTCCCGCGACGTTCAGGTAGACATCGTGTGCGCCGAGATTGAGCCCGCAGCGCGTCTGCAGCACCGCGATCACCATGGCCAGCCGCGCCGAATCCCAGCCGACGACGGCGCGGCGCGGCGTGCCGAGCGGGGTGGGGGCGACCAGCGCCTGGATCTCGACCAGTAGCGGGCGGGTGCCTTCGATTCCGGCGAACACCGCCGATCCGCTGGTCGAATCGCTGTGGCCGGCGAGAAACAGCTCGGACGGGTTCGTCACCTCGGCGAGGCCGGCATCGGTCATTTCGAACACGCCGATCTCGTCGGTCGCGCCGAAGCGGTTCTTGACCGCGCGCAGCAGGCGGAACTGGTTCACCCGCTCGCCTTCGAAATACAGCACCGCGTCGACCATGTGCTCGAGCACGCGCGGACCGGCGATCGCGCCTTCCTTGGTCACGTGGCCGACCAGGATCACCGCCTGTCCGCGGCGCTTGGCGACACGGATCAATTCCTGCGCGCACGTGCGGACCTGGGCGACGGTGCCGGGCGCGGAGTCGAGAGTGTCGGCATACATGGTCTGGATCGAATCGACGATCGAGACGTCGGCGGCGCCGCCGGTGTCCAGGGCGGCGAGGATATCGCGAATGTTGGTCGCCGAAGCCAGCGCCACCGGGCTGTCGGCCAGGCCGAGCCGCGATGCGCGCAGCCGGATCTGGTCGACCGCCTCCTCGCCCGAGATGTAGGCCACCGATACGCCGCGCCGCGCCAGCATCGCCGCGGCCTGCAGCAGCAGGGTGGACTTGCCGATACCCGGATCGCCGCCGACCAGCAGCGCCGAGCCGGGCACCAGGCCGCCGCCGCAGACCCGGTCGAGTTCGGCCATGCCAGTCAGTTGGCGGGGGCGGTCCTCCGGCGCGCCGTCGAGCGAGGTAAAGGCGACCGGCCGGCCGCCGCTCCGCGACACGCCCTTCGGCGTTTCGGCTTCGCGCGCCTCCTCGACGATGGCGTTCCACTCGCCGCACGAATCGCAGCGGCCCGACCATTTTCCGTGGATCGCACCGCACGACTGACAGACGAACTGGCTGGTGTTTCGCGCCATGGCCTCAAACCGCGACCTGTATCCGGATGGGGCCCGATGCCCGTCCGTTGATGAACTGGTCGACCATTTCGTTGCCGGAGCGATCGATCGCTCCGACGGGGCCATGCCAGACGATGCGGCCCTCGTGGATCATGGCGACTTTGTCGGCGATTCGCCGGGCGCTCGCCATGTCATGGGTGATCGTCAGCGCGGTGGCGCCCAGTTCGCGCACCGACTTGACGATCAGATTGTCGATGACCGATCCCATGATCGGGTCGAGACCGGTCGTCGGCTCGTCGAAGAACAGGATTTCCGGCCGCGTCGCGACCGCGCGGGCGAGCCCGGCGCGCTTCTGCATGCCGCCCGACAGTTCGGCCGGCGCGCGGTCGGCGATATCCTCGTCGAGGCCGACCATCGCCATCGCCTCGAGCGCGGCCCGGCGGGCGGCGCGGCGCCCGATGCCCTGCGCCTCGAGCAGGCCGAAGGCGACGTTCTCCCAGACCGACAGGCTGTCGAACAGCGCCGCCCCCTGGAACAGCATGCCGAACTTGCGCGTCACGCGTTCGCGCTCATGCGGGGGCAATTGGGTGACTTCCTCGCCGTCGATGCGGATCGAGCCGGAATCGGGCTCCATCAGCCCGATGATGTTCTTGATCAGGACCGACTTGCCGGTGCCCGATCCGCCGATCACCACGAGGGATTCGCCGGCCGCAACGGTCAGGTCGAGGTTGTTCAGCACCTGTTTCGCGCCGAACGCCTTGCACAGGCCCCGGACCTCGATTTTCGGCGTGGCAGCTTGGGCGTCGGTCATGTTGCGAAGAACAGCGCCGTGATGATGAAGTTGAACAGCAGAAGCAGGATCGAGGCCGATACCACCGCGTTCGTGGTCGCCTGGCCGACGCCCTGGGCACCACCGCGCGAATGGAAGCCGTGATAGGTGCCCATCAGCGAGACGAGGAAGCCGAAGACCGCGGCCTTGACCAGACCCGAGCTGAAACCGGTGGCGTCGACATTGTCCCAGGTGCTCTTCAGATAGGTCGTCGGATTGAACCCGAAATCGTAGATCGAGACGATATAGCCGCCGAGCACGCCGATGACGTCGGCGACGATGACCAGCAGCGGCAGCATCGCGATTCCGGCGATCAGGCGGGGTGCGACGAGGTACTTGAACGGGTTGGTCGACAGCGTGGTCAGCGCGTCGATCTGTTCGGTGACGCGCATCGTGCCGATTTCGGCGGCCATCGCGGCACCGATCCGTCCGGCGACCATCAGGCCGGCCAGCACGGGTCCCAGCTCGCGGGTAATGCCCCACACCACCACGTTGGCGATCGTTGCCTCGCCGGCGAACCCGAAGCCGCTGAAGCTCTGGAGCGCCAGCACCATGCCCGTGAAGATCGCCGTCAGGCCCACCACCGGCAGCGAGTAGTAGCCGATCTCGATCATCTGGCGGACGATGATCCGCGGGTAGAAGGGCGGGGTGACGCAGTGATACAGGCCGGTGCCGGCGAACTCCGCGATGCGGCCGATCATGGCGAAGAACGCGATGGTTCCGCGGCCGATGGGGGCGAGGAAATTCATGGTCAGGCCGCTCCGCCGCGATAGACGCGTGCGAGCCGCGTGCCCAGCCGCCCGATGATCTCGTAGCCGATAGTGCCGGCCGCGGCCGCCAACTCGTCGGGCGAGACGTGCGGGCCGAGCAATTCGACGATCGCGCCCGGCACCGCATCGCCGGCCGGAATGTCGCTGACATCGATGGTGATCAGGTCCATCGAGACACGTCCGACGAGGGGCGCCGCCCTGTCCGCGACATAGGCGTTCATGCTGCTGCCCTCCGAGGTTGCCGCGGCGCGCGGATAGCCGTCGGCGTATCCGGCGGCGGCGGTCGCGACCCGCCCGGGTCCCGTGACCCGGTGCGCGGCACCGTATCCAACGGTCATGGGGGAGTCAACGTCACGCACCTGAAGGATTTTTGCATATATTCCAACAACTTGTTTCATCGGATTGGGGCCGGTCGACCGCGGATTCAGGCCATAGAGCGCGGCCCCCGGGCGCACCATGTCGAGGTGGAATTCATCGCCCAGGAACACCCCCGGCGAGTTGGCGAGACTGGCGCGGAGCGGCCCGAACGCGGCTTCGGTGCGGCGGCGCAACTCCCGGAAGGCTTCCAACTGGACGCCATTCATCGCGTGGCCTGAATCGTCAGCGCAGGCAAGGTGGCTGAGCAGGGCCGTCACTCGCGTCCCGGCGAGGCGTGCGGGTTCATCGAGCAGGGCCGTGGCCGCGGCGGGCGAGAGCCCCAGCCGGTTCATGCCCGTGTCGACGTGCAGCCACGCATCGGGCAGTCCCTCGGCGCCGGCGACCGCGTCGATCTGTTCCAGACAGTTCAATGCCGGCGACAGCCGGTGGACGCGAAACAGGTCCAGGCTGCCCGCGTCCGGGCCGTTGAGCACGACGATCTCGGCACCCGGGAGCACGGCGCGCAACGCGACGCCTTCGCCGGGCGTGGCGACGAAAAAGGTTGCGCATCCCTCGGCCGCCAGGGTGCGGGCGACCGGCGCGAGGCCGAGACCGTAGGCGTCCGCCTTGACGGCCGCACCGACGGTCGCCGTCGGGCAGGTCTCGCGGATCAGGCGGTAGTTCGCGGCGATCGCATCCAGGTCGACGACGAGGACGGCGCCGGCGTCCCCCGGAATGGCGATGTCGCTTGGTGCCACCGCTTAGAACCGCTCCTCGGGCAGATAGCTGTCGGGCTTGTAGTCTGCGAACTGGGTGAAGTCACCGTTGAACTGCAGGACGACGGTGCCGATCGGGCCGTGGCGCTGCTTGGCGACGATGATCTCGGCCTTGTTGCGGGCCTGCGCCAGCAGCTCGTTGTAACGCGCCTCGCGCTCCAGATAGGTCTCGTGCTTCTCGTTCTCGCGCGGCGTCGGCTTCTCGCGCTCGCGATAATATTCCTCGCGGTAGATGAAGGTGACCACGTCGGCGTCCTGCTCGATCGAGCCCGATTCGCGCAGGTCCGACAGCTGCGGACGCTTGTCCTCGCGCTGCTCGACGGCGCGCGAGAGCTGGCTGAGCGCGATCACCGGCACGTCGAGCTCCTTGGCCAGGGCCTTCAGCCCGCGGGTGATCTGCGAGACCTCCTGCACCCGGTTGTCCGACCGGCTGCCGGCCGGCGGATTGATGAGCTGCAGATAGTCGATGACGATCATGCTCAGGCCGTGCTGGCGCTTGAGCCGGCGCGCGCGGGTGCGAATCTGGGCCATGGTCAGGGCCGGCGTGTCGTCGATAAACAGCTTCAGCCCATGCAGCGCCTGGGCAACGGCGAAGACGCGGTTGTACTCCTCTTCGCGCACGTCGCCGCGGCGGATCGCATCCGAGCGCACATGCGCCTGCTCGGAGATGATGCGCGTGGCGAGCTGTTCGGCCGACATTTCGAGCGAGAAGAAGGCAACGCTTTCGGACTCCTCGATCTCGGTGCCGTCGGGGCCGTCGCGCCGATACTTCGAGGCGGCGGCGTTGTAGGCGATGTTGGTGGCCAGCGCGGTCTTGCCCATCGAGGGGCGCGCCGCGACGATCACCAGGTCCGACTTGTGGAGGCCGCCCAGCAGCCGGTCGAGGTCGATGAACCCGGTCGGCACGCCGACCAGTTCGCCGTCACGCTTGTAGGCCGCGGCGGCGAGATCGATGGCCCCCGTGACGGCGCTCTTGAAGTCGCGGAACCCGGTCTCCGAGGCGCCCTGCTCGGCGAGGTGGAACAGCCAGCCCTCGGCCCGCTCGATCTGGTCGGTCGCCGGTGCGTCGAGCTCGTGCGCGAACGCATCGTTGACCACGCGTTCGCCGATTTCGATCAGCTCGCGGCGCAGGAAGCAGTCATAGACCTCGCGTCCGAGATCCTGGGCGTTCTGGACGGTGATCACGGCGTTCGCCAGCTCCGCGATATAGGCCGGACCGCCGATCTCGCGCAGCGTCTCGTTGTCCTTCAGGTAGTTCTTCAGGGTGACCGGATCGGCCATCTGGCCGCGCTCGATCAGGTGGGCGCATGCGCGGTAGACGCTGGCGTGGGCGGGGTCCGCAAAATGGTCGGGCAGCAGGAATTCCTGCACCCGCTCGAAGGCGCGGTTGTTGACCAGAATCGCGCCGAGCAACGCCATTTCCGCCTCGTAGTTGTGCGGCGGCGTGCGAAAGCTCGCATCGTCCTCGTCGGTGCGAAGCGGCGTGACGTTGGCGATTTCTTCGGCCATCGGATCGGTCATGTCTTGAGTGCTCATAGCCGTGCACCCTAGGTGGCACGGCCCGGGCCGGCACGCGGGCATTCAGGTGAGTAGGCTGAAACCCGTGGATAAGCAGGCGCCTGGGCCTGATATTTTCGCTTGCGGTTCGCCGATTCGGCTATCAGCGGGCTGATTGCCGGGTCGCGCACCTCTATACTTCGCCGAAACCGCAATGCAGAGACGGGAGAATAGGGATGCGCGCAGCGTGGCATGAGGAATTCGGAGCGGCCCGGGACGTGCTTCGGACCGGCGAGATCGAGACCCCGGTAGCGGGCGAGGGACAGGTCCTCGTGCGCGTCCACGCATCGGGCATCAACCCGCTCGACGTCAAGAAGCGCGAGGGCCTGCGCGGTCCGATGGTGGGCGATCGGATGATCCCGCATTTCGACGGCGCCGGCGTGATCGAGGCGGTGGGGCCGGGAGTCGACGGCGGACGGGTCGGCGAGCGGGTCTGGCTGTTCGAGGGACAGCTTCGCCGCGGCGACGGCACCGCGGCCGAGTACATCGCCATCGATGCCACCCGGGCCTGCCCGCTGCCCGACACCCAGTCGTTCGCGGAAGGCGCATGCCTCGGCATTCCGGCGATGACGGCCCATGCCGCGGTGTTCACCGACGGGCCCGTGGAGGGGCAGACGGTCCTGGTGACGGGCGCGGCGGGCGCGGTCGGCAACTATGCCGTCCAGATGGCGCGCAACGGCGGCGCGACCGTGATCGGGACCGTGAGTTCCGACGAAAAAGTGGCGCGCGCGCGCGAGGACGGCGCGGCCCACACGATCAACTACAAGCGAGAGGACGTCGCCGCACGCGTGCTCGAACTGACCGGCGGCAAGGGCGTCGATCGGGTCGTCGAGGTGGAGCTCGGCGGCAACATCGCGACCACGGTGAAAATCCTGAAGACCGGTGCGACCATCGCCGCCTATGCCTCGATGGCCGAGCCGGTCGTGCCGTACCCGTTCTATACGTTGCTGATGAAGGCGCCGACCCTGCACATCATCGGCTGCTTCACCATGGCCGAGGCGTTCAAGCAGCAATCCGTTGCCGACATCTCGCGCTGGATGGCCGAGGGCCGGCTGGTGAACCGGGTCGCCGCGGAATTCCCGCTCGACGAGATCGCCGCCGCCCACGAAACGGTCGAGGGCGGCCGCCAGGTCGGGACGGTGGTGGTGACGCCGTAGCCGGCGTCAGTTAAGCCGTACGCCGGTGTCCACATCGAACAGGTGACAGTTCGCGGGCTCGAACGCGAACGTCAGGTTGTCGCCCGGCGCGAAGTTGAGATCCGGATCGACCTTGGCGACCAGGCGCGACGCACTGCCGAACTGGAAGAACACGAGGGTCGCGTCGCCGAGCGGTTCGATGATCTGCACCCGGCCCGCATTGTCGCCGGAATTGACGGTGACGTGCTCGGAGCGCACGCCCAGCACGATGCGCTTGTTGGCCAGGCCGCGGTCGAGATCGGCGCCGAGCGGAATGCGGATGTTCTCGGCCGAAAACACCGGCGTGCCGCCGTCTGCGGAGATCTCGCCTTCGAGGAAATTCATCGTCGGCATGCCGAAGAATCCCGCGACGAAGCGCGAGGCCGGCTTGCGGTAGATGTCGAGCGGCCCGCCGAGCTGCTCGATGTTGCCGCCGCTCATCACCACGATCCGGTCGGCCATGGTCATCGCCTCGGCCTGGTCGTGGGTGACATATACGAAGGTGCTGCCCAGGCGCTCGTGCAGGCCCTTGAGCTCGGTGCGCATGTCGACGCGCAGCTTGGCGTCGAGGCTCGAGAGGGGCTCGTCCATCAGATAGACCGACGGGTTGGTGACGATCGTGCGTGCCAGCGCCACGCGCTGTGCCTCGCCGCCCGAGCACTGGCCGGGGCGCTTGGAGAGCAGTGGCTCGATATGAACCGCCCCCGCCGCCTTGTGCACGCGTTCGCGAATTTCCGCATCGGGCGTGTTTTTGACCCGCATGCCGAAGGCGATGTTGTCGAACACCGACATGTGCGGGAACAGCGCCAGATCCTGGAACATCATGCCCAGCCCGCGCTCGCCGGGCTCGGTGTGGGTGACCTCGCGTTCGCCGATGGTGATCGTGCCGCTGGTCGGCATGACCAGCCCCGAGATCATGTTCAGCGTGGTCGTCTTTCCGCAGCCCGATGGGCCGACCATGATGAGAAACTCGCCATCGTTGACGTCGAGATTGACCCCGTTCACGGCCGTGAAGGCGCCGAACTGCTTGACCAGGTCCTTGAGAACGATACGTGCCACGACTTTCCCCCCGCGCCGGCTATCGGCGCATCATTCCGAAGCTGAAGCCCTTGACCAGGTGCTTCTGGATAAGAATTCCCATGATCACCACCGGGATGGTGATGACCGTTCCGATGGCTGCCTGCGGGCCGTAGAGACGCCCTTCCGAGGCGCTCTGGAACTTGTTGAGCAGCACCGGAAGGGTCGACACATCCGGATGGGTCAGGGTCAGTGCCAACAGGAATTCGGCCCAATTCAGGATGAAGATGAACAGGAAGGTCACCACCATGCCCGAGGCGACGAGTGGCAGGACGATCTTCCAGATCGTGTACATGCGGCTCGCCCCCATGATGCGCGCCGCATGCTCGAGCGTGTAGGGCACCTCGTCGATGAAGGCGAGCATCATCCAGATGACGAAGGGCA
>JAYOFO010000027.1:0-31287 GCA_038117265.1 Rhodospirillaceae bacterium
CGCGGTGCGGGCTCGGCCGCCGGCTTGCGTTCGGCCGCGACCGGCTTGGGCGGGATGAACGCGGCGGCGGGTGCCGGCTTGTCGGCGTGGGGCTCAGACATCGCCGGTTGCGCGGCCGCGGGCTGCGGGGCCGGACGTTCGGCCGGCATCGCCGTCGCGGCGACCGTGGCACCGCCGTCGGCGGCTTCAGGCGCCGGCACGGTGGCCGTCGTCTGGGCGGTGACCGGGGTCTGCGCCGGTGTTTGCGCAGGGGCGGTGTCGACCTTCTTCGCCCTTGCCTGGTCGGCGTCGTGGACCAGCGAGATCATCGGCGAGCGCGGCATGGCGTCGGCGTTCACGTCGATGCCCGTGGCCACGATCGAGACCCGCATGATCCCCTCGAGATTCTCGTCGAAGGTCGAGCCGAAGATGATGTTGGCGTCGGCGTCGACTTCCTCGCGGATACGGTTTGCCGCCTCGTCCACCTCGAACAGGGTCATGTCCGGGCCGCCGGTGATGTTGATCAGCACGCCGCGTGCGCCGCGCATCGACACATCGTCCAGCAGCGGGTTGGCGATCGCCGCCTCGGCCGATTCGATGGCCCGGCTGTCGCCGCTCGCCTCGCCGGTGCCCATCATCGCCTTGCCCATCTCGCTCATCACCGTGCGGATGTCAGCGAAGTCGAGGTTGATCAGGCCCGGCATGATCATCAGGTCGGTGACCCCGCGCACGCCGGAATGCAACACGTTGTCCGCCATGCGGAAGGCGTCGGCGAAGGTCGTGTTCTCGTTGCAGATCCGGAATAGGTTCTGGTTCGGGATCACGATCAGCGTGTCGACGAAGTGCTGGAGCTCCTCGATGCCTTCCTCGGCGAGGTTCTGGCGATGCCGCCCCTCGAACTGGAACGGCTTGGTGACCACCCCCACGGTCAGGATTCCCTGCTCGCGTGCGGCCCGCGCGATCACGGGTGCCGCGCCCGTGCCCGTGCCGCCGCCCATGCCGGCGGCGATGAAGGCCATGTGGCTGCCCTGGAGATGGTCGATGATCTCGTCGAGCGCTTCCTCGGCCGCGGCCCGGCCGATGTCCGGCCGCGCGCCGGCCCCCAGGCCGTTGGTGATGTTGGTGCCGAGCTGGATCCGGCGCTCGGACGCGTTCATCGCCAGGGACTGGGCGTCGGTGTTGGCGACGACGAATTCGACGCCTTCAAGGTTCGACGCGATCATGTTGTTGACCGCGTTGGACCCGGCGCCGCCGACGCCGATCACGACGATCCTCGGCTTGAGCTGGGATTGGGGTGGGGGAGCGGAGAGATTGAGCGTCATGAGAGCCTCCAGTTGATGAACTCGGGGAACAGGGAGAAAGCGGCCGCGACGGGCCGGGACAAAGGCCCGCCGGACCGGGTGAATCCGGCGCCACGGGTCGGCGATCGGGGGGTATGACGGCTAGAAATGTTCACGGAGCCACTGCCCGAGCCGCCCGGTGAGGTGGCCCGGTCCCCCTGGATGAACCGGCGATGGCATGGTCAGCGAAGACGGGTTGTCGATCGCATGTGCGATCAGGCCCGCGCCGGTTGCGAATGCCGGGCCGGCGATGGCTTCCGCGAGACCGCGGACGCGCAGCGGCCGACCCATGCGAACCTGCTTGTCGAGGATGCGTGCCGCGAGGTCGCGCACCCCCTGGAGTTGGCTGGCGCCGCCCGTGAGGACGACCCGCCGTCCGGCCAGCGGCGCGAAGCCGCTGTCATCGAGGCGCGCGCGCACCAGCTCGAAGGTTTCCTCAATGCGCGGCTGGATGATGCCGTTGAGCAGCGAGCGCGGCAGCTGCATCGGCGCGCTGTGCTCGTCCTCGCCGACCTGGGGCACGTCGAGCATCTCGTGCTCGTCGGACTCGGTGGCGATGGCGTTGCCGTAAAGCGTCTTCAGCCGTTCGGCATGGACGAGCGGGGTGGACAGCCCGCGCGCGAGATCGGACGTGACGTGGTTGCCGCCGACCGGAATGGTGTCGGCGAACATCATCTGGCCGTCATAGAAGATGGCGAGGCCTGTCGTTCCGCCGCCCATGTCGACGACGGTCGCGCCGAGGTCGGCCTCGTCCTCGACCAGGGTGGCCAGGCCCGCGGCATAGGGCGACAGCACGAATCCCTCGATCTCAAGGTGGCAACGCTCGACCGCGGCGCGGATCGTGCGCACCGCGTGGGTCGAGGCGGACACCAGGTGCATGTTGACCGACAGCTTCTGGCCGTACATGCCGCGCGGGTCGTCGATGCCCTTCTGGCCGTCGATGGCGAAGCCGACGGGGATCGAGTGGATCAACTCGCGCTCAGTGCCGTTCGTGCCGTTGTGTCCGGTCCCGTTGCCGTTCTGGCGCAGCGTGTGGGTGTGCTGGAAGACGCGGTGCAGGTCGCCGTCGTCGATCTGCTGGCCGCCGATGTCGACATCGACGCCCAGGATCTCGGACATCGGTGCGCCCGTGCCCAGGTTGACGGTCACGGCGGAAATCGTTTCCTGGGCCATCTTCTCGGCCATGTGCACGGCCTTGCGGATCGCGTCCTCGGCGGCGTCGATGTCGACGATCGTGCCGTTGCGCACGCCGCGGCTGAGTTGATGGCCGGCGCCGATCACGCGCGGTTGCTGGGCCGCGCTGCCGTTCGCCTCGCCCGACGCGCGCCCGACGCGTGCGATCAGGCAGCAGACCTTGCTCGTGCCGATGTCCAGCACCGCGAAGGTGCCGTTGCGTGGCTTCGTCAGCTTGCGCGGCATTCCGCCGATCCCCCAGCCGCTGCTCATGTGTCCTTCTCCGTTCCGCGCGGGCGCGGTGTTGCGCCCGGGGCGACCCGAACGATCAGCCGGTCGGGCACGCGCAGGTCGACGGCGACCACGTCGCGCTCGAGAAGCGCGTTCTCGCGCTGGAAGGAATCGAGGCGCGTCAGGGCGGCGGTCAGTTCGATCTCGGGGAGCCGCACGTCGACCCCGTTGCGCATGCGCAGGTTCCAGCGCCGGTCCGACACGCGGATCGCCGCCTCGGTGGCCGCCGCGACGGCCGGATAGGTGCGAAGCAGATCGATCAGGTCGGCCGCGTGGGCCGGTGCGCCCTCGCCGACGACGAGGGGCAGGTGGGCGAAGCGGTCGAGCCTGCTGCGCTGGATGGTCACGCCGGCGCGGTCGATCAGCGCCGACTTGCCGTCGTGCTGCCACAGGGCCAGCGGCTCGCGCTCGACGATGTGGACATAGACGATGTCGGGCAGCCGGCGCGCGATCTCGGCCGAGGCGACCCAGCCCAGCGATACCAGGCGCTCGCGGGCGCCCGCCATGTCGATGTCGAGGATCGGGGCGCCGCGTTCGAGGTCGAGGGCGGCGAGGATGTCGGCGGCGTCGGCATTCTGCCGTCCGCTCAGCACCACGTCCTCTACCCGCAGACCGGCACGCGCTGACGCCTCAATGGCGGCCGTCATGGCCGTTTCGGTCTGCTTGGCGATCCAGCCGGTGTGCGACAGGTACCACCCGCCACCCGCCATGCCGGCGACGCCGCAGGCCGCGATCCCGGCGCGGATCGCCATCCGGCGACGGCGATTCGCCGGGTTGGGACGCCGCGGCGTTCCCTTGGCGTTGCGCTTGAACTTCGGCATCAATCGCATTGCGCGGTCTCCACCATCCAACTCACAAGCTCGGGGAATGCGATCCCGCAATGGGTCGCCTGTTCGGGCACGAGCGACAGGCGCGTCATGCCCGGCTGGGTGTTCACTTCGAGGATGACCAGCGCGTCGCGCGCGTCGTCGTAGCGGAAGTCGGCGCGGGTCACGCCGCGGCAGTAGAGGGCGCGGTGCGCTGCCGCGGCCCAGTTCATCGCGCGCGCATAGGTCGTCGCATCGACCGGGGCCGGTATCAGGTGTTCGGTCACGCCGTCGGTGTATTTGGCCTCGTAATCGTAGAAGCCCTTGGTCGGGCGCAACTCGGTGACGGCCAGCGGGCGCGGCTCCTCGCCCGGCGCGCCCATCACCGCCACGGTCAGTTCGCGGCCCGGGATGAACTCCTCGACCAGGATCGTTTCCGACAGGAGCGTCTCGGGATCGGGCCCGTTGGAGCTGTCGGTGACGATCTGGACGCCGACGGAAGAGCCCTCGTTGTTCGGCTTCAGCACGTAGGGGCGCGGCATCACGTCGCCCGCCAGAACCTCGGCGCGCGCGGCGAGCCGGCCTTCCGCGACGCGCAGCCCGTGGGTTGCGAAAACGCTGCGCGCCGCCGCCTTGTCCATCGCCAGCGCCGAGCCGAGCAGGCCGGAATGGGTGTAGGGCAGGTGCAGCAGGTTCAGCAGGCCCTGGATGTTGCCGTCCTCGCCCGCGCGGCCGTGCAGCGCGTTGAACACCACGTCGGGCCGCGGGGTCAGCGCCGCGATCAGTGCCGGCACATCGTCGGTGACGTCGATCGTGCGCACGTCATATCCGGCCTCGCCCAGCGCATCGGCGCACTGGCGACCGGATTCGAGCGAGACGTCGCGCTCGGCCGAGATGCCGCCCATCAGCACGGCGACGGTGCGCTTCGTGGCGGCGGTCATGCGGCACCTCCCGCCGGCTCGCCGATGCGCTCGAGCTCCCAGGTCAGTTCCACGCCCGTCGCCTCGCGCACCCGGCGCCGGACTTCCTCGCCCAGCCCCTCGATGTCGGCCGCGGTGGCGGTCCCGGTGTTGACCAGGAAATTGCAGTGCTTCTCCGAGACCTGCGCACCGCCGAGCCGGAGGCCGCGGCAGCCGGCGCGGTCGATCAGCTCCCATGCCTTGCGCCCGTTCGGATTCTTGAACGTGCTGCCGCCGGTGCGGGTGCGGATCGGCTGGGTCTCCTCGCGCGACGCCTGGACGAGCTCCATCGCGCGCGTGATTTCGTCCGCGTTGCCCCACACGCCGGTCATCACGCAGCCGGTGAAGATCCAGTCGGGCGCCACGGCGCAGCCGCGATAGCTCGGGCCCCATTCCTCGGGTGTCAGCACATGCGCCGCGCCGTCGGGCGACAGCACGGAGACCTCGCGCACCACGTCGCGGAACTCGCGGCCATAGGCGCCGGCGTTCATCCGCAGCCCGCCGCCGACGGTGCCCGGGATGCCGGCCATGAACTCGAACCCGGCGATGCCGGCGTCGCGCGCCGCCTTGGCGACGTTGTAGTCGAGCGCCATCGCACCCGCGCGGATCGTCGTGGAGTCGCAGCGCACGGTCGCGAAGGGGCGGCCCAGGCGGATCACCACGCCCGGCACGCCGCCGTCGCGGATCAGCACGTTGGAACCCGCACCGAGCACCGTCACCGGAACATCGGCGGGGCGCGCGGCCAGGAAGTTGACGAGATCGGCCGCGTCGGCGGGCCGGTACAGCACTTCGGCCGGGCCGCCGACCCGGAACCAGGTGTAGCGCGCGATCGCGCCATCGGGCTCGTAGCGGCCGCGCACGGCGGGCAGGCGCTCGATCAGGGAAGGGGGACGGGACAGGGCGGCCATCGTCATCCCTCCGTCCCCGTGTCGCGCGCCAGCCGCGCAGCCAGCGCGTCGGGCAGGGCCTGGGCCCAGGCCGTGACGTTGCCGGCGCCGAGGCAGACGACCATGTCGCCCGACGACGCGCTCGATGCGACCAGCTCGGCGAGCCGGTCCGGATCGGGGAGGGGCCGGACGTCCCGGTGGCCGCGGGCACGAAGCCCGGCCACCAGAGCGTCGCGGTCCACTCCCACTATCGGGGCCTCGCCGGCCGGGTAGATGTCCGACACGAACACGATGTCCGCATCGTTGAAGCAGGTGCAGAATTCGTCGAACAGGCTCTCGACGCGCGTGTAGCGGTGCGGCTGGAACACGGCGACGACGCGGCCGCGCGTGGCGCTGCGCGCGGCGTCGAGCACCGCGGCGATTTCCACCGGGTGGTGGCCGTAATCGTCGATGACGGTGATGCCGCCGGCCTCGCCGGTCTTGGTGAAGCGGCGGTTCACGCCCTTGAATTCCGTGAAGGCGCCCTGGATCACCGCGTCCGTGATGCCCATCTCCAGCCCTATGGTCACGGCGGCCAGCGCGTTCTGGACGTTGTGGACGCCGTGCATCGGCAGGCGGACGCCGGCGATCGTGCGCGCCGCGCCGCCGGAGCGCTGGCTGATCTCGACGTCGAAGGACATCCCGTTGGGGTCGCTCTCGACATAGACCGCGCGCACCTCGGCCTGGCGCGAGAAGCCGTAGGTGATCACGCGCCGGTCCTCGAGTTCGGGGATCAGCGCCTGCACCTCGGGATGGTCGATGCACATCACCGCGAAGCCGTAGAACGGGATGTTCGACACGAAGGTCGCGAACGCGTCGCGCACGGCATCGAAGGTGCCGTAGAAATCCAGGTGCTCTGGGTCGATGTTGGTGACCACGGCGATGGCGGCCGGCAGCTTGACGAAGGTGCCGTCGGACTCGTCCGCCTCGACCACCATCCACTCGCCGGTGCCGAGCCGGGCGTTGGTGCCGTAGGCGTTGATGATGCCGCCGTTGATGACGGTCGGGTCGCGGTCCGCGGCATCGAGCATCGCGGCGACCAGCGACGTGGTGGTGGTCTTGCCGTGGGTGCCGCCCACCGCGATCGACCATTTGAGCCGCATCAGTTCGGCAAGCATCTCGGCGCGCCGCACGACGGGAACCAGGCGCGCACGTGCGGCCACGATCTCGGGATTGTCCGCCTTCACCGCCGTCGAGACGACGAGGACGGAGGCGTTCTCGATGTTCTCGGCCCGGTGGCCGACCTCGACATGGATCCCCAGGTCGCGCAGCCGGCGCACATTCGCGTTCTCGGCGATGTCGCTGCCCTGCACCTGGTAGCCCAGCGCGTGCAGGGTCTCGGCGATGCCGCTCATGCCGATGCCGCCGATGCCGACGAAATGGATCAGGCCGATGTCGAGGGGAAGCGCTCTCATTCGGCCGCTTCCCGGAGTTCGGGTTCGCGGCGCGTGTGACCGTTGCCGTCGCCGTTCGCGGGAACCAGGCCCTCGACCAGGTCGGCGAGGCGGGCGGCGGCGTCGGGAATGCCGAACGCGCGGGCCGCGGATGCGACGCGTGCGAGGGTCTCGGAGGATTCCAGCGCGGCCTCGAGCCAGCCGGCCATTGCGGCGGGAGTGAATTCGGTCTGGGTCATCACCCAGCCGCCGCCGGCGGCCTCGACGGCGCGGGCATTGGCCATCTGGTGGTCGTCGACGGCATGCGGATAGGGCACATACAGCGCCGGGCGCCCCGCGACGGTGTTCTCCGCGACGGTCGAGGCGCCGGCGCGGCTGACGACGAGGTGCGCGGCCGTCAGCCGCGAAGGCACGTCGTCGAAGAAGGTCTCGAGTTCGGCGGTCATGTTCATGGCGGCGTAGGCCGCTCGGGTCGCCTCGATGTCGTCGGCGCGGCACTGTTGCGCGACGCGGAAGCGGGCGCGCTGGGCCGGCGTAAGCGCGGCGAAGGCGGCCGGGACGATCTTTGAGAAGACCTGCGCGCCCAGCGAGCCGCCGACGACCAGCAGGTCGATGACGCCGCTGGGCGGGGTGTAGGGGCGCGCCGCCAGCGCGGCGATCTCGGGGCGCACCGGGTTGCCGACTAGGGTCGCGCGGGCGGTCCCCGCCGACTTGAGGCGCTTAGTCTTGGGAAAGCTGAGCGCGAAGGCGCGCGCACCGCGCGCCAGCCGCCGATTGGCGCGGCCGAGGACCGCGTTCTGTTCGTGGATGACGGTGGGCACGCCGGCAAGGCCGGCGGCGAGGATCGGCGGCACGCTGGGATAGCCGCCGAACCCGACGGCGACGGCCGGGCGGGCCTCGCGGATCAGCCGGCGCGCCTGGAAGAAGCCTTCGGTCAGCACGCGGACCCCGGCGATGGCGCCCTTCAGGCCGCCGCCCAGGCTGCGCGCCGAGACGGTGTGGCGCTCGGTCGCCTCGGGCAGGCCGAGGATTTCGTTCGACACGGCCGCGCCGCGCGGATCGCTGACGAACAGGATGCGGTGGCCGCGCGCGTGGAGCATGTCGGCGAGCGAGACCGCGGGGAACATGTGCCCCCCCGTGCCGCCGGCGGCGATCAGGATCGGGCGCGACGTGGCGTTCATGCGACGTCTCCCGAACCGGTGCGCCGCCGCGTCAGGGCCAGCGTCATGCCGAGCCCGAGTGCGACGCCGAGCAGCGACGATCCGCCATAGCTGATGAAGGGCAGGGTCATGCCCTTGGTGGGGATGAGCTGCAGGCTCGAGCTCATGTTGATTAGGGCCTGGACGCCGAACTGGACGAGCAGACCCGAGACGGCGAGCAGGACGAACAGGCTGTGCTCGGACAGGGCGCGTCCCATGCCGCGCAGCACGATGAAGGCGAACAGGGCGACGATCATCAGGGCGACGATCACGCCCAGCTCTTCGCCGGCCACGGCGAAGACGAAGTCGGCATGGGCGTCGGGCAGGACCGCCTTGACCTGTCCCTCGCCCGGCCCGCGGCCGAACAGCCCGCCGCTCGAGAAGGCCTCGATACTGCGCTCGATCTGGTAGGTGTCGCCCGATTTCGGATCGATGAACCGGTCGATGCGGCTGGCAACGTGGGACAGGGTGAAATAGGAGCCGATCATCCCCGACACGCCGAGCACCAGGAGGCCGGCGACCAGCCACATCGGCAGCCCGGCGAGGAAGAACTGCGCCATCCAGACGCTGGTGATCACGACGACCTGGCCCAGGTCGGGCTGCGAGATGACCAGCCCGATGACGAGCGCGAACAGGCCGGTGCAGATCAGCCGGCCGGGCATGCGCGGGTCGAGCGCGGCCTCGGAGAACAGCCAGGCGGCGACGACGGCGAAGGTCGGCTTCACGAACTCGGTCGCCTGCAGCGAGAAGCCGGCGATCGAGAGCCAGCGCCGGGCGCCCTTGATCTCGACGCCCAGCACCAGGGTCGCGGCCAGAAGCACGATCGTGGCCGCGAAGGCGATCACGGCCATGCGGCGCACCTGCACCGGGCTCAGTGCCGACACCGTCACGATGATGCCGATGGCGACGGGCAGTAGCATGAAGTGCCGCTTGATGAAGTAGAACTCGTCGAGGCCGATGCGCGTGGCGACGGCGGGACTCGATGCCGCGGCCAGCAATGCGCCGAACGCCATCAGCGCGGCGATTGCGGCGAGGCTCCAGCGGTCGACCGTCCACCACCAGCGGCCCATGATCGAGGTGTCGGCGCGGGTGAACGGGGTCATGCCGCATCCTCCGCAAGCCGGGGTGCGAACCCGTCGAGGCCGGCGACGAGGCTGCGGAACGCGTCGCCGCGCGCCTCGAAGTTGGCGAACTGGTCGAACGACGCCGCGGCCGGGGACAGCAGCACGACCGCGGGACGCGGCCCGTCGGCGGCGGCTTCGGCCGCCAGGGTCACGGCGGTGGCGAGGTCGCCGGCGCGCGTGGTTGCCACTGTTCCGTCGAGGGTGTCGGCGAACGCATCGGCCGCCGTCCCGATCAGGTAGGCATGGCGCACGCGCCCGAACCACGGGGCGAGCGAGGTGACGCCGCCGGCCTTCGCGATGCCGCCGACGATCCAGTAGATGTTGTCGTAGGCCGCCAGGGCGCGTGCCGCCGCGTCGGCATTGGTGGCCTTGGAATCGTTCACGAAGCGCACGCCGTCGCGGAACCCGACCAGCTCCTGGCGGTGGGCGAGGCCGGGGAAGGAGCGGATCGCGTCCGCGATCGCTGCGCGCATATCGTCGCCGGCCATGCCGGTGACGGCGCAGCAGGCGGCATAGGCGGCCGCGGCGTTCTGGGCATTGTGTTCGCCGGGCAGGGTGTCGATCCCGTCGAGCGCGAGAACTGCGCGCGCGCGCCCATCGGTGTCGTCGAACAGTCGGCCGCCGGACGCATAGACCCCGCCGGCGCAGGCCTCGCAGGTCGAGACCGGGATGACACGGGCGCGCGCGCCGTCACGCAGCGCCGAAACGATCGCCCTTCCGTGGTCGTCGTCGATGCCGACGATGGCGGTGTGGTCGTCTGTCTGGCCGGCGAAGATCCGGCGCTTGGCGGCGACGTAGCCGTCCATGCCGCCGTGCCGGTCGAGATGGTCGGGCGTGATGTTGAGCAGCACGGCGACGTCGAAGACCGCTGTGGGCAGCAGTTCGAGCTGATAGGACGAGAGTTCGAGGACGAAGATGCCATCGGCGTCGAGCGCCGGGAGCGACAGGGCCGGCGCGCCGATGTTGCCGCCGACCGCGACCGCGTGGCCGATCCGTGCCAGCACGTGGCCGATCAGGGCGGTCGTCGTCGACTTGCCGTTGGTGCCGGTGATCGCCACGCGGCGGGCCTCGGGCGCGGCGCGGACCAGCAGCTCGACATCGCAGACGATCTCGCAGCCCGCCGCACGCGCCCGGTCGACGACCGGGTGGCTGTGCGGGTGGCCGGTCGGGATGCCGGGGCTGAGGACGAGGGTGGACACGCCGTCGAGGTCGGCCGCGGACAGGTCGGTCGGTGCCAGGCCACGGGCGGCCGCGCCGTTGCGGCGATTCTCGTTGTCGTCCCAGGCCAGCACGTGCGCGCCGGCGCGCTTCAGCGCCGTCGCCGCGCTCATCCCGGACACGCCAAGGCCGAGCACGGCGATGTCCCGGCCCGAGAAGGCCGAGAGGTCGTGGGTGTCGTGCTTGGTGGTCGCGGTCACTGGGCTACCTAAGCTTCAGGGTTGCGAGGCCGGCCAGCGCGAGGACCAGCGCGATGATCCAGAACCGGATCACGATGGTCGGCTCGGCCCAGCCCTTCTGCTCGAAATGGTGGTGCAGCGGCGCCATCCGGAAGACGCGCCGGCCGGTGAGCTTGAACGAGGCGACCTGGACGATCACCGAGACCGTTTCGAGGACGAACAGGCCGCCGATGATCGCCAGCACCAGCTCGTGCTTGGTGACGACCGCGATCCCGCCCAGCGCACCGCCCATGGACAGCGAGCCGGTGTCGCCCATGAAGACCATGGCCGGCGGGGCGTTGAACCACAGGAAGCCGAGCGCGGCACCGACCAGGGCGCCGCAGAAGACGGCCAGTTCGCCCGCGCCGGGGACGGAGAAAATCAGCAGGTAGTTCGAGAAGACCGCGTTGCCGGCGACATAGGCGATCAGGCCGAAGCAGCCCGCCGCGATCATCACCGGGACGATGGCCAGCCCGTCGAGCCCGTCGGTCAGGTTGACCGAGTTCGACGCGCCGACGATCACGAACACCGCGAAGGGGATGAAGAACCAGCCCAGGTCGAGCAGGAAGTCCTTCACGAAGGGCAGGGCGAGGCCGGAGCTGAGCGGGGACGGCGTGATCTGCATGATCCACCAGGTGCCCACGGCCGCGACGGCGATTTCGGCCAGCAGCCGGACGCGTCCGGGGATGCCCTTCGAATGGGACCGGGTGAGCTTCTGGTAGTCGTCGGCGAAGCCGATCGCCCCGAACCCGATGGTGATCAGCAGCACCGCCCAGACATAGCCGTTGGTCAGGTCGGCCCACAGGAGCGTGGAGACGATGATCGCGATGAGGATCAGGAAGCCGCCCATGGTCGGCGTGCCGGCCTTGCGGAAATGCCCCTGCGGCCCGTCCTCGCGGATCGGCTGGCCCTCGGGCTGCTGCTGGCGCAGCCAGCCGATCACGGCCGGCCCGAGCAGGAAGGCGACGATCAGCGCGGTGACCACGGCGGCGCCCGCCCGGAACGTCAGTGAATTCAATAGGTTGAAGAGGATGAACTGGTCGGCCAGCGGGCCCAGGAGATTAAACAGCATGATCGACCTCCCGGTTGTCCGACGCCGCGAGCCCCTCGAGTGCGGCGACGATCGTTGCCATCCGGCTGCCCAGCGACCCCTTGACCAGCACGACATCGCCGGCACCTACCGCGCGCGCGACCAGCGGGGCCAGGGTGGCGGAATCGGCGGCCCGGCCACCGCGCATCGCGTTGGGAAGCGCATCGTCGAGCGCCGCCATGGTGGGGCCGGCGCAGAAGACCAGGTCGACGCGGTTCGCTTCGAGCGCACCGGCCAGCGCGGCGTGCAGGCGCGGCGCCTCGGGCCCGAGTTCGAGCATCTCGCCGAGCACCGCGATGCGGCGCCCGCCTTCGTCGGGCACGGCGTCGCCGAGGACATCGAAGGCCGCGCGCATGGAGGCGGGGCTGGCATTGTAGCTGTCGTCGATGACGGTCAGGACGCCGCCGCCGGCAAGCGCGACCGGAATGCGCGCACCGCGTCCGCGCGGCGGCGTGAGTCCGGCGAGCGCCGCCGCGGCGCGGTCGAGATCGTCGGAAAGCGCATCGACTGCACCGAGAACCGCGAGCGAGTTGTGGACCCAGTGGCGGCCCGGCACGTTCAGCCGGTAGTGCACGATGCGGTCGTCGACGACGGCGACGACATCGCTGCCGGCCTCGTCGAGGGTGCAGCCGGAAAGCCTCACATCGCCCTCGGGATGCGCGCCGAAGCCGATCACCCGGTCGAGGCCGCGCGACCAGGCGCGCGCGGCGAGGATCGCGAAGTAGACATTGTCGCGGTTGAGCACCGCGGCACCGCCGTTGCCCATGCCGTCGAAGATCTCGGCCTTGGCGTCGGCGATCGCGCCGACATGCTCGAAGAATTCCAGATGGACGGCCGCGATGGTCGTGATCACCGCGACCGACGGGCGCGCGAGCTTTGAAAGCTGGGAAATCTCGCCCGGATGGTTCATGCCCATCTCGATCACGGCGTAGGCGGTGTCGCGCGGCATGCGGGCCAGGGTGAGCGGCACGCCGATGTGGTTGTTCAGGTTGCCCCGGGTCGCATGGGTCTGGCCCAGCGCGCCGAAGGCGAGGTTCAGCGCCTCCTTGGTGCCGGTCTTGCCGACCGAGCCGGTCACCGCGACCACCGCAGCATCGGAGCGGTCGCGCGCGGCCCTGCCGAGCGCTTCGAGCGCGCGCAGGCCGTCGCCGACGACGACCAGCGGTGCGTGCTCGGGAATGTTCTCGGGCGGGCGATCGACGATGGCGGCCACGGCGCCCGATGCGAGCGCGTCGGCGGCGAACGCATGGCCGTCGAAGTTCTCGCCGCGGATGGCCACGAACAGGTCGCCGGGCGCACAGGTCCGGCTGTCGATGGAGACGTTGCTCGCCGCCCAGGGTGCGGCACTGCCGGCCAGTCTGCCGCCGGTGGCCGCGAGCACCTCGTCGCGCGACCATATGGTCATCGCGCCGTTCATTCGGCCACCTCGCCGCCGGCGTTGCGCAGGCAGCCGCCCGCGACCTCGGCATCGTCTAAGGGAAGGGTGCGGTCGCCGACGATCTGGCCCGTCTCGTGGCCCTTGCCGGCGATCACCAGCACGTCGCCTTCGCCCAACTCGGCAATGCCGCGTGCGATCGCCTCAGCCCGGTCGCCGATCTCGGTCGCGTCCGGGCAACCGACCAGGATCTGCCGGCGGATCGTTTCCGGCTCCTCGCGACGCGGGTTGTCGTCGGTGACGATCATCCGATCGGCCAGCTTGGTCGCGACCTCGCCCATCATCGGGCGCTTGCCGGGATCGCGGTCGCCGCCCGCGCCGAACACCAGGTGGAGCCGTCCGGCGACGTGCGGACGCGCCGCTTCGAGTGCGGTGCGCAATGCATCGGGCGTGTGCGCGTAATCGACATAGACCTGCGCGCCGTTGGAGAGCGCGCCGATCCGCTGCATGCGGCCGCGCACGCTGCGCAGATGAGCCAGCGCGCCGAACGCCGCACAGGCATCCGCGCCGGTCTCGACGGCGAGGCCGAACGCGGCGAGCGCGTTGTAGGCCTGGAACCCGCCGATCAGGCCCAGCCGCGTCTCGTAGCTGTGCTTGCCGATGGTGACGCACAGCCGCAGCCCGTCGGGCAGCGCGCTGACGTCGGCGATGTGGATGTCGCTGGTCTGGACGCCGTAGGCGCGGACCCGGTGGCCGACGCTGCGGCACACGTCGGCGATCAGGTCGAAATGCGGCGAGTCCGCGTTCAGGACCGCGGCGCCGTCGGCCGGCAGGAGATAGCGGAACAGCCGGAGCTTGGCCGCGAGGTAGGCCGCCTCCGTCTTGTGATAGTCGAGATGGTCGCGCGTCAGGTTGGTGAAGGCCGCCGCAGCGAAGCGCACCCCGTCGAGCCGGTGCTGGTCGAGCCCGTGCGACGATGCCTCCAACGCGAGATGATCGACCCCCGCCTCGGCGAGCCGTACCAGGGTGGCGTGCAGGTCGACCGGGTCGGGCGTGGTCAGGCTGGGTCCGGCGGCGAAGCCTTCCGCATCGAGCCCGAGGGTTCCCATCGATCCGGCGCGCAGGCCGATCCGGGACCAGATCTGTCGGGTGAACCCCGCGACCGACGATTTGCCGTTGGTGCCTGTCACGCCGACGACGAATTCCGGCTGGTGGCCGTAGAACCGCGCGGCGAGCTGGGCCAGCGTGCGGCGCGGGTTCTGGTCGGTGATCAGGGCCGGGCCGTTGTCATTCGAGGAATCGTTGCCCGGGCCATCGAGGACCGTGCCATCTGGCGCCAGCACGGCGACGGCGCCGCGCGCGATGGCGTCGGCGATGAAATTGCGGCCGTCGGTTCCGGAATTCTCGGTCGCGCTGGGCAGCGCGGCGAACAGGTAACCCGGCTCGACCTTGCGGCTGTCGGCGGTGATCCCGGCGATTTCTTTGTCGCGCATCCCGGGGTCGACCTTGCCCATCTTCGGCACCAGCTCAGTTAGCCGCATCGGACCGGTTCCTTCCGGCCGAGCGCGCAAGGGCGTTGACGCTGACGAGTTGCCGGATTTCCGGCGCCTCGTCGTCGAGCGGCGCGATGCCGTAGAGCGGGGCCATGCGGGCGACGACGCCGCGCACGACCGGCGCACCGGTCCAGCCGCCGGTGGCGTAGCCGTAGCTCTCGGGAATGCCCTTGGGCTCGTCGAGCATGGCGAACACCGCGAAGCGCGGATCGCTGACGGGGAAGACGCCCATGAAGGACGAGATCAGCGCGTTGCGCTTGTAGGCGCCGTTGACCTGCTTTTCCGCCGTGCCGGTCTTGCCGCCCACCAAATAGCCCTCGGCGTCGGCGTTTCGGCCGGTGCCCGTCTCGACCACCAGCCGCAGCAGCCGGCGCATCCTGTCGGATGTCTCGGCCGAGAAGACCTGGACGCCGTCGTTCGGCGCGCCGTCGTTGCGGATGAGGGTCGCGGGCCGGAGGATGCCGCCATTCACGACCGCGGCGACGCCGCTGGCCAGGTGCAGCGGGCTGACCGCAATCCCGTGGCCGAAGGCGATTGTCATCGTGTTGATCTCGCGCCACTGGGCCGGGAACATCGGTTGCGCCTGCTCGGGCAGCTCGATCGAGGTCCGGCGCAGCAGGCCGAGATGTCCGAGATACTTGCGCTGGATCTCGCTGCCGATGTCGATCGCCATCTTCGCCGACCCGATGTTGGAAGAGTGCTGGAAGATTTCCGGCACGCTCAGCCAGCGCTTTTCGGGGTGGAAGTCCGAGATCGTGAAACGCGCGATGCGTATCGGCTTGGTCGCGTCGTAGCGGCTGGCCATCGTCGCCGCGCCCGTTTCGAGCGCGATGGCGTGGTTGAAGATCTTGAAGACCGAGCCGAGCTCGTAGACGCCCAGCGTGATGCGGTTGAACCGGGTCTCGTCGGATGCCTCGCCGGCGGCGTTGGGATCGAAGTCCGGCAGCGAGACCAGCGCGACGACCTCGCCGGTGCGCACGTCCAGGACGATGCCTCCGCCGCCGATCGCCTTGAACTTCTCGATCTGGGCCGCGAGTTCCTGGCGCAGGATCTGTTGCACGCGAATGTCGAGCGAGAGCCGCAGCGGCGCGCGGGCGCCGGCGATCGCGCTGTCCATGCTCTGCTCGATCCCGGCGAGACCGACATTGTCGACATCGGTGAACCCGACGACATGGGTGGCGAGGCGGCCGTGCGGATAGACGCGACGTTCCTCGCGCTTGAATTCGAGGCCGGGGATGCCGAGCCGGTTGACCTCGAACTGCTGGCGCGGTGTCAGGTTGCGATGCAGCCACACGAAGCTGCGGCCCGACGCCAGGCGGGCGGCAACGACCTCCTCGCTCAGGTCGGGCAGAACCTCGACGATGCGGCGTGCACTTTCCGCGGCATCGGAGATCTTGCGCGGATCGGCATAGAGCGAGGCGGTCGTCAGGCTGGTCGCCAGCAGGACGCCGTTGCGGTCGACGATGTCGGCGCGCGCCATCGGCGCGGGACGGGCGATCTCGCGCGCGGTCGCGCGGCGCAATTCCTCGTTCTCGTTGAAGACGACGACATCGAACAGGCGTGCGCCGACGACGACAAAGGCCGCCGCCATCAGCGCCCCGCCGATCAGCAGGCGGGTGCGGGCCGTCTCGATGGCCTGTTTCTTGGTGCTTTCGAACGCGATCCGGCGTGTCATCGAACCGCTCCCGCGCCTTGCGCCTCGGTCACGTCGCGCAGCACGTCGTCCAGCGTGCGCACCAGATCGGCCCGTGCCGCCGGCGGCGGGGCGCTGTATGTCGGGCGGAGATCGGGGATCGCCGGCTTGGCCCGGGGAGCGGCGACGCGGACGATGGCCGTCGCCGACGGTTCGGAACCGTCCGCAGCCTCCGACGGGGTCGCCACGGCGCGCACGGGGATGGCGCCGGTGCCGGCGATCTGGGCGCCCGCGACGGGCTTCAGGTCGAGATGCCGGCGCGCCAGCTCCTCCAGCCGCGCGGGCTGGTTCAGGAAGCTCCACTCGGCGCGCAGCACGTGGATCGCCTCGCGGTCGTCGCGAATCTGGCGGTTGAGCTGCGCCAGCCGGTCGTCGAGGGCGCCGACCTCGAACGAGACGGGGAACAACGCACCGCCGGCCGCGGCGGCGAGCACCATAAGGATGAGGGGGGTGGGGCGGATCATCCGGCACCCCCCGCCGCGGCCGAGCCCAAGGAGGGCTCTGCGGTGCGTTCTCCGACCCGCAGACGCGCCGATCGCGCGCGCGGGTTGTGGCTCGTCTCTGCATCGCCCGGGCGGATCGCCCGGCGTGCGACCAGCCGCCAGGTCGGTGCGTGGCGTGCCGGTGTGTCGGGAAGGTGGCGCGAGCCGCGGCCGTCGCCGCCGCTGCGCGTGCGCAGGAACGCCTTCACCCGGCGATCCTCGAGCGAGTGGAACGACACGACCGCCAGCCGCCCGCCGGGCGCGAGCAACCGCTCGGCGGCGAGAAGGCCGCGGTCGATCTCGCCCAGCTCGTCGTTCACATGGATGCGCAGCGCCTGGAAGGTGCGCGTGGCGGGATCGATAGTCGGCCTGCCGCGGGTCGGCACGGCGTCGCGCACGATGCCGGCGAGGCGGGCAGTGGTCTCGATCGGCGCGTCGGCGCGAGCGGCGACGATGGCGCGCGCCACGCGGCGCGCGTGACGTTCCTCGCCGAGGTCGCGGATGATCGCGGCCAGCTCGGCCTCGGTTGCGCCGTTGACGACATCGGCGGCGGTCTCGCCGCTGTGCTCCATGCGCATGTCGAGCGGGCCGTCATGCATGAAGGAAAAACCGCGCGCGGGCGTGTCGATCTGGGGCGAGGAGACCCCCAGGTCGAGCGTGATGCCGTCGACGGCAGCGATGCCGCGCGCGGTGAGGAGTTGGTCCATGTCGCCGAAGCGGCCAGCGACCAGGTGGACGCGGCCGGCATAGGCCTCGGCCAGCGGGGCGTTTCGGGCGATCGCGTCGGGGTCGCGGTCGATCCCCCACACGGCACAGTCCGCGGTGCCGAGGAGCGCGCGGGTGTAGCCGCCGCCGCCCAGCGTGCCGTCGACATAGATGCCGCCGTCCTTCGGCGTGAGCGCAAGCAGGACGTCTTGGAGAAGAACCGGGGTATGCCCGGGAGTCACGGAGACTCCGGAATCGGAAGGACGACGCGTTTCGCGCGCCGCCGTCACGGCTGTCCCCCGTTGCCGCCGGGCGGGCCGCCCGGGCGCAGGGTCAGGCCGCGCTCGGCGGCCTGGCGCACGGCGTCGGCCTGGTAGGCCTCGAAGGATTCGGGATTCCAGATTTCGAACAGCGGGCCGCGGCCGACGAAGGCGGCGCGCTCGTCCAGCCCGGCATGGGCGATGAGGTTCTCGGGCAGGAGGACGCGCCCTTCGCCGTCGAAGGACAGCTGCTGGGCGTTGGCGAACAGCGCGGCCGTCAGCGCGTCGTGCTCGTCAGAGAACATGTCGTAGGCGTCGACGCCGGCGCCCAACTTCTCGATCCAGTCCATGCCGCCGCACTGGACCGCCGGATGCTTGAACGACGGAAAGGCGACGATCCCATGGAACGCCTGCCCGGCCAGCACGACACGAAACGCCGCAGGCACGGACACCCGCCCCTTGCGATCGACCTTGTTGATGGTGGTCGACAGGAACATCGCCATGGTTTCCGCCCGCTTCCGGCCGCCGACCGAAAGCTCCTCGTCTCCCTCAGGTTACGGCGCATGCGCCAAATTGGGATTGTTTGGGATATCATGGGATGAAATGGGTCGTCAACGTTAAAAACTAGTAAACGTTCGTAGAGATTGACGTTTTTCCAAGGGCCTGCGAGCAACCATAAGTATCGCGCGACCGCGCCTCCAATCGTCGCGCCAGCAACGCCGAAACGATCCTCGGGCGAGAAGTTGGCGAAAACTTGTTCTCGTAATGTTCTTTTTTTGAGGCAGGTGCGTCAGGCGGCCTGTAAGCCGGGTTCTGTCCCCGCCGTTGCCGAAGCGCGGGCGATGGATGGCCATTCATCTGGGACGCCCGTTGCCGGACGCCTCGCGCGACCCACCCGGGCGGCAGCGCGGAAGCCCGCATGTACCGCCCCTACTCGGTCTTGCTCCCGGTGGGGTTTGCCCTGCCACCCCCGTCGCCGGGGGCGCGGTGCGCTCTTACCGCACCCTTTCACCCTTGCCCTCCGAAGCCGTGGCAGCGGAGGGCGGTTTGCTTTCTGTGGCACTTTCCCTGGGGTCGCCCCCGCCGGCCGTTAACCGGCACCGTGCTTCCGTGGAGCCCGGACTTTCCTCACGCGGACGGGTTTCCCCATTGCCCGCGCGCGGCCATCCGGCCGCCTGACGCAGGCGAACACTTAGGACGAAGTGCGCGCGTCTGCAACCAGCGCGGCGAGTCCGTCGATCAGCGCGCGGGTCTCGTCGTCGGCCGTGCCGTCGAAGTTCGCCGGCCGGAAGCGGCGCTGGAAGGCCGAGACGACCGTCGAAACATCGTTCCCCGCGACGTCGTAGCCGATCGCGGCAAGCGCGCCGCCCTCATTTCCCGCCGCGACGGGTTCACCCGGCTCGGGCCACAGGCCGATGCCGGCGTCGGCGAGGGGCCGCCATGGGAAGAGTTCGCCCGGGTCGATCTTGCGCGCCGGCGCGATGTCGGAATGGGCGACGAGGTTGCGTGCCGGGATCGGGTGCCGGCCGAGGATGTCCCGGCACAGCCCGACGAGGGCTTCGATCTGGGCATCGGGGAACGGGCGATAGCCATAGTCGTGGCCCGGGTTCGACAGTTCGATGCCGATGGAGCGCGAGTTCAGATCGCGCAAGCCGCGCCACGCCGCGACGCCCGCATGCCATGCGCGGCGGTCTTCGTCGACCAGCCGCCAAATCGTGCCGTCCTCGTCGATCAAGTAATGGGCGCTGACCTTCGAGGCGGGGTCGCACAGCCAGTCGCGGGCGCGTTCGACCGGCATCATGCCGGTGTAGTGGACGACCAGCGTGTCGATCACCGGCGCGACGCCGTTCTCGGCCTTGCGGGGGCCATGGTTGGGCGATCGGAAATCCGTGATCACGACGCGCGCCCTCCCGCGATCGCCTCGCGGCGTTCCTCGAGCGTCAGCCAGCGTTCCTCGGCCGACGCGATGGCCGCGCCGACCTCCTCGAGCTTGCGGGCCGCCGCCGCATAGGCCTTGGGGTCGCGCGCGAACAGGTTGGGGTCGGCGAGCACCTTCTCCAGCTCCGCCTTGGCCGCCTCCAGCGCGCCGATCCGCCCGGGCAGCGTGTCGAGCTCGTGCGCTTCCTTGAAGGACAGCTTGGTCGGCGCGGCGCCGGCCGGCGCGGCGCGCGGCCTGTCGGCCGAAGGTTTTGCCGCGGCGGGCCGCTCCGTCCGGGCGGCGCGCTTGCGCTGGCGCAGATAGTCGGAATAGCCGCCGGGATATTCCTCGACCACGCCGCTCCCCTCCACGGCGATGGTGCTGCTCACCACCCGGTCGAGGAAGTCGCGGTCGTGGCTGACCAGCAGGACCGTGCCGTCATAGCTGTCGAGCATGTCGAGCAGCACGTCGAGCGTGTCGGCGTCGAGATCGTTGGTCGGCTCGTCCAGCACCAGCAGGTTGGAGTGCTGGGCGAGGATCTTGGCCAGCAGCAGCCGGTTGCGCTCGCCGCCCGACAGGGTGCCGACGGCCGCGTGCGCCTGCTTGTCGTCGAACAGGAAGTCGCGCAGATAGGCGACCACGTGGCGCTGGCTGCCGCGTACCATGATCGAATCCCCGCCTTCCGGCGCCAGGGTGCGCCACAGGGTCTCGTTCGGGTCGAGCTGTTCGCGGTTCTGGTCGAACATGGCGATGGTCAGGTTCTTGGCCCGCTTGAGCCGGCCCGAATCCTTCTCCAGCTCGCCGGTCAGGAGTTTCAGCAGCGTCGACTTGCCCGCGCCGTTCGGACCGATGATGCCGACCCGGTCGCCGCGTAGGATGCGCGTCGAGAACCCGTCGATGATCACATCGTCGCCGAAGGCCTTGGTCAGATTCTCGCACTCGACCACCAGGCGGCTGGAAAGGGGGCCGCTCTCGACCTCGAACTTCGCCAGGTCCTGGCCGGTCAGCAGCGCCTTGCGCTGGGCCCGCAGCTGGTCGAGGCGGTGCAGCCGGCCCTGGTTGCGCTTGCGCCGCGCCGTGACGCCGCGCTCCAGCCAGCGCGCCTCGGCCCGCAGCTTCTGGTCGAGCTTGCGGGCCGCCGCCACCTCGGCCTCCGCGATCCGCTCGGTCCAGGCGTCGAAGTCGGCATAGCCGCGCGCGTTGTGGCGCAGCCGGCCGTGCGAGAGCCAGAACGTGTCGGTGGTCACCTTTTCGAGGAAGGCCCGGTCGTGGCTGATCATGACGAGGGTCTTCTTCCGCTCGACCAGTTCGCGCTCGAGCCATTCGATGGTCGGCAGGTCGAGATGGTTGGTCGGCTCGTCGAGCAGCAGCACATCGGGGTCGCCGAGCAGCGCGCGGGCGATTGCCGCGCGCCGCGCCTCGCCGCCCGACAGCGTGTTGGCCAAGCGGTCGCCGGCGATCTGCACCCGCGACAGCGCAGCCGCGACGGCGTGGCGCGGCGCCTGCTCCTCGCCGGCCACGAATTCTCCGACGGTCTGTTGCGGCGGCAGCGGGACGTCCTGCGGCAGGTAGCCGACGGTGAGGCCCGGCTCGACATAGAGCTCGCCGCCGTCGGGCAAGATCAGGCCGGCGAGCAGCTTGAGGATGGTCGACTTGCCGGTGCCGTTCCGCCCGACGAGGCAGGCGCGCATGCCCGGCAGCAGCGACAGCTCCGCACCCGTGAACAGCGGTGGGCCGCCGAAGCCGACGGCGGCGTCCTTGAGCGAGATGAGCGGCGGGTCGGCGGCCATCGCGGGCGGCGGCTCAGTTCATGCCGCGCTGGGCGCAGATCTTGTCGTAGGCGGCGTTGATCGTCGCCAGCTTCTCGTTCGCCACCTCGACGAACTCCTCGGGCATGCCCTGGGCGATCAGCGTGTCGGGATGGTTCTCGCGCACCAGCTTGCGGTAGGCCGACTTGACCGCCGCGTCGTCGGCGTCGTGGGCGACGCCCAGCACGGTGTAGGGATCGGCCGCGTCGGGGCCCATGTTCCCGGCCCGGATGCGCGCGAAGTCGGTCTCGGAGAAGCCGAAGATCGCCGCCACGTTCGCCAGGTAGTCGAGTTCGGCGTCCGACATGGTGCCGTCGGCCTTGGCGATCACGAACAGGCAGTTCAGCAGCTCCTCGAGCACCGCGGGGTTGTCGCGGAACATGCCCGCCACCTGCTTCGCATAGGGCTCGTAGCCATCCGTCGACTTGCGCGCGTGGTTGAAGAACCGCGCGACATTCTGGGTCTCCTCCGGCGCGACGCGGAAGACCCGGCGGAAGGCGCGGATCTCGTCGGGCGTGACCACGCCGTCGGCCTTGGCCAATTTCGCGCCCAGCGCGATCACGGCGATGGTGAAGCCGACCTGCTTGGTCGGGTCGTCGCCCCCGGCGGCCTGGGTCGCCTCGGCACGGCGCGTGTCGATGATGTGGCCGGCGATGCCGCCCAGTAGCGCGCCCAGCGGTCCGCCGATGGCGAAGCCGGCCGCGCCGCCCAGTACCTTGCCCCAGATGCTCATGAGCGAGACGTTTAGCGGAATCCGTGCGCCGATGAAACGGGCCTACATCGGCGCCTCGTCCGGCCTTTGACATTCCGCGCCCGTCGAACCAGTCTCGCGCCCTTGAAGTGGGGAGCCTCATGGCGCAAGACGGCGGGCCGGCCGGCAGCGGCTCATGGCAGTTCTGGATCGATCGCGGCGGCACGTTCACCGACGTGGTCGGCTGCGCGCCCGACGGCTCGCTGACCACCCACAAGTTGCTGTCCGAGAACCCCGGCGCCTATAAAGACGCGGCGGTCCAGGGCATCCGCGACCTGCTCGGCCTGGCGCCCGGCGAGGCGATCCCGTCTGCGGCCATCGGGTCGGTGAAGATGGGTACGACGGTCGCCACCAACGCGCTGCTCGAGCGCAAGGGCGACCGCACGGTCCTGGCGATCACGCGCGGGTTCCGCGACGCGCTGCGCATCGGCTACCAGGCGCGCCCGCGCCTGTTCGACCGGCACATCGTGCTCCCCGAGCAGCTCTACGAGCGGGTGGTCGAGATCGACGAGCGGGTCGGCGCCCAGGGCGACGTGGTCACGCCGTTCGACGCGGCCGGCGCGCGCGCCGCGCTGCAGGCGGCGTATGACGACGGCATCCGGGCCTGCGCCATCGTCTTCATGCACGGTTATCGCTTCACCGAACACGAGGCCGCGTGCGCCCGGATCGCGCGCGAGATCGGCTTCACCCAAATCTCCGTCAGCCACCAGACGAGCCCGCTGATCAAGCTGGTCGGGCGCGGCGACACGACCGTGGTCGACGCCTACCTGTCGCCGATCCTGCGCCGCTATGTCGACCGGGTGGCCGGCGAGCTGGGCGACGTGAACCTGATGTTCATGCAGTCCTCGGGCGGGCTGACCGATGCGCACATGTTCCAGGGCCGCGACGCGATCCTGTCGGGCCCTGCCGGCGGTGTCGTCGGTGCAGTCGAGGTCAGCAGCCGGGCCGGGTTCGATGCGATCATCGGCTTCGACATGGGCGGCACCTCGACAGACGTCACCCACTACAATGGCGAGTACGAACGCGCGTTCGAGACGCTGGTGGCGGGCGTGCGCATGCGCGCGCCGATGATGCAGATACATACCGTCGCGGCGGGCGGCGGCTCGATCTGTTCGTTCGACGGCGCGCGCTACCGGGTGGGGCCGGAGAGCGCCGGCGCCGACCCCGGCCCGGCAAGCTACGGCAAGGGCGGGCCGCTGACGGTGACCGACTGCAACGTCATGCTCGGTAAGCTGCAGCCGGCGCATTTCCCGGCCGTGTTCGGGCCGAACCAGGATGCGCGCCTCGATGCCGACGTGGTCGCGGAAAAGTTCGCGGCGCTGGGCGCGGAAATCCAGACGGCGACGGGCTTTGCCCGCGACCCGGCCGAGGTCGCCGAGGGGTTCTTGCGGATCGCGGTCGAGAACATGGCCAACGCCATCAAGAAGATCTCGGTGCAGCGCGGCTACGACGTGACCCGCTACACGCTCTGCGCGTTCGGCGGCGCGGCTGGCCAGCACGCCTGCCTGGTCGCCGACGCGCTGGGCATGACGCGCGTCCTGTTGCACCCGTTCGCCGGCGTGCTGTCGGCCTACGGGATGGGGCTCGCCGACGTGCGCGCGCTGCGCGAACGCTCGGTCGAGGCGCCGCTCGGCGATGCGCTCGATCCGGCGGTGTCGGACACGCTCGACCGGTTGGGCGAGGAGGCGCGGGCCGAGGTCGCCCGGCAGGGCATCGATGACGGGCGGATTGCGGTGCGCCGACGGTTGCACCTGCGCTACGAGGGAACCGACACGTCGCTGGAGGTGGATTTCGCCGCCCCCCGGGCGATGGCCGACGCCTTCGCCGAGGCGCACCGCCAGCGCTATGGCTTCGTGATGCCCGAGAAGCGGCTGATCGTCGAGACGGCGGCGGTCGAGGCGGTGGGGGCATCCGAGCACGGCGCGGATCCTGGTGCGGCGGCGTTTGCCGCGGAAACCCCGGAATCGGCGTCGCCGGCGCCGGCCCACACGCATCCCGTCGACACCGTGCGCGCCCATATGGGCGGTGCGGCGCACGTCACGCCCGTGTTCGCGCGCGCGGCGCTGGCGCCGGGCGCGGCCATCGACGGACCCGCGATCGTCAGCGAGGCGGTCGCGACCACGGTGGTCGAGCCGGGCTGGCGCGCGACCATCACCGAGCGCGGCGATCTGGTGCTCGAACGCGTCGTCGTGGCCGACCGGACGGCGGCGATCGGCACCGACGTCGATCCCGTCATGCTGGAGGTGTTCAACAACCTCTACATGTCGATCGCCGAGCAGATGGGCCTGACGCTTCAGAACACCGCCTATTCGGTGAACATCAAGGAACGGCTCGACTTTTCCTGCGCGATCTTCGATCCCGACGGGAACCTGGTGGCCAACGCGCCGCACATGCCGGTGCATCTGGGCTCGATGTCGGAAAGCATCCGCGCCGTCATCCGCCAGAACATCGGGGCCATGGCGCCGGGCGACGTCTTTGTGCTGAACGCGCCCTACAATGGCGGCACGCATCTGCCCGACGTCACCGTCATCACGCCGGTGTTCGACGATGCGGGGCGCGACATCCTGTTCTATGTCGGCAGCCGCGGCCACCACGCCGACATCGGCGGCATCTCGCCCGGCTCGATGCCACCGGACTCGCGCACCATCGAGGACGAGGGCGTCCTGATCGACAACTTAAAGGTGCTCGACCGGGGTGCCTTCCGCGAGGATGCGCTGCGAGACCTGCTCGCCTCGGGGGATCATCCGGCGCGCAACCCCAACCAGAACGTCGCCGACCTGAAGGCCCAGATCGCGGCGAACGAGAAGGGGGTGGCGGAGCTGCGCCGCATGGTCGACCAGTTCGGGCTGGCAACGGTCCACGCCTATATGCGCCACGTCCAGGACAATGCCGAGGAATCGGTGCGCCGGGTGATCGACGTGCTGCGCGACGGCGACTTCGTCTACCCGCTCGACAACGGGGCCGAGATAGGCGTCGCGGTCGCGATCGATCGCGCGAACCGGTCGGCGACGGTCGACTTCAGCGGCACGTCGGGCCAGCTGCCGAGCAACTTCAACGCGCCCACCGCGATCGCGCGTGCCGCGGTGCTCTATGTCTTCCGCACCCTCGTCGATGACGAGATCCCGATGAACGAGGGTTGCCTGAAGCCCATCGACATCGTCATCCCGCCCGGCTCGATGCTGGCGCCGGAATATCCGGCCGCGGTCGTCGCCGGCAACGTCGAGACCAGCCAGGCGATCACCGACGCGCTCTACGGTGCGCTCGGCGTCATGGCGGCGGCCCAGGGCACCATGAACAACCTGACCTTCGGCAATGCGCGCCACCAATATTACGAGACCATCTGCGGCGGCTCGGGCGCGGGCCCAGACTTCGACGGGACCTCGGCCGTCCACACCCACATGACCAATTCGCGGCTGACCGATCCCGAGATTCTCGAATGGCGGTTCCCCGTGCGCCTCGACAGCTTCGAGGTTCGCGCCGGTTCGGGCGGGGACGGCCGGCATCGTGGCGGCGACGGCACCCGCCGGCGGTTGCGTTTCCTCGAGCCGATGGACGTGATGATCCTCGCCAACCGCCGCGCGGTCGCGCCCTACGGGCTCGCCGGCGGCGCGGACGGTGCGCCGGGCCACAACTGGCTCGAGCGGGCGGACGGGACGTGCATCGAGATGTCGGGCACCGACCGGGTCGCGGCCGGCGCGGGCGACGTGTTCGTCATCGAGACGCCGGGCGGCGGCGGCTATGGCGTCGTCGAAGGCGCGCGCAAGGCGGCGGAATAGGCGGGCGGCGCGGGCCCGGTTCGACGCGCAGGAATCCGCCGGTGCGAAAAGTTCGGGTGCGGGTTCAAAATGACTTGAAATCGCATCCGGGTGAGCGCATTTGAGCGCCGCTTCGCAACGGACCGTCTGGCCCTGCAATTTTCCAGCGGACCGCCAGGAAGGGCACATGCGGCACGGGCCGCGTGTGCGGATCAACCGTCGAGGGGCGGCATGACCGAGACCTTCGAAACAGGGGCCGGATACCGGAACAATGACGGATCAGACGGGCGCTGACAGGCGCACCGTTCCCGGCGGCAAACGCACGCTGGGACCCATCTCGAATCTCGAGAATCACCTTCCCCCCGAGTGGTGGCGCACGCTTTTTACCGCGCTCTACCTCAAGACCGACGGCGACGTGGTCGAGAACGACCAGAACACGGACGCCGAGGTGTCCGCCCTGGTCGAAGCGGCCGGACTGAAGCCCGACGATCGCATCCTCGACCTGTGCTGCGGCCAGGGTCGCCACTCGATCGCGCTGGCCCAGCGCGGCTTCGGCAACGTTACCGGCATCGACCGGTCGCGATACCTGGTGCGGCTCGCCCGCCGGCGTGCGCGTTCGCTCGGCTTGACGGTGAGCTTCCATGAAGGCGACGGGCGCAAGTTCCGCCTGCCGCGCGAGCCGTTCGACTGCGTCGCGGTCATGGGCAACTCCTTCGGCTATTTCGATGCCGCAGACGACGACCAGGCGGTCCTCGAACGCGTGCGCAAGGCGTTGCGCCCCGACGGCATGGTGGTGCTCGACATCACCGACGGCGACTGGATGCGCAGCCATTTCGAGCCGCGCTCTTGGGAGTGGATCGACCAGAACCACTTCGTGTGCCGCGAGCGCAGCCTGGCGTCCGACCGGCAGCGCCTGATTTCGCGCGAGGTTGTCGTGCACGCCGAGAAGGGCGTGATCGCCGACCAGTTCTATGCGGAGCGGCTCTACAGCCTCGACGAGATCACACGGCTTCTCGAACGCTCGGGCTTCGCCAACGTCACGGTACATCGCGGACTGCGCGCCGAATCCAACCGCGGGCAGGACCTCGGGATGATGAGTGCGCGGATCATGCTGTCCGCACGCTCGGTGGAGACGGGGACGAGCTGGGTCGCGCGGCATCCCGTCGAGCGGATCACCGTTGTGCTCGGCGATCCGCGGCTACCGGACGAGGTCAAGCTCGAAGGAAAGTTCAACGCGCTCGATGTCGATACCGTGCAACGCCTGAAGACGGCGCTGGACGAAATTCCCGGCTACGCGTTCGACTACCGCGACGACCATGCGGGGCTGTTCGAGAACCTGAAGGACGACCGGCCCGAGTTCGTCTTCAACCTGTGCGACGAGGGATACCGGAACAACGCCATGCACGAGCTGCATGTGCCGGCCTATCTCGAAACGCTCGACGTTCCCTATTCGGGTGCGGGGCCGGGATGCCTGGGCCTCTGCTACAACAAGTCGCTGGTGCGCGCGATCGCGTCGTCGGTCGATGTGCCGGTGCCGCTGGAGAGCTTCACCAGCCCCGACGATGTCGGCGCCAGCATCCCCTCGGTCTTCCCGGCGCTCATCAAGCCGGCGCTGGGCGACAGTTCGATCGGCATCACCAAGGACGCGCTGGTGCACGACCCGTCCGAAGCCACGGCCTATCTCGCCTATCTGCGCGAGGTGGTGCCCGGCCGTCCCGTCCTCGTGCAGGAGTTCCTGCCGGGCGCCGAATATACGGTCGGGCTCGTCGGCAACCCCGGTCAGGGGCTGGTCCCGCTGCCGGTGCTCGAGGTCGATTACGGACGGCTTCCCGAGGACCTGCCGAAGATCCTCAGCTACGAGTCGAAATGGGATCCGGATTCTCCCTACTGGACGACGATCGGCTATCGCGAGGCGCAGATCGACGAAGAGACGCGCCGGCTGCTGGTCGACATGTCGGTCAAGCTGTTCGAACGCCTGGAGTGCCGCGACTACGCCCGGTTCGACTTCCGAGCCGACACCGAAGGCACGATCAAGCTGCTCGAGGTCAATCCGAACCCGGGCTGGTGCTGGGACGGCAAGTTCAACCTGATGGCGGAAATGGCCGGTATGTCCTATGCCGACCTGCTGCGCCAGATCATTGACGCGGCGCTGGGGCGCTGCTTCTCGGGGGTCGCGGCCAACCGCGCGAACGCCGTCGCAGCTTGAGCCTGCCGAACCTTGCCTAGTCGCCCGCCGCGATGCCCTCGCGGCGGGGGTCGGCACCGCCGCGCAGGGTGCCCGCGACGCGTTCGATGCCGTGGAGCCCGCTGTTGAGGTCGCGGACGCGCACGTCGTGGCCTAAGGCGACGAGCGGCTCGCGCAGGGCCTCGGCATCGGTGCCGGCCTCGATCTCGGTCGCGCCGTTGCGGTTGACCACATGGCCCAGGTCGATGGCCCGCTGGACATCCATGCCCCAGTCGAGGACGGCGACGAGGGTCCTTGCGACATAGCCGATGATCCGGCTGCCGCCGGGCGAACCGATCACCAGGCGCAGCGTGTCCCCCTCGCCGAAGACCATGGTGGGCGCCATCGAGCTGCGCGGGCGCTTACCGGGCGCGACCCGGTTGGCGACGGGCCGTCCGTCGCGCGACGGGGCGAAGGCGAAGTCGGTGAGTTCGTTGTTGAGTAGGAAGCCGCGCAGCATCAGCTGCGCGCCGAACGCGCCCTCGATGGTCGTCGTCATCGACACGGCATTGCCCGCATCGTCGACGATCGCGATATGGCTGGTGCCCGGACGGCCCCGTGCGCGGTCGGAGGCCGGCGGCTCGCGGGCCGCGCCGCGCGGCACACCCGGGGCTGCGGGCGGTGCGAGCGTCGTGTCGGGTCGTATCTCGCGGGCGCGCGCGGCGAGATATGCCGGGTCGAGCAGGCCGTCCCGGGGAACCTCGACGAAATCGGAATCCGCGACATAGCGGTTGCGGTCGGCGAAGGCGAGCTTCGAGGCTTCCGCGATCAGGTGCCAGCTCGCCGGGTCGTTCGGCCCGCGCGCCGGCAGATCGAAGCCCTCCAGCACCCCGAGGATCTGGGCGACGGCGATGCCGCCCGAGCTTGGCGGCCCCATGCCGCACACGCGCCATGTGCGGTAGGGGCGGCACACCGGTGCGCGCTCGATGACGCGGTAATCCGCGAGGTCCGACAGGGACAGCCGGCCGGGATTGCCCGCGGCCGTGCGGACGGCGGCGACGATGTCGGCGGCGATCGGGCCCTCGTAGAAGGCAGCCGCGCCGCCGGCCGCGATGGCCTCGAGCGTGTCGGCGAAGGCGGGGTTCGTCCGGCGGCTGCCCGCCGGCAGGGCGATGCCGTCGGGAAAGAAGTAGGCGCGTGCCTCGGGGTAGGTGCGCAGGGGCTCGCCCCGCGGGCCGGCGAGCATCGCGGCCAGCCGCGGCCCCACGGTGAAGCCCTGGCGCGCGAGCCGGATGGCCGGCGCGAACAGGTCTGCCCACGGCAGCCTGCCGTGCCGTGCATGGAGCCGTGCCAGCAGTGCCACGGTCCCCGGCGTGCCCACCGCACGGCCGCCGACCATTGCCTGCGCGAACGGCACGGGGGCGCCGTCGGGCCCGAGGAACAGGTCGCCGTCCGCGTCGGCGGGGGCCGTCTCGCGCCCGTCATAGGTGGTGAGGGTGCCCGACGGCGCGTCGTAATGGAGGGCGAAGGCGCCGCCGCCGATCCCCGAACTCTGCGGCTCGACGAGGTTGAGGACGAGTTGTGCGGCGACCGCAGCGTCGGCGGCGCTGCCACCGCTGCGCAGCATCGCGAGTGCGGCGTCGACCGCGTCGGGGTGGGCGGCCGCGACCATGTGTCGCTCGGCCGAGACGAGCGGCTTTGCGGTGCGCCCGGTCGCGTCCTCGGGAGCCGGTTCCTGGGCGCGCGCCATTGCGGTTCCAAGCGCGACAATCCCGGCCGCGGCGGCGATCATGGCCCTGCGTGCGAATGACATGTCCGCAGGCTGCCACGGAACGCCCGGTCACCAAACTGTGCGCGCCGTCACATCTTCGCCAGCCGAAACGGGTTCCTATATCTGTGCGAGCGGTTTGCGCGGTCTTGAGCGTTGAACTAGCTTAATCATGCTGCGAGAACCGGGCATGACACCGGCGTTGCGATCCGCATTCGACCGTGGCCGCACAGCGATTTCAGGAGAGGCGTTTCCCCGTGCGAAAGATCCTAGTTGGCGCTGTCGTCGTCCTTGCCGTGCTCGTCGCGGCGGCGTTCATCGGCCCCCAGTTCATTCCGGCGGAATCGATCAAGCAGGACATTTCCGCGGAGGTCGAGAAGGCGACCGGCCGGCAACTCGCCATCGATGGCAGCCTGAACTTCCGCGTCCTGCCGTCCCCCGGGGTCACGGCGTCGGGGGTGCGGCTCTCGAACGCCCAGGGCGGAAGCGTCGCCGACATGGTGCGGCTGCGCACCGCGATCGTCGAGGTGGCACTGTTCCCCCTCCTTTCGGCGAACGTGCAGGTCAGCCGGATCGTGCTGTGGGAGCCCGAGATCGTCCTGGAAACGTTTGCCGACGGCTCCAACAACTGGACATTCGCGCCCGCGTCCGGCGCGGAGGCGGCGAGCGATTCGGGCACGGGCGACGACAAGGAACCGTCGGCCGCACCCTCGGTGCGCCTCGACGACGTGGTGATTCGCGAGGGAACGCTGACCTATCGGACCCCCGACGGCGACCAGCGGATCGAAAAACTCAACATGACGCTCGGCGCCGAGAGCCTCCAGGGGCCGTTCCGGGGCAACGGTTCCCTCATCGCCCAGGGCTTTCCCGTGAATCTCGACGTCGCGATCGGTGCGTTCGTCGAAGAAAAGGCGACACCCGTCAACGTGAAGGTGTCGGCCGGCGGTGCGGCGCTTTCCTACTCGGGTGTGCTTTCGGGCGCGCCGGAGGCGACCCGCATGTCGGGCCAGGTGGCGCTCAAGGCGGCGGATCTCTCCGCCACGATTGCAGATGTTTCCGGGGCCGCGGCGCCCGGCGCGTTGCGCGGCAAACCGCTCGAACTGGAGGGCAAGCTCGACGCCAACGGCGAGGCGATCTCGCTCAACGATCTGGCGGTGCGCATCGGCGACGATTCGGCGACCGGCGCCGTCCAGGTGGCGCTTGGTGAGACGCCCCGGATCGACATCGTCCTGAACCTCGCGCAGCTCGACCTCGACCGGCTGCTGGCCGGGCCCGCTGCCGGCAAGGGCGCGACCGGCGGCGCGGCGGCAGGATCGCCGTCGTCGGGCGCTGCGGCAC
>JAYOFO010000028.1:0-31263 GCA_038117265.1 Rhodospirillaceae bacterium
CCTGCGCCTCGCGCAGCGACCAGATGTCGATCACGCCCGGCGAGCGGCCGGTGCCGCGGCCGTCGACGCGGATGCAGACATAGTCGTCGGGCACCCAGCGCTCGGGGTCGACGACCTCCCAGTTCTGGTACTTCTCGCTGGTCCCGGCGGCGATCTCGGGGAAGTCCTCGAGCATGCGCTCGTACTGGTCATGATAGGCGTCGTCGAAGTGCAGGAACTTGCCGTACGGCCCGTAGGTCATGATGACCGGATACTTGCCGTCCTTGATCGGACGGAAGACGTCGCACCGCAGCACGAGCCCGTCATCCATCTCGATCGGCACGTCCCAGTCGATGCGCATGCCGTCGCGCACGTCGGTCCAGGATTGTGCGTCCTGATAAGGTGTCTTCTTCTTCGCCATCGAATCTCTCCCCGATACGCAAAATTGACCGCCCGTCATCGGGCGGCGCTTTCACCGGAACCGCCAGGCACCGGCATGTTTGATTGTCGAATTATAGGATAGTGGAACGTGTTCCTATAGTGAAAGAGGCGCTTTTGCGCGTGATGCTCGCCGCGTCTCGATTGACAGGACAACCCTGCTTCCACACTGGCTCGTAACGCACACGAACCGGGCATTTTTCGATCGTCATTTAACGATTTTTAACCGTGTGCGCCCAAATTTGGACGGACGTGGACTCGGGTCTTGAGTCGTTGCCCGGGTCACAACCCAACAACCAAGCTGGTGGAGCAGCCGAAAAATGTCAGTCGCGTACGACCACGAAACCAAGCACAGCAAGCCGCAGCGCGCGGCCGCCAAATCGCGAACCCGCCGGATCGGCTCGATCGAGAAATCGATGCTCGATCACCTGCCCGTCAACGTGCTGACCTGCGATCCGAAGACGTTCAAGATCACCTATGCCAACCAAAAGAGCCGCGAGACGCTCGACTCGCTGGTGCACCTGCTCCCCGAAGGCGTCAATGGAGACACCATCGTCGGCCAGACGATCGACGTGTTTCACAATAAGCCCGAGATGCAGCGCCACCTGCTGTCCGATCCCGAGGCGAACCTGCCCCATCATGCGATCATCCGCCTGGGACCGGAGCTCCTCGAACTCAACGTCGCCGCAGTCCCCGAAAAAGGCAGGAAAGTGGGTGCCCTGATGCTGTCCTGGACGGTTGTGACCGAGCGCGAGCGGCTGAAGCGCATGGTCGACAACATGCCGATCAACGTCATGATGTGCGACACCGAGACCTTCGAGATCAACTACGCCAACAAGACGAGCGTCGAGACGCTCTCGCTCGATGTTGCCGCAATCATCGATGACAGCGGCTACTACATCGGCCCGATGGTGAGCTGGTCGTTCATCACCCAGGAAGAAGCGCTCGCCGCTTCGGTCAGTGACATCACGAGCACCGTCTCGTCGGCCGCCGAGCAGCTTCGCGGCAACGCCGACGAACTCACCCAGACATCGGAAAATGCCTCGACCCAGCTCTCGGCGGTTGCCGCGGCGACCGAGGAAGCTTCGGCCAACGTCGCCACCGTGGCGGCCGCGACCGAGGAGCTTTCGGCAACGCTCGAGGACATCAGCCGCCAGATTTCGACAGCCAACGACGTCACCCGCACCGCAGTCACGCGGGCATACGAAAGCAATGCCAAGGTCGAGGCGCTGGCGACCGCCGCCGAGCGGATCGGCGAGGTCATCACACTGATCAAGGACATCGCGGACCAGACCAACCTGCTGGCGCTCAACGCCACCATCGAGGCGGCGCGTGCCGGCGAGGCCGGCAAGGGCTTCGCGGTCGTCGCGTCCGAGGTCAAGTCGCTCGCCAACCAGACGGCCAGCGCGACCAACGAGATCACCGAACAGATCTCGACGATCCAGACCGAGATCGGCAGCACGATCGAGGGCATCCAGGCGATCAGCGGCATCATCGCCCAGATCGAGGAAATCTCGACCACGATCGCCTCGGCGGTCGAGGAGCAGACGGCCGCCGTCCGCGAGATCGCCTCGAACGCGCAGCATGCTTCGCAGGGCACCGAGGAGGTCTCCTAGAACGTGACCGGGGTGAGCGGCGGTGTCTCGACGGCCCGCGAACTCGCCGGGTCGGTCCAGGAGGCCGCAAACAACCTGTCGATCCAGGCCGACGCGCTCAAGGAAGAGATCACGGCGTTCCTCGCGCGCTAGGCCTCGCGTCTTCGCCACAAAGCCGAAGGGCGCCGCTTTCGCGGGGCCCTTTGCGTTTGGCTTCGTGGAGCGTGGCTACTCGGCCTGGATATAGAACAAAGCCCAGGGCCAGCGCGCCTCGTCCTCGGCCGTCCCCTTGCCGCCGGGCACGTCGTAGAAGATCCACACCGGGCCGCGCCCGCCCATCGGCAGGTACGCGCCATCGCCCTTCACCGCGACGATCCATTCGTGGGCGTCGAGATCGGCCGCCGCAATCTCCACAGCGAACCCGTCCAGCGCGACGGCGGTGATGCTGGTCCCGTCCCAGCCGGCCGCCGCCAGCACGTCAGCCAGGCGCGGCCCCTCTGGGGTGATCGCACGCGGCCACGGCGCGGCCCCGATCGTGACCTTCACCGTTCGCAGCGCCTCGAGCATGGCGACGTCGAACGCGGCCGCCTTGCTGTACTCGTATTCGAGCGTCTTGGTGAACGACGCCGCGAAGTGATCCGGCGCGCCGCGGTTGGCGTTGGACACGGCGCCGCCGATGGTCAGCACAACTTGGCCCTAGGGCGAGGCCAGTTCCGCCGACGCCGTGCCGTGCCAGGCCATGGCCAGGACGGCGATGGCCAGTAGTTTTGAAAGCTTGCCCATGCTGCACCTCCTGTTATACGGCCCGATCAGAGCCGGTTTTCCGGATCGACGTTGTAGCTCAGCGCGTTCATCCACAGCAGGCTCGACCAGGTGTCCATCGAGGGATCGAGTTCCATGCCGATCGCGCCCGCATACCCCTTGTCGACGGCCCGCCGCGCCAGCCAGATCAGGTCGAGTTCGCCGACCCCCGGCTCGTGGCGGTCGGGCGGGTTGCCGATCTGGACGTAGCCGATCTGCGGCCAGTACTCGTCCATGATGTCGCAAAGCGTGCCCGTCTCCTCGTAGCGCATGTGATAGGTGTCGTAGACCAGCCCGACATTGGGCCGCCCGACGGCATTCACGATGTCGCGCGCCTGTTCCATGGTCTGCATCGCCCAGTCGGGGATGCGGCGCGCGGTCACCGGCTCGAGCAGGAACTTGCAGCGGTGGTCGCCCGCGGCATCGGCGATCCAGGCCAGGTTCTCGATATAGGTGTCGACGCAGCGCTCCCGGGTCTCGCCCGGCGGCACGGGGCCGGCGCCGACATTGATCGAGTAGAAGTCGCAATGCTGGATGTATTCGAGCGCCTGCTCGCCGGCCCGGCGGAACTCGTCCTGCTTACCCGGCTGTGCCCCCAGCCCGCGCACGCCCGCGTCCCAGTCGGCGGGCACCACGCAATAGGTGAATTCGAGGCCGTGATCGTCGAGGATCGATTTGAGTTCCGCCTTCGGGATTTCATAGGGAAAGTGCCACTCGACCGCGGTGCAGCCGATCCTGGCCGCCGCCGCGAAGCGCTCGCGTGCCGGCAGCTCGAGGAACAGATGATAGAAATTGGGTGCGAAGCGGATCATGGATGCCTTCCGGTGCCGGATGCATCGTAGGCCCCTCGCCGACGGGCGAAAAGCGCCGGTTTGCTATGGCGTTCCGGCACCACATTGACGAACATGCCTGCCGCTCGCCAAATCCGGAGACAACACGATGAAAGCAAACACCATGCGGACGCTCGCGGGCGTCGCCATCCTCGCCGCCGGCGTTGCGTTCGCGCGCGCACCGGCATTGGCCGACGGACATCTGAGCGAGGCGGCGCGCGCGAACATCGCAGCCTTCGTCGAGGGCGTGATCGCCGGCCCCGACACGGTGGCACCGCTGCTCGTGCCCGAATTCCAGATCATGCGCTCGAACGGCGTCGGCTACGACCGGGCGGGCTATGCCGGCCGCGGCGCTACTTCAGTGAATGCCCGGCCGAACTACACGCTGACGGACATCGTCGCCACGGGCGACGGCGACGTGATGGTGACACGTTACTTCCTGGAGATTTCCGAAACGATCGACGGCCAGGCGGTCACAAGGCGTGCGCCGCGCATGACGGTGTTCCGCAAGATCGGTGGCGCCTGGAAGGTGAGCGCCCACGCGAACTTCGCGCATGTCGGGCAGTAAATGTCGGGGAAAACGATGGTGGGCGCACAAGGACTCGAACCTTGGACCCGCTGATTAAGAGTCAGCTGCTCTACCAACTGAGCTATGCGCCCACCGTGCCCCAAAGAGCGGCGCGGATATAGCACCCGCATCCGGGCTTGTCGAGTTGCGAAGGGCGGATTTCCGCACCCTACATCGCGCCGCCGCGCTTGTTGATGTAGGTGTCGCGGTGGACCCAGCAGCTCATCAGCAGGCCGAAGCCGATCAGCACCGTCAGCATTGCCGTGCCGCCGTACGAGATCAGCGGCAGCGGCACGCCGACGACCGGCAGCACGCCCATCACCATCGCGATGTTGATGAAGACATAGAGGAAGAAGTTCACCGTCACGCCCATTGCCAGAAGGCGGGCGAACTGGCTGCGGCAGCGCAGCGCGACATAGATGCCGTAGGCGATCAGCAGCGCATACAGGCCGAGCAGGCCGACGCCGCCGACCAGACCGAACTCCTCCGCCAACATGGTGAAGATGAAGTCGGTCTGCTTCTCGGGCAGGAAATTCAGGTGGCTCTGGCTGCCCTCAAGAAAGCCCTTTCCGAACATGCCGCCCGAGCCGAGCGCGATCTTCGACTGCAGGATGTGATAGCCGGCCCCCAGCGGATCGGTCTCGGGGTTGAGGAAGGTAAATATCCGCTGCTTCTGGTAGGCGTGCAAGAACTGCCAGCCCAGCGGCACCGCCGCGGCCGCGGCGGCCCCGACGACCGCGAACTGCCAGAGCCGTGCGCCGCCGATCCAGAACATCGCCGCGCCGACCAGCGCGACCACGCCGGCGGTCCCCAGGTCGGGCTGGCGTAGGACGAGCGCCATTGGCGCCAACACCAGCAGCGCCGGCGCCACGAGGTTGCGAAGCCGCCCCGCTTCATCGGTGTCGAGCCCATGGAACCAGCGAGCCAACGCCAGCACGACGGCGATCTTCATGACTTCCGACGGTTGTAGCTGGAAGAAGCCGAGATTGAGCCAGCGCTGCGCTCCCATGCCGATCGAGCCCATGATCTCGACCGCAGCCAACAGGCCGAGACACAGCCCATAGACCGGGTAGGCGGCGCGCAGCCAAATGCGCACATCGATCACCGCGACGGTGAGCATCAGCGCGACACCCACACCGAAGCGGGCGATCTGGCGCGACGCCCAGGGGTCGAACTGGCCGTTCGCCGCGGAATAGAGCATGGCAAAGCCGACAGACGCGGTCAGCGCAATCAGCAGCACCAGATCCCAATTCAGGTGCAGGAGCTTCTGCCCGATCGAGAGGCGCGCCGCCCCGATACCGCCGGTCGTGCGTGCCATCTCAGGTGTCCTGGCTGCCGGGCGCGCGCAACCCGGCCACGTTGGCGCCCGGTGCAAGCCGGGCCGGATCGCGGTCGAGGGTTGCGGTCATGATGTCGCGCGCGATCGGCGCGGCCACCGACGATCCGCCGCCGCCATGCTCGACGACGACGGCGATGGCGTATTTCGGGGTCTCGACCGGGGCGTATCCGACAAACAGCGCGTGGTCGCGGAACCGCCAGGGCAAATCCTCGTTCTTGCGGATGCCCTCGTCGCGCTCGCGCTGGGTGATCCGGCGGACCTGCGCCGTTCCCGTCTTGCCACCCATCGACATCCCCGGCAGGGTCAGCCGCGACGCATAGGCGGTGCCGCGCGGGTCGTTGACGGCCATGGCCATCGCATCGAGCACAGCGCGCAGATTCTGCGGCTTGATGCCCAGGGGCGCCGGTTCCACCGCCGCACGCGAGGCGAGTTGGCCGCGCACCACCACGTCGCGCGCAAGGTGCGGGACGACCGCCCTGCCGCCATTCGCCATCCGCGCCGTCATGGTCGCGAGCTGCAGCGGTGTGGAGAGCACGAAGCCCTGCCCGATGCCCGCCACCAGCGTCTCGCCCAGCACCCAGGGTTGACCGATCACGGCGCGCTTCCAAGCCTTCGTCGGCATCAGGCCGGCGCGCTCGCCCGGCATGTCGAGCCCCAGCTCGGTGCCGAGGCCGAACCGGTTGGCCATCTGCGCGATCTTGTCGATACCGACCCGGCGTGCGACCTCGTAGAAGTACACGTCGCAGGATTCCGAGATGCCCCGATCGAGCGCCACGTGTCCGTGGCCGTGCCGGCGCCAGCAGTGGAACTTGCCATCGCCGAGTTCTAGGAACCCAGGACAAAAGAAGCTCGTGCCGGGCGTGATCAGCCCCTCGTCGAGGGCGGCCAACGCCACCATCATCTTGAAGGTGGAGCCCGGAGCGTATTCGCCGGCGATCGCCTTATTGCGCAGCGGCGCACGCTCGTTGTCGGCCAGCGTGCGCCACTGGGCCGGGCTCAGCCCCTCGATGAAGGCGTTGGGGTCGAAGCTCGGGGTCGAGGCCTGGACGATCAGGCCGCCGGTCTTGACGTCCATCACGACGACCGCGCCCGATTCCTCGACGAGACTCCGCATCGCCGCGTTCTGCAGCGCCATGTCCAGGGTCAGGACCACATCCTGTCCGGGGTCGCCTTCCTGCAGGTCGAGCTCGCGGATCACGCGGCCGACGGCGTTGACCTCGAGCTGGCTTGCGCCCGCGCTGCCGCGCAGCGGCATGTCGAAGGCACGTTCGATGCCGTTGCGCCCGATGCGGAACCCTGGCAGTTCGAGCAGCGGGTCTTCGGTCAGGTCCTGCGGACGCGGCGCGCCGACATAGCCGAGCACGTGGGCGGCGGCATTCCCGTTGGGATAGAAGCGGCGCTCGCCCACGTCGATGTCGACGCCGGGCAGGTCGGGCGTGTTCACCTCGACGCGCGCCACATCCTCCCAATCGAGGAATTCGCGGACCGTCACCGGCACGAACTTCTTGCGCCGGCGCACCTCCTTCATGATCCGCAACTTGTTGTCGGCGGTGATCGGAATGATCATTGCCAGGCGATCGAGCACGGCCTCGACATCGGGCGCGTTCTCGGCCTTCAGCAGCACGCGATAGTTCTGCTGATTGACCGCGACGGGAACGCCGAACCGGTCGATGATGCGGCCGCGCGAGGGCGGCAGAAGCCGCATGTTGATGCGGTTTTCCTCGGCGAGCATATGGTAGCGCTCGGACTCGACGACCTGCAGGTAGTACATCCGGCCGACCAGCCCGGCGAGCAGAGCAAACTGGCCGCCCGCCAGCAGCGCCGCGCGGCGCGTGAACTGACGCTGGCGATCGTTGTCGCGCGTGTTCATGCCGGCTCCAGCGGCCCGACCAGCCAGCGTTGGCTGCGCAGCAGCAGCCAGGCGACGGCCGGGAACGTGACGACCGTCATGAAGATGCCCACAAACACCACATCGGTCGGCAGGAACGCCCCGCGCAACACCGATGCAAGGATCCAGGACAGCAATGCCGAGACGGGCACGACGATCGCGAAACCGCTCCAGAAGATCCAGAACGGCTTGCCGACCAAGAAGCGGCGCTGACTGAGCACGAAGCCGTGCGTCAGCAACAGGATTGCCGCCGTCAGCCCGAACGGCGCACCCGCCAGGGCGTCGTGGACGATGCCGACGGCAAAGACCAGCAGCCGCGGCATCAGGTCGGGCCGGAACACGACCCAGTAGTAGACGGCCATCAGCGGCAGGACCGGCGCAATGTCGGGGTAGAAGGGCAAGGGCAACGGAAGCTGTGCCAACAGCAGCAGGAACAAGGTCGTCAGGGCCGGGACGGCCTTGCGCGCACCGTCGCGAAGCATGGCGAACCCAACGCTGTTCACTTGAGGTCCTCCGGCACCGCACGCGGTGCCGCAGGCACCTCCTCGGGTGCCGGCAGGATTCCGTTGACGCCGTAGTCGAGGATCCGCGCCTGGCGCAGCCGGGACAGTCCGACCGTCGGCTGGATCGTGATGCCTGCTTCGGTCGCTTCCGACACGGTGCCGATCACCAGACCCGGCGGAAAGACGCCGCCATGCCCCGACGTCAGCACCCGATCGCCCGACGACACCGGCGAACTGGTCGACAGGTAGGTCAGGGTCGGCCACGGCGAGTTGTTGCCCGACACGATGACCCGATCGCCGGTGGATTCGACGATCGCCGGAATTCGCGAGTTGAGGTCGGTCAGCAGCAGCACGCGCGCCGACCGCTCGCCCACCTCGGCGATCCGCCCGACGACCCCGCCCTGGGCGACGACGGCCTGGCCGCGTCGCACGAAGTTCCGGGCGCCGGCGTTAATCAGCAGGCTGTGGAAGAAGGCGCCACCCGTATCGGCGACCACCCGTGCGGTGATCGCGCGCGGTGTCGCCTCGGGGACGAATTCGAGCTGGGCCCGCAGGGTCGCGTTCTCGACCTCGAGTTGCCGGGCGGTCTGCATCCAGCCGAGCAGCCGGACATTCTCCTCGCGCAGCCGCGCATTCTCGGAATGGACCAGGAAGAAATTCTCGACCGACGCGACGGCGTTTTCGCCCGCCTCGACAGGACGCGTCATCACCTCGAGGATCGGGGCCGTGGCATCGACGATGGCGACACGGACACGCTGCAGCGCGCCCGTCTCGGCCTTGCTCAGCAGCATCAGCGCAAAGGCGAGCGCGAACAGGCCGATGAACGCGAAGCGCTGCATCCAGATGCGGATCGGCACCGCCGATCCGGCAACAGATACATTCGCGTTCCGCTTCGCCACCTGACTATCCCGTCACCAGGGTTTCCGGAGCCGCTCCGGCGCGCGGTCAGTACATACTGACCAGCACATCCTTGAGCTTCTTGAATTCTTCGAGCGCACGGCCCGTGCCGCGGACCACGCAGGTCAGCGGGTCGTCCGCAATCGAGACCGGCAGGCCGGTCGCATGCCGCAGCACGTAGTCGAGATTGCCGAGCAACGCACCACCGCCGGTCAGCACGATACCCTTGTCGACGATGTCGGCCGCCAGTTCCGGCGCCGTGTGTTCGAGCGCCACCTTCACCGCGTCGATGATCGCGCCGATCGGCTCCGCGAGGCTCTCGGCGATCTGCCGCTCGGTGATGATGATTTCCTTGGGCACGCCGTTCATCAGGTCGCGGCCCTTGATCTCCATCGTCCGGCCCTCGCCGTCTTCGGGCGGGCAGGCCGAGCCGATTTCCTTCTTGATGCGTTCGGCGCTGGATTCGCCGACCAGCAGGTTATGGTTGCGGCGGATGTAGCCGATGATCGCCTCGTCCATCTTGTCGCCGCCGACGCGCACGCTGCGCGAATAGACGATGCCGCCGAGCGAGAGCACCGCCACCTCGGTCGTGCCGCCGCCGATATCGACGACCATCGAACCGGTCGCCTCGGTGACCGGCAGACCCGCACCGATCGCCGCGGCCATCGGCTCCTCGATCAGCCAGACCCGCCGCGCACCGGCGCTCTCCGCCGATTCCTGGATCGCGCGGCGCTCGACCGCGGTCGAGCCCGACGGCACGCAAACGACGATCTGCGGGCTGTAGAAGCCACGCCGGTTGTGCACCTTGCGGATGAATTCCTTGATCATCTCTTCCGCGACTTCGAAGTCGGCGATGACACCGTCGCGGAGCGGGCGGATGGCCTGGATGTTGCCGGGGGTGCGGCCAAGCATCTGCTTGGCCTCGTTGCCGACCGCGAGCACCTTCTTCTTGCCCTTGGACTCCGCGATCGCGACGACCGAGGGCTCGTTCAGCACGATGTCGCGGCCCTTGACGTAGACCAGCGTGTTGGCGGTGCCCAGATCGATGGCCATGTCGGCCGAAAGCGCACCCATAATTCGCGACAACATGATCCGAGCCTCGCCTCATCTGTTCGATCCCGCGCCGAACGATCCGGGCGGGACCCGGGCGGGACCCTCAGGTCCCGCCCTGGTTACCCACTATGCCGACAGTGCCGCCGGCGCGGTTTTCTCTCGCTTCACGAGCATCTTGTTCAGCGCGTGCAGATACGCGCGCGCCGAGGCGACGAGCGTGTCCGCATCGGCGCCCTGCCCGTTGACCGTTTTGCCGTTCTCCTCGAGCCGCACGGTCACCTCCGCCTGGGCGTCGGTGCCGCCGGTCACGGCATGGACCTGATAGAGCTGCAGCTTCGCCTCGTGGGGGAACAGCGCGCCGATCGCGTTGAACGTCGCGTCGACCGGGCCGTTTCCCCGCGCCGTCGTCGACATGATCTCGCCGTCGACTTCCAGTTCGAGATCGGCCTCCTGCGGCCCTTTCGAGCCGGCACGCACCTGTAGCGAGACGAACCGCACCCGGTCCGTCTCGTGCTGGATCGTATCGTCCACCAGGGCGACCAGGTCCTCGTCGAAGAGTTCCTTCTTCTTGTCGGCCAGGTCCTTGAACCGCTGGAACGCGTCGCGCACCGCGTTGTCGCCCAGATTGTCGTAGCCCAGCTCCTTGAGCTTCTCGCGGAACGCGTGGCTGCCCGAATGCTTGCCCATGACCAGGTTGGACTGGTTCAGGCCGACCGATTCCGGCGTCATGATCTCATAGGTCTGGGCGTTCTTGAGAACCCCGTCCTGATGGATGCCGGACTCGTGCGCGAAGGCGTTAGCACCGACGATCGCCTTGTTGGGCTGCACGTTGAAGCCGGTGATCGTCGAGACCAGGTGGCTCGCGCGCGTGATCACCTTCGACTCCACGCCGGTCGTATAGGGCATCGCGTCCTGGCGCGTGCGCAGTGCCATCACGACCTCCTCGAGCGCGCAGTTGCCCGCACGCTCGCCGATCCCGTTGATGGTGCACTCGATCTGGCGCGCCCCGGCGCCGACCGCGGCCAGCGAGTTGGCGACCGCCAGACCCAGATCGTTGTGGCAGTGGACCGAGATCACGGCCTTGTCGATGTTCGGCACCCGGTTGAACAGCATCTCGATCAGCGCCGCGAACTCATCGGGCACCGCATAGCCCACGGTGTCGGGGATGTTGATGGTCGACGCACCGGCACGGATCGCGCTCTCGACCACACGGCACAGGAAATCGTGCTCGGTGCGCGAGCCGTCTTCGGGCGACCATTCGACGTCGGGACACAGGTTCCGGGCGTAGCTGACGCTGTCGATGATCGCCGCATGCACCTCTTCGGGCTCCATCTGAAGCTTGAACTTCATGTGCAACGGGCTGGTCGAAAGGAAGGTGTGGATGCGCGGCTGCGCGGCGCCCTTCACCGCTTCCCAGGCGCGCTCGATATCCTGGTGCGCGGCGCGGGCGAGCCCGGCCACGCTCGAATTCTTCACGGTGTTCGCAACCTCGCGCACGGCCTCGAAGTCGCCGTTGGACGCGATCGGGAAGCCGGCCTCGATGATGTCGACCCCCAGATCCTCGAGGATCAGCGCTACGCGCACCTTCTCCTCGAGATTCATCGAGCAGCCCGGCGACTGCTCGCCGTCGCGCAGGGTCGTATCGAAGATACGAACATAGTTCGGGTCCGCGCGGTCGACGGCGGAATCCGCAGAGTCCTTTGTGTTGTCTATGACGGTCATTCGTCCTGTCTCAAATTAGATTGTTCGACTTAGGTTGGTGAAATTCCCCCTGAACAAACACAGGCCGATCCGGTCTGTTGCCGTTCAGGGGCACCTAAGTCGCAGGGCCGCGCCGTCCTTGCGGACCGCAGCGTCGAACATTCCAATCGTGGCACGGACGTGAATCACGCCGCCGATCTCCCCAACAACGGCAAGGCAGAAACCCCACCTCGGCAGGAAGAGAATCCCTGCGCAGCCGTTAACAAATGGTGAACGTTGTGTACACCAGTATGCAAAGAAAACGCCCTTACGCCCTTGTTTTAGAGCGCTTTTGTGGGGCACCGCAACGGTTTTGTTAACCAAACCGCGCAAAAACGAACGCGGGCGCAAGTTACGCCCGCGTCCCGAGTCCGGATTGCGCGTGCAATCAGTTGCGCGACTTGTCGACCATGGCGTTCTCGGCAATCCACGGCATCATGCCGCGAAGCCGCTCGCCCGTCTCCTCGAGCAGATGGTCGGCCTGGAGGCGCCGGGTCGTCTTGAACGAGGTCTGGCCGACCGCGTTCTCCAGCATCCACTCGCGCGAGAACTGGCCGTTCTGGATCTCGGCCAGGATGCGCTTCATCTCGGCCTTGGTCTCGTCGGTCACGATCCGCGGGCCGCGGGTATAGTCCCCGTATTCCGCGGTGTTCGAGATCGAGTAGCGCATGTTCGCCAGCCCGCCTTCATAGATCAGGTCGACGATCAGCTTCACCTCGTGGACGCACTCGAAATAGGCCATCTCGGGCGCGTAGCCGGCCTCGACCAGTGTCTCGAAGCCCGCCTGGATAAGCGCCGAGAGACCGCCGCAAAGCACGGTCTGCTCGCCGAACAGGTCGGTCTCGCACTCTTCCTTGAAGGTCGTCTCGATGATTCCCGCGCGCCCGCCGCCGATCGCCGCGCCATAGCTCAGCGCGATGTCATGGCAGTTGCCGCTCGAATCCTGGTGTACAGCCAGCAGACACGGGACGCCCGCGCCGCGCTCGTACTCGGCGCGCACGGTGTGGCCCGGGCCCTTCGGCGCCAGCATGAACACGTCGAGATCGGCGCGCGGCTCGATCAGGTTGAAGTGCACGTTAAGGCCGTGCGCGAACGCGATCGCCGCGTTCTCCTTCAGATTGGCGTGCAGGTGCTCGTAGTACAGGTCGCGCTGCAGCTCGTCGGGAACGGCGAGCATCAGGACGTCGCAGACCTTCGCCGCATCGGCCGACGACATGACCTCAAAACCGGCGGCTTCGGCCTTGGCCGCGCTCGCCGAGCCGGGGCGCAGTGCGATCACCACGTCGGTCGCGCCGCTGTCGCGGAGGTTCATGGCATGGGCATGGCCCTGGCTGCCGAAGCCGATGATGGCAACCTTTTTGCCCTTGATCAGATTCACGTCCGCGTCGCGGTCGTAGTAAACGCGCATTGCTCTCGTCCCCTGTGTTGAGTCCGCTGGGTTTTGATGTCGGGGCGGCCACCCGCACCCGGTGTTGGCCGGGGTTTTACAGCGCCACCCGCCACCGGGCAACGCCGCACAGCCCCGAAATCAGTCGTCGTCGCTCGCCGGACCAAGGTTCGGCGTCCCGTGCTTTTGACCGCGCTCGAGCGCAACCACGCCCGACCGGGCGATCTCGGTCTCACCGAGGTTGCGCATCAGCTGCAGGAAACTGTCGACCTTCTCGGACCCACCGGTCAGCGAGAAGATGAATGAATCGACCCCCGTATCGACGACGCGCGCGCGGAAGATATCGGCAATGCGCAGCGCCTCGCGCCGTTCCGGGCCGTCGTTCATGATCTTGACTAGCGCCACCTCGTGCTCGACATGCGGGCCTTCCTCGGTGAGGTCGTGCACCTCGCGCACCGGCACCAGGCGTTCGAGCTGTGCCTTGATCTGCTCGATGATCATCGGCGTGCCCGACGTGACGATGTTGATCCGCGACGAGGTCTCGTCCTCGCTGACAGCGGCAACGGTCAACGTTTCGATGTTGTAGCCGCGGCCCGAAAACAGGCCGACGACGCGCGCCAGCACGCCGGGTTCGTTGTCCACCAGCACGGCAAGCACATGCCGCTCGATGGGATCGTTCTTGTTCGCCATCTCGAAATCGCTTTCAGGTCGGGGCCGGTCCGGGAAACGCGCGAGGTCGCCGTGCCTAGACGAGGACCATCCCCTCTTCGGATTGCTGCTGTTCCTGCTGATCGGAGAGGGTCAGCAGGATCTCGTTGTGCGCCGCACCGCCGGGGATCATCGGCAGGCAGTTCTCTTCCTTGTTCACCACCATGTCGACAAGGACCGGCCCGGGCGTCTCGATCATCTGCTTGATGACGTCGTCCACCTCGTCGGGATGGGTCGCGCGAAGGCCGGTGATCCCGTACGCCTCGGCCAGCTTGATGAAATCGGGCAGGCCGTCGGAATAGGATTCCGAGTACCGCGCGCCGTGCAGCAGCTCCTGCCACTGGCGCACCATGCCGAGCCAGTAATTGTTCAGGATGAAAATCTTCACCGGCAGCTTGTACTGCGCGATCGTGCCCAGCTCCTGGATGTTCATCATCGTCGAGGCCTCGCCCGCGATGTCGATAACCAGCGAGTCGGGATGGCCGACCTGGACACCGATCGCCGCCGGCAGTCCGTAGCCCATGGTGCCGAGCCCGCCCGAGGTCATCCAGCGGTTCGGCTTGTCGAAGTGATAGAACTGCGCCGCCCACATCTGGTGCTGCCCCACCTCGGTGGTGACACGCGCATCCATGTCCTTGGTCAGCTCATACAGGCGCTTGATCGCGTACTGCGGCTTGATCTCGTCCTTCGGCCCGAAGCCCTGGTCGAACTTCAGGCAGTCGACGGCGCGCCACTCCTCGATCTGTTTCCACCAGCCGTTCAGCGCCTTCTGGTTCGGCTTGGCGCCGCGCGCCTTCCACTTCTCGAGCATGTCCTCGACGACGCTGGCGACGTCGCCGACGATCGGCACGTCGACCGCGATGTTCTTGTTGATCGAGCTGGGGTCGATGTCGATCTGAATCTTCTTCGAGCCCGGCGAGAAGGCATCGGTGCGGCCGGTCACCCGGTCGTCGAAGCGTGCGCCGATCGCCACCATCACGTCGCAGCCATGCATGGCGAGGTTGGCTTCGTAGGTGCCGTGCATGCCCAGCATGCCCAGCCACTGGGACGAGGAGGCCGGGAAGGCGCCGAGCCCCATGATGGTCGTCGTGGCGGGATAGCCGGTCGCAGTGACCAGCTCGGTCACCAGTTCGCAGGCGCGCGCGCCGGAATTGATGCATCCGCCGCCGATGTAGAAGATCGGCCGCTTGGCGTTGGCCAGCAGCTCGACCGCCTCCTCGATGGCGGCGTCCGCGCCCTCGCGCTGGGGCTTGTAGTGCCGGTGCGTGACGTTCTCGGGCGAATGGTACTCGCCCTCGGCGAACTGGACGTCCTTGGGCAGGTCGATCACGACCGGCCCCGGACGGCCCGCCGACGCCACATAGAAGGCCTCGTGCATGACCTGGCTGAGGTCGTCGACATCCTTCACCAGATAATTGTGCTTGGTGCACGGCCGGGTGATTCCGGTCGTGTCGGCCTCCTGGAAGGCGTCGTTGCCGATCAGGTGCGTCGGCACCTGCCCGGTCAGGCAGACGACGGGGATGCTGTCCATCAGCGCGTCGGTGAGTCCGGTCACGGCGTTGGTCGCGCCGGGGCCAGAGGTCACGAGCACCACGCCGACCTTGCCGGTCGAACGGGCATAGCCCTCGGCCATGTGCACCGCGCCCTGCTCGTGGCGCACGAGGACGTGGCGAACCGAATTCTGCTTGAACAGCGCGTCGTACATCGGCAGGACTGCGCCCCCCGGATAACCGAAGACGACCTCGACCCCCTGATCCGCCAGGGCCTTGATCACCATTTCCGCGCCGCTCATTCGTGTTCCGGACATCCGCTCACACCTTTCCCACTCTTGTTTTTCGGCCGTCTGGCCGTTTCGCCTCGCCTGGCGCCGCAGCGCCGGGACGGGCGAGATAGACGAAACGCCCGTCGATTGCCAGCCCAACCCGCCCGCACAGGCGGGACATGAACGGCCGGCGGTTCTGTCGATTTTTGCCAGGCACAAGAAAACGGCCGTGCAGCGATCACCCTCGGGCGACAACCGTCACAGGCTCGTGCGAAATTTAAGAAAAGAAATTGGCTCCGTCAACTCAGAAATGAAAATATTTCATCCCGTTTAACGAAAGATAATTCCAATTTCTCGTTTCGCGGGTGGTCCTGGCCGCCATCGTCCAGTTGATGGCGAAGCCAGGTATATTGCCGCTTGGCATAGTTGCGCGTCTGCTGCTGGGACAGGCCGATCGCGGCATCGAGCGTCATTTCGCCGCGCCGGTGCGCGGCCAGCGGCGTGAAGCCGAGCGCCTTGAAGATGGGCAGCGCGGGATCGAGCCCCTCTTCCGCCGCCCGACCGGCCAGACGCGCCACCTCGTCGAGCGCGCCGGCGGCGAGCATGTCGAGGAACCGCGCATCGCAAACCCGATAGAGCTCGTCGCGCGGCGGCAACAGGACGACGATGCGAAACGACAGGTCCGGCGCCGTCGCCGGCGCCTCCTGCCATTGCGACAGCGGGCGGCCCGTGGCCTCGAACACCTCCCAGGCACGGATGACGCGCTGGCTGTCGCCCGGATGCAGGCGTTCGGCGATCACCGGGTCGCGTGTGGCGAGCTCATTGTGGAACGCCATGTCGCCGATCTCCCGGCGGCGCGCCCGGGCGCGGTCGCGGATCGCGTCGGGAACCTCCGGCACCGGGGCAATGCCCTGCATCAGAGTGCGCAGGTATAGCCCCGTTCCGCCGACCACGATCGGCCGCCGGCCCGCCCGGCGAATTTCCGCGATCGCCGCGAGCGCGTCGTTGGCCCAATCGGCCGCCGAGCCCGGTTCGGCCGCATCGCGATACCCGTAGAGACGGTGCGGGACGCGCGCCTCCTCTGCGGGATCGGGGCGCGCGGTCAGCACCCGCAGGTCGCGATAGACCTGCATGGAATCGGCGTTGACGATCTCGCCGTCGAATTGTTCGGCGATCTCGACCGCCAGCCCCGACTTCCCGCTGGCGGTCGGGCCTGCGACGACGACCGGCGCGTCCGCCACGGCCACCTGCTCAGTCGCCGAGCGGGTACGACACGAGGCCGTCGGCCAGCTTGGGCTCGAACCAGGTCGATTTCGGCGGCATCACCTCGTTGGCATCCGCCACCGCCATCAGGTCCGCGATGCCCGTGGGATAAAGCGCGAACGCCACCGCCCAGTCGCCGCTGTCGACCCGCGCCTCGAGTGCGGCGAGCCCGCGTATGCCGCCGACGAAGTCGATCCGCGGATCGGTGCGCGGATCAGCGATGCCGAGCACGGGCTCGAGCAGGCGGTCGGACAGCAGCTTCACATCGAGCCGGTCGAGCGGCGGCGCATCCGCGCCCGGCGGCGACGCCGCCTCGAGCGCGTACCAGGACCCTGCCAGATACATGCCGAAGGCGTGCGGCCGACCGGGCTTGGCAGGGCCGTCGCTGCGCGACACCGAGAACGCCTCGCCCACCCGCGCGAGGAAGTCGTCCTCGGACAGGCCGTTCAGGTCCTTCACGACACGGTTGTAGTCGAGGATGTTCAGCTCGTCGGCGGGGAACGCGACGATCAGGAAACGCTGGTGGGCATCCGACCCGCTCCCGCGCTTGTCGCGCAGCTCCGCGACCCGCGCGGCCGCGGCGGAACGGTGGTGGCCGTCGGCGATGTAGAGGACGTCGACGGGGGCATAGGCCTGCGCGACCCGCGCAACGGCATCGCGCGCGGTCACCGCCCAGACCGTGTGGCGCACCCCGTCGGGGCGGGTGACGTCATAGGCCGGCGTGCCGGCGGTAATCTCGTCGAGGGCCGCGCGCACCGTGACAACCGGCTTGTGGACCACGAGGACCGGCCCGGTCTGGGCATCGACGGCATCGATCTGGCGGACCCGGTCGTCCTCCTTGTCGGGCCGGGTGAATTCGTGCTTGCGCACCCGGTTCGCGAGATAGGCGGCCATCGGGGTCGCGGCGACGAGGCCGGTCTGGACGTGATCGCCCATGACGATGCGGTAGACGTAGTAGCTCGGCGCCGGGTCGCGGATCAGCACGCCCTCGGCAACCATCGCCGCGAGGTTCTCGGCGCCCTTGGCATAGACGGGCGCGGAATAGGGGTCGGTGCCGGCGGGCAGGTCGATCTCCGGCCGCGAGACGTGCAGGAAGCTCCAGGGCTTGCCCGCCGCCTGCTCGGCAGCCTCGGCGAACGAGACCACATCGTAGGGCGGCGCGGCGACGTCGGCGGCCGATTCCGGGCGCGGGCGCAGGCCGGTGAAGGGAAGCAAAAGATGGTCGGACATGGCCGTCTCTCCGGTCGGCGTCGGGCTCGATGGGTTGCGCGCCGTCTTCGCACATTGCATCCGGGCGTGAAAGGGGGCGGACAAAGGTCCAAGAAAAAACGGCGCCACCCGAAGGTGCCGCCGCCGTCATTCCGGTGGGTTACAGGCCCCGCATCACGACCGGTCGATTCGCACGGCAACGAACCGGCGATCGCCGTTGCGGTTGATCTTGAGCAGGACCGAACTGCGGTCGGCATCCTTGGCCTCGCGGATCTTCTCCGCGATCTGGCCCGGCGAGCTGACCTCCTCCTGGCTAACCTCGATGATCACATCGCCCGGCAGCAGGCTCTTCTCGGCCGCACCGCTGTTCGGGTCGACGCCGGTGATGACGACACCGCGCAGATCGTCGGGCAGGCCGAACTGCTGGCGCATCTGATCGGTGATCGACGTCACGGTCACGCCCAGCTCGTGGATCGCGGCCTCTTCCGGCTCGATCGCCTCGCCGCGCGGGCCCGAGGAGGCGAGGATCGGCTGCTCTTCCTCCAGCTCGCCGATTTGCACCGCGACGGTCTGCAGGCGCTCGTTGCGCCAGACCTCGACCGGCACGCTCTTGCCGATGTCGGTCTCGGCGACGATGCGCGGCAACTCGCGCATGCTCGCGACCGGCTTTCCGTCGTAGGTCAGGATCACGTCGCCGGCCTTGATGCCGCTCTTCTCGGCCGGTCCGTTCTCGGTGACCGAGGACACCAGCGCGCCGCGTGCCTTGCCGAGGCCGATGCTCTCGGCGATCTCGTCGGTGACCGACTGGATGCGCACGCCGAGCCAGCCGCGGCGGGTCTGGCCGAAGTCACGAAGCTGGGCAATCACCCGCTCGGCGATCGACGCGGGAATCGCGAAGCCGACCCCGACGCTGCCGCCGGTCGGCGAGAAGATCGCGGTGTTCACGCCGATGACCCGGCCGTCGAGGCTGAACATCGGGCCGCCGGAGTTGCCGCGATTGATCGAGGCATCCGTCTGCAGGAAGCTGTCATACGGCCCCTGGTTGATGTCGCGCTGGCGCGCGGAGATGATGCCCGCGGTCACCGTCCCGCCCAGGCCGAACGGATTGCCGATCGCGACCACCCAGTCGCCCACGCGCGCACCGCGCGAATCGCCCCACTCGACATGGGGCAGCGCGCGGCCCGCATCGATCTTCAGCAGCGCCAGGTCGGTCTTCGGATCGCGTCCGACGAGCGTCGCCTTGTGCTGGGAATCGTCCGAAAGGGTGACGGTGATCTCGTCGGCACCGTCGATCACATGGTTGTTGGTGACGACCAGGCCGGCCGCGTCGATGATGAAGCCCGAACCCAGTGAAGACGCGCGGCGCGGTGCTCCCTGCTGGTTGCGGTTGAAGAAGTCCCGGAACATGTCGCCGAACGGCGATCCCGGCGGCGCCTGCGGAATGTCGGGGCCGCGCCCCTCGCGCACGACCTGCGTGCTCGAGATGTTCACGACACTTGGCAGGAGCTTGTCGGCAAGGTCGGCAAACGATTCGGGGGCGCCGCGCGCACTCGCCGGCTGAGCGCCCAGGACAATGGCGAGCGCCAGAAGCAGGCCAAGCAGGAACGCGCCTGCCGCATAGGCCCGGCCGTCGAACCGGACCGCCCGTGCGGTTCCTTGCGGGGTCGTTTTCGCAAACATCTGCGATTCTCCCGTTAATGCGTTGCTGCGTTCGACCGGCTGCGCGGCACCCGGCCGGCCATCATATGAGGGACCGGATCGGAGCGTTCAAGGCGCGGTACGTCCGCAGGGCGACAACCCCTGTCGCCGGATTTCGATATGACCGGAAATCGTGGTCGGATTTGGGCGCCCGCCGGGCGCATATTGGGCATCGCACCACGATTTCCTGACGATCGCGTGATCAACCTCAAATCGTTCCGAGCAGCCAGAGCAGTCCCAGGCCCGCAATTGCCGCGACGATGCCGCCCGTGCGCATCGTGGGCACCGGCACTTCGACCATGCGCACCAACAGGCGTTTCATCGTCTCCGGCATAACCGCATAGATCAGCCCCTCGACGACCAGGATCAATCCGAACCCGATCAGCGCGAAACTCACCCAGAGACCGAGTTGTGCGCCCATCGAGGCGTACCCCTAGCGCCGTTCGCTGGAAAGCCCTTGCTCAAGGCGACGTTCGATGACCCGATCGGTGCCACCCTGAAGGTTTCCGAAATACTTGAAGAAGTCGCTGGTCGGCGAGAGCACCATCGTCGTTCCCTCGCGCGCAAACGTCTCCCGATAGGCTCCCAGCGAGCGGAAGAACTCGAAGAATTCGGGGTCCTTGCCGTAGGATTCGCCGAGGATCGCGTTCCGCGTCGCATCGCCTTCGCCGCGCAGCGTCTCGGCCTCGCGCTGGGCCTCCGCCACAATCACCACCTGCTGGCGGTCGGCTTCGGCGCGAATTCGGCGGGCATTCTCCTCGCCCTCGGCGCGCAACTGCGCCGCCTGCCGTTCGCGTTCGGTGCGCATGCGTTCGTACACCGTCTGCGATACGGCCTCGGGCAGCTCCGAGCGGCCGATCCGGATATCGACGACCTCGATACCGAAATCGGAGGCGTTCTTCGTCACCGAATCGCGGATCGACGTCATGACGTCGTTGCGCTGCTCGGACAGCAAATCCTCGAGGTTGCGCTGGGCGACGAACTCCTTGACCGTGGAGGTCAGGATGTTGCCGAAGCGGTTCTGGAACGTGAACTCGTTGCGCACCGTCTGGAAGAAGCGGCGCGGATCCGTGATCCGGTAGCGCGCGAACGCATCAACGAGGATACGCTTCTGGTCGCGCAGCAGCATCTCCTCGGCATCGGGGTCGACACTCAGCACGCGCTTGTCGTAGGCCACCGCTTCCTGGATCAGAGGCACCTTGAAGTGGAGACCGGGGTCGCGGACGGTCCGCTTGTGCTGGCCAAACTGCAGCACGAGCACCTGCTCGGTCTCGCGGACCGTGAACAGGCCCGAGTTGAGCAGAATTCCGATGACGACGATAAGGCCACCGATGATGGCGAGTTTTGCGCGGCTCATTGCTGGCCTCCGGTGCTCGTGCTGCGGTTGCGACCGAGCTCGTTGAGCGGCAGGTACGGCACAACGCCCGATTCACCTTCCGCACCTTCGTCGATGATGACCTTGTCGGCCTTCTCGAGAACGTCGCGCAGCGTCTCGATGTAGAGACGCCGGCGGGTCACGTCGGGCGCGACCTTGTAGGTCTCGTAGATCTGGTCGAAGCGCGATGCCTCGCCCTGGGCTTCCTTGATGACCCGTTCGCGATACGCGGTCGCTTCCTGGACGATCCCGGCCGCCTCGCCTCGCGCCGTCGGCACGATCCGGTTGCGGTAGGCCTCGGCCTGGTTCTGCAAGCGCTCCTGATCCTGGCGCGCACGCTGGACGTCGTTGAAGGCGTCGATCACGGGCGGCGGCGCTTCCGTCTTCTGAAGCTGTACACGCTCGACCTGGATGCCGGCCCCGTAGGAATCGAGAATCTGCTGGATAAGTTCGCTTGTCTTTGCCTGCACGCCCTCGCGCGCGGTGGTCAGCAGGTCATCCAGCGGCGTCTGGCCGACGACCTCGCGCATGGCACTCTCGGCCGCCGCCTTCACCGTCTCTTCCGGGTCGCGGATGTTGAACAGGTATTCGCCCGCGTTCGAAATCCGCCACTGCACGGTGAAATCGAGATCGGCGATGTTCTGGTCGCTCGTCAACATCAGGGATTCGCTGTCGAGTTCACGCTGCGAAAGCCCCCGCCCGGCGAGGTCGGACGCATCACGGAAACCGATGTTGAGCCGGTTGATCTGGGTCACGGGCGGCGTCAGCACCTCGCCGACAGGTGCCGGCGGCCACCAGTGCAGGCCCGGCCCCGTCACGTCCCCGTTCCATTCGCCGAACAGCAACTGCACGCCGCGCTCGTTTTCCTGCACCCGGTAGAAGCCGCTCAGCAGCCAGATACCGGCAAGGATCGCGATAATGATGATGCCCACCGGACTGCTGAAACCGCCCGGCAGGAATCGGCGAACCCGGTCCTGGCTGCGACGCAGCATCTCCTCGATGTTGGGAGGCTGACCGCCACCCGGGCTGCCGCCGCCACCGGGCGGGCGCTGACCACCCCACGGGCCGCCACCGCCGCCGCCCCAAGGGCCACCGCCCCCCTGATTGTTCCAAGGCATCGCAACTTCCTTCGCCTGTCTGCTGACACTGAAACCGAGTTCACGCCCCGATGGGACATTCGGCAACTGCGCCGGGTTTATAAATCTATTGCCGGGGCTTATATCACAACATGATGCAAGGCGTGATCACGCCCCGGCGAGCCGTCCAACCGATATTGTCCACCGACACGGAGTTTTCAACCATGGCGGCGTTGTCGCACGAAGAGATCCACTCCGCACTCGCCACTGTAATCGATCCGGTGAGCGGCACCGACATCGTGGCCCGCGGCATGGTCTCGGGGCTGGTGATCAAGGATCGGAATGTCGGCTTCGCGATCGAGATCGACCCCGCCGATGCCGAGCGCCTGGAGCCCCTGCGCAAGGCCGCCGAGCGCGCCGTGCTGGCGCTCGACGGCGTTTCTTCGGTCACCGCCGTGCTGACGGCCCACAACACCGCGCCCGCGCAACCGGCGCCGGCGGACGCTCCGGCAAATCAGGCTGCACCGCGCCGCGCGCCGCCGCGCGACCTGCTTCCCGAGGTCGGTGCCATCGTCGCGGTCGCCAGCGGCAAGGGCGGCGTCGGCAAGTCGACCACGGCAGTCAATCTGGCCGTGGCGCTCGCGCGCCTGGGCCAGCGGGTGGGGCTGCTCGACGCCGACGTCTACGGCCCGTCGCTGCCGCGCATGCTCGGCATCACCGACAAGCCGAAGCCGCTGCCCGACAAGCGGATCGCACCGCTCGAGGCGCATGGCGTCAAGGTCATGTCCATGGGCTTCATGGTGCCCGAGGACACCGCGATGGTCTGGCGCGGCCCCATGGTGATGGGCGCGCTGGAACAGATGATGCGCGAGGTCGACTGGGGGCCGCTGGACGTCCTGGTCGTCGACATGCCGCCGGGCACGGGCGACGCGCAACTCACCATGGCGCAGCGGGTCCCGCTGGCCGGCGCCGTCATCGTCTCGACGCCCCAGGACATCGCGCTGATCGACGCGCGCAAGGGCATCAACATGTTCGCGAAAGTCGACGTGCCCGTCCTCGGCATCGTCGAGAACATGTCCACCTTCGTATGCCCCAAATGCGGCGAACGGACCGACATCTTCGGTCATGGCGGCGCGCGTGACGAAGCTACGCGGCTTGGGTGCGACTTCCTCGGCGAAATCCCGCTCAATATCGACATCCGCGTGACGTCCGATTCCGGCCAGCCGATCACGGCCTGCGAGCCCGACGGCCCGCATGCGCAAGCCTATCTCGCCATCGCGCGCGCGGTCCTGCAGAAGGTCTCCGGCGCGACGCGGCACGCCCCCAAGATCGTGATCGAGTAGCGCACGCCCGGATCGCGTTTAGTTGAAGGCTTTTTCAGCGCGCTGCCCGGCGCGGGGGATTGTCAAACGGCCCGGTCGTCCCCACGTCTGATCCCGATGCGGGCGCCATAGCTCGCCCGTCTCGTGAAACCGCCGGGCCGGAAACGGGCCTTGCCCCACAGGCCGCCGGCCTCCTTGCCCCCCCAACGGGCCGTCGCGCCCGGTCCGGCGGTTTCCTTCCTCCCCCGGGATCACACGCCACCGCGCGCAACGCCGATGGAATACCGCTGCGGATTGCGGTGTTCTATTCGCATACGCCACACGCATGGAGATTTGGCATGTACAAGTGTTTCCGGCCGTTCGGCCTCGTCGTGCTCGCGATCCTCATCGCCTCCCCGGCGAGCGCGATCGAACCCGTGTTCAGCGCAGATGGCGCCGCGATCCACGGATACGACCCCGTCGCGTACTTCACCGAGGAGCAGGCCGTGCGCGGGAACTCGGAATTCTCCGCCGAGCATCAGGGCGCAACCTGGCATTTCGCCTCGGCCGCCAACCGCGACCGCTTCGTTGCCGACCCCGGCAGGTATGCGCCGCAATATGGCGGGTACTGCGCCTGGGCCGTCGCCAACAACTACACGGCCTCCATCGATCCGGATGCCTGGACGATCCGGGACGGAAAGCTCTACCTCAACTATTCGAAGATCGTGCGGGCCCGCTGGGCGCTCGACAAGGCGGGCAACATCGCCGCGGCCGATGGCAACTGGCTGGGCTTGCGCGACGCCAACTAGCGCTCAACCCACCCGTTCGAGGGTGATGAAGCTGAAGCCGGGCGTCTCACCTTCGGCGTCATGGTGCCGACGCGACGTCTCGCGCCACGCCGCCGCATCGCGCACCGGGAACTGGACATCGCCATCGGGCGCGGCGTCGACCTCGGTCAGATAGATGCGATCGGCCCGCGGCAGCGCCAGCGCATAGATCTGTGCGCCGCCGATCACCATCGCCTCGTCCGCGTCGCCGGCGATGGCCAGCGCGTCCTTGAGGCTGCGCGCGATGCGCACGTCGGCGGCATTGAAGTCGGGATCGCGCGTGACCACGATGTTGGTGCGCCCCGGCAACGCCCGGCCGATCGATTCGAACGTCTTGCGCCCCATGACGATCGGCTTGCCCATCGTCACCTGCTTGAAGAAGCGCAGGTCGGCCGGAATCCGCCAGGGCAAATCGCCGTCCCGACCGATCACGCCGTTGCGCGCCACGGCGACGATCAGCGAGACGCGCATGGCCTCAGACCGCGACCTGGGCCGGGATGTGCGGATGGAAGCGGTAGCCTTCGAGGGTGAAGTCCTCATAGGTGAAGGCGAACAGGTCGTCGATGTGCGGATTCAGGATCATGCGCGGCAGCGGGTAGGGTGTGCGCTCGAGCTGGGCGTCGGCCTGCTCCAGATGGTTCAGATACAGATGCGCATCCCCGAAGGTGTGGATGAACTCGCCCGGCCGAAGCCCCGTGACCTGAGCGACCATCATGGTCAGCAACGCATAGGACGCGATGTTGAAGGGCACGCCGAGGAAGATGTCGGCGCTGCGCTGGTATAGCTGGCACGACAGCGCGCCGTCCGCGACATAGAACTGGAACAGGCAGTGACACGGCGGCAGCACCATGTCGTCGACATCGGCCACGTTCCAGGCGCTGACGATGAGCCGGCGCGAATCCGGCCGGGTCCGGATCTGCGCCAGCAGGTTCGCGATCTGGTCGATCCGCCGCCCGTCGGGCGCGGGCCAGGACCGCCACTGGTGGCCATAGACGGGCCCCAGATCGCCGTCCGCGTCGGCCCATTCGTTCCAGATGCTCACCCCGTTGTCGTTCAGGTAGGCGATGTTGGTGTCGCCCTTCAGGAACCAGAGCAGCTCGTGGATCACCGACTTGGTGTGAATCTTCTTGGTGGTCACCAGCGGGAAGCCGTCCGACAGGTCGAATCGCATCTGATGGCCGAAGATGGAGCGGGTGCCGGTGCCGGTCCGGTCGGTGCGCTCGCGCCCGTTGTCGCGGACATGGCGCATGAGGTCGAGATACTGCTGCATGGCAGCGCCAAACCTAGTCCCAAAGGCGAGTCGGGGGTATCGCGACGGCGTGTGGAAAACTGGGTTTTCGGGGGATAACGGCGTGCGGACTTTCGAAATCCGGCCATCCAACCTATATATACGGGGTCGGGTTCGCCCGACTATGGCGATAAACGTTTTGCGCAATAAACGTTCGGACCCGGGGGCAGTACCCGGCGCCTCCACCATTTACCCGCAGGTTTCGGCGGTTTCGGCCGCCAGCGAGACGGGGGCGAAACAGGATCGACGGGCGCGTAAAGGCTAAACTTTCGTCCGGCATGGTACCACCGATATCGGGCCATATTCACAGGTGCCAACGACAATGTTGAGCCCATCGCTGTTGCCGCTTAATAACCGGTAATAAGCGCGGTTCGGGGGGCACCGGGCAACAGAAGCCCCCCACTTCCGCCTTTATCCACGGCATATGGTTGCACTAGGGCCTCGCCTGCCCGATATTCGCGCGTCAGTTGACCCCATCGGCAAAGCACGCTTCCATCGAGCCCATGACCGACGATCAGATGCGATACGACGAGATGGTGCAGAACGCGTTGCGCGGAGTCGTGCGCGAGGCGTTGACGCAGACCGCCGAAGTCGGGCTGCCGGGCGACCATCATTTCTACCTGACCTTCCGCACCCGGGCGCCGGGGGTCTCGATCCCCGACTATCTGCAGGACCAGTATCCGGAGGAGATGACGATCGTCCTCCAGCACCAGTTCTGGGACCTGGTGGTCGAGGAGGATTATTTCTCGGTCACCCTGAGTTTCAAGAACCGGCCCGCCGAACTGCACGTGCCCTATTCGGCCCTTTCCGCATTCGTCGATCCGTCGGTGAAGTTCGGTCTCCAGTTCAACGTCGAGACCGGCGGCGTGATGGTGCCGGCGATGCGCCCGGAGGGTGACCTGGTCCCCGTTTCGGACAACAGCACCGGCGCGGACGGCCCCGTAGCCGCCGACAACGAAACCGGCAAAGACGGCGCAGAGGTCGTCAACCTCGACCAGTTCCGCAACAAGTAGCGTCGGCACACCCCGATCATGCCGGAGCCGGGCGGTTTCGCCGACCACATCGACGACCTGCTCGACCGGGTCGGCGAGCCGTTTTCGCGCGGCGCCAGCATCCGCCGGATGTTAGGCGGCCAGGGAATCTTCTGCGACGGCGTCATGTTCGCGCTGATCGCAGACGACATCCTCTACCTGAAGGTCGACGACACGATGCGCGCAGCGTTCGCGGCAGCCGGTTCCGAACCGTTCGTCTATACGCGCGCGGGCAAGCAGGTCGCGCTGTCCTATTTTACGCTGCCCGAAAGCGCAAGCGAGGATGTCGACGAGCTGCGCGACTGGGCGCACATGGCGCTGGGCGCCGCCGAGCGGGCACAGGCCGGAAAGCCGAAAAGAAAATCCCGATAGCCCCGCGAGGGGACTTTACCCAGCGGCGGCGGGCACCATAATGCGCGCCGACAGCGGAGGACCCGATGACTGACAACACTCGAATCGAATCCGACACGATGGGCGAAGTGGCCGTCCCGGCCGACCGGTACTGGGGCGCCCAGACCCAGCGCAGCATCGAGAACTTCCCGATCGGCGACGAGCGCATGCCGATCCCTCTCGTGCGCGCGCTCGGCATCCAGAAGCAGGCCTCGGCGCGGGCCAACCTCGCCCTGGGCACGTTCGACGAGTCGGTCGCCAACGCCATCGTCCAGGCCGCGCAGGAGGTGATCGACGGCAAGTTCGACGACCACTTCCCGCTCGTCGTCTGGCAGACCGGCTCGGGCACCCAGACGAACATGAACGCCAACGAGGTGATCGCGAACCGCGCGAATGAGATCCTCGGCGGCAAGCCGGGCGACAAGTCGCCGGTCCACCCGAACGACCATGTGAACCGCAGCCAGTCGTCGAACGACACATTCCCCGCCGCCATGCACATCGCCGCGGCGGTCGAGTTCGAGGGGCGGCTGATCCCGGGCTTGACGCACCTGAAGCATGCGCTCGAGACCAAGGCGAAGGAATTCGCCGACATCATCAAGATCGGCCGCACGCACACCCAGGATGCCACGCCGCTGACCCTGGGGCAGGAATTCTCGGGCTACGCCGCGCAGGTCGGGGGCGTGATCGCCGGGATCGAACGTTCGCTGCCCGACCTCTGGCAGCTCGCCCAGGGCGGCACCGCCGTGGGCACCGGGCTGAATGCGCCGAAGGGGTTCGCCGAACGCTTCGCCGAGGAGGTCGCGGCGATCACCGGCAAGCCCTTCGTGACCATGCCGAACAAGTTCGCCGGCCTCGCCGCGCACGATGCGCTGATCGCCGCCTCGGGCGCGCTCAACGTCGGCGCCGCGGCTACCATGAAGATCGCCAACGACATACGCTTCCTGGGCTCCGGCCCGCGCAGCGGCATCGGCGAGCTCACCCTGCCGGCCAACGAACCCGGTTCGTCGATCATGCCGGGCAAGATCAACCCGACCCAGTGCGAGGCGCTGACCATGGTCGCGGCCGAGATCATGGGCAACCATGTTGCAGTGACCATCGCCGGCAGCAACGGCCATTTCGAGCTGAACGTCTTCAAGCCGGTGATCATTTTCAACGTGCTGCGTTCGGCCCGCCTGCTCGGCGATGCCGCCCGCAGCTTCACCGATCGCTGCGTCACGGGCATCGAGGCGAACCGCGAACGCATCGGCGAGTTGATGGCTCAATCGCTGATGCTGGTGACCGCGCTCAACCCGCACATCGGCTACGACAACGCCGCAAAGGTCGCAAAAAAGGCATTTGCAGACGGGAGTACCCTAAAAGCGGCCGCTATCGACTTGGGACTCCTCACCGCGGACCAGTATGATGAGTGGGTGAAGCCGGAGAACATGATCCAACCCACATGATGAGCAATGTGATCGAATCCCCGCCGAATCAGTCCGCGAACAAGAAGCGGTCCGTTGTCGTCGCAGGTCACCGCACGAGCGTGTCGCTCGAGAACGTCTTCTGGGAACACCTGCGCAAGATCGCTCGGGCGCGGCGCATGTCGGTCAACGAACTGGTGACCGAAATCGACCGCGGCCGCGACGGCAGCCTGTCGAGCGCGATCCGCGTCTACGTGCTGCAGGACCTGCGGCGATAGCCCGCGACGCCTAGCGGCGCTTGATCAGGCCCTCGAGCAGGTTGCGGAACTGATCGGCGGGCTGTTGCGGCTGCGTCTCGCCGGACGGGGATGACGGTTGCTGCTGTTGCTGGCCGGCCCCCGGCAACAGCTTCTGCAGCACCGACCCTGCCGCCTTTCCCACGATGTACTGGTTGATCTCGTTGACGTTGACGAGCCGGGTGTTCGGCGCGTCGAGCGAGCCCTTCTGCTCGACCACGACCCCGGGGAAGTCGGTGTGCGCCAGGAACGCCGCGCGGGCCTGGATGTCGACCAGCCAGGACGGAAGATTGGTGTTCCCGGAGAAATCGACCGTGGCACAGTCGGCGCTGATCGCCTGCCGGGGCAGAGTCGCAACGCCGTTCGCGATGTCGAAGCGTCCGTCGAAGTTCGCGACCTTCGTCTGACCGCCCTTCGCCGAGAGCGCCAGCCCGAGAAAGCCCTCGATCCCGTTGAGCCGATCGAGCTGATTGCTGATCCGGCACACGTCGATGCCGTCGACGACCGCGTCGGTGAAGCGCACGGCACCCTTGCCCCCGAGGTTCGAGATCATCGCGAACTCGCTGCGGCCGCTCGACGCCACGTCGAGATCGGCACCCAGCTTGCCCGAGACTAGCTTGACGCTCGACACGGGGAACAGGAGTTCGAGCGCGGACATCACGCCGCGGTCGCCCGCCCCCCCATTTTCCAGGAACTTGGCCGCGTCCGCGCCCTCCACCTTCATGGTGTAGCGCATCGTCGGCACGTCGCGTGCCGCAAGCTGCCCGGTCATGCCGAACGCCCCGCCGAACGCGTTGCCGGACAGGTCGGTCAGGTCGAACACCCCGTCCTTCAGGCGCATGGCGAGACGCGGCTGGTCGACCCGGATGTTGGTGTAGGCGATGGCCGGTGCCGACAGCTTGATGTCCGCGTCGGCCGCCACGAGGGCGGAGAGGTCGAGCGGCTCGCGCGACCAGCGTTCCGGTGCCGACGCCGAACGCGGCGCTGCGGCCGTCCCGGGTGTGCTCCCGTCACCCGACGTGCCGGCGCGCGAACCCGATTCCCGGGCGGGCAGGAACCAGTCGACGACGATCTCGCTGGTCTCGAGCTGCGCCGTGACGTCCGGGCGCACGCCGCCCGTCGCCACGCGGGCGCTACCCTTGAAGTTGACCGGCCCGGCCTGGCCCTCCAGTCCCGCGAACTCCATCGCCTGCGGCTGCAGGGTCAGCCGCGATGTCAGCTTGAACGGCCCGGGCTTTGCGAGCGCGGGCCGATAGTCGGGGGCGAAGGTGCGCACGAAGGCGACCATGTCGGGGTGGCCGGCCTCGAGCGCCAGCGCGCCGGTCGGACCGCCGGCCGCGAGCCCGGCAAGTTTCCCGACCGCCGAGATCCGTCCCTCGCCGATGTCGATGCCGACGTCCAGGTTCGCGCGGTCCAGGTCGCCGCTGGCACCAACATGGGCGGCGAGCCGTCCCGTGCCACCCACACCCGACGGCGGCACGCCCTGCAGTCGCGCCACGAACGCGCCGGCATCCGGGTGTGTGAGGTCGAGGTTGAGATTGTAGCGCGGCGGGCTGGCGAGCACGGCAACCTTGCCCTTCGCCAGGAGTTTCGCGCCGATCGCATCGACGCCCGCGTCGATGTCGAGATTCTGCAGATCGCCCCGGAACGTGCCCGACAGCTTGCCGGCGCCAATCTTCGATGGCGCGGAAACCCCGGCGAGCGCCAGCAGCCGATCGGCGTCCGGCGCGTCGATGTCGACGCGCACATCCGCGCTTGGCGAGGTGGCCAGCCCGTCGAGCCTTCCGCGCACCGCGGCCCTGGCGCCGGCAAGGCTCTGCGCGGAGACGTCGCGGAGCTCGAGCGCGCCCCCCTGGAGCGTGCCATCGACGCTGATCCCGCGCACCGTCTGATCGCGGAAGACGACCTCGCCCACCTTGAGCTGCACGATCGAGTCGAACGTGTCGAGCACGGCCAGACCGTTGCCGCCGGCGGGTGCAGCTTGCGGGGTCGGAGCATCGCTCCCGGCACCGGCCGCTCCGGCGCCCGGCGTCGCGGCGGCGGGTGCGGGTGCGGGCAAATAGGCGTCGACGTTGACCTTGTCGAGCGAGAGCCCGATCCCGAAACCCGGCCGTTCGCGCAGCGCGATGGCAACACCGCCGCGCAGGCGCGACACGTCCACCGACACATCGATGTCGGTGAGCGTCACATCCGTGGGCGACGCCTTCAGAGCCAGCGAGCCGGACATCTTTCGCAGGCGGTCCTGGGGCACCGTGCCGACATCGACGCCGGCCCACTGCAGGAAGGCGCGGAAGTCGTCGGCGGACATCTCGGCCTGACCCTCGAATGTCGGGTTGCCATCCGAGGCCGCCACGAAGCCAATGAGCGATGCGTTGCCGCCGCCGGGCAGCTGCGCCGTCGCCTGGGAGATATTCACGGTTCCGGCGTCGAGCTGGGCATTCAGTCGCACCTGCCGGATCACCCCGTCGCGGTAGATCACGGCATCCACCTTGGTCTCGAGCGAGGCGGCGATTCCCTCGGGCAGCGCGAACCCGCCACCGCCCGCGCCCGGTTCGCGCGGTGCCGCGGCGCCCGACGACGGCGATCCTGCCGCCGCGCCGCCGGTCGCGCCCTTGCCGGCA
>JAYOFO010000029.1:0-30453 GCA_038117265.1 Rhodospirillaceae bacterium
CGACTACGACCAGTGGCGCCAGCTCGGCAACACCGGCTGGGGCTGGGACGACGTGCTGCCCTATTTCCTGAAGTCCGAGGACCAGGCGGCCGTCCCCGCCGACGAGATGCACGGGGCCGGCGGCGAGTGGCGGGTCGAGAAACAGCGCCTGTCGTGGGAGGTGCTCGACGCGTTCCGCGAGGCCGCCGCGCAGGAAGGCATCCCCAAGACCGACGACTTCAACCGCGGCGACAACCATGGCTGCGGCTATTTCCACGTCAACCAGCGCACCGGGCTGCGCGTCAGCACGGCGAAGGCGTTCCTCAAGCCGGCGCGGGGCCGTGCGAACCTGGAGGTGCTGACCCGCGCCGAGGTCGACCGGATCGTGCTGGACGGCAACAAGCGGGTGACCGGGCTCGCCCTGCGCTACAAGGGCGCGCCGGCGACGGTGGATGTCGCGGGCGAGCTGGTCCTGTCAGCGGGCTCGATCGGCAGTCCGCAGATTCTCGAACTTTCGGGTATCGGCAACCCCGAGGTGCTGGGCGGCCACGGCATTGAGACGGTGCACGCGCTGCCGGGCGTTGGCGAGAATCTGCAGGATCACCTGCAGGTGCGCTGCGCCTACAAGGTGTCGGGCGTCGAGACCCTCAACGAGCGGGCCAACAGCCTGTTCGGCAAGGCCGGGATCGCGCTAGAGTACCTGCTCAAGCGGTCGGGCCCGATGTCGATGGCGCCCTCGCAGCTGGGCGCCTTCGTCAAGTCCGACCCGGCGCTGGAGTTCCCGAACCTGCAGTATCACGTGCAGCCGCTGACCCTGGAGAGGTTCGGCGAGCCGCTGCACCCCTTCCCCGCCTTCACCGCCAGCGTGTGCAACCTGCGGCCCGAGAGCCGCGGCTCGGTCCACATCCGCAGCGGCCAGGCCGGCGACAAGCCGGTGATCAGGCCGAACTACCTGTCGACCGAGAGCGACCGGCGGATCGCGGCGGACTCGATCCGCCTGACCCGCCGCATCGTCGCCCAGCCGGCGATGGCGAAGTACGCGCCCGAGGAGTTCAAGCCCGGGCCCGAGATCGACGGCGATGCGGCCCTGGCGAAGGCCGCGGGCGACATCGCGACGACGATCTTCCACCCGGTGGGCACCGCGAAGATGGGCGACGACGACCGCGCCGTCATCGACGAGCGGCTGCGGGTGCACGGGATTTCGGGCCTGCGGGTGGTCGACGCCTCGGTGATGCCGACCATCACCAGCGGCAACACCAACTCGCCGGTCATCATGATCGCCGAGAAGGCGGCGGACATGATTCGCGCGGACCGCCGGGCAACCGCCCGCGCGGCCTAGCGGACTATCGACAGACCAGGGTGGACCACTCGTCGTGGCGGATGCGCCCGGCGAGGTGCAGCCCCTGCCCCAGATAGGCGGCCAGCACCTGGCGCTCCTGGGCGTGCAGCAGGCCCGACAGGATCACCGTCCCGCCGGGCACCAGGTTCGCCGTGATGGCCGGCGCCAGCCGCACCAGCGGGCGTGCCAGGATGTTGGCGAAGATCAGCGCATAGGGGGCGGGCCGGCGCATCGCGACATTGTCGAACCCGACGCTCTCGAACACCCGGACCCGCGACGCGACCCCGTTGCCGCGCGCGTTGATGCGCGCCATGGCGACGGCGGCCGGGTCGATGTCGGAGGCGACCACCGGCCGGGCCAGCGTCTTTGCGGCCGCAATGCCGAGGACCGCGGTGCCGCAGCCGAGATCGAGGACCGGGCCCGCCGGCAGGCGCGCGCGGCGCCGGACCACCGCCTCCAGCGCCTCGAGACAGCCCCGCGTGGTGCCGTGATGCCCGGTCCCGAAGGCGGTCGCGGCATCGACCAGAATCGCCGTCACGTTCGCCGGCGGCGGCGCCTCGCGGTAGGAATCGTGGACGTAGAACCGTCCGGCCCGCACGGGCGCGAACTGGGCCCGGTTCTCGGCCAGCCAGTCGATGTCGGGCAGCCAGACCACATGGGCCGGCGGCGCGGTCACGCCGGCGGCTGCCGCGACCGTGGCCAGCGTCGCTTCGAGCGCAGCCTCGTCGGGCGCGTCAGCGCCATAGGCCGCGATGCGGGTCTCGGTCGTCCCTTCCACGGGAAACAGGGTCAGCGCCGCGGCGAACGTTTCCACGGCATCGGCAAACGCGTCAGCAGCCGCGGTCGGGACGAAGAGTTCGATCTTCCAGGCCGAATTGCCCGACACGGTGTCAGACCGCGTCGGCCGGCACGACGAAGCTGTCGAGCACCTTCTTGTCGCCCGCCTTCTCGAAGGCGATGGCGAGCTTGTTGGCGTCGATCGCCGTGATCCGGCCATAGCCGAACTTCTGGTGGAACACCCGCTCGCCGATCGCGAACCCGACCGGCTCGGCGGTAATCAGCGTGCCCTCGGTTTGGCGCTTGGGCGCGCGCGCGCCGCCCCGCCCGAAGCCGCCGCCATAGCCACCGCCGCCATACCCGAGTGCGCGGCCCCGGTCCGAGCCGCCGAACGCACCCCCCAGACCCTGGCCGAAGCCGCCCCCACCGCCATAGACGCCGGGCTCGCTGTCGACCTCGACATGTTCGGGCGGCAGCTCGTCGACGAAGCGCGAGGGAATCGCCGACTGCCATTGGCCATGGACCCGGCGGTTGGCGGCGAACAGGATCATCGCCTCGCGCTTGGCACGTGTCAGCCCGACATAGGCGAGGCGGCGTTCCTCCTCGAGGCCCGCCATCCCGTTCTCGTCCATGTTGCGCTGGTGGGGGAACAGCCCCTCCTCCCAGCCGGGCAGGAACACCATGTCGAACTCCAGCCCCTTGGCGGCGTGCAGGGTCATGATGCTGACCAAATCGCTGCCGGCGGCCTCGGTGTTCTCCATCACCAGCGAGACGTGCTCGAGGAAACCCGACAGGTTCTCGAACTCCTCCATGGCGACGATGAGTTCCTTGAGGTTCTCCAGCCGCCCCGGCGCCTCGGGCGACTTGTCGTTCATCAGCATCTCGGTGTAGCCGCTCTCGTCGAGCACGATCTCGGCCAGTTCGGGATGCGGCAGCCCCTCGGGCCCATCGCCGGCGAGCGCGCGCCAGCGCTCGAAATCCATGATCAGGCCGCCCAGCGCGCTGCGAATGTTGGGCCGCAGCTCGTCGGTGGTCACCAGCTCGGCCGAGGCGCGGTAGAGGCTGGTGCCGCCCGCCCGCGCCACCTTGTGGAGCACCTGCACCGTGGCGTCGCCGATGCCGCGCTTGGGCCGGTTGACGATCCGCTCGAACGCCAGATCGTCGTCGGGCTGCTGGATGACGCGCAGATAGGCAAGCGCGTCGCGCAGCTCGAGCCGTTCGTAGAAGCGCGGCCCGCCGATCACCCGGTAAGGCAGGCCGAGGGTCAGGAACCGCTCCTCGAACTCGCGGGTCTGGAATCCGGCGCGCACCAGGATGGCGATGTCGTTGAGGGCGACCGCCTTGCTGTCGCGGCCCTTGCGCTGGAGATCCTCGATCCGGTCCGAGACCACGCGCGCCTCTTCCTCGCCGTCCCACACGCCGCGGATGCGCACCTGTTCGCCGCCGTCGGCCTCGGTCCACAGGGTCTTGCCCAGCCGGCCTTCGTTGCGCGCGATCAGGCCCGACGCCGCGCCCAGGATCGGCCCAGTCGAGCGGTAGTTCTGTTCCAGCCGGACCACCTTGGCGCCGGGGAAATCCTCCTCGAAGCGCAGGATGTTTCCCACCTCGGCGCCGCGCCACGCATAGATCGACTGGTCGTCGTCGCCGACGCAGGCGATGTTGCGGTGCTTCTGGGCCAGCAGGCGCAGCCACAGATACTGGGCGACGTTGGTGTCCTGGTACTCGTCGACCAGGATGTAGTGGAACCGGTCCTGATAGTCGGCGAGCACCTCGGGATGTTCGGCGAAGATCGTCAGATTGTGCAGCAGCAGGTCGCCGAAATCGGCCGCGTTCAGGGTGCGCAGGCGATCCTGATAGTCGCGGTACAGATCGATCAGCCGCCCGCCGGCGAGATCGCCCGCGTCTGCGGACGAGACCTTGTCGGGCGTGAGCGCCCGGTCCTTCCAGCGCTGGATCACGCCCATCAGGACCCGCGCCGGCCAGCGCTTGTCGTCGATGTTCTCGGCCTCGAGCAGCTGCTTGAGCAGGCGCACCTGGTCGTCGGCGTCGAGGATGGTGAAATTGTCGCGTAGGCCCACCAGCTCGGCGTGGCGGCGCAGGATGCGCGCGCCCAGCGCGTGGAAGGTGCCGAGCCAGATCGCCTCCGCCGGCCCGCCGACCAGATGGGCGACCCGCTCGCGCATCTCGCGCGCGGCCCGGTTGGTGAAGGTGACGGCGAGGACCTGATAGGGCCGGGCATGACCGAGGCGCAGCAGGTGCGCGAGTCGGGTCGTCAGCACCCGCGTCTTGCCGGTGCCGGCGCCGGCCAGCACCAGGACGGGCCCGTCGAGCGTCTCGACCGCCTCGCGCTGGGGCGCGTTGAGCGCATCGAGCCAGGGCGGGGTCGGCGCCTCGGCGAGCTCGGATTCCTGCGGTTCTTCGATATGGAATGGATCGGTCATCGAGCGACAATCTATACCACCGGGGTGCGATGAGTCGTGCATGGCTGCCGGCCGCCATGAACTTCGCGTGATGCGCGTTGGCAGCACCCGCAACGGTGGTATCATTCCAGGTGACGGGCCCCTGGTGCGAATGGAAGACACGATGAGCACCCACACCGCCACGATATTCGGCCGCGTCCCGGCGAAGCTGCGCTGCGGCGCATACGCCCTCGCATTCCTGATTGCCGCATTCGCACCGGCACTCCCCTCGGCACAGGCACAGTCCGGACCCGACCGGTCGGCCGGGACGGTGCTGGAATCGGTCGTGGGGATCGACACCCGCGTCCCCGGCACGGCGCGCACCGCGCCCACCCTCGGCACCGCCCGCCAGGGCAGCGGCGTGGTGATCTCCGAGGACGGGCTGGTCCTGACGATCGGCTATCTGATCCTCGAGGCGTTCGAGATCGACGTCGTCCTGGCGAACGGGAAGAAGATTCCCGCCTCCTTCGTCGCCTACGACCATGAAAGCGGGCTCGGGCTGGTTCGCACGGCGAGCGCCACCGGCATCCTGCCCGCCGCGCTGGGCTCGTCCGATGCCGTGGGCGTCAGCACACAGGTCCTGCTCGCCAACCGGCTCGGCCTGGGCTCGGCGCAGGGTGTCTTCGTGGTCGACCGGCGCGAGTTCGCGGGTCCGTGGGAGTACCTGCTCGACAACGCCATCTTCACCGCGCCGCCGAACCCGAACTTCAGCGGCGCCGGCCTGTTCGACGTCGAAGGGAAGCTGATCGGCATCGGCTCGCTGTTCGTGGGCAACGCCACGTTCTTCCAGCGGCCCGTCGCCGGCAACATGTTCGTGCCGATCGACGAGCTCAAGCCGATCCTCGACGACATGGTCGCCGGCGGCCGCCGCACCGACCCGCCCCGCCCCTGGCTGGGAATCTATTCGGCCGAGGCCCGCGACCGGCTGTTCGTCGACCGGGTGGCGGCCGACAGTCCGGCGGCGCGCGCGGGCATCCGGCCCGGCGACCTGATCGTCGCCGTCGACGGCACGCCCGTCGCGAGCATGTCGGGCTACTTCCGCGCCGTGTGGCGCGGCCGCCAGGCGGGCGACACGGTCACGCTGCGCCTGCTGAACGCCGAGGGCCAGGTGCGCGACATCGAAATCGAATCCATGGACCGGAGCAGCTGGCTCCGTCTCGAACCCACGCTCTGAGCGCCGCGGCTCGCGCCGTCAGGCGTGTTCTTCGGCACGCACCCTGAGCAGGGCGTCGTTGTGGGTGCGCGAGATGTCGAGCGCCGTGACGATCCCGCGCAGCACCATCGTGTCACGGTTGGCCACGACCGCGAGGATCTGGCTGTCGGACGTCTCGAGCGCGCGCTGGGCCTGTTCGATGGAGTCCGACACGGCGACGACCCCGCCCATCGAATGGGCGATCTCTCCGGCCGTTTCGGGCGGGTTCTCGCCTTCGCGGTTGAGGATCGCGTTGTTGACGTCGGCATAGTTGACCACGCCCAGCAGCGCGCCCTCGGCATCCACGACATAGACCTCGCCGCTCTGGGATTCGCGCAGCCGGGCGTTGAGCGAATCGATCGAGCTGTCCGCATCGACCGCGACGAAGTTCGATCGCATGATCCGCCCCACGGGCACCCCTTCGAGCAGCGCCTGGTCGTGGCCGCCCGACACGTTGATGCCGCGCCGCGCCAGCTGCAGGTGGAAGAAGGACCGCCCGTAGAGCTGGGTGGTCAGAACCGATGCCGCCGCCGTCGCGATCATCACGGCAACCGTGAGGTCGGACGAGCCGGTCAGCTCGAAGATGATGAAGATGGTCGAAAGCGGCGCCCCCATCACGGCGCCCGCGAGCGCGCCCGTGCCGATCAGCGCATAGGCCGACACGCCCGAGAAGAGGTCGGGGAACGCGCTGCCGGCCACGAACCCGAAGGCGCCGCCGACGGTGGCGCCGAGGAACAGCGAGGGCGAGAACACGCCGCCGCCGAAGCCGAAGCCGAGGCTGATCGCCACCGCCGCGATCTTGGCGACAATCAGCACGAGCAGGAAGTCGAACGCGAACGAGGCCCGCAGCGCCGCATCAGTCGTCAGGAAGCCGACGCCCAGGATCTCGGGCACCTCGAGCGCGATCAGGCCGAGCAGCAAACCGCCGACCGTCGGGCGCAGCCAGGTCGGGATCCGGGTGCGCTGAACCGCATCGTCGAGAAGGAAGATCGCGCGGATGAAGACGATCGCACCGCCCGCGCACACCACACCGAGGAGTAGGAAGGCGGGAAACTCCCAGAGCGAGATCAGCTCGTGGTGCGGCACCGTGAAGGACGGTTCGGTCCCGAAATAGAATCGTCCGATCGCCGTGCCCGTGACCGCGGCGACGAAGATCGGCGCGGCGGCCTTGAGCGACAGGTTTCCCACGACCACCTCGATCGCGAACACCGCGCCGGCCACCGGCGCGTTGAACAGGGCGCCGATCGCCGATGCCACGCCGCACCCGAGCAGGGTGCGGGTCTGGGACCGGTTGAGGCGCAGCCGGTCCGAGATCAGTGCCCCGAGCGATGCGCCGAAATGCACGAGGGGGCCTTCCCGGCCGCCCGACGAGCCGACCGCAAGCGAGGCGGCATGCGCGAAGAAGGATACGATCCCGTCGCGTGCGGGCATTCGTCCACCGCGCAGCGCGGAGGCTTCGATGACGTGGGCGATCGTGTGGGCGCGGCCGCCGAGGGCGAGGTGCAGGAACACGCCGACCACGAGACCGCCGACCGTCGGCACCAGCAGGATGTGCCACCAGGCGAGCAGATTGGTCGAGGGCACCGCCGCGCTCAGCGCGACACCGAAGGTCGATTCCTGCAGGACGTCGACGATGAACCGGAAGACGAGCGTCCCGTATCCCGACAACACGCCGACCACGAGCGCCATCGCGGCGAGCAGCAAATGATCGTTTCGCAGGATACGGCGCAGGCTGAGCCGCGTTCGTACGACGAGAGGCGGACGCACGGGCTTCCCTCCAGTCGGCGACCCGGTCGTCGATTTGTAGCACGCGACGCGTCATCGCGTCAGCGTGCGCGCGCACCCGCTAGGCGGCGTCGTTGCCCCCGACCACCCGCAGCTTCGTCTCGGACGTGTAGGGCAGAACCCGGTTGCGGCCCGCCGACTTGGCGGCATAGAGCGCGGAGTCGGCCCGCTCGATCAGGTTTTCCAAAGGCTCACCCGGCCGGTAATCCGACGCACCGCCCGACAGGGTGACCTGGCCGAGGGTCTCCTTCGTGGCCTTGCGGGTGATCCGCTTGCCGGCGACGGTCTCGCGCACCTGCTCGGCGACCGCCAGCGCGCCCGACAGGTCGGTGCCGGGAAGAATGATTGCAAACTCCTCGCCGCCATAGCGCGCGGGGCTGTCGCGGCCCTTGGTGCAATCGATCAGGCACCCGGCGACGAGGCGCAGCACCTGGTCGCCCAGCTGATTCCCATGGGTGTCGTTGAACGCCTTGAAATGGTCGATGTCGAACATCACGAGCGACAGGGGAATGTCCTCGGTGTCGGCCGCGAGCGCCGCCTGGCGAAGCTGATCGTCGAAGGCGCAACGATTCTGCAGCCCGGTCAGGGCGTCGCTCATCGCCTCGGTGCGGATGTCAGCGATGCGCTCCTGAAGCTCGGCGATCTCGCGGTTCGACTGTTCGAGCCGCTCGTTCACCTTCTGGTTCTGGACCACGATCCGGTGCGTCTCGCGCACCAGATCGGAGACGACATTGCGAACCTGGTCCGCGGCGACGGTATCGGCGTTCGAAAGTACGCCATCGGCGTTGGCCAGCGTTTCGCCGTAACGCTTGGCGTCGGCCCCGGCCTGCGCCAACGCCTCCATCACCGATTCGACCGACTGCTTCATGTCGGCGCTGACGTTGATGAGCGCGCGGTCGCGTTCCTCCTCGATCTCGTTCGAGGAGAACGCCATGCAGCGCATGAACAGCGAATTGCAACGGTCGGGCGTGAAGTCGTCGCCGTTTTCGAGAAGCCGATCGATCATGTGACCGAAGTCCGGATCCTTGCCGCTCAGGTAGGTGTACCAGACCATGAAATTCTCGGGATTCGGCGCGATCTTGAGCTCCGCCAGCCTCGCGAGCGTTTGCGCTGCGAGCCGCGTTGCATGTGTCCTTTCTTCCGTGAAACGCACCCCGCTCCCCCGGGCTTTTCCGCGTGTGGGGAGACGTTAGCGCCCAAAAGGTTAAGGTTGGGTCAGGAGAAGGCGGAACTTTGCGGAATTCCGGCCCTTCTCCCGCCCCAATGCGATCAGACCTTGGCCAGCGCCTGCTCGATGTCGGCGATGATGTCGTCGACATGCTCGATGCCGATCGACAGGCGCACATAGCCCGGCGTGACGCCCGCCTGCAGCAACTCGTCCGCATCGAGCTGGCTGTGGGTCGTCGAGGCCGGGTGGATGGCCAGCGAACGGGCATCGCCGATATTGGCCACGTGATAGAGCATCGCCAGTGAATCGATGAACTTCCGGCCCGCCTCGTCGCCCCCCTTCAGGTTCATGCCGATCAGAGCACCGAAGCCGCCGGTCAAATAGGCATCGGCCCGCCGGCGCGCTTCGCCGGTCATCTGGCCGGGATAGATCACCGTCTCGACCTTGTCGTGCCCGGCGAGGAAGTCGGCCACCCTGGCGGCGTTCGCGCAATGCCGCTCCATGCGCAGCGGCAGGGTCTCGAGTCCCTGGATGAACTGGAACGCGTTCATCGGCGACATGGCGGCGCCGATGTCGCGCAGCAGGGTGACGCGCGCCTTGATGATGTAGGCGATCGGGCCCAGCGGTTTGACCGCTTGCGTCCAGACCGCCCCGTGGTAGCTCGGGTCGGGCTGGTTGAGCAGCGGGAACCGGTCGGCATGGGCCTCCCAGTCGAAATTGCCGCCGTCGATCAGGACGCCGCCGATCGAGGTGCCGTGGCCGCCGATATACTTGGTCGTGGAATACATGACGACCGCCGCCCCATGGTCGAACGGCCGGCACAGCAGCGGCGCGGCCGTGTTGTCCATGATCAGCGGCACGCCGTGCTCGCGCCCGATTGCCGCCACCTCGCCGATGGGAAACACTTCGAGCTTCGGGTTGGGCAGGGTCTCGGCATAGTAGGCACGCGTCTTGTCGTCGGTCGCGGCCCGGAACGCCTCGGGGTCGGCAGGGTCGACGAAGCGGACCTCGACCCCCATGTCGGCCATGGTGTTCTTGAACAGGTTCCAGGTGCCGCCATAGATGTCGGTCGAACTGACGAAATTGTCGCCGGCGCGCGCGATGTTCATGATCGAGAACATCGAGGCCGACTGGCCCGATGACAGTCCGAGCGCGGCCACGCCGCCCTCGATCGCGGCCAGGCGCTGTTCGAGCACATCGACCGTCGGGTTCATGATCCTCGTGTAGATGTTGCCCAGTTCCTTGAGCGCGAACAGGTTGCCCGCGTGCTCGGTGTCGCGGAACTGGTAGCTCGTCGTCTGGTGGATCGGCACGGCCACCGAGCCCGTGGTCGGGTCGGCTCGATGACCCGCATGCAGGGCCAGGGTCTCGGGGTGCTTGGAATCGGTCACCATGTTCTCCTTTGGTACGCGCGCCGCGCCGGTGTTGTGTCCTTACGCGAAGACGACACCGTTTCTTTTCGCACTATTTGGTGTGATTTGCGCTGTCCTACACAGTAATCCACACCAGAGACGGGTTGTCGCCCAAAAACATCAACGCGCCGGCCACGCCTGTTCCCCGTGCGACGGTGTCGCCCTGGTCAAGGAAGCAATCGCGAAGCGCCTCGGCTCGATCCGCGCGGCCGCGGCGCATCCATGCTCGCGGCGGCGCGTCGCCATCCATCACCGCGCGCGCCGGCCGGCCGGACCGCCTTTGGTGCCCGAGCGTCGCGGCTGGCCGACCGACGCTGAACGGCGTTACTGTGTGGCGGCAAACAGAGGGGAGACGGCCATGACCGCGACCATCCGCAGGCCAGCCTTGCGCAGATTGAAGAAGCGACACCGCGAGATCCTGGCGCAGGAGCATCCGCGCTTCTCGGACGCCGAGATGCGCAACCGGCGCAAGCTGATCGACCGCTGGATGGAGGAACATTCCCTCGAACACGTGCTCGTCTACGGCTCCTGGATGTCCGGCCCGGCGGTCGGCTATTTCACCGGCTGGCCGGTGACGGTCGAGGCCGCCGTCATCTTCTCGCCGGGCCACACCCCGGCCATGTACATCCAGTTCTACAACCACCTGCCCGAATGCCGGCACATCGCCTGGGAGACCGAGGTGCTGTGGGGCGGCGAGCGCCGCACCATTCCGGCCGTGATCGAGACGATCGAGGCGCGCGGCAAGCCGAGCCCGCGGATCGGCATCATCGGGTCGATGCCGCTGGGCGAGATCCAGGCGATCGATGCTCGTGCGGCGGCGCTGGTCGACCTCAACGGCGCCTATTTCGGCGCCCGGCTGGTCAAGTCCGACGAGGAAATCGAATGGCTGCGCATCGGTGCCGCCCTTTCCGACGCCGGCTACGAGGGGGTGCGCAAGGGCATCCGGCTGGGTCACAACGAGCGCGACCTGGGCAATCTGGTCGAGCGCGCCTACCAGCCCCATGGCGGAACCAACCTGATCCACTTCTTCGGAGTGACCAGCATGGCGAACCCCGATTGCTGCGTGCCGCGCCAGTGGCCGCTGACGCGCGAGGTCCGCACCGGCGACGTGATGTTCACCGAAATCAGCGCCAACTTCTGGGACTATCCGGGCCAGATCCTGCGCACCTTCACAGTCGGCGCCGACCCGACGCCGCTCTACCGCGACCTGCACGACACCGCGGACGCGGCGCTGGATGCGATCGTGGCCCGGCTCAAGCCCGGGACCCATGCCTCTGAACTGATCGAGGCGTCGTCGATGATCGAGGCGAACGGCTTTTCGACGTACGACGACCTGATCCACGGTTTCGGCGGCGGCTACCTGCCGCCTGTGCTGGGTTCAAGGAGCCGGCCGGCGGGCCCGATCCCCGACATCACGTTGCGGCCCAACATGTGCCTGGTGGTCCAGCCGAACGTCATCACGACCGATGAGCGGGCCGGCGTGCAGACCGGCGACACCTTCCGGATCACCGAGACGGGGTGCGAATCGCTGCACAACGTGGCCCGGGGCATGGATCGCGTCGACCCGAGCTGATCGGCACGGCCGACCGGGCGCGATACACAGGCAAGACATGGAGATACGCCAGATTCGCTACGCCCTCGCCGTGGCGCGCGAACGCAGCTTCACCGGCGCCGCCCAGCGCCTGCACATCTCGCAATCCTCAGTCAGCGAGCAGGTGGCACTGCTCGAAGACGAGGTCGGCTTCAAGCTGTTCCACCGCACGGGCAGAGGGGTGGAGACGACTGAGCGCGGCCGCAGCTTCCTCGCCGAGGCCGATCGGGTGGCCCGCGAGTTCGTCGGCCTGTCGGACACGGCGCGGCGGCTCAACGGCGCGGCCTTCGAGACCTTCACCATGGGCATGGGCTCCGGCATGGCGGGACTGATCGTGCCGCGCGGGCTCGACCACTTCGCCGACATCTTCCCCGGCGTGCAGCTGCGCATAGTCATCGTCGCCGAGATGTTCATCGGCTCGGTCGACGGGCTCGGCCACAACGTGCTCGACAACCAGATGCTGTTCGAGATGCCGCGCATGTATGCCGCGATCTTCGTCGCCGGCGCGCTCGGCTACGGGTTCAACCTGCTGTTCGTGATGGTCGAACGGCGCTATGTCCACTGGTCGGGGCGCTAGACGCCCGCAACGACCCGGAACCGGACATGCGCAGCGACGACCTGACCCGCCTGAGTGCCATCGAACAACGCGACCGGATCGCGTCGCGCAAGGCGAGCCCCGTCGAGGTGCTCGATGCGCACCTGGCGGTCATCGAACGGCTCAACCCCGCACTCAATGCGGTCGTCACCCTGGCCGAGGAATCGGCGCGCGCGGATGCAAGGGCCGTCGAGGCGGCAATCGGCCGGGGCGAGACGCCGGGCCCACTCGCCGGCCTTCCCGTCCTGATCAAGGACACCGCCCCGACCAGGGGCATCCGCACCACCTTCGGCTCGCCGCTGTTTGCCGACAACGTGCCCGACGAAGACGCCGAGGTGGTCGCCCGGCTGCGCGCCGCGGGCGCGATCGTGCTGGGCAAGACCAACACGCCGGAGTTCGCGGCCGGCGCCAACACGGTGAACGAGGTGTTCGGCGCGACCCTGAACCCGTGGAAGACCGCGCTCAGCCCCGCCGGCTCGTCGGGCGGTTCGGCGGTCGCGGTGGCGACTGGCATGGCGCCGCTGGCCCAGGGCACCGACTATGGCGGCTCGCTGCGCACACCCGCCGCCTTCTGCGGCGTGGTCGGGCTGCGCACCACGCCGGGGCTGGTGCCCGCGCAACCCACGCCGCTGCCCTTCCATCCCGGCCAGGTGCAGGGCCCGCTGGCCCGCACGGCCGAAGACATCGCGCTGGCCGTCGACGCCATGGCTGGCTACAGCGCCACCTCGCCGCTGTCGATGCCGCCGCCGTGGGACAGCTGCCTCGCCGAGATGCGCCGCTTGGCGACGCCGGGCGAATGGCGGCTGGCCTGGGTTTCGGACATCGCCGGGATCGGCGTCGATCCGGAGGTCGAGACGGTGTGCCGCCGGGCGCTCGACAGGCTGCGCGCCGCCGGCGTGGCGGTGGAGGAAATCGCGCTCGACCTGTCGGCGGGCCGCGAAGCCTACAAGGCGCTGCGCGGCGAGCGCATGGCCGGCCAGTTCTTCTCCCGCCTCGACCGGGTCGACGAGTTCGGCGGCAACCTGGCAGGCAACATCAAACAGGGGCTCGCGCTGAGCGTGCGCGACACCGCGGAGGCCGAGCAGGTGCGCGCGCGCCTGTGGCACGCCGTGCGCGCCCAACTCGAGACCTACGATGCGGTCCTGACGCCGACCGCGCCGGTCCTGCCCTTCCCCGTCGAGCAAAACTATCCCGAGCGGATCGGCGACACGGTTCTCGAGAACTATATCGACTGGATCGCCCCGACCTTCCTGGTCACCCTGGCGGGCTATCCCGCCTCGTCGGTGCCGGCGGGCTTGAGCGCCTCGGGCCTGCCGGTCGGGATGCAGGTGATCGGCCCGCGGCTGGCCGAGCCGAAGATTCTTGCGATCACGAAGGCGATAGCGGACGCCAACCCGGTGGGCTGGCCGCCCGCCGCCGGCTAGCATCGCCGCACGACAACGAACCGAGACGACAAACAGGGGGAACGCATGGCCATCGACGTCCGCAAGATCGAGATCAAGTCGGTGATGGACGCATCGGGGCTCGACGAATGGATCGCCTCGGGCGCGGTGTCGGCCGACGAGATCGTCGCCGTCATCGGCAAGACCGAGGGCAATGGGGGGGTGAACGACTTCACCCGAATCCTGTCGGACCAGGCCTTCCGCGGCGTGCTGATGAAGCACGGCTCGCGCAGCGAGGCCGAGGTAAAGCAGATCCCGATGGTCTGGTCGGGCGGCTGCGACGGGGTGATCACGCCCCACGCGGTCGCCTTCGCGCGTAACGACAAGACCGGTCCCGCCGACAAGGACCGCATCGTCATGGGCGTGGCCATTAGCGAGGAGCTGTTCCCCGAGGACATCGGCCGCCCGGCGATGGTCGAGAAGGTCGCCGCCGCCGTCCGCCTCGCCATGAAGGATGCCGGCATCGACGACCCGGCCGACGTCCACTATGTCCAGACCAAGACGCCGCTGCTGACCGTCGAGGGGGTGCAGGACGCCCATGCGCGCGGCCAGAGCGTCGCCTGCGAGGTCCACGATTCCATGGGCGTGTCGAACGGCACGACCGCGCTGGGCATCGGCGTCGCGCTGGGCGAGATCGCCACGCCCAAGCCCGAGGAAATCTGCAAGAACCTCGACATCTACTCCGCCGTCTCCTCCTGCTCGTCAGGCGTCGAGCTCGACCGGGCCCAGATCGTGCTGTTCGGCAACAAGGCGGGCGCGGGCGGGCGCTACCGCATCGGCCATTCGGTGATGAAGGACGCCCTCGACGTCGACGGCATCTACGACGCGATCCGCGACGCCGGCCTCGAATTGCCCGACCGGCCGCGCGCCGAGGATCTGGGCGGCAAGGTGGTCAACTGCTTCATGAAGTGCGAGGCCGACCCGCGCGCGCGCCTGCGCGGCCGGCGTCAGATCATGCTCGACGATTCCGACGTGCATCACCATCGCCACTCCAAGGCCGCGGTCGGCGGTGTCGCCGCGATGGCCATCGGCGATCCGGCCGTCTTCGTCTCGGTCGACGCCATGCACCAGGGCCCCCAGGGCGGCGGCCCGGTCATCGCCATCGTCGACCTGGGCGAGTAGCGGCGCCCCGGCGATGCCGCTTCCCTTCGACGACCCGTACGGCGCGTTCTGCACCGACACCGACGCCTTCCTCGAGGGCGCGCCGGGCGGACCGCTGTCGGGCCTGACCCTCGCGGCGAAGGACCTCTACGATGTCGCCGGCCACGTGACCGGCGGCGGCAACCCGGACTGGAAGCGCACCCACGGCCCCGCCGCTGAGACCTCGTGGCCCGTCGCCGCGCTGGTCGCCGCCGGCGCGACCATGGTGGGAAAGACCCACACCGACGAGCTGTCGCGCGGTATCTTCGGCGAGAACGCGCATTACGGCACGCCCGAGAACCCGGCCGCACCGGGCCACGTGCCCGGCGGCTCGTCGAGCGGCTCGGCCGCCGCCGTCGCCGGCGGGCTGGTCGATATCGCGCTGGGCACCGACACGGGCGGCTCGGTGCGCGTGCCCGCGAGCTTCTGCGGGCTGGTCGGGATGCGGACCACCCACGGCCGCATCCCCTTCACCAACGCCATCGACCAGGCGCCGAGCTTCGACACGGTCGGCTGGTTCGCCCGCGACGCCGACACCTTCGCGCGCGCCGGCGCGGTGCTGCTGCAGAACGACATCGCCGACCACGATGCACCGCGCCTGATCGTCGCCACCGACCTGTTCGAATATGCCGACGCTGCCGTGCGCGACGCGCTGGCGGTCCCCCTCGAGAAGGTTCGCGCCGCGACCCGCGACCACGCCGAGGAAATCGTCGCGCCCGACGGCATCGAGACCTGGTTCGGTCATCAGGCAACGCTGCAGGGCCGCGAGGCGTGGGAGACCTTCGGCGACTGGATCGACCGGACCGATCCGCGTTTCGGCTTCGAGGTGGCGGAGAACTTCCTGATCGGGCGCAACTGGTCGGACGCGGCCCGGGCCGAGGCCGCTGCGGCGCGCCCGCGCTACCGCGCGCGGATCGAGGCGTTGCTGGGCGACGATGGCGTGATCGCCCTGCCGACGACCCCCTTCCCGGCGCCGCCGCGGGGCGAGACCCGCTCGGCCCAGAAGGCCCGGCGTTTTCGGGTGATCGCCATGACCTGCATATCGGGGCTCGCCGGCACACCGCAGATCAATCTGCCGCTGGCCCGCGACGACGGGCGGCCGCAGGGGCTGTCGCTGATTGGGCCGCGCGGCGGCGACGAGCTGCTGATCGACCTGGCGCGGAAGGTTCTGGGCTGACGGCCTGCCCGCCGAGGCGCGCGACGAACAATACGGGCCGCATTGCGACCGGAAAGCACGTCATCGAACAGGGCCTTTAGCGCCTATTTCCCGTGTTTCTCGAGGAAGCGCTCGAAGGCGGCCAGCGTCTCGGGGCTGCAATGGTGCTCGATGCCTTCGGCATCGGCCCAGGCGTTCTCATCGTCCACCCCGACGGCGCGCAGCAGGGCGACGACGATGTGGTGGCGCGCGCGCGAGTCCTCGGCCATCGCCCGCCCCGCCTCGGTCAGGAAGATCGAGCGGTAGGGCTCGCTGGTGATCAGCGACATCTCGCTCAGCCGCGAGACCATCTTGTTCACAGTCGCGCCCGACACGCCCAGGCGGCGCGCCACGTCGACCAGCCGGGCCTCGCCCTGCTCGTCGATCAGATCGGCGATCAGCTCGACATAGTCCTCGACGACCTCCATCTCGCGCGCCTGGCGCGCGCGCCTGAAGTGGCTCGCCTGCCGGTCGGGCGACATGCGTGCCGACACGGCCCCGCCCTCGGCAGGCGCCGGCGTGTCGCGGCCATCGGCTCCGGAATCGGACATGGCGCGAATATGGGCGGCGGTTGGAGTCTTGACAATCTCTTAGGGTGAACTACTATTTTTAGCCAAGACTAAATCTTTGGAAATCCGGCGGATCGCCGGACGTGCGATGAATCTGGCGAGACTCCTCAATCGGCTGAAACGGCGTGCGTTCGCGCCGGCGCTGGCGTGTGCCCTGGCCGCGACCGGATTCGCATCCCCGGTCGCACGAGCAGAGAGCGGAACGCTCGACGTGGTCGCCACCACCGGGATGATCGCCAATGCCGCCCGGCAGGTGGGCGGCGCACATGTCCGGGTGCGTGCGCTGATGGGCCCCGGCGTCGACCCCCATGCCTACCGGCAGACGCGCAGCGATATCGCCGCCCTCGCCCGGGCCGACCTGGTGCTGTGGCACGGCCTGTTCCTCGAGGCCCAGATGGAAGACTTCATGGCGAACCTGGCGAAGCGCCACCGGGTCGTCGCCGTCGCCGAGGCCATTCCGCGCGAAACCCTGCGCGCCCATGACGACTACGCGAACCAGTTCGACCCGCATGTCTGGATGGATCCCGGCATGTGGACGGGTGCCGTAACGGCCGTGCGCGACGCACTGATCGCCGCCGCGCCGGCCCACCGGGCCGCATTCACCGCCAACGCCGCACGGCATCTCGCCGAGATCGGCGAACTGGCCGCCTATGCGCGTGCACGGCTGGCATCCGTGCCGTCGGGCGCGCGGGTCCTGCTGACCGCCCACGACGCGTTCGGATATTTCGGCCGGGCCTATGGCCTCGAGGTGATCGGCATCCAGGGCATCTCGACCGAGAGCGAGGCCGGCCTGAAGCGGATTGCGGACCTGGTCGACATGCTGGTCGCGCGCGGCGTCTCGGCGGTGTTCGTGGAATCCTCTGTCTCCGATCGCAACATCCGCGCCGTCATCGAGGGCGCGGCGGCCCGCGGCCACCGTGTGGAGATCGGCGGCGAGCTGTTCTCCGACGCCATGGGCCCCGACGGCACCTACGAGGGCAGCTACATCGGCATGATCGACCACAACGTGACGACGATCACGCGCGCGCTCGGCGGCACCGCGCCCGCCGGGGGCATGACGGGCTGGCTCTCCGGCGCGGGCCGGGAGGCCGGATCGTGACCCCGCCCGTCGAGCTCGCCGCGCGCGACGGCCAGCCCGTCGCCCCGCCCGATGCGCCCGACAGCCCGCTCGCCATTCGCGCGCTCACCGTGTCCTATGGCGAGACCCCGGTCGTCTTCAACGTCGACACCACCATCCCGGCGGGACAGCTGGTCGCCATCGTCGGGCCGAACGGTGCGGGCAAGTCGAGCCTGCTCAAGGCGGTGCTGGGCATCGTGCCGCGCCTGTCGGGCACCGTGCGGGTGTACGGCAAGCCGCTGTCGCAGGCGCGCCGCAGGGTCGCCTATGTGCCCCAGCGCGCCAGCGTCGACTGGGACTTCCCCACCCGCGTGATCGACGTGGTGATGATGGGGCTCTATCGCGAGCTGGGGCTGCTGGGCATTGTCCGCGCGCCGCACCGCGCCCGAGCGCTCGCATGCCTCGAGCGGGTCGGCATGGCCGAATTCGCCGACCGCCAGATCGGCCAGCTCTCGGGCGGGCAGCAGCAGCGTGTGTTCGTCGCCCGCGCGCTGGCCCAGGACGCCAACCTCTACCTGCTCGACGAACCGTTCGCCGGCGTCGACGCCGCGACCGAGCGCGCCATCGTCGACGTCCTCAAGGAGCTGCGCGCGGCCGGGCGCACGGTCGTGTGCGTGCACCACGACCTGGCCACCGTTGCGGAATATTTCGACCACGTCCTCCTGCTCAACATCCGCAAGGTCGCCGACGGCCCGGTCTCCGTGGCCTTCACGGCCGAGAACCTGCAGACGACCTATGGCGGCCGCCTCGCCACGGCGCAGATCGACCAGCTGCGCGTGCCCGCGGCCTGACGGCCGGCGTTTCCCATGATCGAGGCGCTCGCCGACGCCCTGCTGCTGCGATCGGGCTACAACGCCGCGCTGGTCGCGGTCGGCGCGACCCTGCTCGGCATCGCGGCCGGCGCGACGGGCACCTTCGTCTTCCTGCGCAAGCGCGCGCTGGTCAGCGACGCGGTGGCCCACGCGACCCTGCCCGGCGTCGCCATCGCCTTCATCCTGATGGTCGCGCTCGGCGGCGACGGGCGCAGCCTGCCGGGCCTGCTGGCGGGTTCGGCGCTGAGCGCCGGCCTCGGCCTGCTGATCGTCGAGTGGATCGCGCGCCGCACCCGCCTGGCCGAGGACGCCGCCATCGGCGCCGTCCTGTCGGTCTTCTTCGGGATCGGCATCGTGCTGCTGACGGTGATCCAGGCCATTCCGGCGGGCAAGCGCGCCGGGCTGGAGAGCTTCCTGCTCGGCTCGACGGCTGGGATGCTGTTCAACGATGCGGTGGTCGTCGCGCTGGGCGGCGCGGTCGCCGTGGCGCTAGTCTTTGCGCTGCGCCGGCCGATGACGCTGGTCGCCTTCGACCCGGGCTTCGCGGCGGCGAGCAGCGTCAGCGTCCGCAGGACCGATCTCACCATGATGGGGCTGGTCATGGCGGTCACCGTGGTGGGGCTCAAGATCGTCGGCCTGATCCTCATCGTCGCCATGCTGATCATCCCGCCGGTCGCGGCCCGCTTCTGGACCGACCGCACCGACCGGGTGATCTTGTATGCCGCGCTGGCCGGTGGCGTGTCGGGCTGGATCGGTGCGGCGATCTCGGCCTCGGCGCCCAACCTGCCGACCGGCCCGATCATCGTGCTGGTCTGCTTCGCGCTGTTCGCGGTCTCGCTGCTGCTCTCGCCCCACCGCGGCGTCGTGGCGGCGCTGCTGCGCCGGCGGCGCTTCCGCGACCGCGTGCATCGCCGCCAGGGCCTGCTGGCGCTGGCGCGCGAGGAGCCGATCTTCGATGCGCGCACCCTGGCGGTGCTGCGCCGCGACGGGCTGATCCGCCGCGACGGGGTGGCGACCGACGCGGGCCGCGCCCAGGCGGCCAAGGCGGCGCGCGACGAAAAGCGCTGGGAGGTCGCCCGGCAGATCCACCGCAACGAGGCGGTCACCGGCACCTATGACGTGCTGCGCGAGATCGAGAGCGTGCTGACCCGCGACGAGATCGCCGAGATCGACCGGCGGCTCGGCCCGCCGGTGGAGGCCGCGCCATGACCGGCGTCGAGTTCGTCCAGCTCGACCTGGTGCCGATGGCGATCGGCGTGCTGGCGGCGGTCGCTTGCGCCCTGCCCGGCAATTTCCTGATCCTGCGCCGCCAGGCCCTGATCGGCGACGCGATCAGCCATGTGGTGCTGCCGGGGATCGTCGTCGGCTTCCTCGTCGCCGGCGCCGTGACGACCTGGCCGATGATGCTGGGCGCGGCCGGCGCGGCGATCGTGGCCGTGATCCTGATCGAGACGATCCGCCGGCTCGGCCGGATCGAGCCGGGCGCGGCCATGGGCGTCGCCTTCACCGCCCTGTTCGCGGGCGGCGTGCTGCTGCTCGAGCAGAGCGATACCAGCGCGGTGCATCTCGACGTCGAGCACGCGCTGTTCGGCAACCTCGAGAGCCTGATCTGGCTCGCCGCCGACGGCTGGGCCTCGCTCCTCGATCCCGGCGCGCGCGGCGAGCTGCCTCCGGAACTCGGGCGGATGGCGATCACCGCGGCGATCGTGGCGGTGCTGACCGCCCTCTTCTGGCGCCCGCTCAAGCTCGCGACCTTCGACGAGGGGTTTGCTAGCACGCTGGGCATCCCGACGGGGCTCGTGGCGATCGCGCTGGTGATCACGGCCGCAGCGGCCGCGGTCGCCGCCTTCGATGCCGTGGGCTCGATCATCGTCATCGCCATGTTCATCTGTCCGCCAGCCGCGGCCCGGCTGATGACCAACCGGCTCGAGGCGCAGGTGGGGTCGAGCGTCGTCTTCGCCGCCGCATCCGCCGTCCTCGGCTACCTGCTGGCGGGGCACGGCCCGTTCTGGTTCGGCGGCGATGACGCGGTCAGCGCCGCCGGCATGATCGCGGTCGTGGCGGGCGCCATCCTGGCACTCGCCTGCCTGTTCGGCCCCCACCGGGCGCGTGCGGAAAGCGCCGCCGGGTAGGAATCAGCGTTCGAACGGCGACAGGCCGGGATTGTCGATCACGTGGGCCGGGGTGAAGCACTCGCGCACGCTCCCGCCACAGACGTTGAACAGGGTGCGTTCCGGCGGATCGTTCTGCCCGCCGTCTCCGGGCCTGCTGCCGCCCGGCGGCTTGCCGTGGGCACGGCGCACCTCGCGCTCGCGTTCGCTGCGGTAGGCGGCATAGTGGGCGCCCTCCTCCATGAAATAGCGCTCCTGTGCCGAATCGACGAAATCCTCCGTCGCCGCGTCCGCGCGCCGGCGTTGGGCCGCGATCTCGGCGCGGCGGGAATCGCGCGCACGCGCGTGCTCGGGCCGGAGATCGTTGTGGGCCAGCGTCTCCTCGTGCAGCCGCTCGCCCGCGGCGCGGCGATCCTCGGCGGTGGCGCCGGGTTCGACGGTCGCGGCCTGGGCGGCCCGCACCCGGTCGGCCGCATAGGCGTAGCCATCCGGGTGCGGGGTATAGCCGTCGCTGCCCTCGGGGGGATCGCCGCGCAGCGCCACGATGTGGCGTACGCCCGCGTCCCAGTAGGCGCGCGCGACATCGTCGATCTCGGCGCGCGTCGCCTGAACGCAGGTCAGATGGGCGGCGGCAACCAGGCCGGCCTCACGCACGATCCGGGCAACGGTCGCGTGGGTGCGCGCCCGCGTCGAGCCCCCGGCACCGTAGGTGACGGACACGAATGCCGGCCCGATGGGCGCGAGCGCGCAGACCGTGTCCCACAGCTTCGCATCCATCTCCGCCGTCTTGGGCGGAAAGAACTCGAAGCTGACCGCGATGGCGCCGTCGGGGGATCCAAGCTCAGACATTGAGTTGCTGCCCGCTCGGTTCGGTTTGCGGCGCCCGTGCCATCGGGCGGCGCAGCCGCCAGATCGTCACCGTCAGCGGGTCGCCCGGCAGCAGCCGGACATCCTCGCAGTCGAGGCCGAACGCGCGCGCCCAGCCCTCGACCTCGACCGAGCGGAAGCCCAGGCGCCGGTGCGCGAAGTCGGTGCGAAGCTCCTCCATTTCATGGGGTGCGAAGTCGACGACCACGAACTCGCCGCCGGGGCGCAGGACGCGCGCCGCCTCGCGCACCACCTCGTGCGGCTCGTCGGCGAAGTGCAGGACCATGTGCAGCAGGATCAGGTCGAACGCGGCATCGTCGCAGGGCAGCTGGTACATGTCGCCGTGGCGGACGCTGCAGTTGCGAAACCGCTCGCCCGACAGCCCGTTGCGCGCCACGGCGAGCATGTCGCGCGACCGGTCGACCCCGACCGCCTCGTGGGCATGGCCGGCGAAGAGTTGCAGCATGCGCCCGGTTCCGGTCCCGATGTCGAGCAGCGAATCGACCGGACCGTCCGGGATCATCGACAGGATCGCGGCATCGACCACCGCCTCGTCGACATGCATCGCGCGAATCCGGTCCCATGACCGGGCATTCTCTCGGAAGTACGCCTCGGCGCGTTCCGCACGCTCGGTCTTGATCGCTTCGAAACGCTGGCGATCGCGCGTCACGACGGGGTCGTCGTCGCCGAGTTCGGCAATCACCAGCCGTGCAATCTCGCCCGCCTGGCCGCTCGCGGGCAGGTGAAAGAAGGCCCAGGAGCCTTCCTGATAGCGTTCCAGCAGTCCGGCATCACACAGGAGTTTCAGGTGCCGTGACACGCCCGGCTGGCTCTGCCCAAGCACGCGCGTCAGTTCGCTGACCGTCAGATCCGCCTGCGCACACAGCGCCAATATGCGCAAACGCGTGGTCTCGCCGGCCGCACGCAGGATCGAGAGAATCTGTTCCATGAATCCGCAATCACCTTGTCGGACGTCAATGCCGCGCAACGTTGCCGCGGCCCGATTCGCGTGCCGCCGTCATCGATCGGCGCAAATAGAGACATACAGATATATTTATGTCTAGATAATTAATGTCGATTTGGGCTGTTTACACCCGAGTCCCGGCGCGAAACTGTTTCATTTCTGCAACATTTTCCGAGACTCGCATTCGGACGACCGGTGGGGGTTGTGGCGCGACTCAACTCTGTGTGGTAACAAAATAGTCACACGATCCGATCGTATAACGTCAAAAGGCAGGGGATTAAGAAACCTGCAAGATCGTCGGGGCATATTCGGGTCGAACAGAATGTGCAGATCGTCTCAACGGTCGTGTTCCTGGGTAAGGGGCCGAAGAAACGATGTGGACCCGAGGAAATGTTGAAAACTGTCACTGGTCACACTCCCCTGCGTTTGATCCTCGCCGCGCTCCTAACGGGTGCGCTGGCGGCATGCTCAACGCCGCCTGACGAGCCAGAGGCACGCGCCGAGTACGAGGAGGCGAACGACCCGTTCGAGACTGCGAACCGACTCGTCTTCTCGGCCAACGTCATGGTCGATCAGATGGCCCTGCAGCCCATGGCGGTGACTTATCGCGACCTGTTTCCCGACAATCTCAAGCCGCCGGTCCAGAACTTCATCACCAACCTGTTCCAGCCGATCAGCTTCATCCACGCGCTGCTGCAGGGCGACATGGAGCGGGCGGAAAAGGCAGCCGCGCGATTCTTTACATCGCTGCCGACGCTGATGCTCGGCAACACGATGCCGCATGAGGAACCCGTCTTCGAAGACGCGGGCCAGACCCTGGCCGTCTGGGGATTCGAAGAGGGTCCCTATGTCATGCTACCCCTGCTCGGCCCGTCGAGCGTCCGCGACACCACGGGCACCGTGGCCGATTTCTTCCTGGATCCCCTGGGCTGGGTGCTGGGAACCGAGGCGACGGTCGGGCGCACAGTGGGCAATGCCGTCGTCGTGCGATCCAGGAACCTCGACCAGGTTCGCGAGCTGCAGCGCACGTCGCTCGATTACTATGCGGCGGTGCGCAGCCTCTACCGGCAGCAGCGCGACGACCAGATCCAGAACGGCGAAAGCGAGCGCATGCAGCCGGCACCGACGATCGGGCTGGAGCTGGAAGACCTGCAGAATAAAGAAACCGCTTCCGGTAACTAACCGTGACGGGCTTCCCTGCGCGTGCCATTGCCTCGACTGCCCTGGCGCTGTGTTTCCTGTTCCTTGCGCCTCCCGCAATCGCCGACTCGCATCTCGACCGGTCAGCTGCCTTCATTCGCAACCTTGCGAATGCCTCGCTCGAAACCATCAAGGACGACAAGCTCGCCCCCGAGGCGCGCTCGGAAGAGTTCCGTACCCTGTTCCGCGAGGGCTTCGCGGTCGTCGGGATCGCGCGCTTCGTGACGGGCCGCTACTGGCGCGGCGCGACGCAGGCCGAGCGCGAGGAGTATCTCGTCCTGTTCGAAGACGTCATCGTCAACGAATGGTCCGACCGGCTGTTCTCCCAATACAACGGCCAGCGGTTCGAGGTGCGCGGCGCGATCGACGCGACGCCGGAGAATTCCCCCGAGGATGTCGCACTCGTCGAAAGCGAGCTGTTTACCGACGAGACTACCGCACTGGCCATCGAGTGGCGTGTCGCCAGAAAGGGCGACCTGATGAAGATCACCGATGTGAAGGTCGACGGGTTCAGCCTCGCGAAAACGCAGCAGGACGACTTCGTCGCGCACATCAGCAAGAACGGCCGGAAGTTCTCTTCCCTGATCGAGAAGCTGCGCGAAAAACGCGGCCCCTGAAACCCCGCCGTTTAGCGCTGTAGCGGCTTGTACTTGATGCGATGCGGCTGGTCCGCATCGCTGCCTTTGCGCCGCTTCAGATCCTCGACATACGCGTCGTAGTTGCCCTCGAACCAGACGACCTGGCTGTCGCCTTCGAAGGCGAGGATGTGCGAGGCGATCCGGTCGAGGAACCAGCGATCGTGGCTGACCACGATGGCGCTGCCGGGGAACTCCAGCAGCGCCTCTTCCAGCGCACGTAGCGTATCGACATCCAGGTCGTTGGTCGGCTCGTCGAGCATCAGGACGTTGGAACCCGACTTGAGCACCTTGGCCAGGTGGACCCGGTTGCGCTCGCCGCCCGACAGCTGGCCGACGCGCTTCTGCTGGTCGGTGCCGCGGAAGTTGAACCCGGCGACATAGGCGCGGCTCTGGACGTTCCGTTTGCCCAGCTCGATCACGTCGGCGCCGCCGGAAATCTCTTCCCACACGGTCTTGTCGGCGGCCAGCGCGTCGCGGCTCTGGTCGACATAGCCCAGCTTGACCGTGTCGCCGATGCGCAGCTCACCGGAATCCGGCCCTTCCTGGCTGGTGATCATGCGACAGAAGGTGGTCTTGCCCGCACCGTTGGGCCCGATGACGCCAACGATCGCCCCGGGCGGCACCCTGAAGCTGAGATCCTCGATCAGCAGGTGGATGCCGAACCCCTTGCACAGATGCTCGGCCTCGATCACCAGGTCGCCGAGACGCGGCCCGGCCGGGATGGTGATCTGCTGGCGCTCGGGCGCGCGGTCCTGGCTGTCGGCGACCAGCTTCTCGAACGCCGCCACACGCGCCTTGGACTTGGCCTGCCGCGCGCGCGGGCTCTGGCGCACCCACTCCAGCTCCTGCTTGATCGTGCGCTGGCGCGCCGATTCCTCGCGCTCCTCCTGCGACAGGCGCTTGTCCTTGGCCTCGAGCCATGCGCTGTAGTTGCCCTCGAACGGAATACCCTTGCCCCGGTCCAGCTCGAGGATCCAGCCCGCGACATTGTCCAGGAAGTAGCGGTCATGGGTCACCGCGACGACGGTGCCCGGATACTCTTCGAGATAGCGCTCGAGCCAGGCGACCGATTCCGCGTCGAGATGGTTGGTCGGCTCGTCCAGCAGCAGCATGTCGGGGCGCGACAGCAGCAGGCGGCACAGCGCGACCCGGCGCCGTTCGCCGCCCGACAGCTTGTCCACGGCCGCCTCGCCCGGCGGGCAGCGCAGCGCGTCCATGGCGATCTCGACATGGCGGTCGATGTCCCAGGCATCGGCGGCGTCGATCTGGTTCTGCAGGTCGGCCTGCTCGGCGATCAGCGCGTCCATCTCTTCGGGCGAGAGGTCCTCGCCGAAACGCATGCTGACCTCGTTGAACCGGTCGAGCAGCGCCTTGGTCTCGGCGACGCCGTCCATGACGTTGCAGAGCACGTCCTTCGCGGGATCGAGCTCGGGCTCCTGCGCCAGATACCCGACCCTGAGGCCGTCGGCCGCCCAGGCCTCGCCCTGGAACTCGGTGTCGAGGCCGGCCATGATCTTCAGCAGGGTCGACTTGCCGGCCCCGTTGAGCCCGAGGACGCCGATCTTGGCGCCCGGCAGGAAGCTCAGCCAGATGTCCTCGACGACCTTGCGGCCGCCCGGATAGGCCTTGGTCAGGCCCTTCATGACATAGACGTACTGCGGATTGCTCAAGGCGAGACCCCGTGCATGTTCGAACGATTCAGGCGGTCTATGTAAGCGTCCTGCGTGCGCGGCGCAACGCGCGGGAACTGAGCGTTCAGGAAACCACGTGCATCCGGCCGTGGCGGAACAGGCGTCGGCGAACGTCTCGACGGTCGCGGCGGCGAGCGAGGAGATTTCCTCGGCGATCTCCGAGATCGCACGCCAGGTCGAGACGTCGAGCCAGGGCACCAGCAAGGCGGTCAGCGAGGTCGAGCACGCAAACGCGACCATCGGCGGGCTGGCCGAATCCGCCCACAAGATCGGCGAGATCGTCAGCCTGATCAACGACATCGCCGCCCAGACCAACCTGCTGGCGCTCAACGCCACCATCGAGGCCTCGCGCGCCGGCGAGGCCGGCAAGGGCTTCGCCGTGGTGGCGTCCGAGGTGAAGCAGCTGGCCAGCCAGACCGCCAAGGCGACCGAGGAAATCTCGTCCCAGATCTCCACGATCCAGGCGGAGACCGACGGTTCGGTCGAGTTGATGAAGGAAATCGTCAAGGTCATCGCCGACTTCAACGAGGTGACCGTCACGATCGCGTCGGCGATCGAGGAGCAGCGCTCCTCGACCAAGGAGATCTGGCGGCACGTCTAAAAGGCGGCGAGCGGGACCCAGGACGTCTCCTCGAACATCGTCGGGATTTCGAACGCGGCGCTCGATTCCGGCAGTGCGGCAAGCGAGGTGCTCACCGCATCCAGCGAGCTGTCCGAGAATGCCGAGCGGTTGCGCCGCGAGGTCGACACCTTCCTCGCGGAGGTCTGCGCCGCCTAAACGCGACGCAGAACCAAACCCACAGCGCACGCGGAAAGGCCGCTCCACCTTCGGAGCGGCCTTTTCGTTGTGACCGCTCCCCCGTCGGCGCGGCCTAGTGCCGGCCGCCGAAGCGCCAGTCGTGCAGCTCGGTGCGCGCGTAGAGCCCGTCTGCGGTGTAGGGCTCGCCGTCGAAGAAGGCCTCCGCCGCCGTACGGTCGGGCGCCTCGAGCAGGAACAGGCTGCCCAGCCACGTCTCGTCCGACATGTCCCACAGCGGGCCGCGCAAAATCTGGTGCCGCATCTTGTCCGGCGGCGCCAGGAAGTCGCGATGCGCCTGCAGGAGCGCGTTTCGCCGCACGGTGACGTCGTCGCCGCCGCGCCCGTGGCCGATGAACAGGAACCGCCTGTTGGCGTCCGGGTCGCCGTCGAAGTCCCACATGGTGCGGTTCAGTGCGTTCGTCCACTGGCGGACCATGACATCGGCTTAGATGCCCGCCTTGTGGTTGGGCTCCTCGTAGGCGAAGACGCGCGCCGCGTCCGCGTCGGGCAGATCGACGATATGCATGCTGCCGGTCGCGGTCTTGCCGTCGCCCGCCAGGGTCGGCCCGCGCGTGATCATGCCGTCGGCGTAGCCGTCCATGAACGCCCAGTGCGCCTCCACACGCTGCCGGCGCAGCGCGGCGGTGTCGGGATTGTCCCGGCAGTAGAAGAAATAGCTCGGCAAGAGCGCCCTCCCGGCGGCTATTCCGCGTCCGCACTCACCTTGCCGCCGGCGCGCGCCGCGGCCTGGCGCGCCACGCCCTCCTTGCCGGCATCGGTCTCGGCATCCCAGCTGTTCTCGTGGGCCAGGTGCTTGTCCGCATCCCACTCGTGCTGGGTGCCCTCGCCCATGAACACGGTGAACACCTCGCAACCGTCGGGATACTCGTAGGGCCCGTGCACCTGGTTGCCGCCGAACACGTAGTCGCCGGGCCGCAAATCCTTGCCCGCGACGCACATGCGCCCGGCCAGCACGACGATGGAGTGCCAGCTCTTGTGGCTGTGCTCGGGCTCCACATAGCCCGGCGGGAAGCGGACCTTCATGTCGACCCGCTTCATATTGGGATCGTAGTTGAAGATCTTGACCTTCACCCCGTCGGGCAGGGACAGCAGCTCGTTGACGTCGTCGCCCTCCTGCCATTCGACCTCGTGGTCGTGGAGCGCCACGAATTCGTGGACGATCTCGGAGACCGATTTCGTTTCGCCGCTCATATCGCACTCCTCCTGTTTGTTCCTCATGGCGAGCATACGCCAACCGGCGCCCTCAGTCCGCGCCGCGTGCCCACTCCGCGATCACGTCGGCATCGGTCTCAATGGAAACCCGACCGGACTGTGCCGCCGCGAACGCCTCCGGGCCGGCCAGCCGCGCCAGCGCCCACACCGCCGCGCCGCGTACCAGGGGCGCGGCGTCATCGAGGCGTGCCATGACCGCATCCCGCGCGCCCGCGCCGCCGACATTCCCCAGCGCGATCAGCACGTTGCGCACGAACCGGTCGCGCCCGATCCGCTTCACCGCCGTCCGGGCGAACAGGGTGCGGAACGCCGGGTCGTCGAGGCGCGAGAGTTCGACGAGATCGACCGCGGCCAGCTCGGGCCGCGCGCGCAGCTCGGCCACGGGCGCCGCATGGGCGAACTTGTTCCACGGGCAGGCCGCCAGGCAGTCGTCGCAGCCATAGATCCGGTTGCCGATGAGCGCCCGCAATTCCGGGTCGATCGGCCCCTTGTGCTCGATGGTCAGGTACGAGATGCAGCGCCGCGCATCGATCCGGTAGGGCGCGGGGAACGCGGCCGTGGGGCACGCGTCGAGACAGGCCCGGCACGCGCCGCAATGGTCGTCCTCGGGCGTGTCGGCGGGCAGGTCGAGGGTCGTGAACACCTCGCCCAGGAACAGCCACGAGCCATGCGCCCGCGACACCAAATTGGTGTGCTTGCCCTGCCAGCCCAGCCCGGCCTCGCGCGCGACGGGCTTTTCCATCACCGGGGCGGTGTCGACGAAGACCTTCACGTCCTCGGGAAACGTGTCGCAGATCCAGCGGCCCAGCGCCTTCAGGCGCTTCTTGACCACGTCGTGGTAGTCGCGCCCGCGAGCATAGACCGAGACATGCCCCGCGCCCGGCTGGTCGAGCCCGTCGAACGCGTCGGATGCGGGCGTGTAGGCCATGGCGAGCGCGATGACCGAACGCGCCTCGGGCCACAGTGCGGCGGGCTCGCGCCGGCAGTCGGCCTTGGCCGCGAGCCAGTCCATCTCGCCGTGCAGGCCTTCGGCGAGGAACGCATCCAGGTTCTCGCGCACGGCCGGCGCCAGGTGTGCCGGCGCGAAGCCGACCGCGTCGAACCCCAGCTCGACGGCCTTGTCGCGGATGCGTTCGCGGGCGTCCGCCGGGTCCATGCCGGCCTAACCGCGCCCCCGGTACGGGGCGACGCCCTGGTCGGGCAGCCAGACGCCGGCAGGCGGCTCGCCCGACTGGTAGAACACGTCGATGGGGATGCCGCCGCGCGGATACCAGTAGCCGCCGATGCGCAGCCAGGCGGGCTCCAGCAAATCCTCGAGCCGCTTGCCGATCTCGACAGTGCAGCCCTCGTGGAATCCGCCATGGTTGCGGTAGGAGCCGAGATATAGCTTCAGCGACTTGGATTCGACCAGCCAGCCGGCCGGCACATAGTCGATCACCAGATGGGCAAAATCGGGCTGGCCGGTGATCGGGCACAGCGAGGTGAACTCCGGGCAGGTGAACCGCACCACATAGGGCGCATCGGGATGCGGGTTGGGCACACGTTCCAGGTTCGCCGCGTCGGGGGATGCCGGCAGCTCGGTATTGCCGCCCAGCTGGGTCAGCCCCTCGTAGATCTCGTCACTCATCGTTTCTCGGCCTCTCGCTCGGCACCGTCGCGGCAATCATCCCACATTTGGCGCCCCGCCAGTACCGTCCGCCGCGCGCGTCAGCAGGCTCGCATCGCCGTAGGAGAAGAACCGGTAGCCGTTCGCGATGGCATGGGCGTAGGCCGCGCGCATCCGTTCGGTGCCGGCGAACGCGCAGACCAGCATGAACAGGGTCGAGCGCGGCAGGTGGAAGTTGGTGACCAGCCGGTCGACGATGCGGAACCGGAAGCCGGGCGTGATGAAGATGTCTGTGTCGGCGGCGAACGGCGCCAGGCGCCCGTCGGCCACGGCGGCGGATTCGAGCAGGCGCATGACGGTGGTGCCGATGGCAACGACGGGCCGCCCCTGTGACTTGGCGGCATTCACCCGGTCGGCAAGCTCGGACCCGATCTCGCCGTATTCGGCGTGCATCCGGTGATCGCGCACGTCCTCGGCCGTGACCGGCAGGAAGGTCCCCGCCCCGACATGCAGGGTCAGGGCCGCGACCTCGACCCCCGCCGCCTCGCACGCCGCGATCAGGCGCGGCGTGAAGTGCAGCCCCGCGGTCGGCGCCGCCACCGCGCCCTCGCGGGCGGCGAACATGGTCTGGTAATCGTCGGAATCACGCGCGTCGGCGCCACCCTGGCGCTTGATATAGGGCGGCAGCGGCATCCGGCCGTGCCGGTCGAGCGCGGCGCGGAACGCCGCGGGGTCTGCATCGAAGCGCAGCCGCACCTCGCCGCCCTCGCCG
>JAYOFO010000030.1:0-29706 GCA_038117265.1 Rhodospirillaceae bacterium
GGCCCTGGCTGACCAGCGCGGTCGAGCGCGGGCCCGTCGCCTGGTCGGCGAACAGGATCTGCACGTCGCGGGCCCGCACGTCCTGGCCGTTGACGCGGTACTGCGATCCCTTCTCGCGCTCGATCCGGCGCGAAATCTCCAGCTCCTCGGAATCGTTGAACTGACTGGGGGCCGTGCGGTCGCGATTGTCGAGGAACAGCGTCACTTCCGCGGCGTTGCGCGAGGGGCGGTCGGACGTGCCGCCGAAGATCACGTCGTCCATGCCGCCGCCGCGCATCTGCTTGGCCGAGGTCTCGCCCATGACCCAGCGCAGCGCCTCGACGAGGTTCGACTTGCCGCAGCCGTTCGGGCCGACGATGCCGGTCAGCCCCGGCTCGATCTCGAGGTCGGTTCCGTCGACGAAGGACTTGAAGCCCGTAAGTCTCAGCTTGCTGAAATGCACCGGTACCTAACCCCCAAAAAGCCCCGATCAACAAACGTCGGGGATTGTGAACTGCGAATCAGTTGTTCGCCAGAAGCGGATCGAGGATCTCCGAGAATTCCTCGATTGAACGCGCCCCGGGATAGAACTGGCCGTTGATCTCGAACGTCGGCGTGCTCTGCACGCCCGCGGCGCTGGCGGCCTGGCGATCGGTCAGGATTCCGTCGGCCAGCGCTTCGGACTGCTGGCACGCGTTGAACCCTGCTTCGCCGATTCCCGCAAGCCGGCCGATCTTCGCCAGCTCGCCGACCGGGTTGCCGGCGCGCGCCCAATTGTCTTGCGTCTTGAACAGGACCTGGATCAGGCCGGCATAGCGCTGCGGGTCGGCGCAGCGCGCCAGCATCGCGGCGCGCAGCGCGACGCCGTCGAGCGGGAAGTCGCCGTAGACGAAGCGCACCTTGCCCGTGTCGATGTACTTGGCCTTGAGCGCCGCATAGGTCTCGTTGTGGAACTGCGCGCAGAGCGGGCAAGTCAGCGAAAAATATTCGGTCACCGTGACCGGTGCGTCCGCTTTGCCGACGGCGCGCTCGGCCAGCATCGCCGCGGTGTCGCCGGCCTGCTGGGCCGGCGCGGGCGATGACGCGAAGGCGAGCAGGGCCAGACCCGCGAGGGCGGCTGTGAATGCTTTATATAGACGCACACGGCTCTCCAGACACAAGATGTAGCCGATTATAGGGATGTGCCTTCGCCCGGCACAAGCTTGGAAAAATCGCATTTTCTCAGTCCCTTGGGTCGTTTGCGCACCGTCGATGGCAGGCGAATGTGACCGAATGGGGACGGGGTCGCGCGTGGCGTCCTCAGCGCGGCGGGCGCCGGCGCGCCAGCACCGACGCGCCGAGGTCGCGCAGCGCGCGTTTCAGATCCGCGTCGGCGACGGCGTCGAGGTCGCGGTCGAGGCGCGCGAGGTCCTCGGCGTTTGCCTGCGGGCGCGCGGTCTCCTCGGCGGGCGACGTTGCGCTGACCGGCCCCTGATGCATGCGCAGGCGCGCCACCGCGCGATAGCCGTAGAAGCCGTTGATCCGCTCCAGGACCTGGGGCTCCAGGTGCTGGAGTTCGAGCGCCAGCGGCCCCGTCACGCGGACATGCAGGGTGCCGCCTTCGCCGTCCTGGCCGCGCACCAGGCGCAGGGGCACGCACTGGCCGCCCAGGCTCGCGCCGACGATCTCGTTCCAGTCCGAGAAAACGCTGGCCTCGGCGAATCCCCGCTTTCGCCGGATCGGGGCCGTGGCCCGTCCGGTCTCGGCCCCGATTGCACTCGGGCCTTTTGCGCGTCTGCTGGCCATGGCGTTACGGAATCCGCAATGGGTGTGATCGGCCCGCATGTTAGAAGGCGGACGCGATGACGACAATGTTCGCACCCACCGCGGCGGAGGATACGGCGTGAGCGCGCCGGCGCCGGCCGCCATCCTCGCCTGGTACGACCGGCATGCGCGCCGGCTGCCGTGGCGGGTGCCGCCCGCCCTGGCCCGCAAGGGCAGGCGGCCCGATCCTTACCGGATCTGGCTCAGCGAGGTGATGCTGCAACAGACCACCGTCGCCGCCGTCGGGCCCTATTTCGAGGCGTTCCTGGCGCGCTGGCCGCGGGTCGAGGATCTGGCGGCCGCCGAGCTCGATGCGGTGCTGACCGCCTGGGCCGGCCTCGGCTACTACGCGCGCGCGCGCAACCTCCACAAATGCGCCCGCGTCGTCGCCCGCGACCATGGCGGACGCTTTCCCGACACCGAGGCCGAATTGCTGACCCTGCCCGGCATCGGCCCCTACACGGCGGCGGCGATCGCGGCGATCGCGTTCGACCGGCCGGCGACCCCGGTGGACGGCAATATCGAGCGGGTGATGGCGCGGATTCATGCCGTCACCGCTCCGCTGCCCGACGCCAAGGCCGAGCTGCGCGCCCATGCGGCCCGGATGACTCCGTGCCGGCGGCCCGGCGATTACGCCCAGGCGGTGATGGATCTGGGCGCGACGGTGTGCACGCCGCGCAATCCGGCCTGCGGGCGCTGCCCGTGGCGTGCCGGATGCCGTGCCCATGCGTTGGGTCTCGCCGGGGAATTGCCGCGCCGTGCGCCGAAGAAGCCGCGCCCGCTGCGGCGTGCCGTGGCCTACTGGGCGGTTCGGCGCGACGGCTGCATCCTGCTGCGTCGACGGCCCGAGGACGGCCTGCTCGGCGGGATGATGGAGGTGCCTTCGGGCCCGTGGCTCGAGGGGGGCGAGTTCCGCGACGCGCCGCCGTTGCGGGCCGACTGGGTCGAACTGCCGGGGATCGTGGAGCACGGATTCACGCATCTGCGGCTCGAGATCAAGGTCAAGGCGGCCGCGGTCGACGGGCGCGCGCGCGCCGACGGTGTCTGGGTCGCGGCCGATGCGTTCGCCGACCACGCGCTGCCGACGCTGACCCGCAAGGTCGTGCGCCACGCCCTGGCGCATATCGCGAAGGGCACGGTCGCCTGATGCCGGTCTGGCCGGGAGGCGGGCGCGCTACTAAGATCGGCCGGGTTCGGGGCCACGAACCTCGGCCGGATGGTCCAGAACGGTGCGGTCATCAAGAAGATCTCCGACGAGGCGCGCCTCGCCTGGGCCAAGACGCTGGCCGACTTCCCCAACGAGCGTGCCAAGGAGGCCGATTCCAAGGGTCTTCCGGGTTCGCAGGTCGTCCGCATGGCCGTCGAGATCCACGAGGATCTCGGCCACAAATGGCCGGTCCGCTACGAGATCAAATAGTCTCGCAAGCGATCCGAACGTTTCGAGCCGGCCCCCTCGCGGGGCCGGTTCTTTTTTGGGGGGGATGCGGCTAGTTGAGTTCGGCGCGCAGCTTCTGGCGCAGCACGTCGATGGGGACCAGCTTGCCCTCGACGTCGACGTGCCAGAACGTCCAGCCGTTGCACGCGGCCGCGCCCTGCACCTCGGCGCCGATCTTGTGGATCGAGCCGCGCGCCTCGGCGCACGCGATGGTTCCGTCGGCGCGCACCTTGGCGGCGTGCCGGCGGTTCGGGTCGTACAGCTTCTCGCCGGGGCGCAGCATGCCGCGCTCGACCAGCCAGCCGAAGGGGATGCGCGGCTGCTCGCGCTTCGAGGGCGTCTCGAGCAGCGCGGTCTCGGAGATGCGCTGGGTGTGGGCGATGCGCTCCTCGGCGACGGCGATGTAGTCGGGGTCGCGCTCGATGCCGATGAAGTCGCGGCCCAGCTGCTTGGCGACCGCGCCCGTCGTGCCGCTGCCGAAGAAGGGGTCGAGGATCAGGTCGCCGACCCGGCTCGAGGCGAGCACGACGCGGTGCAACAGCGCCTCGGGCTTCTGGGTGGGGTGGGCCTTCTTGCCGTCAGCGTCCTTGATCCGCTCGCCGCCGTTGCAGATCGGCAGCAGCCAGTCGCTGCGCATCTGCAAATCGTCGTTGAGCGCCTTCATGGCGTCGTAGTTGAAGGTGTATTTCGAATCCGCGCTCTTGGCGGCCCAGATCATCGTCTCGTGGGCGTTCGTGAACCGCCGGCCGCGGAAGTTCGGCATCGGGTTGGTCTTGCGCCAGACCACGTCGTTGAGGATCCAGAAGCCGAGATCCTGCAGGATCGCACCGACGCGGAAGATGTTGTGGTAGCTGCCGATCACCCAAAGGGTGCCGTTGTCCGACAGCACGCGGTGCGCCTGCGTCAGCCAGGCGCGGCTGAAATCGTCGTAGGCGCGCAGGTCGTCGAACTTGTCCCAGTCCTCGTCGACGCCGTCGACGCGCGAATTGTTCGGCCGCGTCAGCTCGCCGGCAAGCTGCAGGTTATAGGGCGGGTCGGCGAAGACGACGTCCACGCAGCCGTCCGGCAGGGCGGACAGCTGCTCGACGCAGTCGCCATTCAGAATCACGTTTCGCGCGGGCGCGTCGGCGCCCTTGCGACCTCGGCCAGGGGTTCGCATGGTCGCGGACGATGGCCAACTCGGGACTCCGGGTCAATCGAAAAAAACGCCAATCCGCCGATTTTGTATTTGGAGTCAGAGAGTTAACGAGATGTAGGGGCGGCCTTGAGGATTTGGCGCACGGGCGCGAAGCTTTTCCGGTGATGCGGCGTGACGCCCAGGGATTCGAGCGCGCGCCGATGCTCGGCCGTGCCGTAGCCGGCGTTGCGCTCCCAGCCATAGCCGGGGAACCGTGCCGCCAGCTGTGCCATGGTGCCGTCGCGCGTCACCTTCGCCGCGATCGAGGCGGCCGCGATCGACAGCACCTTGGCATCGCCGCCGACGATGCACTCGCACGGGCACGGCAGGTCGGGCGTGCGGTTGCCGTCGACGAGCGCGCGCGCGGGCGCGACGGGCAGGGCGGCGACGGCGCGCGACATGGCGCACATCGTGGCGGCGAGGATGTTGTGGGCATCGATCTCGGCGACCGATGCCGGCGCGACGGCGAGGGCGAGGTTGCCGGCATCGCGCTGTTCCAGGATCGCGGCGAAGCAGCGCTCCCGGGCCTTGCGGGTCAGTGCCTTGGAATCGTCGACCCCGGCCGCGCGCAGCGCGGTCGCGCCGGCCTCGTCGAGCAGCATGACGGCCGCGGCAACGACGGGCCCGGCCCACGGCCCGCGGCCCGCCTCGTCGATCCCGGCGATTCGCTCGGCGATGTGGCCGGCCATCGCGTTAGCCCGACGCCTTCCCGGCCGGCTCGGCCCCGGGCGGTCTGGATTCCGTCGGTCCAGGCACGGGCGAACCCGCGTCGTCGGTGTCGGGTGTGTCCCGGGGCCCGTCTGGTGCCGCCGGCGCGCGCCGACGCAGCGGCGGCAGGTTTTTGCCGAGGCCCGTGACCCAGCGCGCGGACACCTTGATCCAGTAAGTCTCTCGGCCGAACGCAAGCCGCAGGACATAGCGGATCGAGGCGCGCTGGTAGGTGACCGCGCGGCTCAGGCGCCGGATCGCGTTGAGATAGAGCGGCGACAGGATGAGCGACAGGGCTGTCACCGACAGGATGATGCGGAAATCGTCGGCCTCGATGATGCCGCGCTGCAGCCCGACATTGCCGAGCAGGAACGAGAACTCGCCGATCTGGGCGAGGATCAGCGCGGTCAGCAGGGCCTGTGCCCAGGGCAGGCGCAGCGCCGAGAAGATGGCGAGATTCACCGCTGTCTTGCCGACGGTGACGATGAGCAGCATCAGCACGATGACGCCGAGGTTGTCCCAGATCAGCGACAGGTCGATCAGCAGGCCGACCGACAGGAAGAACACCATCATCAGCACGCTCTGGATCGGCATCACCATGTCGAGCATGCCGACGCGCAGGTTGCTGTTGCCGATGGTCAGCCCCGCCAGGAACGCGCCGTAGGCCGGCGACAGGCCGAGCAGGCCCGAGATGGTGGCCGCGCCGAAGCAGCACACGAGCCCGAGCAGCGGCGCCAGGTCGGAATGGCCTTGGGCGGTGTCGAGCAAGGGGATGTTCAGGCGTTGCCGGCGGCTGAGGAACAGGATCAGCGCCAGCAGCAGGCCGATCGACAGCACGATGCGCCCCACGGCGAGCATATCGAACTCGCCGATGGCGACCAGGTCGAGCATCAGGATCATCGGCACGACCGCCAGGTCCTGGGCGATCAGGATGCCGACGGCGATGCGGCCGGTGCGGGTGCGCAACTCGTCGATGTCCTCGAGCATCTTCACCGCGACGGCCGTGCTCGACAGCGCGAGCACGAACGCCAGCAGGATCACCGCGGCCACCGGCCAGTCGAGCACATAGCCGATCAGCCAGATCATCGCCAACGCGCCCGCGGTCTGCAGGATGACGGTGGTCATCGCGATCTTCCAGATGCTCCGGAAGGCGCGCAGGCTCAGCTCCATGCCGATTACGAACAGCAGCAGGAGCATGCCCAGCTCTGCCAGCAGCCCGATCCCGGCCTCGTTTTCCACCAGCTCGAGCCCCGACGGCCCGAGGACGAGACCGGCAACGATGTATCCGATGACGGCAGGCTGCTTCAGCCGCGTCAGGATGACGCCGCATGAAAGCGCGGCCAGCGCCACGACCGCCAGCGGGAGGAGTTCGTCATTACCGAGCATCGTGAGCGCTACGCTAGCATAGCGCGGCGCACGGGAGCTTCGGATTCAGCCGGTGGCGGGCTCGAACAGGCTGAGCTGGCGCGTTTCGGCTGCGGCCCGCGGCCGGCTGAAGCGCGAAGTTTCGAGCAGCGGCTTCTCGGGCGCGAATCCCTGCTGCCGGCATGCCCGCTGGAAACGCTGGGCCAGCAGCTCGGCGTCATTCCCGCGCCCGCGCATGCGCTCGCCGAAGCCGCTGCGATAGAGGTCGCCGCCGCGCATCTCGCGAAGCCGGTTGAGCACCTTGCGCTTGCGCTCGGGGAAGTGGGTCGTCAGCCACTCGCCGAACAGCTCGCGCAGTTCGAGCGGCAGGCGCAGCAGGATGTAGTTCGCATGCCGCGCGCCGGCCTGGCGCGCGCGGATCAGGATGGCCTCGATCTCGTGATCGTTGATGGCGGGGATCACCGGCGCCACCATCACGGACACGGGAATGCCGGCCGCGGCGAGCATGCGGATCGTCTCCAGCCGCCGTTCGGGGCGTGCGGCGCGCGGTTCCATGATCTCGGCGAGGCCCGGGTCGAGGGTCGTCACCGAGACGGCGACACTGGCCAGGCCCTTCGCGGCCATCGGCGCCAGGATGTCGATGTCGCGCACCACGCCGGCCCCCTTGGTCACGATCGTGACGGGATGCTCGTGGGCCGCCAGCACCTTCAGCACCGAGCGGGTGATCTTCAGCCGGCGCTCGATCGGCTGGTAGGGGTCGGTGTTGGTGCCAAGCGCGATCGGGCGCGGCCGATAGGTGGATCGCGAGAGCTCCTGTTCGAGCAGCCGCGCGGCGTCGGGCTTGGCGAACAGGCGGGATTCGAAGTCGAGCCCGGGCGACAGGCCCAGCCAGGCATGGGTCGGGCGCGCGAAGCAGTACACGCAGCCATGTTCGCAGCCGCGGTAGGGATTGATCGAGCGGTCGAAGCCGATGTCGGGCGAGTCGTTGCGCGCGATGATCGAACGTGTCCGGTCGAACGTCACGATCGTGTCGAGGCGTGGCGGCGGGTCGTCGTGTCCCGCGCCGCGCCAGCCGTCGTCGAAAGCGGCGGTCTGGTGCCGTTCGTAGCGGCCGGCCCGGTTGGTCAGCGCGCTACGCCCCGGCCGCGGTTGCTCCTGGATGCCATCGCCGGGATCGTGTTTCGGGCGGGTCTGTTCGTTCTGCAGGGTCATGTGAGGGATGTTAATCCCAAAACAGAACATAACAAGAACATAATGCCGGTGCCGCACCGGAGGCGGACTTCGGGGGAGTCCGGTCAGATCATCAGGGCCCTCGGCGCCAGCCAGTCGGCCCGGGTCGCTTCGATGGCCGCCGGCTCGAAACAGGCATCGATGTGGCGTCGGACGTGTTCGGTCATGGCGGAATCGCGGGTTGCCGCCTGCTCGCCGGTCGCCCATTCGGCACGCCAGCGCACGAACCAGGTCATCGTGCGCAGCCAGGTCAGCCGCCGTGCCGGGAGAAGCCACGGTCCGATCTCGGCGGCACGGTCCCGGCCCACGCGATCGAGGTAGCGCTGATAGAACGCCTCGACGTCGGCGCGGGACATCTGCCCGGCCACGTCGGGATCCCATCCGGTCGACGTCGGCAGGGTCGCATGGGCCAGGTCTATGGGGGCGGCGCCATAAAGCGCCTTCTCCAGGTCGACGAACCAGGCATCGCCCGCCGCATCGATCAGGAAGTTGCCCGGGTGGGTGTCGGTGCCCACTAGGCAGGTTTCGAAGTCGGGCTCGCCCTGGCCGGCGATGTCGCGGGCCCATTCCATCTCTGCGAGTATCGCGGCCTCGCTCTCGGGTTCGAGGCCCGCCACCGCGAGCGCGGCCGACTGTTCCTCGATGACCTGCAGGGTCGAGGATACGGGGTTGCGGTGGACCTGCAGGGGTGCGAACCCGGATTCGTCGGGCAGCGCGAGACCGTGGACAAGCGCCAGCGTCTCGGCGATCGCCGGCAGGTCGTCGGGCAGCTTCGGCGGCCGCCCGCGAACCTCGTCGACGACGAGCGCGCCGCGCGGCAGTGCCGGGCCCGGCGCCAGGACGCCGCGGCAGACAGGCGTGCGCCCGCTCGGCGCCGCCCGGTCGAAGGCGGCGGCCTGGTAGGCCAGGGCAGCATCGGGATCGAGCCCCCATTGGCTCATGCGCGGAATTCGCAAGACCGTGCCCTTGCGCCCCACCCGCCAGTGGTCGTGCGAGATGCCCTTGGTCGACAGGACGGTCAGGTCCGCACCCGTCAGGTTTGCATCGTAGCCCGCCGCGCGCAGCAGCGCGGCTATCGGTTCGCGATCGAGGGGCTGGTTCACGGGATCGGCGCGGCGCGCGCTATTCGTGCTCGCGCAGCCGCGGCAGCAATTCGGCGAAGTTGCAGGGCCGGTGCCGGATGTCGAGCTGGTCCTTCAATATGTCGTCCCAGCCGTCGCGGCACGCGCCCGGCGAGCCGGGCAGCACGAAGATGTAGGTGCCGTTCACGACGCCTGCGTCGGCGCGCGACTGGACGGTCGAGGTGCCGATCTTCTGGTAGCTGATCCAGCGGAACAGCTCGCCGAAGCCGTCGATGCGCTTCTCGGCAACGTCGGACAGCGCCTCGGGCGTGACGTCGCGGCCCGTCACCCCGGTACCGCCGGTCGAGATCACCACCTCGATGTCGGGGTCGTCGGCCCAGGCCCGGAACTGGGCGGCGATCGCGTCGCGGTCGTCGCGCACGATGGTTCGCGCCGCGAGGATGTGGCCGGCTTCCTCGACCCGCTTGGCCAGCGTGTCGCCGGAGCGGTCGTCCGCCACGGTACGGGTGTCGGAAATCGTCAGTATCGCGATCCGGACGGGCCGGAATTCGCGCTCTGTGTCAGCTTGCGCCATCACGGTCCTGCCTGTTGTAGGTCGGCCAACGTCCCGCGACGATGTCGTCGAGGGACGGAGTATCCTGCCCCAGGCGGTTCCGGTAAAGCCACAGGTTGGTGAGGATCCGTTCGACGAACTGCCGGGTTTCGCGCGACGGCAGGCTCTCGATGAACAGCAGCGGGTCGCCGCCGTGCTTGGCCGCGCGCTCCCAGCTGCGCAGGTTGCCGGGACCGGCATTGTAGGCAGCCGCGAGGCGGAACAGATCGGCCTCGATGTTGGGGTCGCCGATCAGCAATTCGATGTAGCGCTGACCCAGCGAGAGGTTCAGGTCGGGATCGAACAGGCGGTGCTTGCCGCGTCCGCGCAGGGCGCGCTCGCGCGCCACGTAACTCGCCGTGCGCGGCATGAGCTGCATCAGGCCGCGCGCGCCCGCGTGGCTCTTGGCCCGGCGGTTGAAGGCCGATTCCTGCCGCACGAACGCGAACACCAGCGCCCGGTCGACGGAGTAGCCGTCTTCGGGTGCCCAGTCGGGCACCGGATAGGCGGCCGTCAGCCGGATGTCGGGCGCGCCGTAGCCTGCCAGCTTCAGCGACAGGGCCGGCAGGTTGGCATTGGCCGCCAATGCCAGCACGTCGGGCAGCAAGGCGGGCCGCGCAGCCGCCAGGCTCAGCAGTTCCAGTTCCGCCTCGTGCTCGCGCCCCACCTGCAGCAGTGCGATCGCCCGCCCGCCCATCGGCGTCTCGGCGATGTCGCGGAACGCGGCCAGATGCAGGTCCGGCTTGCGCCATTCGAAGCCCTCGGTCACGCCGAGGGCGCGCCGCGACAACAGGCCATAGAAGGTGCGGGTGTGTTGTGCGCCGATTTCGAGGAACGCCGTGAAGCGTTCGGGCGTTTCGTTGGCGAGCGCGGCCCGCGCCGCCCAGAAGGCGCCGGCCGCGATGAGGGAGTCGGCCGCGCGCGCGGACCCGGCGAGCAGCTCGAACAGCGCTTCGGCGTCGCCGACGCGTCCGCTTCGCCATGCGGCCAGACCGCCCCACCAGTAGGCGAGCTGCGCGTCGTCGGGTGCCGCGGTGTGCGCCGCCCAGGCAGCATCGATCGCCTCGGCATCCTTGCCGGCGCGGAAATAGCCCTGGGCGACCGCCCGCCACGACTGGGCGATCTGCGCGGGACCGAGCACGCGCTGGGTCCGGTTCTGCTCGAGCAGCTGCCTGGCGCCCGTCGGCCAGCCGCGGGCGACGCGGCGGCGAACCTCGGCGTGCAGGTTGCGTCCGTCGCGGGTCGGTGCGCTGGTATAGAGGGGCCGGCCCTCGGACGCCTTGCGCACGTCCTCGCCGCGGGTCGGCAGGTTGTGGGTGACCGGGGGCTTGGCGCCACGCGCGCCCTTGGGTTGGCGCACCACGGCGAGCCGGTAGATCCGCCGCGCCTGGGGGTGGTCGGCATGGGATGCCATCCAGTCGCGCAGTTCGGTGAACCGCGAGCGGTACTTGGTGGGGTGCAGGTATTTCTGCGCCCGGACGTGCCCCATCAGAATGTTGTTGTCGATCCGTCGTGCGATGGCGGCGGCGGCGTTCCACTCGCCCGTCTCCTGCAGCTCGAAGACGCGCTGGTAGCGTGCGACATCGGCGGCCGACAGCACGCCCTCGACGGTGCCGATGCCGGGAATCATGACGATGCCGGGGCCCACCAGCGCGGTCTCGACGAGCGGCCTCGGTTTTGGCTCCTGCGCGCCGGCGGCGTTCGATAAGGCGAACGCCACGGCCGCGGCGAGCGTTGCGGCGCCCCGAAATTTCACGGTGATCGAACCTCCGTCCAGATGCCGCGCAGGTACGCGCGACATGTCCACGATCGCACGGTGACGCGATGTGGCTTCACAATTCGTTAACGTTCGCGCAAAGGCCCCGCTTCGTCCAGTTTTTCGCGGACCGCGACGATATCGTGCCATGCGGCGCGTTTCTGCGCCGGCTGGCGCAGCAGGTAGGCGGGGTGCAGGGTCGCCATGGCAGGGATCGGCGCAATGCCGGCCACCTCCAGGCTTGGCGACGTGTATTCGTACCAGCGCCCGCGCAGCCGGGTGATGCCCTCTTGCCGGTCGAGCAGCGTCTTTGCGGCGGTGCCGCCCAGGAAGACGAGCACGCGCGGTGCGACCAGCGCGATGTGCCGCTCGAGGAAAGGCAGGCACGCCGCGATCTCCGCGCCGGTCGGCTGCCGGTTCCCCGGGGGGCGCCACGGCAGGATGTTGGAGATATAGGCGTTCGTCGCCCGGTCCAGATCGACGAAGCCGAGCATCGCGTCGAGCAACTGGCCACTGGCCCCGACGAAGGGCACGCCCTCGCGGTCCTCGTCGCGGCCGGGCGCCTCGCCGACGAACATGACGTCGGCGGGCGACGCGCCGACGCCGAAGACGAGGTTGGTCGCCGTCGTCTTCAGCGCACAGCCGTCGAACGCGGCCAGCGCGGTGCGCAGCTGTTCGAGGTCCGCACAATTCGCGGCCTGCGCACGCGCGTCGGCATTGACCTTGTCGGCGTCGTCGAGGCGTGGCGCCGCCGCCATCTCCGGCGGCGATGTCATTGTCTGTGCCGGTGCCGCGGGTTCGGCGGGCGGCGAGGGAGCGTGCGTGGATTGTACCGGCGGCGCGGGCGCATGTTCGGGTTCGGTGCCAGGGGCCGGGCGCGCCTTGGGGGGCGGTGCGGCGAACCGGTCGAGCGGCTCGTCGGCGACCGCCTCGTCGGCGCCGGCCTCGATCTGCCAGCGCAGATCGGCCAGCAGCGCGCGCTCGTCCGCTGCCGGAGTCATCGTGTCAACTCCCGTGGGCGGGGCGTGCGGCAATCGCGCTGTTGTGCTTCGGGGTCGGTCATGGTTCCTTGGCGTCGAGGAGACCGTGGTCCGGAGATTACTAACATGAGCGAGCAGGCCGTCGAACGGGAATCGATGTCCTACGATGTCGTGATCGTGGGGGCAGGGCCGTCGGGCCTGGCCGCGGCGATCCGGCTGAAGCAGCTGGCGGCGCAGGCCGAGCGCGATATCGACGTCTGCGTCCTCGAGAAGGGCTCGGAGGTCGGTGCGCACATCCTGTCGGGCGCCGTGCTCGAGACCCGCGCGCTCGACGAGCTGTTGCCCGACTGGCGCGAGATGGATGCGCCGATACGCACGCCGGTGACGGACGAGAAGTTTCTCTTCCTGCGCGAGACGGGCGCGACCTCGGTGCCCACTGCCATCCTGCCGCCGCCGCTCAAGAACCACGGCAACCACATCATTTCGCTGGGCAACCTGTGTCGCTGGCTGGGCGAACAGGCCGAGGCGCTGGGCGTCGAGATCTATCCCGGCTTCGCCGCCGCCGAGATCATGTTCGACGCGGACGGGGCGGTGCGCGGGGTGGCGACCGGCGATATGGGGATCGGTCGGGACGGGGCGCCGACCGCCAACCACACGCCGGGCATCGAGTTGCATGCGCGCTACACCTTCTTTGCGGAAGGGTGCCGTGGTCACCTCGGCAAGCAGCTCATGGAACGCTTCGACCTGCGCACGAACTGCGAGCCCCAGACCTACGGGATCGGCATCAAGGAGCTGTGGGAAGTCGATCCCGCAAAGCACCGGCCCGGCCTCGTCATGCACACGGCGGGCTGGCCCCTCGACACGAAGACCTATGGCGGATCGTTCCTTTATCACCTCGAGGACAACCAGGTCGCGGTCGGCTTCGTGATCGGGCTCGATTACCGCAACCCCTATCTGTCGCCGTTCGAGGAGTTCCAGCGTTTCAAGACCCACCCGGCGATACGGCCGACCTTCGAGGGCGGCAAGCGGGTCTCCTATGGCGCGCGCGCGCTCAACGAAGGCGGCGTCCAGTCGCTGCCGAAGCAGGTGTTCCCCGGCGGCCTACTCATCGGGTGCGAGGCGGGGACGCTCAACGTGCCCAAGATCAAGGGCACACACACCGCCATGAAGTCGGGCATGGTGGCGGCCGAGGTCGCCTTCGCGGCACTGGGCGAGGGCGAGGCGGCACCAATGTCGCTGGACGGCTATTCGGGTGCCTTCCGCGAGAGCTGGGCCTATCGCGAACTGTCCAAGGCGCGCAATTTCCGCCCGTCCTTCAAGTACGGTCTCTATGTGGGCACGCTGCTGGCCGGCCTCGACCAGGTGGTGCTGCGCGGCGCGGCGCCGTGGACCCTGCGCCACGGTCACACCGATCACGCGGCGCTCGAGGAGAAGTCGAAGCACCGTCCGATCGACTATCCCAAGCCCGACGGCGAGGTCTCGTTCGATCGGAACTCCTCGGTGTTCATCTCGAACACCAACCATGAGGAGAACCAGCCGGTCCATCTGACGCTGAAGGATCCCGCGGTGCCGATCGCGGTCAACCTCGCGCGCTTCGATGCGCCCGAGCAGCGCTTCTGCCCGGCCGGCGTTTACGAGATACTCGCCGACGATGATGGTTCGAACCCGCGCCTTCAGATCAACGCCCAGAACTGCGTGCACTGCAAGACGTGCGACATCAAGGATCCGACCCAGAACATCGTCTGGGTCACCCCGGAAGGCGGCGGCGGTCCGAACTATCCCAATATGTAGGCGGGGAGACCGGCCGGGGGCGGCGTCACGACAACGTGTGCTGGCCGCACCGCAACGCCGGGGCTAGATTCGACAGGCATGACGTACGAGCCTAAAAGCGGCCGCATGAATTCCGGCCCGACTTCAAAATGCGCGCAGGTGTTGCTGGCGGGCGCACTCGTCGCCTGTTTGGGGCTGTCGGGTGCGGGCCTTCCGACCGAGGCGCATGCCGCGACGGCCGGGCGATCCGGATATCCGGGCCTGCAGGAGGACCTTTCGGGCGACGAGGTCGTGTCGACCGTTTCCGGCCGTTTCCTGGCGGCCCGCCATGCCGAGGCGGTGGGCGACCTGGTGGCGGCGGCCGAGATGACGGCCGGATTCCTGGCCGATCTGCCCGACAGCGACCTCTATCGGCGCCGGGCGCATCTGCTGATGCTGAGCGCCGGCCGGTTCGCCGACGCGTTGCCGCTTGCACGCGCGGTCCTGGAGACCAATCCGAGCGACCCGCTGGCCAATTACACGCTCGTCGTTCGGGCGTTCAACGACGGCGCGTTCACCGACGTCGTCGCCCTCCTCGGCGTAATCGAGGAATCGGGGATCAACGCGATCGTGGTGCCGCTGCTGCGGGCGTGGGCCCATGCCGGCATGGGCGACATCGACGCCGCGTCGGCCGAACTCGATGCACTCGCGCTGAAGAACGGCCTCGGATCCGTGGCGGGCTTCCACAAGGGGCTGATTGCCGATCTCGCGGGCGACACCGCAACGGCGGAGGCGGCGTTCGCGCAGGCGCTCCAGGCCACGGGCGGGCATCCGTCGGTCGAGCTGCTCGATTCCTATGCACGCCTGCAGGTGCGCGAGGGCCGGCGAGAGGAAGCGCAGGCGCTCGTCGCGCGCTTCATCGAACAGAATCCGCGCACGCTCCTGGTCGAGCCGGTACGCGCGGTGGTCGCCGGCGAGGGCGCTCCCGACCGGGTCATCGACAGCCACCGGCGTGGCGTGGCGGAGGTCCTCCGCAACGTCGCGACCCTGCTCAACCGCGAGCGGTTGCGGACCGAGGCGCTCCTGTTCATGCAGATGTCGCTGGGCGTTGAGCCGGGCAACACGCGTTCGATGTTCTCCCTGGCGCAGCTTTTGGAAGCCCGAGACCGGCTCGACCTCGCGGTCGAGGTGTATGAGGGGATCGATCCGGCGTCTCCCTATTCCTGGTATGCCCGGCTGGGCATTGCGGATGCCATGCACACGCGCGGCGACACCGAGGATGCGATCCGGCTTCTGCGGCGAATGGTGAGCGAGCGGCCCGACCGGTCGGACGCGGTGCGCACGCTGGCCGATGTCCTGCGCATTGCGAAGCGCTACGACGAGGCTATCAGTGCCTACGACCTGGCCTTCGAGCGCCGCGGCGAGAGCGTCGATTGGCAACTCCTCTATTCCCGCGGCATTGCGCTGGAGCGCGCCAAGCTGTGGGACCGGGCCGAGAAGGACTTTCTCGCCGCGCTGGAGATTGAGCCCGACCAGCCGCTCGTCCTCAACTATCTCGGGTACAGCTGGGTGGAGCAGGGTGTGCAGCTCGAGCGGGCCAAGGCGATGATCGAGACGGCGGTCGAGAAGCGGCCCCGTGACGGCTTCATCACGGACTCGCTCGGCTGGGTCCTCTACCGGCTGGGCGACTACGAGGCGGCGGTCGGGCATCTCGAACGCGCCGTCGCGCTCGAGCCCGTGGATCCGGTGATCAACGATCATCTCGGCGATGCCTACTGGATCGTCGGGCGCAGGCAGGAGGCCCGGTTCCAGTGGCAGCGCTCTCTGACGCTGAAGCCCGACGCCGATCTGGCGGCGCAGCTGCGGGAAAAGCTCGAGGGACGCACCGCGCCTGAGCCGTTGCCGCAGGGCAAGAAGCGCGACATCTGAAGGCTGCGGCCATGGCCGATCCGTTCGAAACCGGGCGCGCGATCGTCGAGACCGCTCCCGCCAAGCTCAACCTGTTTCTCCATGTCGGCGCACGCCGTGACGACGGGTATCACGAGGTCGACAGCCTCGTGGTTTTCACCGCGTTCGGCGACACCGTGCGGCTGACCGCCGCGGACGAGTTGCACCTGCGGCGCACGGGGCCGCGTGCACGCGATCTTCCGGCCGAGGCTGATGACGACCTCGCGGTGCGTGCGGTGCGCGCGCTCGCGGCCGCGCTGGACCGCTCGCCCGGGGCTGCGATCGAACTGGAGAAGCAGATTCCCGTCGCCGCCGGGATCGGCGGGGGGTCGGCCGATGCCGCAGCCGTCATCCGCGCATTGTGCCGGGCCTGGAACGTCGATCCGACGACGCCCGAGGTCCTGGCCGTCGCAAGGCGGCTCGGGGCCGATGTGCCGGTCTGCCTCGCGGGCCGGGCGGCGCGCGTCTCGGGTATCGGGGATCGGGTGGATCCGGTCGCGCATGCGACGAGCATGGATATCCTGCTGGTCAATCCGAATGCGGCGGTCTCGACGGCAGCCGTGTTTGCCTCCCATGTGGGCGATCCGGACAGGCCGGCGGCGCCCGCCGCGCTCGATCTCGGCAGCCCCGACGCGCTGGTCGGCGCGATCGCGCGCCTGCGCAACGATCTGGCGGTGCCGGCGGCGACGCTCTGCCCCGTCATCGACGATGTGCTTGCGACCCTCGCGCATCTGCCCGGGTGCCGGCTCGCACGCATGAGCGGCAGCGGTGCGACTTGCTTCGCACTCTTCGACGATGCGGAAAGGTGTGCCGCGGCGGCGCACAGCGTGTCCGCGGCCCAGCCGGAATGGTGGGTCATGCCCAGCCGCACCACCCCGGCACGCTGAGCCGTCGGGCCGGTTCCGGGTTCGCCTAGCCGCCGATCCCGGCAATCTGGCGCATATGGGCCAGCAATTCCAAAGTCGGCTCGCCGTCGGCCGGCAGGCCGAGTTCGCGCTGGTACTCGCGGATGGCGTCGCGGGTTTGCGGGCCGACGGCGCCGTCCGGGGTGCCGGGCCGGAATCCCAGCGTCGTCAGCAGCGTCTGGATCTGGACGATCTGATCGCGGACGGGAGGAATCGATGCGGGCCGATCCGCCGCTGCCGGCTCCGGCGCGGTGCGGGGGGCGGCCGCGGGGATCGGTGCGACGGGTTTGGGGGCGCGCGCGATGTTCTTCGCGATGAAGTCGGAGACGTCGCGGTTCACCTTGGCACGCTCTTCGGGCGTCAGCCGTGCGGCGACCTGGTCGGCGCGGTCGCCGGCACGGGAATCGCCGTTGGCGTCGGCGATCCGGTACCAGTAATACGCCTCGGTCAGGCTGTCGCGCGCGACCGGCGTGGTGGCCAGGATGTTCGCCAGCGAGGATTGCGCCTCGCGCACGTTCGAATTCGCCCCGCGGCGAAGCCAGCGCAGCGCCTCGTCGGGATCGCGCGCGATTCCCCGGCCCGCGGCATAGGCCGCGGCCAGCGCGTACTGGGCGCCGCCGTGCCCCTTGCCGGCCGCGCTGTGGAACCAGATCAGCGCTTCGACCGGGTCGGCCTCCACGCCGCGCCCCGAATCGTAGAGGACACCCAGATTGTATTGGGCGCTGACGAGGCCCTGAGCCGCGGCCTCGCGCAGCCATTTCGCTGCCGCGCCGTAGTCGAGCGGCACGCCGCGTCCGACCAGGTATCGGCTGGCCAGGGCGCTCTGTGCCGTCCGGTCGCCGGCCGCCGCCTGGGCGCGCAGGGCCGCGATCTCGGGCGTGTCACCGCCTTCGCGATTGGGCGACGCATTCGCAGGTGCCGCCGCTTCGACCGGCGGGGTGGACAGTTCGGGTAAGGGCAACCGTGCGAAGGCATCTTCGGGTGCCTCGGCGGGCGTTTCGGGTCGCGTCGGCGGTGCGGGCGGCGATACCGAAGCCGTCGGCGGCACCGACGCCGGCACCGATGCAGGCGTGCTGGCAGGCGCGGTCGTGTCCCGGTCCGGCGCGCCCGTCGCGGCGGGCATGACCGGCGTCGCGAGTTCCAGCCAGACGAACACCACGATCGCGATCGCCGTCGCGATCAGCAACCCGGCGATCAGCAGCAGGTAGACGGGGCGCGAGCGCTTGGTCTCCTCGGCGAAAGGGGGATAACCGGTTTGCCCGGCGGCCTCGTCCGGCAGCCCGGAACGGGGGCCGTCGTCCAACAGGGCCGCGAGTTCCGAACGCACGACGTGATCGGCCGACTCGAGGTCGGAATCGGTGGGTGCGTCGGGTTCGAACCCGTCACCGTTGGATTCGTCGCCGGCCGCGTCCGATGCATCTGCGAACGCGGCCATGCTGGCCACGTTGCCGTCATCCGCCTCGCGGGCAATGTCGGCTGCGCCGGTGTCGGTTTCCGGTTCCGGCAGCGATGGTGCGTGTGTGCCGCGTGCCGTGGCATCGGCCGCGTCCACGACGGCCTTTTCGAGTTCGTGCAACCGCCGCTCCATAGCGACGATCGAATTCTGGACCGGTTCGAGCTGGGCGAAGATGCGTGCGTTGTGGTCGGCCACGCGCGCCTCGAGCGATTCGAGGATTGCGCCTAAATCCGCTTCGGATGCGGGATCGTCTGCTGGCGCGGCATCGCCTGCCGCCGCCGCACGCGGTACGTGCGCCCCCAGAATGAGTTCGTCGACCCAGACCCCGATCGGCCGATCGGCCGCCTTCGCGGCACGCGATGCCGCGTCGCGTGCGTTCTCGTCGACGCCTTTTACGGTCCAGGATTTCGAGCGCGCCATGCTGCGGTCCCGCCTGTCCTTCGAAGAGCCGTTTCCGCGCTGTGCACGGAAACATGGCTACAGATCATATTACCGTGGTCGCCGATTTCCAGCTTGCCGGTGGGTGGCGATCAGTCGCGCCCGAACAGGCGACCGAGAAGTCCGCTGCCGGAATCCGATGTCCGGCTCGGGCGCGCCTGCGCCCCCTTGTCGGTATCCTCGATCCGGTCGAGGCGTTCGGACAGGCGCATCATCGCGCGTTCGACCGGTGCGGTCGAAGCGCCCGTGCGCGACTTCATGTCATCGATCTGCGATCCCAGCTCGTTCACCTTCTCGGCGATCGGCCGGATCGTCTCGGAGGTCCGGTGCTCGGATTCCTCGATGCGGGTCGCGAGCTTATGGATGCTTTCGAGGACCGCCTCCGGGGCGAGGGCCGGTGGCCCGCCGGTGGTCCCGCCATTGACGCCCGGGCTCTCGCGCACCGGTTCGGCATGCGAGCTCGCCGCGGCCCGAACGCCATCGTCGAGGGATTCGTCATGGCCGCGCTTCGAACGCAGCTCTTCCGACGCCGCCGCGAGGATCGTCTGCGAAAGCCAGCGCCCGACATTCACCCCCTGCTTGCGAGCGTCGATCTTCGCTGCCTCGCGCGCCTCGGGGTCGACGCCTTTAACGCTCCATGGAGAATTCGTCGCCATCGGTTGCCGTCAGTTTGCCGGTTCGTCCTGTATGGCCAACGATAGGACCAAGTAAGTCGAAGAATCGAACGCGGTCATACGATTCTCCAATCGGTGATTTCCGGAGGTGTTCGCAGGGCCGTGCACGCACATGAGCGGTACTCGTGCATCTTTTTCACCAGGATGAAAATAGCAAAGTTTGCAATATCGTTGATTCGACGGGGGTCTGAACCGGTCGGTATGACGGCGGCCAACGCGTTCGCCCGACGGTTTGGGGTCACGGGTCAGAGGGGGTCGGCCGAACGCCGGCACACCCTCGAAAAGCGGGCGCCATACGCAAGGTCATAAAGGCTCTACCGGTATGGCTCGCTGTGTATTAATTCCCGGATTTCTGCGATTTCTCGAGTGCTTCCAGGCGCCCGGAGAGGTGCTCGATCGATCCCTGCAAGGCGGCAATCCGTGTCTGCATATGGTGTTCGCCGGTGCGCAGGATTTCCGCAATTCGCGCCACGGGATCGTCGTCCCGTGCATCGCCGGGTTTGTTCTTTTTGGCGGCCGGCCGGTCATACCCCGTTCTGCCATCGCCCATCGCCGCGGCTTCGAGGATACGGGCGTTGAGCCAATCGCCGATCGACAGTCCGGCGGCCTCGGCCTCTGCCTTGGCGTGCGCGCGCGCCTCGTCGCTGACGCCGCGCAGGTTCCATGTGGCGGTCTTGGCCTTGGGGTGTGGTTTCGCGTTCATGACAGTTGGTTTCCGCTCGACCTTGTGTGCGATTCACGCACCCAAGTATATTCGCGCCGCCTTCCGCATTGCACTGTCGGGTTCGTGCTCGCGCGACATTCGGGACGCCGGCGGACATCAGACGAACGGAGTGAGACCATGGCCAGCAACGTCGCCCTTATCACCGGCGTAACGGGACAGGACGGGGCCTACCTCGCCGAGCTTCTGCTCGGCAAGGGGTACGAGGTGCACGGGGTGAAGCGGCGCTCGTCGTCGTTCAACACCGGCCGGATCGACCATCTGTATCGCGATCCGCACGAGCGCGAGGTTCATTTCCACCTTCACTATGGCGACATGACGGATGCGACGAACCTAATTCGCCTGATCCAGGAAGTGCAGCCAACCGAGATTTACAACCTCGCGGCGCAGAGCCATGTGCAGGTCAGCTTCGAGACCGCGGAGTACACCGCCAACGCCGATGCGCTGGGAACCCTTCGCCTGCTCGAGGCGATCCGCATCTTGAAGCTCGAGGACCGGTCGCGCTTCTACCAAGCCTCGACCTCCGAGCTGTACGGCAAGGTGCAGGAAACGCCCCAGAAGGAAACGACGCCGTTCTACCCCCGCAGCCCGTATGCGGCAGCGAAGCTCTATGGCTACTGGATCACCGTGAACTATCGCGAGGCCTACGGGATGCATGCCTCGAACGGCATCCTGTTCAACCATGAGAGCCCGACCCGCGGCGAGACGTTCGTGACCCGCAAGATCACCCGTGCCGTCGCGGCCATCGAGCTCGGCCTCCAGTCGAAGCTGTTCCTCGGCAATCTCGATGCCAAGCGCGACTGGGGGCATGCCCGCGACTATGTCGAGGGGATGTGGCGCATCATGCAGCGCGACACGCCCGACGATTATGTGCTCGCCACCGGCGAGACCCATGCGGTGCGCGAGTTTGTCGAACTCGCCTTCGCCGAGGTGGGACGCACCATCGAATGGCAGGGCAGCGGCGTCGAGGAGGTCGGGCGCGACGCCGCGAGCGGTGACGCGCTGGTCGCCATCGATCCGCGCTATTTCCGGCCGACCGAGGTCGACCTGCTGCTCGGCGATCCGGCCAAGGCGAAGCGCCTGCTGGGATGGCAGCACACAACGCCGTTTCCCCAGCTCGTCAAGGAGATGGTCGCGGCCGACCTGGAACTGATGCGCCACGAGAAGGACGTGCATCGCAGCTTCGACTGAGGGGCCATCTTGCGGCGTGCCCCGGCAGGCGCGATATAGGTCTCACGAACCGGCATTGGGGCGTAGCCAAGCGGTAAGGCATCGGGTTTTGATCCCGTGATCGCAGGTTCGAATCCTGCCGCCCCAGCCAGTCCCCCCGAATTCGACCGAACTCCGCGCGCGCGGCCCGCCGCGTGCGGGCGGACTCCGCTTGCGGCAACATCTTGCCTTATATAAGAGTCGAGATGCGTTGATGCGAGTTCAGGAAGTGCGTGATCGAAAATAGGGGAGGAACCCGCCATGACGACAAAGCGTAGGTACACACCCGGCAAGGCGCTTGCCCTTGCCGCCAGCCTGTTGGGGTCGGTTGCCGCGTTCGGCACGGCCAGTGCAGAGAACTTTCCCGACAAGCCCATCACCTTCATCGTTCCGTATTCGCCCGGCGGCGGGTCGGACCAGCAGGCGCGCCGGCTGCAGCCCGGTCTCGAGAAGGCGCTCGGCGTTGAGGTGCGCATTGTCTACAAGACCGGCGGCGGCGGCGCGGTCGGCTTCAGCGAGCTGTGGCGCTCCAAGGCCGACGGCTACACGATCTCCAACGTCGTGGTTCCCAACATCGTCATCTCGTCGAAGGGCGAAGGCGTCGGCTTCAAGCCGGCTGAGTTCTCCTATATCGGCATGACCGAGCGGGCCGTCGGCGCGCTGATGGTGCCCAAGAACAGTCCGTACAAGTCGCTCAAGGACTTCGTGGCCGCGGCCAAGGCGAACCCGGGCAAGCTGACCGTCGCGGGCGTCGGCAGCACCGGCGCGGCGAACTATGGCGAGCTGGCCAAGATCCTCGGGATCGATACGGCCTACGTGCCGGTTTCCGGCGGCGTCGGCAAGATGCTGCCGATGCTGCAGGGCAACCATGTCGATGCCGGCATGACCGCGTCCTCGCATGCGGTGAAGAACGCCGCGACGCTGGACACGCTGGTGATCGCGGGTCCCGAGACCTCGGGCTCACTGCCGGGCGTCCCGAACCAGCCGGAATGGTCCTACATCACGACCTGGGGCATCATGGCGCCTCCGGGAACGCCGGCCGACCGGGTGGCGATCCTCAACAAGGCGCTGCTCGAGGCGACCGCCGACGCCAACGTCAAGGATCTGATCGTCAAGGGCGGACTGTCGCCGATGCGTCAGACCCCGGCGGAGGCCAAGGCCTACGTCGAGGCCGCGGTCAAGAAGTTCGCGGAATAGCACGTTCGCGGCTCGGATATCCCCGGCGCCGGGCTTCCGGCGCCGGGGATATCGGCGTGACCGGCGCGGCAACGGCGTCCGCGCCGGTTCCGGACTCAAGTCCACCCGCCGCATGAGCCGCGCGACCGCGCCGCCCGGACAGTGAACCACTCGATCCTGTTGGGACGTTCAAGATGATCGAAGGCCTGATGCAGGCGCTGACGCCGTCCTACCTGCTCTGGATGACGGTCGGCGTGATGATCGGTATGGTGGTCGGGACCCTGCCGGGCCTGACGGCCACCATGGGTACGGCGCTGCTGGTGCCCTTCACCTTCGCCCTGCCGCCCGGTGCCGGCGTCGCCATGCTGGGCGGGCTCTATGTCTGCGCGATGTTCTCCGACGCCATTCCGGCGGTGCTGGTGAACACGCCGGGAACGCCGGCGGCGATGGCGACGGCCTTCGACGGCCATCCCATGGTCCTGCAAGGACGCGGCCAGGAAGCGATCGTGGCGTCCTGTTTTAGTTCGGCGATCGGCACCCTGTTCGGCGCCGCATGCTACCTGCTGCTAGCTTGGCCGATGATCACTATCGCGCTCAAGTTCGGCCCGTCTGAGTTCTTCTGGCTGGGTGTGTTCGCGCTGACCATCATCGGCAGCCTGGCCGGGGACTCCGTCCTCAAGGGGCTGGCCGGCGGCGCGATCGGCCTGCTGATCAGCGCCGTCGGGATCAGCCACGGCAACGAGCTGTCGCGCTTTACCTTCAATGTGCCTGAGCTGCGCGGCGGCGTGTCGCTGGTCGCGGCGCTGATCGGTGTCTTCGCCATCCCGCAGGTCCTCTCGATGGTCGCGGAGATGCGCAAGAAGGAGTTCATCGCCGAGTACAAGCCGCGGCGGGGCGATACGCTCAAGACGATCCGGAAAGTGCTTGCGCACCCGGTGCACGTCGTGCGTTCGTCGGTGATCGGCGCATTCATCGGAATCCTGCCCGGTGCGGGCAGCCCGATCGCCGCCCTGGTCTCGTATAACGAGGCGGTGCGCTGGGCCAAGGACAAGAGCCAGTTCGGCAAGGGCGACCTGCGCGGCGTCACGGCGTCCGAGATCGCCAACAACGCGGCGGCCCCGGCGGCGATGATCCCGCTGGTCACGCTCGGCGTGCCGGGCTCGGCGCCGGCCGCGGTCATCGCCGGCGCGCTCATGCTGCGCGGCCTGAACCCGGGGCCGGAGCTGTTCCAGAGCGACGGCACCCTCGTCTTTTCCTTCGGCTGGTCGCTGCTGCTGGCCGGCATCGTGACGTTCATCCTGGGCAGCCTGTTCGCGCCGCTGCTGGTCCGGATCATCCGCATCCCGCTGCGCCTGCTCGCGCCCCTGATCATGCTGCTGGCCGTCATCGGCGCCTTCGCGATCCGCAACAACATCTTCGACGTCTACATCATGCTCGGGCTCGGGGTGTTCGTGTTCCTGGTGCGGCGGCTCGGCTTCCATCCCGGGCCGATCGGCCTGGGCCTGATCCTGGGCCCGATCATCGAGCCCTCGCTGGTGCAGGCCCTCTACATCTCCGACGCGACGTCGATCGGCCGGGTCTTCTTCACCGGCACGCTCAACATCATCCTCATCGCGCTTAGCGTCCTGTCGATCGGCTTCGTCGTGTGGACGCGCCACAAGGAGCGGGCGCTGGACGGCATCGCCGATCGGGAAAAGACGGAGTAGGCAGCGCGATGCCCGATGTGACGGAGGAATCCCCATGCAGAGGCTGATGGACCGGGACTTCCTGACGGCGCTGGTGCTGCTCGTCATCGGAGCCGTGTTCTATACGCGCAGCGGGACCGACACCAAGGATTGGGGCTTTCCCCTGCTCGCGACCTATGTCGTCCTGGCGATCGGGGTGGCGTTCCTCGTTCGCGTCGTCCTGGCGGCCGCTATGAAGCGCGCGCCTGATGTGGTCGACGGGTTTCGCGAGAACCGGGTCGTGGTCGTCGACCTGCTCGTGTTCTGTGCGATCGTGCTGGTCTACACCATCGTTCTGAAGGGGCTCGGCTTCTGGCTGTCCAGCTTCCTGATGCTGACGGCGTCGTCGTACTACCTGACGACGGAACGGACGCGCAGAAACGTCGTGCTGGCGGTGGTCGTGCCGGTGGCGGTCTGCATCATCGCCTATGTCATCTTCCTGCAGGTCTTCTACGTGCCGCTGCCCGAGGCGGGCTGGTTCATCGACTGAACCGACCGGGGGCGCGCGGCGGCCAGGCCGGCACGCCGGCGCCTAGCGGGACGCGTCTTCGCGCCGCGCGCGCACCAGATGCTGCAGACGCGTCATGCGCCGGTCGACAACGCCGCATTCGGCGAGGTGCGTGACCGTGTTGTCGAGATACTCCGCGCACGACCCCAGATGGCCTTCCGCGCGGGCGAGATGTTCGACGATCTCGGCCTCGGGCAGGCGTCCGACATAACGCTCGTTGATGCGGCCCGCCAGGAAGGTGAGCGCCCAGACCCGTCCGCGCGGCGTGTCGGCGCGGACCCAGGCCGCCCGGTAGCTTTCGGCGGCCATCTCGCGGGCCCACACCACCTCCAGCTCCTCGCGCTCCTGGCCATCGGGCAGCCGGTAGGCGACGCCGGCGCACGAACCGCCGCGATCGAGCGCGAGCATCAGGCCCGGATTGTCGGGCGTGCCGCGGCCCATCACGGTCCGCAGGCAGAACGATCGGTGGTATCCCCAGATCCGCGCGACCCGGCGTTCGGAGAAGTGGATCGCCGGGTTCCAGATCAGCGAGCCGTAACCGAAGACCCAGGTCGCGCCGCCGGGGTGGCGCGCGAGGAACGCGTCGAGCCGTGCGGTGCGCTCCTCGTCGGTCAGCGGGCGCACCTTTGTCAGGTGCTCCTGCGCCTTCAGAAGCCGGTACACCTCGCCGTCGCGTATCGAGTCCCGGTTGAGCGTGTTGGTCATTTCCATGCGCCTGCCTTGCCGCGATCGGTGTATATCAACCGGATCGCCGCGACAGAACCCCGCCCGACAGGAACCTCCGATGCCCGACAGCGACACGACCCTCATGGACCCGCAGGCCATCCTCGATTTCTGGTTCGACGAGGTCGATCCCGCGCAATAGTTCGAACAGGATGATGCGTTCGATGCGCTGATTGCCGAGCGTTTCGCCGATGCGATCGCGGCGGCGCGGGAAGGTGTGTTCGACGACTGGGCGGCCGCGCCGCGCGGTTACCTGGCGGCAATCACCCTGATCGACCAGCTCTCCCGCAACGTCCATCGCGGCTCGCCGCTCGCCTGGTCGGCCGACGACCGTGCGCGCGGCCTGACGGCCCTGGCGCTCGAACGGGGCTAAGACTCCGCGCTGCCGCACACCGGGCGCAAGTTCCTCTATATGCCGCTGATGCACAGCGAGGTCCTCGCCGACCAGGAGCTGAGCGTCGAACTGTTTCGCGCACTCGCCGAAGAGGGTGCCGAAGGCGGCGATGTCACGCTCGACTTTGCCATCCGGCACCGCGACATCGTCGCCCGGTTCGGCCGGTTCCCGCACCGCAACGAGATCCTCGGTCGCGCGAGCACGCCCGAGGAGATCGAGTTCCTCAAGCAGCCGGACTCGTCGTTCTGACCGTCGGTCAGGGGAGGTCGGCGAGGACGATCTCGGCGTCGCTGTCCGCGGTGATGTCGATTGTCGCCGCGTCGACGATGGCGGCACCGGCACGCTCGCGCACCGGGACACCATTGACCGAAACGGTGCCGCGCGCCGGCACGAGATAGGCGCGACGCCCTTCGACGAGCTCGTGGCGGACCGACTGGCCGGCCGCCAGCGTGGCGCCGAACAGCGCGGCGTCCTGATGGATGACCGGGACATCTGCGCTGGCATCGCCCGGCCGTCCCGAGGCGAGCATGACCAGCCGGCCGGCGGCCGCGCCGCGCGGGAATTCCCGCGTCTCCCAGCGCGGCGCGTGGCCGTTGCGGTCCGGAATGATCCAGATCTGGAAGATCCGCGTGGTTTCGTCCTCGAGGTTGTACTCGGTGTGCACGATGCCGGTGCCGGCGCTCATGATCTGGACGTCGCCGGCCTCGGTCCGCCCGCGGTTGCCGAGATTGTCCTCGTGGGTGATCGCGCCGTCGCGCACGTAGGTGACGATCTCCATGTCGCGGTGGGGGTGGGGCGGGAAGCCGCCCTGGGCCGATATCGTGTCGTCATTCCACACGCGCAGCGGGCCGAGCCCCATGCGGTCGGGGTCCATGTATTCGCCGAAGCTGAAATGATGGTGTGCGTCGAGCCAGTCGTTCCGGAAATGGCCCAGCGCCTCCAGCGGGGTGACGTGAATCATGCCGCGCGCCCGATGTCGCGCCGGTTGTGCGGGGCGTCGAAGTCGATCGCGGGCCCGGCCGGCACGATGCGGGTCGGATTGATGCTTTCGTGGCTGGCGTAGTAGTGCCGCTTGATGTGGTCGTGATCGATCGTGCCGCGTATCTCCGGCGTCTGGTACAGCTCGCGCGTATAGGCCCACAGGTGCGGGTGGTCGACCAGGCGACGGATGTTGCACTTGAAGTGACCGTGATAGACCGGGTCGAACCGCAACAGGGTGGTGAACAGGCGCCAGTCCGCCTCGGTCTGCCGGTCGCCGACCAGCCAGCGCTGGCGTGACAGCCGCTCCTCGATCCAGTCGAGCGTCTCGAACAGCTCGCCGACGGCCTTGGCGTAGGCCTCCTGCGATCGCGCGAAACCGGCGCGGTAGACGCCGTTGTTGACGGTCTCGAACACGCTGGCGTTGACCGCATCGATCTCGTCACGCAGCGCGGCCGGGTAGTAGTCGCGCTCGGGATGGTCCGCGAACGCGTTGAACGCGTCGTTGAACATGCGCACGATTTCGGCCGACTCGTTGTTTACGATCGTGCCGGTTGCGCGGTCCCACAGGACGGGCACCGAGACGCGGCCCGTGTAGTCGTCGGCCGCCGCCTTGTAGACCTGGTGCAGGTATTCGGCATCGTGGATCGGGTCGGGCACGATGCCGTCGCCGGGCGCGAAGGTCCAGCCGTTTTCCGCCATATACCAGTGCACGACCGACACCGAGATCGCATCTTCCAGCCCCTTCAGCGCGCGCAGGATCATCGTGCGGTGCGCCCACGGGCAGGCGTGGCAGACATAGAGGTGATAGCGGCCGGGCTCGGCGCGGAACCCGGCCGTGCCCGTCGGACCCGCGCTGCCGTCGGCGGTGACCCAGTTGCGGAACGAGGTCTCGACCCTGCGGAAGCTGCCGTCGTCGTTGGTGCGTCGCTTGTCGGTGTCGTGCCAGACGCCGTCGATCATCATTCCCATCGGAACTCTCCCTGCCGGTCGCGCCGGCGCATCGGTCTGGAGATAAGGTTGGTTCGCGGCGGCGAGATGTCGAGGGTCCGATTGCGGGATTTGTTTGCCAAGCGAACGTGTGTTCGCTACTGGGACAGATACTCTTCGAGGCAGTCCAGCGCGCTGTGCCAGCCGCCCTCGTGGCGCTCGACGGCGAGGCCGTCGGGCATCTGCGAATGGGTGAGGTGCAGGACCGATGCCGCGTCGCCGTCGGCGATAAACTCCAGGTTCAGCAGCGTCTCGATCCCCCGCATCGGATCCTCGTGCTGCCAGGCCCACGTCATCGCGAGGCGGTGGGGCGGATCGATGGTCCGGAACCGGCCCTCGGCGGGGAACTCGTTGCCTTCGTCGGAAATCATGACGATGCGGAACGCACCGCCCTCGCGGAAGTCCCAGGTATCGATGCGGCAATCGACATTGCGCGGCCCCATCCATCGGCAAGCCTGGTCGGCCTCGGTCCACGCGGCGTACAGCCGCGCCACGGGCACGCCGAAGCGGCGGTGCATCCGCACCGCGCGGGCGTCGTCGCTGTTGTCGTTCGCTTCGGTCATGAACCTTCCTTCGAGCCCGCATCGGCCGCGAGGAAGCGCTCCAGCGAATCCAGCCGGTCCTCCCAGAAGGCGCGGTAGCGCGCCAGCCACTCGTCCGCATCGCGCAGCGGCGCGCCGTTGACGCGGCAGAACTGGTTGCGTCCCTCGCGCCGGCGCTCGATCAGCCCGGCCTGTTCCAGCACCTTGAGATGCTTGGAGACGGCCGGCAGCGACATGTCGAAGGGTGCGGCGAGTTCGCCGACGCTCGCCTGTCCACAGGCCAGGCGCGCCAGGATCGCGCGCCGGGTCGGGTCGGCGAGCGCCGCGAATGTGCGGTCGAGATTATCCTTAACCATCGGGTTAATTTAATGCCGGCACGGCCGCCGATCAAGGGCTGCCGGGGAGGTCAGCGCCCCTCGCGCCGCCAGGCCGCGACCAGGAAGGCGCCGATCGCCGCCAGCAGGACGAGCGCGGGCAGAAGCGGCATCTCGCGCACGCCGAGCACCGCCGAGGCATCGTTGCGCTGGAACGCGATCCAGCGGGCCGACAGGCGGCCCAGGTCGGAATCGCTCATGGCGCGGCGGGCGCGAACGCGGCGCAGGTCGGGCAGCCCCGCCTCGGCAACGCGCACCACGCCGCCGCCCGTGGTGGCGGCGAGGGGCCGCAGTTCGACATCGCTGGCCGTGACGTCGGCGAATTCGACCGGGTTGATGGTGCCGACCCCGGCCACCGCCGTCCGGGTTCCGTCGTCGAGCCGATAGATGCCCGGCTCGCCGATGGCCAGCGTGCCGATCGCCCGGCCGTTCCCCTGTTCCTCGAGCACGACCTCGTCCGTCTTGCCGGTGGGGCCGGTGACGACGACCGGCGCGGTGTCGGGCGCCAGGCTCTGACGCACGATCTCGATCGAATCCCCGCGGACCCGCGCGGTCAGGCGATCTTCCTCGAGTTCGGGCTCCTTCATCAGCCAATGGGCCAGCCGGCGCAGCAGCTCGTTGTGCGGCCCGCCGCCCTCGAAGCCGCGCGCCCACAGCCAGATGTGATCGCTGAGAAACTGCCCGACGCGTCCCTCGCCGACGCGTTTGAGGATCAGCAGCGGCCGGTCGTCGGGTCCGTCCATCACCACCGTGCCGGACTTGAGGCGCGCGTCGATCTGGCGGAACCAGCGGCCCCAGTCGGGCAGGTCGCCCGCATCGGCGGGCAGGCCCGGCAGGCTGGCGGTGACCGGGTGACGGCGCCCGGTCTCGTTGACGTTGGCGGTGTAGGGCGCATCGACCACCTCGCCCGTGGGCTCGCCCGGCAGCACGCTGGCCAGCGCGGTTCGGTAGAGGCTCGTCGCCGGAGTGACCTCCGGGCCCGCCGCCTCCAGCAGGGCACCGCCTGATTCGACGTAGCTCGCGATGTTGCGCAGATAGACCGTCGGCAGCACGCCCATCCGCCGGTAGCGGTCGAAGATGATCAGGTCGAA
>JAYOFO010000031.1:0-29372 GCA_038117265.1 Rhodospirillaceae bacterium
CGGGTCTCGCACCCGGTCTCGACCCATCTGGAGATGACCGAGATCCAGACCCGCCTGCTGGCCGCGGGCGGCCCGGCCGTCCTGTTCGAGAACGTGACCCGCCAGGACGGCACGCCCGGCGAGATGCCGGTGCTCGCCAACCTGTTCGGGACGGTCGAGCGCGTCGCATGGGGCATGGAGCGCGAGCCCGACCAGCTGCGCCAGGTCGGCGAGACGCTCGCCTTCCTGCGCCAGCCCGAGCCGCCCGGCGGCCTGCGCGATGCCTGGGACAAGCTGCCGCTGCTGAAGACCGTGATGGCGATGCGGCCGAAGACCGTGTCGTCGGGGCCGGTGCACGAGGTGGTGTGGACCGGCGACGAGATCGACCTGGGCCGCCTGCCGGTCCAGACCTGCTGGCCGGGCGAGCCGGCGCCGCTGATCACCTGGCCGCTGGTGGTCACGCAAGGGCCAAACCCCGACGGGCGGCGCGAGGACAGCTTCAACCTGGGCATATACCGGATGCAGGTGACCGGCCGGAACACGACCTATATGCGCTGGCTCAAGCACCGCGGCGGCGCCCAGCACCATGCGCGCTGGAAGGGCGAGCGCCCCGACCCGCTGCCCGCCGCGGCCGTCATCGGCGCCGATCCGGGCACCATCATCGCCGCCGTCACGCCCGTCCCCGACACGCTGTCGGAGTACCAGTTCGCCGGGCTGCTGCGCGGCAAGCGGGTCGAGCTGGTCGACTGCAAGACCGTGCCGCTGAAGGTACCGGCCTCGGCCGAGATCGTGATCGAGGGCCATGTCTCGCTCGACGAGTATGGCGACGAGGGCCCGTACGGCGACCACACCGGCTATTACAATTCGGTCGAACCGTTCCCGGTGTTCCATGTTTCGGCGATCACCATGCGGCGCGACCCGATCTATCTCTCGACCTTCACCGGCCGGCCGCCCGACGAGCCCTCGGTCCTGGGCGAGGCGCTGAACGATGTGTTCGTGCCGCTGCTGCGCCAGGCCTTCCCCGAGATCGTCGACTTCTGGCTGCCGCCCGAGGGCTGCTCCTACCGCATCGCCGTCGTCTCGATGCGCAAGGCATATCCGGGCCACGCCAAGCGGGTGATGATGGGCGTGTGGTCCTACCTGCGGCAGTTCATGTACACCAAGTGGGTGATCGTCGTGGACGACGACATCGACGCGCGCGACTGGAAGGACGTGATATGGGCGATCTCGACCCGCATGGACCCGGCGCGCGACATCACCCTGGTCGAAAACACGCCGATCGACTATCTCGACTTCGCCTCGCCCGAATCCAGCCTCGGCAGCAAGATCGGCCTCGACGCGACCAACAAGATTCCGCCCGAGACGACGCGCGAATGGGGCCGCCTGCTCCGCATGGACGACGAAACGGTCGAAAAAGTCTCGGCGATGTGGAACGATCTGGGACTGCCCGGATCGGGCAAGCCGATCTGGTAGGCGAGGCCGCGCCATACCGGCGGGGCCGACAGGCAAGAAGGGGTAATCGCGATGGAACACCTCGCTGCTGTTGCGCCGGTCAACACCATGTTCGTGGCGGCGCTGCTCGCGCTGATGAAGCTCCTGCTGGGCGTGCGGGTGACCGCGTACCGCACCAGCCACAACATCATGTGGGGGGACGCCAGCGACGACCAGATGGCGCGCCGCATCCGCGCCCACGCCAACCACTCGGAGTGGGTGCCCGCGACAATCATCCTGCTGGCGCTGATCGAGATGGTAGGCGTTGCGCCGATCATTGTCGCCGTGCTGGGTGCCGCCACCGTCGTCGCACGCGGCCTGCATGCGCTGGGCCTGATGGGCAATGCGGAGGCCTTCAACCGGGCGACCGGCATCACCATCAACTGGCTGGTCCTGCTGCTGGCAGCCATCGCTGCCATCGTCGAGTTCTTCGCACCCGGCACGCTGTAGCCAATAAACCCGAACGGGCGGCCCGGCGCCGCGAACACCCATGTCCTTAAAGAGTATGTCCGAAGACGATCGCACGCGCCTCGCCGACCTGGTTGCCGATGCAACCCGGCGCGGCGCGGATGCCGCCGATGCCGTGCTGGTCCGTTCCACCGCCCTGTCGCACGCGCAGCGCCTCGGCGCGATCGAGCGGCTCGAGCGGCAGGAGAGCTTCGACCTCGGCCTGCGGGTCTTCCGCGGCCGCAAGCAGGCGATCGTCTCGTCGACCGACCTGTCGACAGCCGCGCTCGACGAGCTGGTGGACCGGGCCCTGGCGATGGCCGCCACCGTGCCCGACGACCCGTGGGCGGGCCTGGCCGACCCCGACCAGCTGGCCACCCAATTCCCCGATCTCGATATGGAGGATCCCGACGAGCCGGCGGGCGAGACCCTGATCGAGATGGCACGCGCCTGCGAGGACGCAGCGTGGGCCGTCGACGGGGTCACCAACTCGGAGGGTGCGGAGGCGAGCTGGAGCCGCAGCCAGATCACCCTGGCGGCGAGTAACGGGTTTGCCGGCGGTTACGCGCGCACCGATTCCGGTATCGGCGCTTCGGTCATCGCGGGCGAAGGCGCGGGCATGGAGGCGGAATACGCCTTCGCCCACGCGGTCTATCTCGCCGACCTTGAGGATGCGGAAGCGGTGGGCCGCAAGGCGGGCGAGCGCGCCGTGGCGCGGCTCGGCGCACGCCGTATGCCGACCGCACGGATTCCCGTCGTGTATGACCCGCGCGTGGCCGGCGGCCTGGTCGGGCATCTGGCAAGCGCCATCAACGGCCCGGCGATCGCGCGCGGCACGAGTTTTCTGAAGGACAGCCTGGGCAAGCAGATCTTCGCCGACGGGATCGAGATCGTCGACGATCCACACCGCGCGCGCGGCCTGCGTTCCAAGCCGTTCGACGCCGAGGGGATCGCCAATGCGCGGCGCGCGATCGTCGCCGACGGCACGCTGACCACCTGGCTGCTCGACCTCGCCTCGGCGCGCCAACTCGGGATGGAGACCACCGGGCATGCCGGGCGCGGCACGTCGGGTCCACCCTCGCCCGCGCCGACCAACCTGTATCTCGCACCGGGCAAACTCGGCCCCGCCGAGCTCATCGCCGACATCGAGGCCGGCTTCTACGTCACCGCGATGATGGGAATGGGTATCAACGGGGTGACCGGCGACTACAGCCGCGGCGCGTCGGGATTCTGGATCGAGGGCGGCGAGATCGCCGGACCGGTCACCGAGATGACGGTGGCGGGCAACCTGAAGGACATGTTCCGCGCCATGGTCCCAGCCGACGACCTCGAATTCCGCTACGGCACGAATGCCCCCACGGTCCGCATCGACGGCATGACCGTCGCCGGCGGCGGCTGATCGGACCGGCGCCGGCGCTAGGCGAGCGGGACCGGCTGGTCGGCCGGCGGATCGACGTCGAACGCGTTCGCCGTGCAGCACGTCATGACGAACTGGCCGGTCGCTGAGACCAGCGCGATCAGGTCGACCTCGCCCATCACGTCGAGCGCCTTTGCGTAGGACGCATCGCTCAGCTTGTTCGTCTCCATCAGTTCGCGCGCAACGGCGTGGCAGGTCTGCTCGCGCGCATCGTCGAGGGCCGGCTCCGCGCGTGCGTTGAGCGCGTCGACGACCGCGCGGTCGATGCCCGCGGCGAGCGCGTTGCGCGACTGGGCGTACCACGGGTAGCGGGCGTCCCAGTGCCGGGCGACGACCATCAGCACGATCAACCGCTCGCGTGTCGTCAGCGGCCCGCCACCGAGTGCGGCGCGGAATTCCTGCGCCTTCTCGAACAGTTCCGGAATGCGGATATAGGCATAGAACGGCCCGCCCACCGGACCGCCGGATTCCTTCGCGGCGTCGTAGACGCGTGCCTGCTCGGCATCCATCGCGTCGCGCGCGATGATGGCTATGCGTGTCATGGGTTCCTCCCCCCGTAAGCGTTCGCGCGCAAGGATAGCAGCGAATCGCCAGACCGCGCCGCAAAAGCGCCGCGTTTCTGGTCATGTTAAGGTTGCGCCGACGCCACCGCGTGTGGCTCGATCCGCCGAAGTGGCAGGGAAGACGCGAAAATCCACGACATGCAGGATTCGAACAGGGAATCGACAGGCTATCTGATCGGCCGGCTGTGGCGCAGCTGGATGCGCCATCACAAGGGCCGGATCGCCGCTGCCGTGGCACTGATGCTCGTCGTCGCCGCCGCATCCGCCGCGTACCCGAAGCTCATCGAGACGGCGATCAACATGCTCGAGGCGAAAGATCGCGACGTGATCTGGATGATGCCGGTGGCGATCCTCATCGCCACCGGCATCAAGGGAATGGCGTCGTACGGGCAGAGCGTGCTCAGCCAGTCGGTCGCGCTCAAGGTCATCAATGCCATCCAGAAGGCGATGTTCGCGCACCTGATGCGCGCCGACCTGGGCACCTATCACGCGACCTCGACCGGCAAGCTGATCTCCCGCTTCACCAACGACGTGAACCTGATGCGCGACGCCCTGTCGCGCACGCTCACCGCGATGGCGCGGGACTTCGTCACCGCCGCCGCGCTGATCGGGATGATGTTCTATCTCGACTGGCTCCTGGCGATCTTCGTCGTCGTCACGTTCCCCGTTGCCGGACGGCCGATCGTGCGCATCGGGCGCCGCCTGCGCCGGGCGTCCGCCAACGCGCAGCTCGGCATGGGCGACCTCACCTCGAACCTCGAGCAGGCCTTCTCGGGCGTCCGGCTCATCAAGTCCTACGGGATGGAGGATTACGAGCGCACGCGCGCTGCCGACCTGTTCGACCGGATCTACTATCTGACGATGAAGACGGTGAAGGGCCGGGCGCGCACCTACCCGATCCTCGAGACGCTGGGCGGTGCCTCGGTGGCCGCCGTGCTCGCCTATGGCGGCTGGCGGATTCTGTCGGGCACGGGAACCCTGGGCGAGTTCGTCGGTTTCCTGTCGGCGGTGATCATGGCCTACCAGCCCGTCCGCAGCCTCGGGAACCTGAACGCCGCGCTTCAGGAGGGGCTGGCCGCGGTCAAGCGCAGCTTCGACCTGATCGACACCGAGGCCGAGATCTTCGACAAGCCCGATGCGAAGCCGCTGGCACTCGACGGCGGATCGGTTGCCTTCCAGAAGGTCTCGTTCGACTACGAGCCGGGCAAGACGGCCTTGCGCAATGTGTCGTTCACGGTGCCCGCCGGGGCCACCTTCGCGCTGGTGGGACCGAGCGGCGCCGGCAAGTCGACGATCATGAACCTGCTGCTGCGCTTCTACGACGTGGACGGCGGCGGCGTGTCGATCGACGGACAGGATGTGCGCAACGTCACCATTGGCAGCCTGCGCGACTCGATCGCACTGGTCAGCCAGGACGTGACCCTGTTCAACGACACGGTCGCGGCCAACATCCGCTTCGGCCGCCCCGACGCGAGCGACGCGGACATCATCGCGGCGGCGAAGGATGCCGCGGCACACGAATTCATCTCCGCCCTGCCCCACGGCTACGACACGGTCGTCGGCGACCGCGGGATCAGCCTGTCGGGCGGGGAACGCCAGCGCATCGCGATCGCGCGGGCCATGCTCAAGGACGCACCGATCCTGCTGCTCGACGAGGCGACGAGCGCGCTCGACGCCGAGTCCGAACAGCAGGTCCAGTCGGCGCTGGACCGCCTGACAGAGGGCCGCACGACGCTGGTCATCGCGCACCGGCTGGCAACGGTGACACGCGCGGAGAACATTCTGGTCATGGAGGATGGCCGGACCGTCGAGACCGGTACCCACGCCGAACTCCAGGCCCGTGACGGCCTCTATGCGCGGCTCAGCCGGCTCCAGTTCCGCGAGGCGGCGAATGCCCAGCCCGGTGCGGCGCTCGGCGCGTCCGACGCCGAGCGCGCGCGCGCATGAGCGCGAGCGACGCGTCGGCGGGCATGCACCGCCCCAGCCTTTCCGCACAGGTCTACCGCGCGCTGACCACGGCGGGACTGCCGCTGATCCAGCTGTTCATCCAGCACCGCGTCATGCGCGGCAAGGAAGAGCCGACCCGCATCGACGAGCGGCGGGGGCTTGCCTCGATCCGACGGCCCGACGGCCCGCTCGTCTGGCTGCACGCCGCGAGCAACGGCGAGGCCCAATCCGTTTTGGTGCTCGTCGAGCAGCTGCTCAACGCCACGCCCGACCTGAACATCCTGATGACCACGGGAACGGTCACCTCGGCGCGGATCATGGGCGACCGGCTGCCCAAGCGGGCGATTCACCAGTACGTCCCCATCGACCGGGCAACCTGGGTGCGGCGTTTCCTCGACTACTGGCGCCCCGACGCCGGCATCTGGGTCGAGTCCGAGCTCTGGCCGAATCTGCTGATCGAATCCCGGCGGCGCGGGGTCGCGATGGCGCTGGTCAATGCGCGCATGTCGGAAGCCTCCTTCTCCGGCTGGAGGCGCGCACCGGCGCTCGCGCGCGAGCTGCTGTCCTGCTTCGAACTCGTCCTCGCCCAGGACGACACGATCGCGGGCCGGTTGCGCGAGCTGGGCGCCGACCCGGTTTCGGTGACGGGCAACCTCAAGCTCGCGGCGGCACCCCTGCCGGCCACCGCAGGCGGGCTGATCGAACTCCAGGACATGATCGCGGGCCGCACCGTCTGGCTGGCGGCCAGCACCCACCGCGGCGAGGAACAGATCGTCGCCGACACGCACCGAAACCTGGCGGACCGGTTCCCGGGGTTGCTGACCCTTCTCGCACCACGCCACCCCAACCGCGGCGGCGAGGTCGAGGATCTGCTGAAGCGCGCCGGTCTGACCGTGGCGCGCCGGTCGCGCGGCGAACGGATCACGGCCGAGACCGATGTCTACCTCGTCGATGCGACCGGCCTCCTCGGTCAGCTCTACCGCGTCTCCCCGCTCGCCTTCGTCGGCGGTTCGCTGGTCGCGCATGGCGGCCACAACATGCTCGAGCCGGCAATCCTGCACTGCGCCGTGCTGCACGGGCCGCATGTCCATAATTTCCGCTCCATCGCCGACGAGCTCGCCGCGGCCGGTGCGAGCCTGGAGGTTGCCGACGGCCCGGCGCTGTCACGAACCCTCGCCGAATTTCTCGGCGCGCCCAAACGCATCGAGTCCATCGCGGAGGCCGGTGTGCACGCCGCCGAGCGCAAGCAGGAAGTGCTCGGAACGGTGATGGCCGAACTCCAGCCGCTCGTCGCCCGCGCGATCGCACGCACCCGATGAAGGCGCCCGGCTTCTGGTACCACGAGAATTCCCTCGCCGCGGCGCTGCTGTCGCCGGTCGCGGCGGTCTATGAGCTCGCCGGCCGGATCGACCGGTCACGCGTCCGGCCGGCAAAGGCCGGCGCACCCGTGATCTGCATCGGCAATTTGGTGGCAGGCGGCGCCGGCAAGACGCCGACCGCGCTCGCGGTCGCCGACCTGCTCTCCGATCGTTCGGTCGCCTTCCTGAGCCGCGGCTATGGTGGACGCCTCGCCGGCCCGGTCCGGGTCGCACCCGACTTCCACTCCGCCGCCGATGTCGGCGACGAGGCGCTGCTGCTCGCACGGCGGGCGGTGACCTGGGTGGCACGGGACAGGCCGGCCGGCGCTGCGGCGGCCGTCGCGAACGGTGCGGCGGCGATCGTCATGGACGACGGCTTCCAGAACCCGTCGCTGGTGAAGGATCTGTCGATCCTGGTGGTCGACGGCGAGACCGGGTTCGGCAACGGCCACCTGATCCCGGCCGGCCCGCTGCGCGAACCTATCGATGCCGGGATGGCCCGGGCCGATGCCGTGGTGCTCGTCGGGGACGATGCGGCCGGCGCGCGCGGGCGCGTTCCGGCCGGCACACCGGTGTTCACGGCACGGATCGTGCCGACGGCCCGCGACCTCTCAGGAGCGCGGGTCGTCGCCTTCGCAGGGATCGCGCGGCCCGAGAAGTTCTTCGCGACGCTGGAGGCGATCGGCTGCGACGTCGTCGCGCGCCACGCCCTCGCCGACCATCACCTCTTTGCGGCGAGCGAGCTTGCCCGGCTGCGTGCAGACGCCGAGGGCGCGGGTGCGCGGCTGGTCACGACGGAGAAGGACGCGGTGCGCCTGCCGCCGGACATGCGCGACGAGGCGGCAACGCTGCCGGTCGCGCTGGCCTGGGACGATCGCGACGCGGCCGCAGCGTTCGTCCGCGGCCGGCTCGGCTAGCGGCCGCTGGCCGCGCCGCCCGCCAGGGTCAGGGAGACTTCGGCATCGGCCCGGCGACCAGCTCCGGGTCGAGCCGCACGTCGAACCAGTTGATCCGCCAGTCGAGGTGCGGTCCGGTCGAACGCCCGGTCGACCCGACCGTGCCGATCGCCTGCCCCGCCGCCACCGTCTCGCCGACCGCCACGTCGACCCGCTCGAGATGCGAATAGATGGTCGTGACGCCGTGCCCGTGATCGATCGCCACCGTGCCGCCCGTATAGAACAGATCGGCCTCGGCCAGCGCGACGGTGCCCGGCGCCGACGCGGCCACGGGCGTGCCGCGCGGTGCGGCGATGTCGACGCCCAGATGCGGCCGCCGCGGTTCGCCGTTGAGGATGCGCTGGTTTCCGTAGCGCCCGCTGACCCGGCCCATGACGGGCCACAGGAACCCGGTCGCGAAGTCCGTCGTCGCGCTGTCGCGCGCGCGCGCCGCGTTGATCAGCTTCGCCTCCCGGCGTATGCGGTCAAGATCGCGGGCGTCGGGCGTGACCTTGCGCGGCGGCAGGCCGTCGATCCGCTCGATGTCGTATTCGCGGCCGATCACGGGCACCTCCACCCGCTCGGACAAGCCGTTCGGCCCGGACACCTCGATCCTGATGGCGCCCTTGCGGTCGCGCGGAATGCCGAACACGAAGCGTCCCGTCGCCGGGTCGACCCGCACCGCGCGCCGGTCGACCGTGACCCGTGTGCCCGGCGCCACCGCGCCCGTGATCAGCGCCCCCTGCAGGAATTCACCCGACAGATCGAGCGCCGGCGCAGCACCCGCCGACAGCAGCCAGGCGGCCAGTGCCAGGAGGATTCGGGTCAAAGCAGGGAGCCCTGCGGATCGTCGCCGTCGTCCGGCTTGGCGGACGGCCGCCGGCGTGTCGCGGGCTTGCGCCGTGCGGCCTCCGCCGGGGCCGCGTCACCGCCCACGCTCTCGACCCGCGCGCCGACGCGGCCATCGTCGCGGAAGGTCAGCGAGATCGCGTCGCCCGGTGCCAGCGCATCGGCCGCGAGCACCGGGGCGCCTGTCGCATCGCGCACCAGCACGAAGCCGCGTTCGAGCACGCCCTTGTAGGAATAGCTTTCGAGCAGCGCGGCGAGCGAACCCACCCGCGCGTCCCATTGCTGCCGCAGGCGCGTCATACCGCCGTGCAGCCGGCCCGCCGTTGCATCGAGGTCGCGTCGCTCGCGCGCGATGCGGTTGCGCAGGACCGCCCGGGTCGCGCCGAGTTGGGTCGTCAGCGCGGCGAGCTCGCGTTCCTTTGCCCGGACATACTGGCGCGGTTCGACGAGCTGGCGCCCCTGGGCGGTTACCGCATCGGCCTTGCGATCCACAAGACGCTTGAGCGCCGGCGCCAGCCGCTCCGACCAGTCGTCGACGCGCTGCATGGCGCCTTCGAGAATCCGGCGGGGCGCCGGCAGGCCGCGGCCCAGCGCCGTCACCTCCTGCGCGCGCCCGCGCAGCAGCCGGGTCATCGCACCGGTCAGCCGCGCCTCGTCTTCGGCGACCTGGGCGATCAGGTCGGCGCGAACGGGAACCGCCATCTCGGCCGCCGCCGTCGGCGTCGGTGCCCGCCGGTCGGCGGCGAAGTCGATCAGGGTGGTATCGGTCTCGTGGCCGACCGCGGAGATCAGCGGGATGTCGCTGGCCGCGGCCGCGCGGACAACGACCTCCTCGTTGAACGCCATCAGATCCTCGAGCGAGCCGCCGCCGCGCGCGACGATCAGCAGGTCGGGGCGCGGCACCTTGCCGCCCGCCTCGATGGCGTTGAAGCCCGCGATCGCCGCGGCGACCTGGGCCGCCGCCGTCTCGCCCTGCACCAGCACCGGCCAGAGCAGCACGTGCCTGGGGAAGCGGTCGGCCAGGCGGTGCAGGATGTCGCGGATGACCGCGCCGGTGGGCGACGTTACCACGCCGATCACCTCGGGCAGGAAGGGAATGTCGGCCTTGCGTTCGGCATCGAACAATCCCTCGGCCGTGAGGCGCCGGCGCCTCTCCTCGATCATCTTGAGGAGCGCACCCTCGCCCGCCACCTCCATCCGCTCGATCACCAGCTGATACTTCGAGCGGGCGGCATAGGTCGTCACCCGGCCGGTCGCGATGACCTCCAGCCCGTCCTCGGGCTGGATGTCCAGCCGGCCGGCGGTCCCCTTCCAGCACACCGCGTCGATCACCGCGTCGGCGTCCTTCAGGGCCATGTAGAGATGGCCCGAGGCGGCACGCTTGAAGCCGGAGACCTCGCCGCGCACCCGGACATAGCCGAAAGTGTCCTCGACCGTGCGCTTGACCGCACCGCTGAGTTCGCCGACCAACAGGATCGGCGGCTGGTTGTCGTCCGCGGCCGGCTCGTCGGCGAACGGGAGATCGGGGGGCTTCAGGTTCATCGAATCGCCACGATGATACAATCTTCGGCGGTTCGAACGAAGGTTCCAGAGAAGGTCGGAGAAACATGCGCATTCTGGTTGTCGGCGGCGGCGGCCGCGAACATGCGCTGTGCTGGGCGATCGCCGCCTCGCCGCTCTGCGACAAGCTCTATTGCGCACCGGGCAATGCCGGGATCGCGCAGGAAGCCGAATGCGTCGCCATCGGCGCCGAGGATGTGGACGCGCTGGTTGCCTTCGCCACGGGCAACGCCATCGACCTGGTCGTGGTCGGGCCCGAGGCGCCGCTCGTCCTCGGCCTCGTCGACCGGCTGGACGCGGCGGGCATCAAGGCCTTCGGGCCGCGCGCCAACGCGGCCATGCTGGAAGGCTCCAAGGGTTTCATGAAGGATCTGTGCGCGCGCTACGGCATCCCGACCGCCGCGTATGCCCGGTTCGACGACGCCGAAGCCGCGAGGGCCTATATCCGCGAACAGGGGGCGCCGATCGTGGTCAAGGCCGACGGCCTTGCGGCCGGCAAGGGCGTTACCGTGGCACAGACGGTGGACGAGGCGCTGGCGGCGGTCGACCAGGCGATGGGCGACAAGGCGTTCGGCGATGCGGGCGCGGAGCTGGTGATCGAGGCGTTCATGGACGGCGAGGAGCTGTCCTTCTTCGCGCTGGTCGACGGCAGGACCGCGCTGCCGCTGGCCGGTGCCCAGGACCACAAGGCCGTCGGCGACGGCGACACCGGACCCAACACCGGCGGCATGGGCGCCTACTCGCCCGCCCCGTCGCTGACGCCCGAGCTGGAGGCCGAGGTGATGGCGCGCATCGTCGGCCCGACCGTCGAAGGCATGGCCGCCGACGGCTGCCCCTATACGGGCGTGCTGTATGCCGGGCTGATGCTGACTTCCGAGGGCCCGAAGCTGCTCGAATACAACGTCCGCTTCGGCGACCCGGAATGCCAGGTGCTGATGATGCGCCTGCGCTCCGACATCGTGCCGGCACTGGTCGCGGCATGCGACGGCACGCTGAAATCCTTCGACCTGCGCTGGTCGGGCGATTCCGCGCTGACGGTCGTCCTGGCCGCCAACGGCTATCCGGGAAGCTACGCCAAGGGCAGCGAGATCGGGGGTCTCGACGCCGCGGCCGCCACCGGCGCCATGGTGTTCCACGCCGGCACCGTCGCCGAGGGCGATCGCGTCCTGGCCAATGGCGGGCGCGTGCTCAACGTCACCGCGCGCGGCGCGACCATCACGCAGGCCCAGGCTAACGCCTACCGGGCGGTCGATGCCATCGACTGGCCCGACGGGTTTTGCCGCAGCGATATCGGCTGGCGCACCGTGGCACGCGAAACTCAGTCCAGCGAATAGCCGAGCGTCTCGGCCGCCGCGCCGAACCGCTCGCGCGCCGCGGCCAGCTGTGCATCGGTGAGCAGTTCGCGCCAGCCGCCCACCGTGCCGGCCCGCATAAATCGGAAGTCGGGATCGCTGGCGTTGCCGCGCTCGTTCCCGAAGAATCCTTCCGTCCCCGCCGCCAGCTCTGCCTCCTCCAGCGCGCGCATCCGCTCGAACGACGAGGCGTCCACGATCCGCGCGACATCCGCCTCCGAGAGATCGCACTTGAAGAACGCCGCGACCGCGCGCACCCCCGCCGCCGGGTCCGCCTTCAGATCCTCGTAGCGGAGCACGAGAAGCGGAAAACGCCCGCGCGCACCCGTCCATGCCGCAACATTCTCCAGCCAGCTTCCGAAACGCCGGCGCAGCCAGGCCGGCGCGCCCCCCGCCGCGATGTAGGCGTCGACAAAGGCGGCGCGCTTGTCGGCATCGCCCGCGACCCCCGCATAGTCGATGTGGGAGCGCAGGACATCGAGCGGATGGCGCACGATGTAGACGGCCGCGGCCGTGCGCGCCAACTCGGGCATCTCGTCGGCGAGCGCCCAATGGGTCTTGAGGAAGATCGTCCCGCCGATGTGATAGCGCGTGTTGACCTCTCGGCCGCGGTGCACGTCGGGCACCATCGCCTCGATATCGGCCGAGCCGCGCACCTTGTCGAAGAGCATGTTCGACAGCAGGAAGCGCGCCCAGGTGTTTCCCGACTTGGGATAGGAGGCGATCCAGACGATGCGGGGTTCGACCATTTCGATTGGCCAAGTTGCGGATGCCGCCGTTAAGGTGCGGCCAAGTTCCCCGAAGGGGATGCCGCAACTGATTAGCCCAGCCGAGTCATGAACCGCAAGGAACGTCGCGCCAGAGGAACGTTGGGACCCGCCGGCCCAGCACGCGGCAGCGATCCGCGCGCCCTGCTGCGCGACGCCGTGCAGCACCACCAGGCCGGGCGGGCGCGCGAGGCCGCCGCGCTCTACGACCGGGTTCTGGCGACCGACCCCGATCAGCCCGACGCGCTCCACCTCTCGGGCATATTGCTGGCGCAGACGGGTCGCCCCGATGCGGGCGAGACACGCCTTGCCCGTGCGGTCGCGCGCGAACCGCGGCGTGCGGAGTTCCATGCCAACCACGGCCAGGTGCTGGCGATGCTCGGCCGCCACGCCGACGCCGAGGCCGCGCTGCGCACGGCGATCGGGCTGGACGTGCGGCAGGCCGATGCCCACAACAATCTCGGCAACGTTCTGAAGGCCCAGGGACGGCACGCGGATGCGGTCGCGGCCTACCGGGCCGCCGTCGCCGCCCGGCCGGACTTCGCCGGCGCCTGGAGCAATCTGGGCAATCTCCTGTCCGATGGCGGCGATGCCGAGGCCGCCGAAGCGGCGCTGCGAAAGGCCATCGCCCTGGCACCCGACAATGCCGGCGTGCACAACAATCTGGGCGCCCTGCTGCGCCAGACGGGCGACATGGCGGGCGCCATCGAGAGCCTGGAGCGTGCACTCGAACGCGATCCCGAACTGGCCGACGCACACGAGCATCTGGGCGCGCTGCACGCCCAGGCCGGGCGGCTTGCCGAGGCGCTCGAACACTTCGACGCGGCATTGGCCCGCAAGCCCGACGATCTCGCCCTGCGCATGAACATGGCCGACGCGCTGCGACGGGCCGGCCGGCTCGACGCGGCCGAACCCCTGGCGCGCGCCGCGGTGGCCGCGGCTGCCACGGATCCGGCGGCGCACCGGGTCCTGGGTGCGGTCCTGCGCGAGCAGCACCGGCTGGCCGAAGCCGAGGCGGTTCTGCGCCATGCGCTCGACCTCGCGCCCGACGACCCGGCCACGCTCGGCCAGCTCGGCCTGACCCTCAACAGCCAGGGCCGCCTGGGCGACGCCATCGCCTGCTACGAGCGCGCGCTCGACCGGCGTCCCGGTGACGCCCCCACGCAGGCGAACCTGGCAGTCTGCCTGCTGAACCAGGGGCGCATCGCAGAGGCGATCGACATGACCGGCCGCGCCCTGGAAGGTGCGGACGGCGACGCCCGCGCCGCCTCGAACCTGCTGATGGCCTCGAACTATGGCGATGCGGCGCCCGAAGAGCTGTTCCGCACCCATTGCGAGGTCGCGGTACGCCACATCGCGCCGCCGGCATGCGCGCGCCCCGCCGCGCCGCACGGGCCCGACCGTGTTCTGCGTGTCGGCTTCGTCTCCCCCGACCTGCGCCGGCATTCCGTTGCATATTTCCTCGCACCCCTGCTCGCCGCGCTCGACCGGTCGTGCATCCACGTCACCTGCTTCGCCAACGTGGCCCGTGCCGACGACGTCACCGATCGCCTGCGCGCGGCATCCGACGCGTGGGTCGACGTCGCGGCGCTGGACGATGCGGCACTGGTGGCCGCCGTTCGTGCCGCCAACATCGACATCCTGGTCGATCTGGCGGGCCACACGCGCCGCAACCGGCTGGGCGCGTTCGCCGCCCGGGCCGCACCGGTGCAGCTCACATGGCTGGGCTACCCCAACACCACGGGGCTCGATTCCATCGACTACCGGCTGACCGATGCGGTCGCCGACCCGCCCGGCCAGGCCGACGCCCTGCATTCCGAGACCCTTTTGCGGCTGCAGGGCGGATTCCTGTGTTACGGACCGCCCGAGGACGCACCCGCCGTCGCACCGTTGCCCGCGGGCAATTGCGGTCCGGTGACCTTCGCCTCGTTCAATAACTGGTCGAAGGCGGGCCCGGAAAGCCTCGACCTGTGGGCGGGCGTGCTTGAGGCGGTGCCGAACTCGCAGCTCTACCTGCGCGCGCGTGCGCTGGCCGATCCCGAAACGCGCGCACGCTGCCTGGCGGCGTTCGCCGACCGCGGAATCGAGGCGGATCGGCTGCGCATCGCGGGCTGGCACGCCGACCCGAACGCCGCCCTCGCCGACTATGCGAACTGCGACATCGCCCTCGACACCACGCCCTACAACGGCACCACGACGACCTGCGAAGCGTTGTGGATGGGGGTGCCGATGATCGCCCTGCGCGGCGGACGGCACGCGAGCCGGGTGGGCGCGAGCCTGCTGACGCAAGTGGGGCTGGACGAGTGGATCGCCGACGATCCCGCCGGCTATATCGCCGCCGCCGCCCGTTTGGCCGGCGACCGGGCGCGGCTGGCAGCGTTGCGGGCCGGGCTGCGCGACCGCGTGGCCGCCTCGCCCCTGTGCGACCGCGACGGGTTTGCCCGCCGCTTCGAGGATGCGCTGCGAACGATCTGGCGCGATGCCTGCACCGGCGCAGACGGTCGGGGCTAGCGGCGTCCGGCGAAGAACGCCTTCAGAAGCTCGCCGCACGCGCCCTCTTCCAGGCCCCCGATCACCTCGGGTGCGTGATGGCAGGTCGGCTGGGTGAAGATGCGCGGGCCGTGCTCGACCCCGCCCCCCTTCGGATCGTAGGCCCCGAACACCAGCCGCCGGATGCGTGCGAACGCGATCGCCTGGGCGCACATGGCGCAGGGTTCCAGGGTGACGTAGAGGTCGCACGCGGGAAGCCGCGGCGCACCGACGGCGCGCGACGCGGCGCGGATCGCCAGGAGTTCGGCATGGGCCGTCGGATCGCGATCCGCCTCGACCCGGTTTCCCGCCGCCGCGAGCACCGCACCGCTGACCGAATCGACGACGACCGCCCCGACCGGCACATCGCCGTACTCCGCCGCCGCGCGCGCCTCGTCGAGCGCGCGGGCCATGTGGTTCGCATCGCCCATGGGCGCGACCGTGCCCCCGCACCCGGCAAATTGCAACGGCGCGAAATCCGGGCGTAGAGTGCGCCCCATGTCGCAACCCGTCGTCGGAATTACCCTCGATAGCGAGGGCGCAGGGGGCTATTCGAACCTCCCCTGGTACGCCCTGCGGGAGAACTATGCCGACGCGGTGAGTGCCGCGGGCGGGCTGCCGCTTCCGTTGCCCCACCAGCCGGAGCGCGCGGACGCCTATCTCGACCTGATCGACGCGCTGGTGGTCACCGGCGGCGCGTTCGATGTCGACCCGGCGCTCTTCGGTGCCGGCGTACGCCATCCCACCGTCGTCACCAAGGATCGCCGGACCGCGTTCGAACTGGCGGTCACCCGCGGCGCGATCGAACGCGACATGCCCGTGCTCGGGATCTGCGGCGGCCAGCAGCTGCTGCATGTCCTCCTGGGCGGGACCCTGATCCAGCACATACCCGACGAGGTGGCCGAGGCGCTCGCCCACGAGCAGCCCAACCCCCGCGACGAGCCGGGCCACAGCGTGGCGGTCGTGCCCGGAACCCTGCTACACCGGGTGGTCGGCCGCGACACGCTCGAGGTCAACTCGGCCCACCACCAGGCCGCCAGGGACGAACCCGATGGCCTGGTCGTCAACGCCCGCGCGCCCGACGGGGTCATCGAGGGAATCGAGGCACGGGGGCGCCGTTTCTGCCTCGGCGTCCAATGGCACCCGGAATACGGCGTATCGGCGGGCGACGCCGCCATCTTCGAAGCCTTCGTTGCCGCCGCGCGCGGCTGACCGGCCGGTCACACTGCGGGCATGACCAGCAAACCCAACGAGAGCGAGCATATGGCCACCGAACGCATCGCCAAGGTGATCGCACGGGCCGGTGTGGCCTCGCGGCGCGAGGCCGAACGCTGGATCGCCGAGGGCCGGGTAAGCCTCGACGGGAAGCGCGTGGAATCGCCGGCCCTCAACGTGGCCGTGGACGCCGACATCCGGATCGACGGCAAGCCGCTGCCCGCGCGCGAGCAGACCCGCCTGTGGCGCTACCACAAGCCGCGCGGGCGCCTGACCAGCCAACGCGACCCGGAAGGACGGCCGACGATCTTCGGCGAGCTGCCCCCGGAACTGGCCCATGCGAAGCCCATCGGCCGGCTCGACATGAACTCCGAAGGGCTGCTGCTGCTGACCAACGACGGCGAACTGGCACGGCGGCTGGAACTTCCCGCGACCGGCTGGCTGCGGCAGTACCGCGTGCGGGTTCACGGGCGCATCGACCCCAAGGCGCTGGCGCGCCTGGAGGCGGGCGTGACCATCGACGGCACCCGCTTCCGGCCGGCCCATGCCACCCTGGAACGCCAGCTGGCGACCAATGCCTGGCTGTCGATCACGCTGCGCGAGGGCAAGAACCGGGAGGTGCGCCGGCTGATGGAGTATCTCGGCTACACCGTCACCCGGCTGATCCGGACCGCCTATGGTCCCTTCCAGCTCGGCAACCTGCCGGCGAGCGCGTTGCGTGAGGTGCCGGCCCGGGTGATCCGCGATCAGGTGCCGCGGGGATGAGCCGTCATCCCGGCCGGCTGCGCATCGTCGGCGGCAGCCTAAAGGGACGCCTGATCGAGGTCCCACCCGGCAACAATGCGCGGCCGACGGGCGAACGGATCCGCGAGGCGTTGTTCTCGATCCTCGTCAGCGGACGCGGCAACGGCATACCCGATCTCGCGGGGGCACGCATACTCGATGCGTTCGCGGGTTCTGGTGCACTCGGCTTCGAGGCCCTCTCGCGCGGTGCCGGTCATACCCGGTTCTTCGACACCGACCGGTCGGCCATTTCAACCCTGGAATCGAACGCGTCATACCTCGGTCTCGACTCCCGGCAGGTCGATATCCGGCGTGCCGACGCCACCCGGCCACCACCGGCAACGGGTTCGGGATGCGACCTGGTGTTCCTGGACCCGCCCTACGACTCGGGTATGACCGAAACCGCGCCGCAGGCGCTGGCGGCGGCCGGATGGATCGCCGAAGGCGGTGTCGCGGTCGTCGAAATGCGACGCGCCACACCGTTCGCGGACCCGCCCGGTTTTACCCGCATCGACATGCGTCAATACGGCGATAATGTAATGATATTATTGAAGTATACGACCTGAATTATACTTTGGTCATACGCGTATGACCCGGGCATACAAAGGCCCTCAGCGGCGCCCGAACAGGCGCTCGATATCGGCGAGATCAAGTTCCACATAGGTTGGCCGGCCGTGGTTGCACTGGCCGGCATGGGGTGTGACTTCCATCTCGCGAAGCAGCGCGTTCATCTCGTCGCGGTTGAGCCGACGTCCGGCCCGCACGCTGCCGTGACACGCCATGGTACTACACACGTCATCGAGCCGTTCCCGGAGCGCGTGGGCGGCATCCATTTCCGCCAGATCGTCTACCAGGTCATGCACCAGACCGGCGACGTCGGCCTGTCCGAGGAGTGCCGGCACCTCGCGGACCACCACCGCCCCGGTGCCGAATTTCTCGATGGTCATACCCAGCTCGGAAAGTTCGTCGGCGCGCGCGGCCAGCCGGTCCGCCGCCGCGTCGTCGAGTTCGACCACCTCGGGCAGCAGAAGTCCCTGGCGGGCCACCCCACCGCTCGCCAGCGCGGCCTTCATGCGTTCGTAGACGAGGCGCTCATGGGCGGCGTGCTGATCGACGATCACCAGCCCGCGAGCGGTCTGGGCAACGATATAGGTCTCGTGGAGTTGCGCCTGGGCGGCACCGAGCGGAAAGTCGGCCGCTGCGGCATCGGCCCGCGCGGCATCCGGTGTCTCGGTCGGCGCGCTCCCGGGCACGGCATCGAGACCGGGCAGACCGGCCGCAGGTGCCGGATGCGGTGCGAAATATTGCGCCGCCGCCTCGGCCAGTCCGCGCGGCACCGGCCCGCCGCCGACGCGGGTGCCGCCGGGTATGACCGTGGGGCCCAGCCCCGGACGACCCGGTCCCGGGCGGAACGCCCCGAGGGCCGCGTCGGCAACCGTGGTCGAGGCGCGGTGGCCGGCCTCGGCCAGCGCATGGCGCAGCCCGCCGACGATCAGCCCGCGCACCAGCCCGGGATCGCGGAACCGCACCTCGGCCTTGGCCGGATGCACGTTCACATCGACCAGTTCGGGCGCCAGGGTGACGAACAGCGCGACCATCGGGTGCCGTCCCCGGGCCAGGAAATCCTGGTAGGCACCCCGCACCGCGCCCGTCAGCAACCGGTCGCGCACCGGTCGGCCGTTCACGAACAGGCACTGGAAGCGTGTCGTTTTGCGGTTCAAGGTCGGCAGTCCCGCAAAGCCGCGCAGCCGGATGCCCTCGCGCACGGCATCCACGGAGAGCGCGTTTTCGGCGAATTCCCGTCCCATCACATCGGACAGGCGTCGCAGCAGTCCGCCCGTCTCGTCCATCAGGTCGGCATCAGCGGCGCTTGCGAAGCGCGTGCGCTCGCCGTCGCCGATGGAAAACGAGATCTCGGGATGCGCCATCGCCAGCTGCTGAACCACGTCGACGGCGTGATCCATCTCGGTCCGCTCGGCCTTGAGGAACTTCAGCCGGGCGGGCGTGGCATAGAACAGGTCGCGGACCTCGACCCGCGTTCCGCCCGTCAACCCGGCCGGCTGGGGCGGATGCACGCGGCCGCCTTCCACCCGGATCTGCCAGCCATCCGCGCCGGCCACCCGCGAGGCGATGGTCAGCCGGCTGACCGAGCCGATCGAGGGCAGCGCTTCGCCCCGGAACCCCAGGGTCTCGATATGGGTCAGATCGTCGTCCGCCAGCTTCGATGTCGCGTGCCGCTCGACCGCCAGCGCCAGCTCCTCGGCGCCCATGCCGCAGCCGTCATCGACGACCGAGATCAGGCCGCGCCCCCCGTCGCGCAACACCATGTCGATGCGGGCCGCACCAGCGTCGATCGCGTTCTCGACGAGCTCCTTCACCGCCGAGGCCGGCCGCTCGATCACCTCGCCGGCGGCGATCTGGTTGACGATGGTCTCGGGCAGCCGGCGAATCGGCATCAGGCGAGCCCCGAGGCGTGCGCGGCGAGCCGCCGGCGCGTGCGTTCCTTGCCGTCCTCGACAGCGGGCTGGTCGAACGGGTCCACCCCCAGCATGAAGCCCGCGGTGACCGTCTCGAGCATGTAATGCGCCATCAGCGCGCCCAGCGATGCCTCGTCGACGCGGGGCACGGCGATCCTGCGGACCGGTCGGCCATGCGCGATCAGGCTCTCGATTGTCGCCTCCTGCTCGGCCGCCAGCAGGTCGCCGGTGGTGCGGCCGGCGAGGTAGTCCACACCGGCGAGCGTTGCCAGTTCGGGCGGCACCCGCGCACCGCGGCCCTCGAAGTCCTGGGTGACGAAGGTGAAGAGCTTGTCGGGCGGCCCGTCCAGGTAGAGCTGAAGCTGGCTGTGCTGGTCGACCGCGCCGATCGCATCGACCGGCGTCGTGCCGTGGCCGTTCTTGCCGATGCTTTCGGCCCAGAGCTGCCGGTGCCAGCGGGTGAAGGGCGCCAGCGCGTCGGCATAGGGCATCAGGACCGAGACCCGCACCCCATGGGTCTGCAACAGTGCCAGGGTAACCGCCGCACCGGCGGCGGCCGGCACCTCGCGCGCCGAAGCGCCGCGCAGGTTGAGCGCCAGCGCCTCGCACGCGCCGTCGCACACGGATTCGACGTCGATCCCCGCGAGCGCGGCCGGGAGCAACCCCACGGCGCTGAAGACCGAGAAACGGCCGCCGATATCCTTGGGATGATCGAGGCTCGGCATCCCCCAATGCCGGGCCAGCCGGCGCAGCGGGTTGTCGGACGGCTCGCAGATCGCCATGGCAAAGTCGGCGATATCGTCACCGGCCCGGGCATCGAGAATCTCGGGCACCACTGTCGAGGCTATGGCAAGCGTCTCGGCGGTCCCGCCCGATTTGGAGACGACGATCACCCCCGTGCGGGCCGGCACGCAGGCCTCGCGGAACCGCGCCAGGCGCTGCGGGTCGGGATTGTCCAGGAAATGCATCGCCACGCGCGGGTTCCCGGCCAGCGCGCACAATGCCATGGCGCCCAGGTTCGAGCCGCCGACCCCGATCACGGCAACCGCATCGCAGTTGGCCGCCATCCGGTCGGCGACGGCCCGGACCGCCGTCAGGTCGTCCCGCGTCTCCGCAATCGCCAACGGCGGAAAACCGGCTTCGGCCAGGTCTTCGCGCATGGCGCTCCAGACGTCCCACGCCGCGCCCAGCGCCGTGTCGAGCGCCGGTTCCGAGAGGCCGCCCTCTCCGATCGTGGCCGCGAGGCAGCCCTCGATTTCATGCGAATAGATGTCAGGCATGCACGTTCCGTATCCACGCCAGGACCGGCAGTTTGCGTCGCTCGCGAAACACCGGCAACGCCCGGCATTGTGGACAACCGGGATGATTCGGGAAAACGCGCCGGGGTATGCGCCGGGACCTAGCCCCCGTTAGGCACGACCCGCGTCGCCGGGAGATTCTCGGGCTTGCCGACGACGACGACGGTCAGACCGTCGGGATCGAGAAGCCGCTCGGCGACCCGCCGGACATCGTCCCGGGTGACCGCATCGATCAGCGCGTCGCGTTCGTTGAGATAGCCGATCCCCAGATCGCGGGTCTGCACGGCCACCAGCATGCCGGCGATGGCCGACGTGCTGTCGAGCTGCAGTCCGAACGAGCCGATCAGGTTGGCCTTCGCCGCGTCGAGCTCCTCCTGGGTGACCCCCGAGGCGCGAATTCGCGCCCACTGGTCGCGGATGATCGAGACCGATTCCGCCACGGCCGCGTTCTCGGTGCCCGCGCCCCCCATCCACATCGCCGCACTCTCGAGCGGCAGCAGGTAGCTGAACACCGAATAGGCGAGCCCGCGCTTCTCGCGCACCTCGTTATAGAGCCGTGAGGTGAAGCTGCCGCCGCCGAGGATGTGGTTGAGCACCAGCGCCGCGTAGTAGTCGGGGTCGTCGCGATAGATGCCCTTCTGGCCGAACACGATCCGGCTTTGCGGATTGTCGCTCTCGACCACGATCACCTCGCCGCCCGCAGCCGGCTCGGCGCGGGGGATGGTGAAGGCCTCGGCCCGCTCGGGCAGATCGCCGAAGGTGCGGTCGAGCAGCGCCGCCAGCTCGTCGGCGGTGATGTCGCCGACCGCCCCGACGATCAGTTCGCTGCGGGCCAATCGGCGCGCCGCAAAGGTCCTGAGGTCATCGACGGTGATCGCCGCGACGCTCTCGGGCGTCCCGCGCACCGAACGCCCATAGGGGTGGGCGCCGAACACCGCCTTGCGGAAGGTTCGACGGGCAACCGTGTTGGGATCATTGGCACGGGCGCGACTCCCGGTTTCGATCTGCGCCCGGATCCGCTCGACCGCTTCGGGATCGAAGCGGGGTTCGGTGAGCGCGGCGTGCAACAGGTCGAACGCCTCGTCGCGGTTGCGCGTCAGCGCCTTCAGGTCGCCGGAGAACCCGTCGAGCGTGGCGCCGAAGGACAGCGAGATCGAGTTGTCGGCGAGCCGCCGCTGGAACGCCCGGGAATCGAGGTCGCCCGCCCCCTCGTCGAGCAGGGCCGACACCATGTTCGCGAGCCCCTCCTTGCCCTCCGGATCGGTCGCCGCGCCGCCCGGAAACCGGAACCGAAGCGCGACGATCGGCAGGGAATGGTCCTCGACGAGCCAGGCCTCGATCCCGCCCGGACTGACTACGCGTTCGATGTCGACGGCACGTGCCGGCCCCGCTCCCGCCAGGAACGCCAGCGCAAGCGTCGTGAAGGCGGTAACGCGCAAGAGGTGTGTCTTCATGTCCGGTCCTCGCTGTCCACGGGCAACAGGAGCCCCGTCGTCGAATGGTTGATGTCGAAGACCGCGCGCGCGGCCTCGTTTATCTGCTCCACCGTGACCGCGTCGATCCGCGCGGGCCATGCCTCGACATCCGCGACCGTCTGTCCGGTCGCGAGCGACGATCCGAACACGCGGGCCGGTCCGCCGACAGAATCGCGTGCAAAGACCGCCCCGTCGATCAGCCGCTGCTTGGCGCGCGCCACCTCGTCGGCGGTCACGCCGTTGGCGAGGATCGCCGCGATCTGCGTTTCCAGTGCCGTCTCGATGTCGGCGATCGCGACACCGGGGCGCGGGCTGAACCAGAATCCGAAGGTGGTCAGATCGAGGTCTCCGGGCGAGTACCAGGCACCCGCCGCCGCGGCCAACGGCGATTCCACGACGAGCGTGCGATAGATGCGGCCGGTCGAGCCGCCGCCGATGATCTCGGCCAGGACCTCGAGCGGATAGGCATGGCGTGTCTCGCCCGAAACGTAGCTTGGGGCCAGATAGCGCCGCGACCAGCCCGGCTGATCGACCCGCGCATCGCGCATCACAACCTCGCGCGGCGCACGCTGCGGAGGTTCCGAGGGTCGGACGCGCGGCGGCAACGGACGCGCCGCGATCGGCCCGTAATGCGTTTCGGCCAACCGGCGCACCTCGTCGGGGTCGACATCGCCCGAGACCACGAGGATCGCATTGTTGGGGGCGTACCAGGTCTCGTAGAAGGCCTGCAGATCGGCGCGGGTGAGGCCGCGAATCTCGTGCTCCCAGCCGATGACCGGAAGCCGGTAGGGGTGGTTGAGGTAGGTGGCCGCGGCAACCTGCTCAGAAAGCAGGGAGCCCGGATTGTTATCGGTGCGCGAACGCCGTTCCTCGAGGATGACGCGCCGCTCCGGTTCGATCGTCTCGTCGTTCAGCACCAGGCCGGTCATCCGATCGGCCTCGAGCGCCATCATGGTCCCGAGATGCTGCGGCGCGACCGTCTGGAAGTAACCCGTATAGTCGTACGAGGTGAAGGCGTTCTCGCGCCCGCCCACGCGGGACACGATCTGGGAGAACTCGCCCGGCGCGCGAGTCTTCGTTCCCTTGAACATCAGGTGTTCGAAGAAATGCGCGATCCCGGACTTGCCCGCCGGCTCGTCCGCAGCGCCCGCCTTGTACCAGAGCATGTGCGTGACAACCGGCGCGCGATGGTTCTCGATCACCACCACCTGCAGCCCGTTGTCCAGGGTGAAGGTGGTCGGATCGAACACCTGGGCACGCGCGCCCACGAGGGGCATCGCGGCAAACGCCAGTGCAACGAACAAGAACCGTGTCGCGTATCGAAGAGCCATTCTCGTCATCCTCGACCTCCGCCAACCGGAGGTTCGGTTTCCCGTTTCCCAGATATGGCGTGCCGGAGCACCGCCGCAACGGCCAAAACGGCCCTAGCGATCACTTTAGCGCGACAAATGGGTTGGAATTTGGGCGCGCGTGGCCGCCGGTCAGAAAATATCGAGCAGGCTGTTGCGCGTGCGTTCGATCGTCGGCACGTCGCCTTCCGAGACGTCGCGACCGAGCGCCTGATTCTCGCGCAGGCGGCGCGCCTCGGCGGGAGCGTCGACCACCGGGTCGACGGGGTCGTCCTTCAGCCCCAGAAGCTTGCGCACGAAGTTCTGGTTCTCGTCGGCCAGGACCGACGTTTCGCGGTCGACCTGGGAACGGATCAGCGGGTCGGTTTCGAGGGCTCCGGCCCGGGACAGGAACGCCGCCTCGCCCGTGGTGGTCTGGGACACGCCCGTACGCGGCGCGGCGTCGACAGCCGGCCCGTCATTGCCGCGCAACGCGTTGCGGCCGGGCGCCTCCGTTTCCGCATCGCCGCCGCGGAACACCGCCTTGCGTGCCTGCTCGCGGGTCGACAGGGTGGACAGGTCCTCGGCACCGGGACGCGGCGGCCGCAACTTCAGGTCGGGCGGCTGCGAAAGCGGCGCACGGGGCACCACGGCAAACTCGTCGGGCGCCGTGCGCTGAATCCCCAGCGTGCGCTTGGTAGATTCGCCGCACGCGGTGAGCGCAAACGCCATTGCGGCGAGCAGGATCAACGCGCGTCGCGGGGCGCCGCCCGTGCGAATGAATGCCTTGTCTTCGCGGTGCGTTGTCATGTCCATTCGCACTTTAGCGCGTCCCGCGCGCGATTCTGAGTGGCTGCCAAGAGCCTGAAATCCCACCTATTTTAGCGATCTCGGCGCGCCGAACAAGCCGTCGTAGAGCAACATCGCCGTGCCGGCGACGATGGCCATGTCGGCAATGTTGAACGCCGGCCAGTGAAAATCGAAGGCATGCACGTCGATATAGTCGATCACCGCGCCGTAGACGATGCGGTCGGCGACATTGCTCAGTGCGCCGCCGATCACCAGTACCAAGGCGAACGCGACCACGCCCCCGCCGGCGCGCACCAGCCAAAGGAACAGGCCGATCACGATAAGGATGGCGAGCGCGACGAAGAGCCAGCGCGATGTCGTGTCGTCACCCAGCAGACCGAAGCTGACCCCGCTGTTCCAAACCGGCACGAGATTCAGGAATCCGGTGATCGCGATCCGGGTCGGCGGGTCGAACACGAGCGCCAGCATGGCATGCTTCACCAGCTGGTCGGCGGCGATGACGATGGCGAGAAGCAGCAGGACCCAGCGGGGCATCGTGACGCCGCCTACTCGGCGGCCTCCTGGCGGTTGTCGACAGCTTCGGCGCAGCGCGCGCAGATTTCGGGATGGCCGTGTGCCCCGACATCCGGCAGCACCTGCCAGCAGCGCGCGCATTTCTCGCCGGCTGCCATCGCGGGCACGACCCCGATTCCCTCGATCTCGGGAACGGTGAACGCACCGTCGGGCGCCGTGCCCGTTACCAGTGTCGCGTCCGACGTGATTGCGATCTCGGCCAGGTCGAGACCCGCCATCGCCGCGACCGTGTCGGCATCCGCATACACCGTCGGCGCGGCCTGCAGGCTCGAACCGATCCGCTTTTCCGCACGCTCGATTTCCAGCGCACCCGTGACGACACGGCGCAGGCGGCGCACCTTTTCCCATTTGGCCGCAAGCGCATCGTCGCGCCACGCCTCGGGAACATCGACATAGGTCCGCAGATGCACGCTCTCGGCATCGCCGCCGCGGGCAAGCCAGGCCTCCTCTGCGGTGAAGCAGAGGATCGGCGCGAGCCACGCCGTCAGGTGCGAGAACAGGATGTCGAGCACCGTCCGGCAGGCGCGCCGGCGCGCGCTGTCCGTCGCGTCGCAATAGAGCGCGTCCTTGCGGATGTCGAAGTAGAACGCCGAGAGATCGACCGCACAGAAATTGTGGAGGGCGGTCCACTGGGCATGGAACGCGAAGTAGTCCGTCGTCTCGCGGACCAGCCGGTCCATCTCCCAGATCCGGTGCAGGACCCAGCGTTCGAGTTCGGGCATGTCCGCGACATCGACGCGCTCGTCCGCATCGAACCCGTCGAGGTTGCCCAACAGGTAGCGCAGCGTGTTGCGGATGCGCCGATACAGGTCGGCCTGGTGCTTCAGGATTTCGGGCCCGATGCGCAGATCCTCGGAATAGTCGGAACCGACGACCCAGATGCGCAGGATGTCCGCGCCGTACTGCTCGACAACCTCCTGGGGTGCGACGTCGTTGCCGCGCGACTTCGACATCTTGCGCCCGTCCTCGGCCATGACGAAGCCGTGGGTGAGCACCGCGTCGTAGGGCGCGCGTCCGCGCGTCCCGCAGGATTCCAGAAGCGAGGAATGGAACCAGCCGCGATGCTGATCCGAACCCTCGAGGTAGAGCGAGGCCGGCCATTGCAGATCGTCGCGCGCCTCGAGCACGAACGCGTGGGTCGAGCCGGAATCGAACCAGACATCGACGATGTCGCGCACCTGCTCGTAATCGTCGGCGTCGTAGGCATTGCCCAGGAAGCGCGACGGGTCGCTGGCGAACCACGCATCGCCGCCTTCCGCCTCGAACGCCTCGGCGATCCGGTCGAACACCGCCTGGTCGCGCAACAGCTCGCCCGTCTGCTTGTGGACAAAGACCGGGATCGGCACCCCCCAGGCGCGCTGGCGCGAGATGCACCAGTCGGGCCGGCTCTCGATCATCGAGCGCAGGCGCGTCTGGCCCTGGGACGGGACGAACCGGGTCTCGTCGATCGCCGCCAGCGCCTTGTCGCGCAGATCGTTCGTCTCCATCGAGATGAACCACTGCGAGGTGTTGCGAAAGATGAGCGGTGCCTTCGAACGCCAGGAATGCGGGTAGGAATGGGTCACCTTGCGGCGGCCGAGCAGCGCGCCCTCGCCCTCGAGCACGCTCATCACCGCGCCATTCGCCTCGCCCTCCTCGCCGTCGGCGGTCAGCACCGCCATGCCGGCGAACAGGGGCACATGTTCGAAATAGCGACCCTCGGGATCGACCATGTCCGGCACCGGCAAACCGTGTTCGCGGCCCAGATAGAAGTCGTCCTCGCCATGGCTTGGCGCGATGTGGACGAAGCCGGTGCCCTGCTCGGTGGTCACGAACCCGGCCGGATAGACCGGCACCTCGTGCGCGTAGCCCTTCGCCGCCAGCGGGTGGGCGCACACCGTACCGGCGATCGCAGCCCCGCCCAGGCGCATCACCTCGTCATGGGCGGCAACGCCCATTTCCTTACAGGCGGTCTCGAGCAGCGCCGCGGCAACGATCAGCTCGTCGCCGACGACGGCGCGGCTGTTCTCGGTCACGCCACGCACGGCCAGGCGGACATATTCCAGTTCGGGCCCGACGGCGATCGCCCGGTTGCCGGGAATCGTCCAGGGCGTGGTGGTCCAGATGACGATCGCCGCGCCGTCGAGCGCGGGATCGGACGGAGCGGTCACCGGGAAGCGCACATAGATCGAGGGCGAGGTGTGCTCCTCATACTCGACCTCGGCGTCGGCCAGCGCGGTCTTCTCGACGACCGACCAGAGAACCGGACGGGCACCGCGATACAGGCCGCCATTCATCGCGAACTTGCCGATCTCGCGCGCGATATGGGCCTCGGCCCGGAAGTTCATCGTGGTGTAGGGATCGTCCCAGTTGCCGATCACGCCGAGGCGCTGGAACTCCTCGGACTGCACGCCGATCCAGTGCTGGGCGAAGTCGCGGCATTCCTTGCGGAACTCGATGATCGGGACGTCGTCCTTGTTGCGCCCGTCGGCCCGGTAGTTCTCCTCGACCTTCCATTCGATGGGCAGGCCATGACAATCCCAGCCGGGAACGTAGTTGGCGTCGCGGCCCATCATCTGCTGGGAGCGGTTGATGACGTCCTTGAGGATCTTGTTCAGCGCGTGGCCAATATGCAGGTGGCCGTTCGCATAGGGCGGGCCGTCATGCAGGACGAACGGTTCGCGCCCGGCCGATACCGCCCGCTGACGCGCGAACAGATCCATGTCCGCCCAGCGCGCCAACAGCTCCGGCTCGCGCATCGCCAGGCCGGCGCGCATCGGAAAGTCTGTCTTCGGCAGGAAGACCGTGTCCTTGTAGTCGATGGCCATGATTTGTTCCCAGACGACCGGCCGGCTTATAGAGCGGCATTCACGCGACGGCAACCGCCGGTCGCGGCGCGTTTTAAATATCCTCGCCGATAAAATCGCCCGCGCCCAGCGCGCGGGCCAGCAGCAACTCGCGCGCCTGGCGCGAGTCCTCGGCGATCTGCGCCTTCAGCGCGTCGATTCCGTCGAATTTCTGCTCGGGTCGCAGATAGTCCACGAACGCGACCCGCAGGTAACGGCCATAGAGGTCGCCGGCGAAATCGAACAGGTGGACCTCCAGCACCAGGGTCTCGCCGTCGACGGTCGGGCGCACGCCGACATTCGCCACCCCGTCGTGCCAGCGCATGCCGGAATCGGTCTGGACGCCGGCGCGGATCGAATAGACGCCGCGCGCGGGACGGATCGCATCGCCCAGATCGACGTTGGCCGTGGGGAATCCGATGGTGCGGCCCAGCTTGCGGCCCGACGCGACCCGCCCCTCGACCTCCCAGAGGTGGCCGAGCAGCGCCGCCGCACGCTGCGGCTGGCCGTTGTGCAGATACTTTCGGATCAGGGTCGAGGAGAACACCTCCTCCACCTCGTCGCGCGCGGGTTCGACGGTGGTCACCGCGAAGCCGCATTCCGCACCCCGTGCGGCGAGGAAGGCCGCGTCGCCCTTGCGGTCGTTCCCGAACTTGAAATTGTAGCCGACGACGATGTGGGCCGCGCCGATCCCCGCGTGCAGCACCCCGGCCAAGAAGTCTTCCGCCGTGCGCCCCGCGAGCGCGGCATCGAAGCGCAGCACGAACAGGGTCTCGACACCCAGGGTCTGCAATTCGCGCACCTTGATGCGGAACGGCGTCAGCCGGAACGGTTCTTCGGCGCGCCCGAAATAGCTGCGCGGGTGCGGCTCGAAGGTCAGCACGCCGAACCGCCGCTCCTGCGCACGCGCGATATCGCGCGCCGTCGCAATCACCTGCTGGTGTCCGCGGTGCAGCCCGTCGAAATTGCCGATCGCGACGACCGTGCCCTTCTCGGCCTCGGGCAGGTTCGCGACATGTCTGAAGATGCGCATCGCCGGGATGTACCCGCCCACCGGGCGGCGATCAAGTCGCAGCCGGCGGACCTTCCCGGCCTCGCGGATCAGCCGCCGTTGCGCTTGCGGCGCGGGACGAGGACTTCGGCCTGGCCGGAAATCACCACCGTGTTGCCGACGGTGCAAACGGTGTCGAGCACCACGCGCGCCTTTTCGGGGACCAGTTCCTTGACGGTCGCACGCGCCGTCACCGTGTCGCCCGGCCGCACCGGTGCGCGGAACTTGAGCGTCTGGCTGATATACACGCAGCCCGGGCCCGGAAGCCGCGTGCCGACAACGGTCGAAATGAAGCTCGACGACAGCATGCCGTGGGCGATCGTGCCCTCGAACATGGTGCGTT
>JAYOFO010000032.1:0-29234 GCA_038117265.1 Rhodospirillaceae bacterium
CGATCAGCAGGATCACCAGCGCGCCGATGATCTGCAGGCCATAGGCGATCGCGAACTCCGACGCCGTGTCGATGATGTTGGTGACGAGTTGGGGTTGGGCTTCCATCGTGACTTTCTTTCGCCGTTGCCCCTTCGCCGTACCGGAGCGGTTTCCCCAAACCTATCGCCAAACGCCGCCGCCGCAAATCGCGCCGACACCCGATTTTCCTTGAAAAGCGGCGCCGACATCGCGATTTACCGTTGCGTCGGCATCCGTGGGGGATCCGCCGGGCAAAAAGCGGGCGCGGGCACCGGGAGGTCCCAATCAGTTACGTCGGTTTCATCGAGGCCGCGATCGGGCTTGCCCTGCTGCTGTTCTCCGCCGACTTCATGGTCCGCGGCGCAGTCGGCATCGCGCGCAGCTTCGGCCTGCCGCCGCTGGTGATCGGCCTGTCGGTGATCGCCATCGGCACGTCGGCGCCCGAGCTGGTCACCACGCTGACGGCGGCGCTGAACGACGCCGCCGACCTGGCGCTGGGCAACATCGTCGGCAGCAACCTCGCCAACATGCTCCTGATCCTCGGCGTCGCCGCCGTCATGCGGCCGATCGTCTGCTCCCCGCGGGTGATCGCGCGCGACGGCTCGACCGTGCTCGCCGCCACCGCCCTGTTCGTGGCGATCGGCATGACCGGCACCTTCGTGCTGTGGCATGGCCTGGTGCTGCTGGCCGGCCTCGTCACCTATCTCTACCTGACCTACCGCGCCGAGAGCGCGAGCGACGCCGAGAGCCTGCACAAGCAGGACGCCGACGACGTCTCGGGCGTGCCCGAGCGCATCTGGGTCTCGCTGCTGCTCACGCTGGGCGGGCTCGCCGGCACGGTGATCGGCGCCAAGCTGCTGGTCGATGGCGGCGTCGCGGTCGCCGAATCCCTCGGCGTGTCGCAGGCCGTCATCGGACTCACCCTGGTCGCGCTCGGCACCAGCCTGCCCGAGCTGGCGATCGTCATCGTCGCCAGCCTGCGCGGCCACAGCGATGTCGCCCTCGGCAACGTGCTGGGCAGCAACATCTTCAACCTGTTGGGCATCACCGGCGCGGTCACCCTGGTCACGCCGCTGGCGGTGCCGGCCACCCTGCTCGCGTTCGACTTCTGGGTGCTCCTGGGGGTCACCATCCTGATGCTGCCGATGATGCTGACCGGGGGCCGGTTGTGCCGGCGCGAGGGCGCGCTGCTGATCGTGCTCTACGGCGTCTACATGGCGTTCCAGTTCGACGCGGTGCGCGGGCTGGTGCTTTAGGGCCCGTGGCCGCACCGGAAAAGCGTGCCGTTGCCGGGGCTTAGCAGCGCTTCCCAGTTACCGTACCTGCCCACATCCCCGCGGCTCCGGTCATCGCGCCGTCACAATCGGGAGGCCGGCCGGCCACCGGGGCCGTCGTCGGTGCGGCTGCATTAATATTTTCTAATGGATACAAGGGACTATCCACGTCGGTCGATTGCCTGTTTTTTAGGCAATCAGGAGAATATCGAACGTTTTCCAAGGCGAAGCCGGACATCGAGGCGAGAATCGCACAGAGTTATCCACACGATCTCTGGATGACAGGTCCCGGTAACCTCCGTCGCCGCGGCCAACCCCGGCCTGGCCGCCGGCTTGTGGGGGAAGCCGCAGGGCAGGTATGTAGCGGAACCGATGACTGACCCATCCGACACACCCACCGCGGACACCGCACCGGCGGAGACGAACGGGCTGGACGTGATCCGCGCCCGGCTCGCGACCCTGCCGCCCGGGCCCGGCGTGTACCGGATGCTGAACGCCGCCGGCGATGCGCTCTATGTCGGCAAGGCGCGCAGCCTGCGCAAGCGGGTCGCCAACTACACCCAGCTCGCCCGGCTGCCGATCCGGTTGCAGCGCATGGTCGCCGAGACCGCCGAGCTGGAGGTGGTGACGACCCACACCGAGGCCGAGGCGCTGCTGCTCGAATCGAACCTGATCAAGCGCCTGGCCCCGCGCTACAACGTGCTGCTGCGCGACGACAAGAGCTTCCCCTACATCCTGATCACCCGCCACGTCGACCGGCAGACCGTCAAGACCGGCGCCGACCCCAACGCGCGGCGCGTCCGCGAGACCCTCCGGTCGCGCCGCCGCGCGCGATCCGGCCCCGACCCCACCGAATGGGCGGGGGTGATCAAGTACCGGGGCGCACGAACCCTGCCCGGCGAGTATTTCGGCCCCTTCGCGTCGGCCGGCGCGGTCAACCGCACCCTCAACGCACTCGAACGAGCGTTCCTGCTGCGCAGCTGCTCCGACGCGGTCTTCTCGGGCCGGACGCGCCCGTGCCTCAAGTATCAGCTCAAGCGCTGCGCCGGGCCCTGCGTCGACCTGATCGCGCCCGAGGATTACGCGACCCTGGTCGCCCAGGCCCGCCTCTTCCTCAGCGGGCGCTCGCGCGAGATCCAGGAGGCGCTGGCCGCCGAGATGAACGCGGCGTCCGAGCAGCTCGACTTCGAGGGCGCGGCCCTGTTGCGCGACCGCATCCGCGCGATGACCCAGATCCAGTCGCACCAGGACATCAACATCGAGAATCTCGACCTGCGCGACACCGACATCGTGGCGGCCGAAGAGGAAGGCGGGCGCACCTGCATCCAGGTGTTCTTCTTCCGCGGCGGGCGCAACTACGGCAACCGCGCCTATTTCCCGCGCCACGACAAGGACGAATCCATCGAGGCGGTGCTCGGGGCCTTCCTGGGCCAATTCTACGAGAACAAGCCTGCCCCGCCGGCGATCCTGCTCAGCCATACGCCTCCCGAGGCCGCGCTGATCGCCGAGGCGCTGTCGGTGCGCGCGGAGCGCAAGGTCGCCATCTCGGTGCCGCAGCGCGGCGCCCGGCGCAAGCTGGTCGACCATGCGAGGACCAACGCGCGGGACGCGCTGGAGCGCCGCATGGCCGAGGGGGCGACCCACCGCGAACTGCTGACACGGGTCGGCGAGCTGTTCGGCCTGGACGGGCCGCCCGAGCGGATCGAGGTGTACGACAACTCCCATGTGGGCGGCGCGCATGCGACCGGCGTGATGATCGTCGCCGGCCCCGACGGTTTCGTGAAGCCGGCCTACCGGCGCTTCAACATCCGCGGCGCGGCGACCGACGGGGGCGACGGCTACAGCCCCGGCGACGACTTCGCGATGATGCGCGAGGTGCTGCAGCGCCGCTTCGCGCGCGCGCTGAAGGAGGATCCCGACCGCAGCCGCGGCCAGTGGCCCGACCTGATCCTGATCGACGGCGGCAAGGGACAGCTCTCCGCCACCCTGGAGACGCTGGGCGAGCTGGGCATCGACGACGTGCCCACCGTCTCCATCGCCAAGGGGCCCGACCGCGACGCTGGCCGCGAGCGCTTCTTCGTCGCCGACGGCGAGCGCGACGGGTTCCAGCTACCCGAGCGCGACCCTGTGCTCTACTGCCTGCAGCGGCTGCGCGACGAGGCCCACCGCTTCGCGATCGGCACCCACCGGAAAAAGCGTTCGCGAGCCATCGCCCAGAGCCCGCTCGACGAGGTGCCCGGCATCGGCGCCCGGCGCAAGCGCGCGCTGCTCAACCATTTCGGCTCGGCGCGTGCCGTCGCGCGGGCGGGGCTCGCGGACCTGGAAAAGGTCGACGGGATCAGCGACACCGTCGCCCGGCGCATCTATGATTTCTTCCATTCCAACGGCTAGCGCACACGGCGGGGCAGACGGCGGCCGATGACCATTCCCAACATCCTGACCCTGGGGCGGATCGCGCTGATCCCGGTGGCGGTCGCGCTGCTGTTCGCCGACGACCCGGCGGTCCGCTGGTGGGCGTTCGCGCTCTATGCCGTCCTCGCGCTGACCGACTTCCTCGACGGCTGGCTGGCCCGCAAGCTGGACCAGCAGAGCGCGCTGGGCGCGCTGATGGACCCGATCGCCGACAAGGTTCTGGTCGCCGCGCTGGTGATCGCGCTGGTCGCGCGCGGCGACATCGCGGGCTGGGACGTCGCCGCGGCAATGCTGGTGCTCGCCCGCGAGTTCCTGGTCTCGGGGCTGCGCGAGTATCTGGGGGCCCGCGCCGCCGCCCTGCCCGTCACCCGGCTCGCCAAGTGGAAGACCACCAGCCAGCTCGTCGCCATCGCCCTGTTCATCCTGGTGCCGCTGTTCGGTGCCGACTTCGCCCTGGCCGCCTCGGCCCTGTGGTGGATCGCGGCCGCGCTCACGCTGATCACCGGCTACGGCTACCTCGCCACCACCATCGACCACATGCGCCGCGGGACGGCCTGAGATGCGCATCGCGGGCATCGTCGGCTGGCACAATGCCGGGAAGACCTCGCTCCTGACCGCGCTGGTCGAGGAGCTGATCGCGCGCGGGCACACCGTGTCGACGGTCAAGCACGCCCACCACCGGTTCGACATGGACCAGCCCGGCAAGGATTCCTGGCGCCACCGCGAGGCCGGCGCAACCGAGGTGCTGGTCGGCTCGTCGAACCGCTGGGCCCTGCTCCACGAGCTGCGCGGCGGCCCCGAACCGACGCTCGACGAGTTACTCGCCAAGATGAGCCCGGTCGACATCGTCCTGATCGAGGGGTTCAAGGCGGGCGGCCACGACAAGATCGAGGTCTGGCGGCACGACCTCGCCGAGCCCCCCCTCGCCTGCGGCGACCCGAGCGTGGTCGCGCTGGTCGCCGACGCCAAGGCCCGCGAAACGATGACGGGCGTGCCCGGCGGCCTGCCGCGTCTCGATCCGTCGGACACCGCGGCGATCGCCGACTTCGTCGAGCGCCACTGGGGCCTGGCACGCCCCGACCGCGCCGTGGGCGACTGAGCGATGGCCCAGCTCTCCGACGATTGCTTCGTGCCCGGCCAGGGGCTGCTCGACGCCGAGGCGGCGCTCGAGATGCTCGAGGCCCGACTGGCGCCGATCGTCGCGAGCGAGCGCGTGTCCCTGGGCGCGGCATCGGGCCGCGTGCTCGCCGCCGACCTGGTCGCCGGCCGCGACGTGCCGCCCCACGACAATTCCGCGGTCGACGGCTACGCGGTCTGGTTCGACGACCTGACACCCGAGGCGGAAACCACCCTGCCCGTCAAGGGCCGGGTCGCCGCGGGGCAGCCCGGCGGCGAGCTGCCGGCCCGCGGAACGGCGGTGCGCATCTTCACCGGCGCACCGATCCCGGGCGGCGCGGACGGTCCCGACACCGTCCTGATGCAGGAAGACTGCACCGAGACCGAGAAGGACGGCGGGCCCGCGGTGACCGTCCCGCCGGGCATCGCGCGCGGCGCCAACCGCCGCGACCGGGGCGAGGACATCGCCGCAGGCGCAACGGTGCTGCGCGCCGGCATGCGGCTGCGGCCGCAGGACATCGGCCTTGCCGCCTCGCTGGGCTTCGATGCGCTCGACGTCTATGCGCGGCTGACCGTGGGCGTCATGTCCACCGGCGACGAGGTCTATGAGCCCGGCACAGAGGCGCCGGCGGGCGGCATCTACGATGCGAACCGGCACGCGCTGATGGCGCTGCTCGGCGATTTGGGCTGCGCGGTGCGCGACCTGGGCATCGTGCCCGACGACCCCGCGACGATCCGCGAGACGCTGCGCGCGGCCGCGGCCGGATGCGACGCCATCGTCTCGTCGGCCGGGATGTCGGTGGGCGAGGAGGACCATCTTGCCGGCGCCGTCTCGGATCTCGGCGCGCTGCATTTCTGGAAGGTCGCAATCAAGCCCGGCCGGCCGGTCGCGTTCGGCCAGGTCGCCGGAACGCCATTCATCGGCCTGCCCGGGAACCCGGCCGCGATGATGGTCACCTTCCTGCGCATGGCGCGTCCCGCCCTGTTGCGCCTGTCGGGCGCACGCGACGTGCGGCCGCGCCTGTACCGGGTTCGCGCGGGGTTTGCCCATGCCAAGAAGCCGCGCCGGCGCGAGTATGTGCGCGTCAGCCTGACTATCGGCGACGACGGCATGCTGGAGGCCCGCAAGTTCCCGCGCGGCGGGGCGGGAATCCTGTCCTCGCTGGTCGAATCCGAGGGGCTGGTTGAATTGCCCGAGGACATGACCCAATTGACGCCGGGAACCCTGGTGTCCTATCTGCCGTTCACGGAAGTGGCGCGATGAAGATTCTCTACTTCGCCTGGATGCGCCAGCGTGTGGGCGCGGCATCCGAGGAACTCGACCCGCCGGCGTCGGTCGACACAGTCGATGCGTTGATCGACTGGCTGATCGCGCGCGACGAGGGCCACAAGGCCGCTTTCGCCAGGCGCGAGGCCGTGCGCGCCGCAGTGAACCAGGACTATGTGCCGTTCGACCACCCGGTCGCCGCCGGAGACGAGGTGGCGTTCTTCCCGCCCGTGACGGGCGGTTGACGTGAGGCAGGCAGGCCGATGATCCGGGTCCAGGAAGACGATTTCGATGTCGGCGCCGAGTTGGCCGCCCTCGCGGCCGGCGACACTGGCATCGGCGGGATCGCCAGCTTCGTCGGCCTGGTGCGCGACATGGCGCCGGTCGAGGGTCACGACCGGTCGATACGGGCGATGACCCTGGAACATTATCCCGGCATGACCGAGAAGAAGCTGGCGGAGATCGAGGCCGAGGCGAATGCGCGCTGGCCGCTCGCGGCGAGCCTGATCATCCACCGCTACGGAACCCTCGCGCCGGGCGCGCAGATCGTCTTCGTCGCCTGCGCATCGGCCCACCGCGAGGCGGCGTTCGAGGCGTGTGCCTTCCTGATCGACTGGCTGAAGACGAAGGCACCGTTCTGGAAGCTCGAGGACACCGAAGACGGCGCGACATGGGTCGAGGCGCGCGCATCCGATGACGACGCCGCCGCGCGCTGGGAGCGCAAACCCAAGGCGGCGGAATGACGATCGTTACGGAATCGACGGTCACCTGCCCGCGCTGCGGGCACCGCCGCACGGAAGCGATGCCGGCCGACAACTGACAGGTCTTCTACGAATGTCGCTCTTGCAGCGAATTGTTGCGGGCGAAACCCGGCGATTGCTGCGTGTTCTGCTCCTACGGCGACGTGCACTGCCCGTCGGTCCAGCAGCAGAAAGGGGCCGGCAGCAGCCCATAAAAAAAAAGGCGCCGCGGACGGCGCCTTTTTCGATGATCGCGGCCGCGTCTATTCGGCCGCCTCAGCCTTCGCCCGGCCGTTCACCAGGGCGTCATAGTCTTCCATCAGCGAACGCGTGATCTCGCCCACCTGGAAGGTGTGGTCGTCGGCGATCTGCGCGATCGGCGTCACCTCCGCCGCGGTGCCGGTGACGAACATCTCGCTGGCGTCGTTGAGCTCCTCGGGCATGATCGCGCGCTCGATCACCTCGTAGCCGCGCGCGCGGGCCAGGTTGATCACAGTCTGGCGCGTGATGCCGTTGAGGAAGCAATCGGCCTTGGGCGTGTGGATCTTGCCGTCGATCACCAGGAACATGTTCGCGCCCGTGGTCTCGGCGAGCTGGCCGCGCCAGTCGAGCATCAGGGCATCGGAATAGCCCTTCCTCTCGGCCGCGTGCTTCGACAGGGTGCAGATCATGTACAGGCCCGCCGCTTTCGCATGCACCGGCTGCGTCGCGGGATCGGGCCGGCGATAGATCGCCCAGTCGATCTTGATCCCCTTCATGCGCGCTTCCGGCGTGAAGTAGGACGGCCACTGCCAGGCCGCGATGCCGACATGGATCTTGCAGTTCTGCGCCGACACGCCCATCTGCTCCGGACCGCGCCACGCGGCGGGGCGGATATAGGCGTCGCTGTAGCCCGAACGCTCCAGCGCCTCGCGGCAGATGTCGTCGAGCTCGGCCACCGAATACGGCACCTCGAAGCCGAGGATCTCGGCCGATTTGTGCAGACGCTGGTTGTGCGCCGTCAGCTCGAAGATTTCGCCATTGTAGGCGCGCATCCCCTCGAAAACGCAGGAGGCATAGTGCAGCGCGTGGCTGAGGTAGTGGATCTTGGCGTCGCGCCACTGGACGAACTGGCCATCGAACCAGATCACGCCGTCGCGGTCGTCATACGGAACTTCATGCATCGCTCGGTCCCTCGAAACAATCTATCGCCGGAGTTGTAGCCGACGACAAAAAATTCTGACACATGCTTGCGTCACGTAACATTGCGATCTAATTAAGTCAACATGGTTGACCTTAAATCCAGCATCAACCCGCTCTTCCTCCGCGAGGAGGACCTGCGCCAGGGCATCGAGCTGTTGTTCTATGCCTATCGCGACTTCACCGGAGAGCCCGACGCGATCCTGTCCAGGCACGGGCTCGGCCGCGCCCATCACCGGGTCATCTATTTCGTGGGGCGCAATCCCGGCATCTCGGTGACCGAGCTGCTGGAAATCCTGCGCATCACCAAGCAGAGCCTGTCGCGCGTGCTCGGCACCTTGCTCGAGGACGGCTTCATCGACCAGCGCGCCGACCCGGGCGACCGCCGCCGCAAGCAGCTCACGCTGTCCGACAAGGGCAAGGCGCTCGAGCGCGAGCTGACGACCGTGCAGATGGACCGGTTCGCACGCGCCTACCGCGAGGCCGGCGCGGAGGCCGTGGAAGGCTTCCGTAGGGTGCTCACGGGGATCATCAACCCCGACGAGCGGGCCCAGGTCCGGCCGGCTGCAGTCCGTGGGCCGTCCCGGCGCTGACGCCCCGGGGCAGCGTGTACGGAACCTGCCGTCCGCGCACCGAACAGCGCTATAATCCGCCCGCCATGCTCGACACCCCGCACATCCTCGTGGTCGACGACGATCGCCGCCTGCGAGAGTTGCTGCAGCGCTTCCTCACCGACAGCGGGTTCCGGGTCACGACCGCAGAGAATGCGGCCGAGGCGCGCGAGCGGCTGGGCGGCTTCCAGTTCGACCTGATGGTCCTCGACCTGATGATGCCGGGCGAGAACGGGCTCGAACTGACCGGCAGCCTGCGCGAGACGAACCCCGTGCCGATTCTCATGCTGACCGCGATGGCCGAACCCGAGAGCCGGATCGGCGGCCTCGAGATCGGCGCCGACGACTACCTGACCAAGCCGTTCGAGCCGCGCGAACTCGTGGCGCGCATCCGTTCCATCCTGCGGCGCGTTGGCGAAGAGGCGCGCGGCATCGCCGAACACCGGTTCGGTCCGCACATGTACGATTCGCGGCGCCAGCTGCTCATCGGTCCCGACGGCATCGTGCCGTTGACCGGAGCCGAGGCACGCCTGCTCGACGTGCTGGCCGGCGCGGCCGGCCAGCCCGTCAGCCGCGAGACGCTGCAGCAGCGCAGCGGGATCGGCGGCAGCACCCGCGCCATCGACGTCCAGGTGACGCGGCTGCGCCGCAAGATCGAACCCGATCCACGAATGCCGCGCTACCTGCAGACGATCCGCGGCCAGGGCTACGTCCTATGGCCCGACTGAACGACATCACGCGCATCCCGCGGACCCTGCGTGTCCTGGTCAAGCGCATGTTGCCGCGCGGCCTGCTGGCCCGCTCGCTGCTGATCATCATCATGCCGCTGGTGCTGCTGCAGGTGGTCAGCGGAATTATCTTCTACGATCGGCACTGGTCGAATGTGAGCCGGCATCGGGCAAACGCGCTGGCCGGCGACATCGCGATGATCCTGGAGCTGATCGACGACGGTGCGGTCGCCGACAAGACGGCGACCTTCTCGCTGGCGCGGCGCACGCTGGGCCTGGTGATGGACTATGAGGCCGGCGCGATCCTGCCGAATGTCGGCTACGCGCCGTCGGGGAACCTCGAGACCACGCTTGCCCGTTCGATCGGCTCGATCGTGCGGCGTCCCTTCGCCATCGACACGCAAAGCACGCGCGATCGCGTCCTGATCGACCTGCAACTGCCCGGCGGCGTCATCCGGATCGCGGCCGACGAGGAACGCCTGATCAGCTCGACCACCAAGATCTTCATCCTGTGGATGATCGGCACCTCGCTGATCCTGTTCGCGGTCGCGACACTGTTCATGCGCAACCAGGTGAGCCCGATCCGCAGGCTGGCGACCGCGGCGGAGAATTTCGGCAAGGGCCGCGACACGCCAAACTTCAAGCCTTCGGGCGCCACCGAGGTGCGCCAGGCCGCGAGCGCCTTCATGGCGATGCGCTACCGTCTGGAGCGGCAGATCCAGCAGCGCACCGAGATGCTGGCCGGGGTAAGCCACGATCTGCGTACGCCGCTGACCCGCATGAAGCTGCAGCTGGCGATGATCGGCCGCAACCCCGAGATCGACGAGCTGAACTCCGATGTCGCGGCCATGGAGAGCATGATCGAGGGATACCTCAACTTCGCGCGCGGCGAAGGCACCGAGGGGCGCGTCGCGACCGACGCGGCCGATCTGGTCGAGGACATCGCCCACGATGCCCGCCGCAACGGCGTCGACATCACGCTCGACATCGCCGAACGCGTCTCGCTGCCGCTCGCCCGCAACGCGGTGCGCCGCTGTCTCACCAACCTGGTCGACAATGCCGCGCGCCACGGCACCCGCGTCTGGGTCAGTGTCGCGCGGAACGGCAGCGTGCTGGAGATACGCGTCGACGACGACGGCCCCGGCATCGCCGAAGACCTGCGCGAGGAAGTGTTCCGGCCGTTCTTCCGGATCGACGAATCCCGCAACATGGAGACGGGGGGCACCGGCCTCGGCCTGTCCATCGCGCAGGACATCGTGCACAACCATGGCGGCGAAATCCGGCTCGAAGACGCGCCGACGGGCGGCCTGCGCGCCCTGATCCGGATACCGATCTAGCGGCTCAGAACAGCTTCCCGCCGTTGGGCACGTCGTGGTCGACGTTGAGCAGGACCACCGCGCCGTCGGCATCGGGGAAACCCAGCACCAGAATCTCGGACATGTACTTGCCGATCTGCTTGGGCGGGAAGTTCACGACCGCCGCGACCTGCCGGCCGACGAGCGCCTCGGGCGTGTAGTGGACCGTCAGCTGCGCCGAAGTCTTCTTCACCCCGATCCCGGCGCCGAAATCGACCCACAGCTTGATTGCCGGCCGCTGTGCCTCGGGGAACGGCTGGGCGTCGACGACCGTCCCGACGCGCACGTCCACCTTCTGGAAATCGTCGAACGAGATGGTCATGCCGTGGACTCTTCGGATCGCGTGGCGCCGAATTTGAAGGGACCGGCGCCTTCGAGCGGCCAAACGAAGCGTTGCAGGTTGCGGTCGAGCGCCGCCATGGTCGCGGCGAGGTCGGGCGTCTCGTCGCGCCGCCAGGTGCGCTGGGTCGCGAGCCACGCGGCCGCCAGCGCCTTGGAATACAGAATCCCGCGCAGACCGTCCGACGGAAATCCCGCCGCCCGCGCGAGATAGCCGAAGGAGCGCTGGCTCTGGGGCAGGATTCGCATGAGCGTCTCGGGATCGCGGGAAAGCCCTTCGATCAGACGCTCGGCCGCAGGGCGATGACGCGAGAGTCCCTCGAACCGGCGCAGCATCACGTCCAGCAGCAGGTCGCGGCGGCCTTCCGCATCTTCGGGCGGCACGCCGGCATCGGCGCACGCCGCCACGTCGAGCCGGCGCGCAAACGCATCGACCAGCGCGGCACGGTCGGGACAAAGCGCATAGGCCGCGTCGGGTGCGATCCCGGCATCGGCCGCCACATCGGCGACCGTGACCGCGCGCCAGCCTTGCGCGGCGAGCCGTGCGAGCATGGCGTCGATCAGCCGGTCGAGCGGATTTTCCGGTGTCACGGGCATGGAACGAAAACTAGGCCAGCCGGCGCGGCCTGTTAAGGGGCGTCAGCCCGCGAGTTCGCGCGAACGCTCCGTCGCCCTCACGATCGCGCGCGTGATCAGCCGGGTCAGCCCGTCCTCGGCCATCAGCACCTCCAGCGCCGCCGCCGTGGTCCCGCCCGGGCTGGTGACGTTCGTGCGCAGGGTCGCGGCGGAGTCCGCGCTGCGGGCGAGGAGCTCGCCGCTGCCGGTCACCGTCTCGCGCGCCAGCAGCATCGCGAGGTCGGCCGGCAGGCCCGCGGCCACGCCCGCCTCGGCCATCGCCTCGACGAGGTGGAAGACATAGGCCGGACCGCTTCCCGAGACCCCCGTCACGGCATCCATCAGCCCCTCGTCGGCGACCCAGGCCGCCTTGCCGACCGCGCTCAGCAGGGCCTCGCAGGTCCCGCGCTGGCCGTCGCTCACGGCCGCGTTGGCGCACAGCACGGTGACCCCGCGTCCGACCGCCGCCGGCGTGTTGGGCATCGCGCGGACCACCCGCGCCGCATCGCCGAGGAGGGCCTCGAACGAGGCGATCGTGCGGCCCGCCGCGATCGACAGGAACACCGTCCCGGCGCCCGCATACGCGGCATAGGGCGGCACCACCGCGTCCATCACCTGCGGCTTGACCGCGAGCACCACCACCGCGGGCGCGAAATCGCCGGGAACGTCCGCCGCGCCGGCACCGCCGCGCACGCCGTGCGGCAGCTCCGGCGCCGCCGGATCGACGACGAAGACAGCGGCCGGGTTCGTGCCCTGGCCGATCCATCCCTGCATCAGCGCGCCGCCCATCTTGCCGCCGCCGACCAGGAGTATGTTTGCGGATTCGCTCACGCGCTCGTCCCTGCGGGCCGGACTACGCCTCGCCGACGGTGTCGAACATGATCGAGCTGACCGCCGCGTGGACCGACTGGTTGCCCCAGACGACATACTGGAAGGCCGGGTAGAACCGGTCCAGCTCGTGCACCGCGATGTCGACCATGTCCTCGACCTGTTCGGCCGAAAGCGACCCGCCGCGCAGCAGCAGCGCGTGCCGGTAGGCGGGAAGCCCGTCCTCGGTGCCGACATCGAAATGCCCGATCCCGAGGCGTTCGTTCAGCACGGCGAGCAGTTCGTGGACCGAGGCCCGCCGCTCGGGCGGCGTGCGCACGTCGAACGCGGCGGTGATCTGCAGGGCGCCGATCTCGTCGATCCAGTTGAACACGGCATGATAGTCGCACCACCGGCCGCCGATTTCCGAGAGCAGCTCGTCGCGCGCGGTGCGCTCGAGCGCCCAGTCGCGCAAGGCAATCAACTCTTCCACGAGGTCCAGGGGATGCAGGCTCTGATCGGCGAAGGACTGGGAAAGGCTTCCCATGTGGACGGGTCTCCCGCGAGATGTGCCAAGCCGCCAGCGATCAAACCACAATATATCGTAACCAATACGAAATATTGTGGCTTTTCAGGACCGGCCTACTACCACGGGTACACTGTCACGAACACGCGCTGCGTCGCAACCGGGGCGGCTGTGGACAGACCGGAAATTCGCCGCCCGGGACACCGGGCATGCCGGGGGTCAGGAATCGTCGTGATCGGCCGGTTCGGCGGGCTTTGCCGCCGGCTTGCGCTTGCGCGTCTGGGCGAGCTTCGCCTCCAGCTCGGCGACGCGTTTCTCCAGCGCCTCCTGCGCTTCGCGGGCGCGGATCGCGACAGCCTCGACGGCCTCGAACTCCTCGCGGCGGACCAGGTCGTGGTCGGCGAGCACGCGATCGATGCGCTGGTGGACCAGGGTCTCGATCTCCTCGCGCAGGCCACTCGCCATGCCCGCCGCGCTGTTGGCGAGGCGCGCCAGATCGTCCAACAGTCGGCTCTTCGTCTGCACCGTTCGATACTCCTCGTCAGCCGCTCGACAATACGCGCGGGTGCCGGTCCCGAACAAGGCGCCGCATTGCCGCAGCGCGGATGGCGCGCCTATAAAGCCGCTGCTGTCGGGAGTGCGGACCATGCATGTCGTCACGGGCGGAGGGGGCTTCATCGGCTCGAACCTCGTCGCCGGCCTCGTTGCGCGGGGCGGCACGGTCGCCGTGTGCGATCCCCTGGACGACGCGATCGCGCCGAATCTCTCCCGGCACGGCGACATCGAACGCATTGCGCCCGAGGCCCTGCTGGATCATCTCGCCGGGATGTCCAAGCGGCCCGAGGCGATCTTCCACATGGGCGCGATCTCCTCGACCGTCGAACGCGACGTCGATTTGGTGATGCGCACCAACTACCTGTTGAGCCTGCGGCTTTGGAACTGGTGCACCGCCCGCGGCGTGCCGTTCATCTACGCCTCCTCCGCCGCAACCTATGGCGACGGCGAACGGGGCTTCGACGACGACAACGATCCCGCCGCGCTGAACCGGCTGCGCCCGCTGAATCCCTACGGATGGTCGAAGCTGCTGTTCGATCGGGCCGCGGTCGGCATGGCGGCGGCCGGGCACGCGCCGCCGCAATGGGCGGGCCTGCGCTTCTTCAACGTCTACGGGCCCAACGAGTATCACAAGGGCGGCCAACGCTCGGTCGTGCCGCAATTCTGGGAACAGATTCGCGAGACCGGCACGGCGCGCCTGTTCAAGTCGCACGACCCCGACTATGCCGACGGCGGCCAGCTGCGCGACTTCGTCTATGTCGGCGACACGGTCGCGGTGATGCTGTGGCTGCGCGACAATCCCGGGGTGAGCGGCATCTTCAACCTCGGCACCGGCCAGGCCCGCAGCTTTGACGACCTGGCGAATGCGGTGTTCGATGCCATGGGCGTGCCCGCGAGCATCGAGTATGTCGACATGCCCGCCAGCGTCCGCAACCAGTACCAGTACTTCACGCAAGCGCGAATGGACCGGCTGCGCGACGCCGGATACGATGCGCCCTTCACGTCGCTCGAGGATGGCGTGCGCCGCTATGTGCGCGACTTCCTGGCGACCAACGATCCCTATGTCTGACCCCAACGGCTGAGAATCGCGGACAGCGCATGTCGGGCCCCATCCCGTTCCCGGACTTCGATCCCGTCGCGATCGCCATTGGCCCGCTGGTGGTGCGCTGGTACGCGCTGGCCTTCATCGGCGGCCTGCTGTCTGGGTGGGGCTATATGGTCTGGCTGCTGCGCCGTCCGCCGGCCACCATGACCGCGCAACAGGTGGGCGACTTCTTCAGCTGGGCCATCGTCGGCGTGATCGCCGGCGGACGCCTCGGCTTCGTCGGCTTCTACCAGCCCGAATTCTATCTGGCGAACCCGCTGCAGATCCTCGCCGTGTGGAACGGCGGAATGTCGTTCCACGGCGGGCTGCTGGGCGTGGTCGCCGCGACCGTGCTGTTCGCGCGGCGCCACGGGCTGAACGTGCTGGCGTTGGCGGACCTGGTCGCCGCCGCCACCCCGATCGGCCTGTTCCTCGGTCGGCTCGCCAACTTCATCAACGGCGAGCTCTATGGCCGCCCGACCGACGTGCCGTGGGCGGTCGCGTTTCCCGCGGGCGGCGGGATCGGGCGCCACCCCAGCCAGCTCTACGAGGCCGCGCTCGAGGGGCTCGTGCTGTTCACCATCCTGTTCGTGCTGGCACGGCTCCTGGGCGCGCGGGCACGCCCCGGCCTTCTGACCGGGGTGTTCCTGCTCGGCTACGGGCTCGCACGGACCTTCGTCGAGTTCTTCCGCCAGCCCGATACCTATGTCGGCGACGGCGGGTTCCTGATCGCCGGCACGACGATGGGACAATGGCTGTCGGTCCCGATCGCCGTTGCCGGTATCGCGTTCATCGTCTATGCCCTGCGCCATGCACGCCTCGACCTGCAGGCACGCCCCGCGACGCCCGATCCCTAGGCGCTAGCCGCCATGGGCGAGGACAATCGCGTCACCCGCGTCCTGAAGCGCCGGATCGGCGAGTCGGGCCCGATCCGCGTCTCGGAATTCATGGAGATCGCCCTGTCCGACCCCGAGGGCGGGTACTACGCGACCCGCGACCCGTTCGGCGTTGCCGGCGACTTCACCACCGCACCCGAGATTTCCCAGGTCTTCGGCGAACTGCTTGGCCTGTGGTGCGCCGACAGCTGGCAGGCGATGGGCGCGCCCGACCGGTTCGCGCTGGTCGAGTTCGGCCCCGGCCGGGGCACCCTGATGGCCGATACCCTGCGCGCGATGGCAGTGGCACCGGCCTGCCGGGCCGCAGCGGAGATCCACCTGGTCGAGACCAGCCCCGTCCTGCGTGGCATGCAGGAACGCACGCTGGCGGGCGTGCCGGTCACCTGGCACACGGGCACACCCGAGACCGGCGATCTGCCGCTGTTGTGCCTGGCGAACGAGTTCCTGGACGCGCTTCCCGTCGAACAGTATGTGCGCAACGGGGGCGCCTGGTTCGAACGGCGCGTCGACCATGATCGCGACGCGGGCACGTTCCGGTTCGTCACGGGGCCGGCCGCAGACGGGCTCGGCCTTCCCGAGGCGCACGACATTCCCGACGGCGAGATCTTCGAACGCGCGCCGGCGGTCGAGGCGGTGGTCGCGGCGATCGCCGGGCGGATCGCACGATGCGGCGGCGCCGCGCTGTTCGTCGATTATGGCTACACGGGCCGGGCGATCGGAGAGACCCTGCAGGCGGTTCTCGCGCACCAACCCGTCGACACGCTCGCCGATCCCGGCAACTGCGACCTCACCGCCCATGTGAATTTTCGCGCGGTGCGCGCGACGGCAGAGGCCGCAGGGGCGGGCTGCCACGGGACGGTCGACCAGGGCGTCTTCCTCGAGCGGCTCGGCATACGGGCGCGCGCGCAAACGCTGCTGCGGTCCGCGACGCCCGAACAGCAGCGCGACATCTCCGCGGCCGTGACACGCTTGATCGGCCCCGCCGAAATGGGCACCTTGTTAAAGGTCCTGGCGATTTCGCACCCCGGCATCGACCGGCTGGCAGGTTTCGAGCCCGCATCCTGAACCATGCAACACCCCCATGCGATGGCGGACATTCTGGCCGAGGCACCCGGCATCCGGCACGGCTTCCTGTCGCGCGCCGGCGGCGTGAGCGAGGGCATCTATAACGGCCTCAACTGCGGCCTCGGCTCCGACGACGATGCCGGCCGGGTGGCCGAGAACCGCGCCCGCGCCGCGCGCCTGGTGGGCGTCGGGGCCGGGGAGTTGCGCACCCTCTATCAGATCCACTCGGCCGAGGTGGTCGATGCCGACGCCGCCTGGCCCGACACGCCGCCGCGCGCCGACGCCATCGTGTGCACCCGCCCCGGCACCGCCGTCGGCGTGCTGGCCGCCGATTGCGCCCCGATCCTGTTCGCCGATCCGCAGGCCCGCATCGTGGCGGCCGCCCATGCCGGCTGGCGCGGCGCGCTGACCGGCGTGATCGAGGCGACCGTGGACGCCATGGCGGCGCGCGGTGCGAACGCGGCGCGCATCCGGGCCGCCGTCGGTCCCTGCATCGGCGCGGCCTCCTACGAGGTCGGGCCGGAGTTTCCTGCCCCCTTTCTCGACGAGGACCCGGCGGCCAAGCGGTTTTTCGCGGCGCGCGACGGCTTCGACCGGTTCCTGTTCGACCTGCACGGCTATGTCCGCGCACGCCTCGAGCGGGCGGGGGTCGGGCACATCGCGCACACCGGCCAGGACACCTACGCCGACGAGAATTTCTTCAGCTACCGACGGAGCTGCCACCGCTCGGAGCCCGACTACGGCCGCAACATCTCGCTGATCGTGCTCGCGGACGAAGGCTGAGCCGTGCCGTACCTCGTTATGCTGATCTTCTTCTCCCTGGCCGCGCTGATGGTGAGTTGTGCCCTTTAAGTCGCTTGCCCTCTCGGTGCTGGCGGTCGCGCTCACCGCATGCCAGCCCTTGCCGCGACCGTTCGAGCACGACCCCGGCACCCCCAACGACCTGCTCCGGCTCTCCGACAGCAGCGGCATCGTCGTCCTGCCCGTCGCCGATGCCCCACCCGACACGGCACATCGCCTGGCGGAGAGGATGGTCGCATCGCTGATCGATCTCGGCATCCCCGCCTATGTCGGCACCGGCAACCGGACGAGCCTGTTTCTGGCCGGCGAGGTCATCGACCCGGGTCGCGATGCCCACATCGTCTGGGCTCTCTACGATGCCCAGGGCGCCGCGCTGGGCCGCCACGAGCAGACGATCGAGGGAACGCCGGTCGATCTGTGGGCACGCGCCGATCCGGACCTGATGACGCAGCTCGCCGATGACGCAGCCGTGTGGATCGCGCGCCACATCCAGCAAGACGAAGCAGCCGAAGTGGTGCCGCCGCCCATCTTCATCGGGCCGGTCGAGGGCATCGCGGCGCACGAGGCGGAACGCCTGCAGGTCGCGCTGCGCCAGTCGTTGCGCCGTCTCGGCTCGGGCGTTGCGGCGCAGCGCTCGGCGGAGTCGCTCGTCGCGTCGGCCAGGGTGACGCTGACACCGCTTGTGGACCAGCGGATGGAAGTCGCGATTGTCTGGGTGGTTGCCGATCCCAACGGCACCGAGATCGGGCGGATCGACCAGGCCAGCCCGTTCGCGGCCGCGGCCGTCAGGGACCATTGGAACCGGCTGGCGCTGGACGCCGGACTGGCCGCGGCGGCGGGAATGATCGAAATGGTTTCGCGCATCGACTGGAGCAAGGGTTTCAGCAGCCCGCCGCCGCGTCAGGTCTCGCGCGGCGGCGGCTGAACGGCGCGGCTTATCCCCAGCCCCGAAACGTTTACAGCCTCATGTCGGATTGATACTTTCCCGGCGCGCGAACCGGGGACGGATTCGGTCTGCGCGCGGTCAATCGGGATCGGTTCTGGACGGCGAAGGCCGGGGCGGGGATTAGGCTGATGAAGGTGCTGGCGTGTAACAGCAATCGCCCGCTGGCCGAGGCGATTTCGGCCTATCTGAACATCGAGCTGACCCAGGCATCGATCCGGCGATTCTCCGACATGGAGGTGTTCGTCGAGATTCTCGAGAATGTGCGCGGCGAGGACGTCTTCGTCGTCCAGTCGACCTCCTATCCCGCCAACGACAATCTGATGGAGCTGCTGGTCACGCTCGACGCGTTACGCCGCGGCTCGGCGCGCCGGATCACGGCGGTGATGCCGTATTTCGGATACGCGCGCCAAGACCGCAAGACCGGCCCCCGCACGCCGATCTCGGCCAAGCTCGTCGCGAACCTGATCACGCGTGCGGGCGCCGACCGGGTGCTGACGCTCGACCTGCATGCGGGCCAGATCCAGGGTTTCTTTGACATCCCGGTCGACAATCTGTTCGGCGGCCCGCTTTTCTCCGAGGACATCGGCGAGGCCTACAATGGCGACGAGCTGGTCATCGTGTCGCCCGATGTGGGCGGCGTGGTGCGCGCGCGCGGGCTCGCCAAACGGCTTGACGCCGATCTCGCGATCATCGATAAGCGCCGCGAACGGGCCGGCGTTTCCGAGGTGATGAACATCATCGGCGACGTCGACCAGCGGCGATGCATCCTTGTCGACGACATCTGCGATAGCGCCGGGACGCTGTGCAATGCGGCCGTGGCGTTGATGGACAAGGGCGCCAAGTCGGTTTCCGCCTATGTGACGCATGGCGTCCTGTCCGGCGGGGCCGTCGGGCGCGTCGCGGCGTCTCCGCTGGAAACCCTGGTGATGACGGACTCGATACAGGCAACCGAAGCGGTGCGTGTGGCGAGCAACATCCGGCAATTGACCGTCGCCCCGCTGTTCGGCGAGGCGATCAGCCGGATCAGTCAGGAATCCTCGGTCTCGAGCCTGTTCGACTGATTGTCGGCGCCGCCCGGCGCCGTCGCGAACCGTCCCGGTGATAGCACCCTTGGAGGCTGCGCCGGGGCCAAAGGAGTGAATCATGGCGGATACCGTGGCTTTCAAGGCGGAATCGCGCGCGCAGGTTGGCAAGGGGGCCGCCCGCGCAACTCGTCGGGGCGGCAAGGTCCCGGCGGTGATCTATGGCGCGAACCAGGACCCCGAACCCATCACGATCGACCCGACGCAGCTGCGCGTCGCGCTCTCGCAGCCCGGCTTCTTTGCCACGCTGTTCGACATCGACGTCGACGGCAACGCCCAGAAGGTCCTGTGCCGCGACCTGCAGGTCCACCCGGTAACCGACGTGCCGCTGCACGCCGACTTCCTGCGGGTGACCGAGCGGACCCGGATCAACGTCGACATCCCGGTCGATTTCATCAACGAAGAGGAATCGCCGGGCCTGCGCAACGGCGGCGTGCTCAACATAGTGCGCCACACGGTCGAGGTCATGTGCCGCGCCGGCGCGATCCCCGAATCCTTCGTGGTGGACCTGACCGGCCTCGAGGTCGGCGACAGCGTCCATATCTCCGGCATCACCCTGCCCAACGGCGTCACGCCGACGATCACCGACCGCGACTTCACCATCGCGACGATCGCTGCACCGACCGTCGCCGTGGTCGAGGACTTGGCCGATGAAGACGCCGACGACGCGGATGCGGACGATGACGGCGGCGACGAGGACGGCGACGAGGGCGGCGAGGACTAGACCCGCTCCCGCCATACGGGCGAACGGAACATGCGACTGGTTGTCGGCCTGGGAAATCCGGGCCCGAAACACCAAAACAACCGGCACAATATCGGCTTCATGGCGGCGGACGAGATCGTTCGCCGCCATGGCCTTTCTGCGCCCCGCGCCAAGTTCCAGGGCGATGTCAGCGAGGGCCAGGTCGGCGGCGAACGCGTCGTCGTGCTCAAGCCGATGACCTACATGAACGAATCCGGCCGCGCGGTCGGCGAGGCCGTCCGTTTCTTCAAGCTGGCGAGCGAGGATGTGATCGTCATCTACGACGAGATCGACCTGGCGGCCGCCAAGGTTCGCGTCAAGCAGGGCGGCGGCAACGCCGGCCACAACGGGCTGCGCAGCATCGACGGGCACCTGTCCGACAAGAATTACTGGCGGGTCCGGCTGGGCGTCGGCCATCCAGGAGACAAGTCGCGCGTGAGCAACCATGTCCTGGGCGACTTCGCCAAGTCCGACCGCGACTGGGTCGCGCGCGAGTTGCGCGCCGTCGCCGAGGAACTGCCGCTGCTGCTCGAGGGCCGCGCGAGCGACTTCATGAGTCGGGTCGCGATGGCCATACAGTGCACGCCGGCCGAAGACGGCCCGGCACAGGAACAGAAGGCGCGGGCCGTAACAGCGCCCGCGCCGGAACCGGACGAACCCGGGACGGCGCTGTCGAGCGCCCTGTCGCGGGCCATGCAACGCCTGCGGGGACGCGACTGAGATGGGTTTCAATTGCGGGATCGTCGGCCTGCCGAATGTCGGCAAGTCGACCCTCTTCAACGCGCTGACGGCCACCGCCATGGCGGAGTCGGCGAACTATCCGTTCTGCACGATCGAGCCCAATGCCGGCCGCGTGGCCGTTCCCGACGCCCGGCTGGGCGCGCTGGCCGCGCTTGCGAAATCTGCCAGCATCGTGCCGACCTATCTCGAATTCGTCGACATCGCCGGCCTGGTGCGCGGCGCCAGCCAGGGCGAGGGCCTGGGCAACAAGTTTCTGTCCCACATCCGCGAGGTAGATGCAGTCTGCCACGTCCTGCGCTGCTTCGAGGATGGCGGCATCACTCATGTCGAGGGCGGCGTCGATCCGATCCGCGACGCCGAGATCGTCGAGACGGAGCTGCTGATCGCCGATCTCGAGGCCACCGAACGCCGTCTCGAGACCACCGAGAAGCGTGCGCGCGGCGGCGACAAGGAGGCGCGCGCACAGCTGCCGCTGCTCGAGCCGGTCGCGGACGCGCTGCGCGACGGCAGGGCCGCACGCACCGTCGCGGTGGCCGAGGACCAGCAGCGGGCATTCCGGCAGCTCCACCTGCTGACGGCCAAGCCCGTGCTCTACGTGTGCAACGTCGACGAGGAATCCGCCGCGGACGGCAACGCCTATACCGCCGCCGTCGCGGACATGGCCGCGGCGAACGGCGCCGGGGTCGTCGTCGTCTCGGCGGCGATCGAGGCCGAGGTGGCCCAGCTGGACTACGCCGCGGAACGGCTCGAATTCCTGCAGGGGCTCGGCCTCTCGGAGACCGGGCTCGCGCGGGTCATCCGTGCCGGCTACGACCTGCTAGAACTGATCACCTTCTTCACCGTCGGCCCCAAGGAAACGCGCGCCTGGACCGTGTCGCGCGGCGACACCGCCTGGGATGCGGCGGGCCGCATCCACACGGACTTCCAGAAGGGGTTCATCCGCGCCGAGACCATCGGCTACGACGACTACATCGCCAATGGCGGCGAGGCCGGCGCCAAGGAAGCGGGCCGCATACGCCAGGAAGGGCGCGACTATGTGGTCGCGGACGGTGACGTGATGCTGTTTCGCTTCAACGTCTAGCCGACTAGGATAGCCGCCAAACCGCACAACCAAAGGGGAGGAAACCGGACATGGGCAGCGATCTCAAGCTCACCGCCGATGACGGCCACACGCTCGACGCCTACAAGGCCGAGCCCGACGGCGCGCCGCGCGGCGGCATCGTCATCATCCAGGAAATCTTCGGGGTCAACGACGACATACGCGAGACCGTCGACAACTTCGCCAAGGAGGGCTACGTCGCCATCGCACCGGCGCTGTTCGACCGGCACGAGCGAGGCGCGGTCCTGGAATTCAACGAGGACGGCATGGCCAAGGGCCGGGCCCTCAAGGGCGCGCTGGACTGGGGCGACGTGGTCAAGGACGTCAACGCCGCCATCGGCGAAATCTCGGGCGCCGGCAAGATCGGCGTCGTCGGCTTCTGCATGGGCGGCTCGGTGGCCTGGTTCGCGGCCGCGCGTTCGCCCGTCGCCGCGGCGGTCTGCTACTACGGCGGCGACATACTGTCGAACGCCGGCGAGCAGCCGAAGTGCCCGGTGATGTTCCACTGGGGCGCCGAAGACCATGGCATCCCGCTCGACGGCGTGCACCAGGTCGAAGCCGCGCATCCCGACATCCCGAGCTACATCTACGACGGTGCCGGCCACGGGTTCAGCTGTTCGCGCCGGGGCTCGTACCACAAGGAAGCCGCCGGACAGGCGATGGGGCGCACGCTGGAGTTCCTGTCGGCCAACATCGGCTAGCCCGCAACGCAATCGAGCTTGCGAAAAGGGCGGGCCCTGGCCCGCCCTTTTTCGTGCTCGCACGCCGGCGCGGTTCAGTCGGAATCGCCGTCCGCGAAGACGAGGAAGGTCCCACAAGCCTCCTCGTACGAGACGATGACCGCATCGGTGCTGTCGCGCTCGAAGGCGACCTGCTGTCCCGACAGATAGAGCGCCGTGACCTGGGTGTCGGCGACCGAAAGGGTCAGCGCGGCCAGGCGCGGCAGCGGCAGGCTCTCGTCGATCGTCTTGTCGTAATGCCGCTCGGGGAACGCCTTGGGCGTGACGAACCACAGCTCGTCCTGGCCGGTGTCGACCGTCAGGTTGCCCTTCCGCGCATCGCCGGTGACGGCGGCCTCGCCGAACAGACGGGAATAAGCTTCGCGGACCCCTTCGAGATCCTCCATCACGATGGTGACCTCGGAGATTCCGCGCGCCCCGTTGGGGTGCGACAACCAGCTCGCCCGGCGCAGCTTCTCCGGTGTCAGGTGCTGGCAGGCGAAGGTCTTCAGTCCCGGCGTCAGCTCGTCCGGCAGGTGGATGTTCCGAAACTGCAGCGTCTCGTTCCCCTCCTCGGTCTCGAGCAGCCGCTGCAGGTTTTCCGGCGGTGGCGCGTCGATCCCCTGGGACTGGAGCCAGCGGAACGCCTCCTCGGCATCGTCCGTTCCCATCGCGACATTGAGCAGCCCCTCTCCCGACTCGAGGAAGGCATCCAGGCCATGGATGTACTGCGTGGGGTCGATGACGCCGAGCAGTTCGACATAATCGTGCTCGAACATGATCGTGTAGTTGCCGGTTCCCCAACCCACATGGCGCCCGCGCGGGCTCACGGTGAATCCGAGACGCAAGAACGAATCGCGCGCGCGGTCGAGGTCGGCGACGCCGATCAGCGCATGGTCGATTCCCGCAATCGGACCGGCGGCGACAACGTCGTTCTTGTCGGCGTCTGGCATTCACCCTGCTCCCTGACGGACATCGCCGGCGCGAATCTGCCGCGTCTGTTGCCCGCCCGCATTGTATTACGTTGCCTGCGTCCCCGGAAGGACGACAGGTCAAGTAAACTGCACTTTATCCGAGTATGCGGCCGGCGACCGCATCCAGCCGACAGATCATGTCGGGATCGCGCGAATCGGGTGCGGTGATCAGCGCGTTCTCGAGACTGGTGTGGCAGCCGCGCGCGCACAGCTCGGATCGGTCCGCCAGGCGCGGCGCCAGCGCACGCACCAGGGACCTCCCCTTCTCGGCGTTCTCGAGCAGGACCTTGATGATCTGATCCACCGTGACGTCGTCATGGTCGTCGTGCCAGCAATCGTAGTCGGTGACCATGGCCACGGTGGCGTAGCAGAGCTCGGCCTCGCGGGCGAGCTTGGCCTCGGGCATGTTGGTCATTCCGATCACCGCGCACCCCCAGGACCGGTAGAGCTCGGACTCGGCCCGCGAGGAGAATTGCGGCCCCTCCATCACCAGGTAGGTGCCGCCGCGTGCCGCCGCGATGCCGATCTCCTGCGCCGCCGCCAGGATGTGATCGCCGAGCCGCGCACAGACCGGGTCGGCCATCGAGACATGCGCGACCAGCCCCGTCTCGAAGAACGATTTCACGCGCGCGAAGGTGCGGTCGATGAACTGGTCGACGACGACGAAGGTCCCCGGCGCCAGTTCCTCGCGCAGCGAGCCCACCGCCGACAGCGAGACGATTTCGGTCACGCCCGCGCGCTTCATGGCGTCGATGTTGGCGCGGAAGTTCAGCTCCGAGGGCGGCACGCGGTGACCGCGGCCGTGGCGCGGCAGGAAGACGATCGGCAGCCCGTCGAGATTGCCGAACATGAGCTCGTCCGACGGCAGGCCGAACGGCGTCTCGACCGCCTCCCAGCGCATGTCGGACAGCCCCTCGATGTCGTAGATGCCGCTGCCGCCGATGATTCCCAAGGTCGGCGGCGTGCCGTCGAAGTTCGCGCTCATGTCCCGCTCCCCGTGCCCCGTGCCGGCCTACTGGGCCCGCGGCAGCAGGTCGAGCATCTCGGCCGCGCGCGCGGGCTCCACCGGCTCGGCGTCGAGCTCGCGCATGATCCGCACCGCCTTGTCGACCAGCTGGCCGTTCGAGGCGAACTCGCCCTTGTTGAGGTAGAGATTGTCCTCCAGCCCGACGCGCACATGCCCGCCATTGTTGACCACCTCGGCGACGATCGGGAACTCCCAGCGGCTGATCCCGAAGGCGGCCCAGTTGGCATCGCGCGGCAGCATCGAGTGCATCACCTGCACCATCTGCGGGGTGGCCGGCGAGCCCCACGGAATGCCGAGGCAGAGCTGGAACAGCGGCGGCGATTCGATATAGCCGTTCGCGATCATGTCGACGGCAAGGCGAATGTGCCCCGGTTCGAACACCTCGAGCTCGGGCTTCACGCCGGCATCCTTGATCAGCTCGGCCATGCGGCGCAGATGCGCCGGCGTGTTCATGAACACCGCCTCGCCGAAGTTCATGGTCCCGACGTCGAGGGTGCAGATGTCGGGGCGCAGATCGAGCACATGGCGCACCCGCACCTCGGGCGAGCGCAGCGAGGAGCCGGGTCCGGCCACCTGCGGGTCGTCGTCGCTCGGGATGAAGCGCGCGCCCTCGCCCGTCGTCAGGTTGATCAGGACGTCGCAATCGGCATCGCGGATGCGTTCGACCACTTCGCGGAAATATTCCGGATTCCCCGAGCGCGACCCGTCGGGCTCGCGCACATGGATGTGGGCGACGGCCGCGCCCGCCTTGCGCGCCTCAATCGCCGATTCCGCGATCTGCTTGGGCGTGATCGGGAAGTTCGGGTGCTTGTGAAAGTTCTGATGTCCGCCGGTCACCGCGCAGGTGACGATCGTCTCGCGTGCCATGGTCTCCCCCCTCGGAAAGTCGCTCTTGTTCGTTCGACCCCGATCTTAACGGATGGCGGGGCCGGGCTCACGAAAAAGGCCGCCCGCGCATGCGCGGGCGGCCCGTTCGAACTCGATGACGCAATCAGTGGTCGACGTTCGCCCACATCTTGCGCTTGGCCGCGTAAAGGATCGCGCTGAGCACGATCAGGAAGAGCACGACCTTGTAGCCCGTGCGCTTGCGGTGCTCCATCTCGGGCTCGGCCGCCCACTGCAGGAAGTTGACGACGTCCCAGGCTTGCTGCTCGACCGTCGCCTTCGTTCCGTCGGTGTAGCCGACGCCATCGTCGGCCAGCGGCGGCGGCATGGCGATCGAACCGCCGCGGAAGAACGGGTTGTAGTTGCCGCCCTGCGGCACCTCGAAATCGGCCGGCGGATCGGTGTAACCGGTCAGCAGCGCAAAGATGTAGTCCGCGCCGCCCGGATGCGCCTTCACCTGCAGCGACAGGTCCGGCGGGTTCGCCCCGTTGTTGGCGGCCTTGGCGGCCTGCTCGTTCGCAAACGGCGAGACGAAGCGGTCGGACGGGATGGCGGCGCGCTGGAACATTTCGCCTTCGTCGTTCGGGCCGTCGGTGACCTCGTAATTCGCCGCGATCGCCTTGATCTCGGCATCGGAGAAGCCGAGATCGTGGAGGTTGCGGTAGGCGACCTGCTTGAGCGAATGACACCCGGCGCAGACCTCCAGATAGACCTGCAGGCCGCGCTGGACGGATGCCCGGTCGAACGTCCCGAAGATGCCCTCGAAGTGCCAGTCCTGGCTCTCGGGGTGCTTGGCATCGCCGGCGGCGAACGCCGCCGTCGAGGCCAGGGCCGCGCCCGCCGCGATACCGATCGCCGCGAGGGTGCGCCGGAGGTTGGAAACGTTACCCATTACATCTTCTCCATCGGCTTGGACGCTGCGCCCGCGGCCGCGGTTCCGCCGCCGAGAACGGGTTCGGAGATGCTCTTTGGCAGAGGTTTCGGCCGCTCGAAGATGCCGAGCAAAGGCAGCAGGATGATGAAGTGGAAGAAGTACCAGAAGGTCGAGAGATAGCCGATGTGGATCACCTTGAGCCACTCGACACCCTCGATGACCTTGGCATCCGGTGCCCGCGCACCGACCCAGCCAAGCACGACGCAGTCGAGCAGCCAGATCAGGAAGAACCACTTGAACAGCGGCCGGAAGCGCCCGCTGCGCACCGGCGAACGGTCGAGCCACGGCAGCACGAACAGCACGAAAATCGCGCCGAACATGGCCAGCACGCCGCCCAGCTTCGCCTCGATGAACCAGATGTCGAAGTTGATTGAACGCAGGATCGCGAAGAACGGCAGGAAGTACCATTCGGGCACGATAGCGGCCGGCGTGTTGAGCGGCGCGGCCTCGAGATAGTTCTCCGGTTCGCCGAAATAGTTCGGGGCGAAGAACACGACGGCCGCGAAGATCGTGACGAACACCGCCAGGCCGAAGGAGTCCTTCACCGTGTAGAACGGATGGAACTTCACCGTGTCCTGCGGCCCCTTCGGATCGACACCGATCGGGTTGTTCGACCCGGTCGTGTGCAGCGCCACCACATGCAACGCCACCACGGCAAAGATCAGGAACGGGAACAGGTAGTGCAGCGCGAAGAAGCGGTTCAGGGTCGGATTGTCGACCGAGAAGCCGCCCCACAGGAGGGTGACGATCAGGTCGCCGACCAGCGGGATCGCAGAGAACAGCTGGGTGATGACCGTCGCGCCCCAGAAGCTCATTTGGCCCCACGGAAGCACATAGCCCATGAAGGCCGTCGCCATCATCAGCAACAGGATCACAACACCGAGGATCCACATCAACTCGCGCGGCGCCTTGTAGGAGCCGTAATACATGCCGCGGAAGATGTGGATGTAGACGGCGATGAAGAAGAACGACGCGCCATTGGCGTGCAGATAGCGCAGCAGCCACCCGAAGTTGACGTCGCGCATGATCCGCTCGACCGAGTCGAACGCCAGCCCGGTGTTCGGCTGGTATTGCATAGCCAGGAAAATCCCGGTCAGGATCATCAGCACGAGCATGAAGGTGAGGATGGCGCCGAAGTTCCAGAACCAGTTGAAGTTCTTCGGGGACTCGAACTCGGCGTATTCCTTCTGGAGGTATGAAAAGACCGGCAGGCGGGTGTCGATCCACTTCACCAGACCGGTGCCCACGGGTTTATGTGTTCCAGCGCTCATGGTTCGCCTCAGCCGATCTTGATCTGGTTGTCGGAAAGGAACTCGACCGGCGGTACTGGCAGGTTGAGCGGCGCGGGGCCCTTACGGATGCGACCCGACGTGTCGTAGTGGGAGCCGTGGCACGGGCAGAACCAGCCGCCCCATTCGCCCCGGTCCTCCGACGCCTTCTGGCCCAGCGGCACGCAGCCGAGATGGGTGCAGACCCCAATCACGACCAGCCACTCGGGGCGCGATGCGCGTTCCTCGTCGGTCTGCGGGTCGCGCAGGTCGCTCAGCGGGGTCTCGCGCGCCTCGGTGATCGCCTTCTCCGGTCGGCGGTCGATGAAGACGGGCTTGCCCTGCCACTTCACGGTGATGCGCTGCCCGACCTCGACCTGCGACACGTCGACCTCGATCGAGCCCAACGCCAGCACATCTGCCGAAGGATTCATCGAATGGATGAACGGCCACAGGGCCGCCCCCATCCCGACCGCCCCGAAGGCGCCGGCCGTGAGGTATAAAAAGTCGCGACGGTCGCCGGAGTGACCGTCGTGATCGTGGGTATGATCGCTCATAGGCAACTGTCCCTGGTTCGGCGTGCTACCGCCAATGGAAGTCCCGGATCGCACAACTGGGCGGGTTCTTATCCGGAGTTTCCGGCATCCAGCAATGTGACACGGTGCCACAACGCGACGCAGCGCCCTGCGGCGCGGCGATTGCCTGAAATGCCCGAGATGCCCCCTCTGGAACCCCTGTGCGCCCTGTTCTGCGTCCGGGTATAATCGAAGTCTCGGCGGTTTGCCAAGCCCGCCCCGCGTCTGTCCGCACCACCCCTGACAACACGCCCAACCCGTCCCCGAAGCCGAGCCCGTGCGCATCGCCCTCTACCAGCCCGACATCCCCCAGAACGCCGGCGCGGCGCTGCGCCTGGCCGCCTGCCTGGGGGTCGGCGTCGACCTGATAGAACCGGCCGGGTTCGTGCTCGGAAACCCGCGTATGCGGCGCGCCGGAATGGACTATCTCGACCATGTCGAACTCGTGCGCCACCCATCGTGGGACGCCTATCTGGGCGGCGACGCGAACCCTCGCCGACTCGTCCTGCTCACCACGCACGCCACGTGCGCGCACATTGACTTCGCCTTCCGGGCCGACGATACGCTGCTTGTCGGCCGCGAGAGCGGCGGCGTTCCCGACGACGTATACGCGCGTGCGGACGCCCGCATCCGCGTGCCGATGCGGTCCGGGGTCCGCTCGCTGAACGTCGTCACCGCGCTCGCATTGGTGCTCGGCGAGGCCCTGCGCCAGACGAACGGTTATCCCGGTCAGCAGACCCCGTGAACAGAAGAGGCCCGAACATGTCGCTCGAAGATCGCAAACAGGCCGCCGCCGACTGGTTCGCGAAGCTGCGCGACGACATCTGCGCGGCCTTCGAGGCGATCGAGGACG
>JAYOFO010000033.1:0-28793 GCA_038117265.1 Rhodospirillaceae bacterium
GCCATGACGCGATCCCGGCGCGCGGCCCGCTCGCGGCGCTGACCGTGGCGGGGACCGTGTCGGGCTGGGGCGCGGCCAAGGAGATCGCGGAGCGCTGGGGCGGGCGGATGCCGCTCGAACGGCTGCTGGCGCCGGCGATCGGCTATGGCCGCGAGGGCGTGGCGGTCACCGCCGGCCAGGTCCGCAACACGACCGACAAGATTCCCGAGATGGACGGCGTGCCCGGTTTCGCCGAGGTCTATACGCCCGGCGGCGCGGTGCCGGCGCGCGGCGATGTGTTCCGCCAGCCGCGCCTCGCCGCGACCCTGGAGCGGATCGCCGCGGCGGGAACAGAGGATTTCTATCGCGGCGAGCTGGCGCGCGCGCTGGCGGCCGATCTCGATGCGGTGGGAAGCCCGGTGACCGGTGACGACCTCGCGGCGCACCGCGCGCAGGTGGTGGTGCCGCTGTCGCTGAAGATCGGGGCGGGCACCCTCTACAACATGCGCCCGCCGACCCAGGGCCTCGCCTCGCTGCTGATCCTCGGCGCGTTCGACCGGCTGGCCTGCGCCGAGCCGGACGGGTTCGACTTCGTCCACCTTCTGGTCGAGGCGACGAAGCAGGCCTTCGCGATCCGCGACGCCCACGTCACCGACCCGGCATACATGGACCCGCCGCCCGAGGCCTTTCTCGACGACGCCACGGTGGCGCGGCTGGCCGCTGCGGTCGATCCCAGGACCGCGCGCGACTGGCGGCGTGGCGGCACCGACGCCGACACGATCTGGATGGGCGTCATCGACCGCGATGGCAACGCGGTCAGCTTCATCCAGAGCATCTACTGGGAGTTCGGCTCGGGCGTCGTGCTGCCCCGGACCGGGGTGACCTGGCAGAACCGCGGCGCCAGCTTCGCGCTGGATCCGTGCGCGCTGAACCCGCTGCAGCCGGGCCGCAAGCCCTTCCACACGCTGAACCCGGCGCTGGCGCGCCTCGATGACGGGCGGGTCGTGTCCTACGGCACCATGGGCGGCGAGGGCCAGCCGCAGACCCAGGCGGCGATCTTCAGCCGCATCGTGCGTTACGGCATGCCGGTGCAGGCGGCGATCACCGCGCCGCGCTGGCTGCTGGGGCGGACCTGGGGGACGGACAGCACCAACCTGAAGATCGAGCCGCGCTTCGCCGACGGCGTGATTGACGCGCTGGTCGCGGCGGGCCACGACATCGAGACGGTCGCGCCGTTCAGCGACCTGGTGGGCCATGCCGGGGGGCTGGTGCGCCGGCCCGACGGGATGATCGAGGCGGGTGCGGATCCCCGTTCTGACGGCGCCGCGCGCGGTTTCTGACGTGAGCGGGGACGGCAGCGATTCGCCCTTCCGGCCCGAACACTTCGCGCGGGTCGACCAGAGCGACGATGCCGATTTCTATGTCCCCGAGCGTATGGTCTACCATCTGGACGATGCGGCGCGCGCGCGGCTGACCGGCTGGTATCGCGACAATCTTCCGGCGGGCGGGCGCATCCTCGACCTGATGTCGAGCTGGGTCTCGCACCTGCCCGACGACATCGCCTATGGCGCGGTCGCCGGTCTCGGCATGAACCGGGCCGAGCTCGACGCCAACCCGCGGCTGACGGATCGCGTGGTCCACGACCTCAATGCCGACCCGCGCCTGCCATTCGCCGGCGAAAGCTTCGATGCCTGCCTGATCGCGCTGTCGGTCCAGTACCTGACCCGGCCGCTCGAGGTGTTCGCCGAGATCGGCCGGGTGCTGGCGCCGGGCGGGCTGTGCGCGGTGAGCTTCTCGAACCGCTGCTTCCCGACCAAGGCCGTGGCGATCTGGCGTGCGCTGGGCGACGGCGACCATGTCGGGCTGGTGGGCATGTATCTCCGCCATGCGGGCGGGTTCGCGGAGCCCGTGCATGCCGACCTGTCGCCGCCGGCCCTGCTCGCCGACCCGCTGTTCGTGGTGACCGCACGGCGCGAGAATGACGACCACCCAAGAGACGGAGATGGAGCGACATGACCGAGCAAACTCCCGACACGGACATGGACGGCCGGCTGCGCGCGCTGACCATGGAGGAGATGGACGATGCGCAGCGCGCCATCGCCGAGCGCATGATCGCCAGCAAGACCGGGCGCATCATCGGGCCGATGAACGCCTGGCTGCGCTGCCCGCCCCTGGCGGAGCGCGCGTTCGCGCTGGGCGACTATGCGCGGCACGGCTCGACCCACGAGAAACGCATCTCGGAACTGGTCATCCTGATGGTCGCTCGGCACTGGTCGGCGCAGGTCGAATGGTGCGTCCACAAGGTCGAGGCGCTGGCGGCGGGCCTCGATCCCGCGATCGTCGATGCCATCGAGGCGCGAACGCGCCCGACCTTCGCACGCGCGGACGAAGCGGCGGTCTACGATCTGTTCACCGAGCTGCTGGAGACGAAGCAGGTCGGCGACGCGGCCTATGGGCGGGCGATCGAGGCCTTCGGCGAGTCCAAGCTCGTCGAGCTCATCGCCATCTTCGGTCATTACAACCATGTCGCCGTGGTGCTGAACACGTTCCGGGTGCCCGTCCCGCCGGGCTGGGCCGAACCGCTGAAGGACTGACCCCGACCCGTGCGCGGGCCCCGCTGTCCTAGCCGCCGCCGTTGAAGGCGCGCATCAGGAAGGCGCCGACATCGGCGTTCGAACGCGCGCGCACCGCATCGTCGCGGCCGATCAGGTAGCCCTCGCTGGCCACGCACGCGCCGAGGATCAGCTTGCGCAGGAACGGCCCCGACATGGGCAGCAGGGTAAAGGTGTCGCGCACCACGCCCTTGGCGTTCACGTTGAATTCGCAGTCGGCGACGTTGCGCCCGATCATGCGCGGTCCGGCGAAGCGCCCGTCCCACTGGTGGTAGGCGCCCTCATAGACCTTGAACTCGACCTCGGCCCCGCCGGCGCGCAAATCGTCGGCGATCTCGTTGCAGCGTTCGGGGTCGGCGATCCCGTCCTCCGATCCGGCGAGCATCAGGACAGGCGCACCCGTCGCGCGCACGTCGTCGAACCGCGCCAGGCAGGGCCCGTAGAAGGCGATGTGGGCGACGAAGCGCTTGCCGCCGGGGTTCAGCGTCTCGGCGGTCTGGGCGAAGGCGCCGAGCATGGTCGACATGGCTCCATAGGAAAATCCCATCAGGGCGACCCGGTCGCCATCCACCTGGGGCAGCGAATCGAGGTGGCGCAGGCCGGCATAGGCATCGGCCAGCACCATCGTTTCGGTGATCTCGAGCAGCCGGTCGATGAAGCCGTTCGCACGGTCGCGGCGCGCGCCGAACGCGTCGACGACCAGCGCGGCGACACCCATTTCCGCGAACTGGGCGCCATAGGTGATCTCGCGCGAACCGAGGACGCCGGCGGCGCCATGCAGCAGGACGACGGCCGGCACCGGCCGTTCCGCGCTCGCGCCCTCAGGCAGGTAGAGCACCCCGTGCCCGTCGGTCGGCGGGTCGAGCATCTCGCTCTTGCCCGCCTCCCACAGGGTGAACGGGCTGTGGCTGGGGAAGGTGATCCGCTGGCCCTGCACCGCGTTCAGGGAATCGCCGTTCGGCCAGGCCGTCAGGTCCACGGTGCCGGCCCGGCCCGGCGAACGCCATGGCCAGGATCAGCGTTGCGAGAAGGATGCGGACGAGGGTCATGGCGGCGGGTGCGTGACCCGGGACGTGGCGGTTCACGATTGATATAAACAGGCACCTAGGGCCGTCCAGACCGGGCGCATCAAAATCTCGGGAGCCGCGCATGACGTTGGAGCTCTATCACTCCGACCATTCGACCTGCAGCCAGAAGGTGCGGATCTGCCTGGCCGAGAAGGGGCTCGACTGGGAGAGCCGCGTCCTGCACTTCGGCTCGGGCGACCATCTGACGCCGGAGTATCTGAAGCTCAACCCGAACGGCGTCGTGCCGACCCTGGTCCATGACGGCGAGGCGATCATCGAATCCTCGGCGATCGTCGAGTATCTCGACGAGATCTGTCCCGCGCCGTCCCTGTCGCTGACCGATGCGCTGGGCCGGGCGCGCCTGCGCGCCTGGATGCGCTACATGGTGGAGGTGCCCACCCCGGCCGTCCGCGTGCCCTCGTTCAACAAGGTGTTCCGGCCGCTGCGCTACGAGAACATCTCGGAAGAGGCGTTCCAGGCGCGGGTGGAAAAGATGCCCCTGCGCAAGGCTTTCTATCGGCGCATGGGCCGCGTCGACGGCTTCGGCGCGGCCGAATTCGACAACGCGCTGGCGCAGATCCGCCAGACCGCCGAGCGGATCGGCGCCGCGGTGCGCGAGACCGGCGGGCCCTGGATCATGGGCGCGCAGTACACGTTGATCGATGCGACCCTGACGCCGCTGATCCAGCGAATGGCCGAGCTGGGCTACGCCCATCTCTGGCAGGACGATTTGCCGGAGATGGTCGGCTGGTTCGTCCGTGTGCGCGCCCGGCCCTCGTTCGCGACCGCCTTCTATGCCAACACCAACCTGTCCGACAAATATCCGCAGTATTTCGTGGAGGAGACCGCCACATGACGATCGAGCTCTACCAGGCGCCGCAGTCGACCTGTAGCCAGAAGGTCCGCATCACCCTGGCCGAGAAGGGCATGCCCGAGCGGGGCAAGGACTGGGTCGAGCGCTTCGTCGACCTGTCCCGGTTCCAGCAGCTCGAGCCGGAGTATCTCAAGCTCAACCCGAACGGGGTCGTGCCGACCTTCGTGCATGACGGCACCGTGCTGATCGAATCGTCCGCCATCCTCGAATATCTCGACGAGGTGTTCCCCGAGCCGCCGCTGCTGCCGCCCAATGCGGCCGATCGTGCGCGCGCACGCGCCTGGATGCGCTATATCGACGAGGTGCCCACGGTGGCGGTGCGCGTGCCCACCTTCGCCAACATGCTGGCGCCGATGCGCTTCTCCAAGACTGATGACACGGACTTCGCGAAGCACGCTGAACGCCTGCCGCTGCGCAAACAGTTCTATCAGCGCATGTCGCAGAAGGGGTTCGGCAAGGCCGAGCTCGAATATGCCGAGTTCCAGATCCGCCAGACCTGCGAGCGGATCGACCAGGCCATTCGCGAGAGCGGCGGCCCGTGGATCATGGGCGCGCAGTACACGATGGTCGACGCCCAGGTCACGCCGCTGATCGACCGCATGGAAGACCTCGGCTTCGCCTTCCTGTGGGAAGACGACCTGCCCCAGGCGACCGCCTGGCTGGCGCGGGTGCAGGCCCGCCCGTCCTATGCGGCGGCCTTCTATCCGGGCGCGCGGATATCCCAGACCTATCCCGACTTCTACCGGCCCGCGGCCGAGCTCAAGGCCGAGCGCGGCTACTGAGCCTGGCCTTCGTCCTGGCCTAGAGCGGCGGGAACGGGCCCACGCGTTCCTCGTAGGCCTGCGTCGCCGGGTGTTCGATGATCGGCGTGACCTCGACGCTCATCCACGGGTGCAGCGGCATCGAGGAGATGTTGGCGTAGAACTCCTCGGGCGTGTCGGCCTCCCAGACCGGGAAGTTGGACCGCTCGCCGACGATCCGCCAGATCCTGCGAATCTCGCCCGCCTGGATCAGCTCGATCGCGCGGTCGGCTTCGGCCGCGCCGAGTTCCTGGACCCGCGCCGGGTCCATGTCTCCCGGCAACTCGACCTTGATGCGCACCATGAACTACATGTCGTTTCTCCCGGTTCGATTCCGTCGGCACGCGCCCCCGATCAGGGATACATGCCCAGCAACTGGCCCCACAGGTACTGCAGCGGCAGGACGATCAGCAATCCGACGATGAAGTAGGCGACCAGCAGCCGCACGCCGGCGCGAACGGGCACCCCGCCGAGCGCCATGGTGATGGCGACGGGCGGCGCCTCGTGGGGCAGCGGATAGACCATCCAGCTGGGCACCTGGGCGAGCAGGACCGCCTCCAGCGGCCAGCCCGTGGCCTGCGCGATGGCGTCGGAGAAGGAGGTCACGATCGGCGGGGCGGCGGGGAAGGTGGTCACCAGCCCTACCACGGCGCTGATCGCGAAGATCTCATAGAAGGTAACGATCCCGCCGTCCCGGGTCAGCGGGACGTTCGCCAGCAGCAATTCGCCGATCGTCGCGCCGAGCCCGCTGTGGTTGGCGATGGCGCCCACGGCGATCACCCCGGCAACGAACAGCCACGGCCCGTAATTGATCTCGGAGTTGAGGCTCGAATGGGCGAGCACGCCGATGCGCGGCGTGATGCACACAAGCGCGGCGGCCAGCGCGATCCAGGCGGGCGAGATGCCGTGCAGCGAATCGGTGATCCAGAAGCCGAGCGCGACCATCAGGATCAGCAGCAGCCGCTGTTCGCCGCCGGACCAGCGTGTTTGCATCGCCTCGGCGCCCACCGGTGCCGGCTTCGCGCCGAACAGCAGGGTGACGAGGACGGTCACGATCAGGACGCCGAGCACGCCGAGGACGGGAAAGTTCAGGGCGGTGTAGCCGAAATAGGTGAAGCCGATGTCGTAGATGCTCTCGGTCGCGCCGACGAAGGCCATGTTGACCACGTTCGACGGCAGCACGCCGAACGCCGGGACGGTGGCACCCCAGCCCGCCGCGATGACGAGCCCGAAGCGCGCTTGTGTGTTCTCCGCAAATCCGAGCCGCTCGGCGAGCGCAACCGCGAGCGGCGCCATCAGCACCGCGCGCCCGGATGCGGAGGGCATGATGAAGCCCAGCATCATGCCCGCGATGGCCAGACCGCCGGCCATCATCAGGTAGCGGGGCGGCAGGTGGACCACCAGGGCCTGGATGATCCGTGCCGCCAGGCCCGACCGCTGGGCGGCCAGCGATATCACCAACCCGCCGAACACCAGCCAGGTGGCGCTGGCATGGAATCCGCTGAACACGATTTCCGGCGGTGCGATGCCCAGCACCAGCGCGACCAGGAACATGATCAGGGCCGTGATGTGCAGCGGCAGTGCGCCGGTGGCCCACATCGAGACGGCGAACAGCACGATCCCCGCCGCCGGCAGGACGCCGGGGTCGGCCGACCACACGGGTGCGGCCAGCAGGACCGCGGCGACGATCGTCGCGGTCAGGCCTGCCAGCTGTGCCGTCTTGAGGCGCATCAATCCGATCTCTATTTCGTCATGCTGTTTCGTTGGCGCCCGGACCGGTGTCGGTTCGGACGGGTTCCGGCCGATACTACCAACCGGGAATCCGGGGGGCGACCCGTGCGCTATTCCACACGGGCACGCCTGTTATTCGCGGTGCGTGTGGCGATTGCCGCGGACGCGGGCGTCGTGTAGTGCTGATATGCCGATGGACACTCCGAAACCTTGGGGGAGGCGATGGCGGGCACCAGCGCGGGTGAGCCGGTCCTGTACCGTCAGGACGGTCGCGTCGCCATCATCACGATCAACAATCCGCCGGTGAACGCCCTGTCGAAGCAGGTGCGCATGGGCATTGCCGACCTGCTGGTACTCGCATGCGACGACCGGCTGGTGCGCGCGATCGTGATCCACGGCACCGGGCGCAATCTGTGCGGCGGCGCCGACATCCGCGAGTTCAACACGCCGGACCGCCAGATCCGCCCCATGACCCGCGAGCTGATGAACCTAATCGAGGCGAGCGACAAGCCGGTCGTCGCCGCGATCCATGGGCCGACCCTGGGCGGCGGGCTCGAACTGGCGCTCGGCTGCCATTACCGGGTGGCGAAGGAAGGTGCGCAGATCGGCCTGCCCGAGGTGAATCGCGGCGTCGTTCCGGGCGCGGGCGGAACCCAGCGCCTGCCGCGCCTGATCGGTTTCCGGCGCGCGCTCGACATGATCGTGACCGGGGAGCCGGTCGATGCGGCGCGTGCGCTGGAGTACGGGATCGTCGATCGCGTCGTGCATGCGGACGCCGATATCTGCGCGGCGGCGGTCGGATTCGCGCTGGAGATCTTGGACGACGGTTCCGGGCCGCGGCGTATCAGCGGGATGGGCATCGACGTCGATGCGGCGACGGGCGGCGAGATCGTGGCGGAGGTGCGGGCCCGGCTGGAGAAGAGCGCGCGCGGCATGCAGGCGCCGTTCCGCTGCCTGGAAAGCGTCGCCAACACCCTGACCATGCCGTTCGCGGACGGCTGGGCCCGCGAGGCCGAGATCAGCCAGGCGGCGGTCGCCTCGGTCGAGTCCCGCTCGCTCGTGCACGCCTTCTTCGCCGAGCGCCAGGCGGCCAAGATTCCGGGCATTCCCGCCGACGCGCCCCTGCGCCCGGTCGAGCGGGTCGCGATCGTCGGCGCGGGCACCATGGGCGGCGGCATCGCCATGTCCTTCGCCAATGCCGGCCAGGCGGTCACCCTGATCGAGACGGATGCCGCCGCGCTGGAACGCGGCATCGGGCGGATCGAGGCCAACTACGCCGCGACCCGCAACCGCGGCCGCCTGTCGGCCGAGGAGATGGATGCGCGGATGGCGCGGATCACGGGGGTGGTCGGGCTCGACGCGGCGGCCGATGCCGACCTGGTGATCGAGGCGGTGTTCGAGGAGATGGACGTCAAGCAGGCGGTGTTCCGCGAGCTGGACCGGCTGGCGCGCGACGGTGCGATCCTCGCCACCAACACCTCGACACTCGACGTCGACGCGATCGCGGCCGTGACGGAACGCCCCGGCGACGTGCTGGGCACCCATTTCTTCAGCCCGGCCAACGTCATGACCCTGCTCGAGGTGGTGCGCGGGCGCGAGACCGCGCTCGACGTGATCGCGACGGTGATGGATCTGTCGCGGCGCATCGGCAAGACGGGCGTTGTCGTCGGCGTGTGCGACGGCTTCGTGGGCAACCGGATGCTCGCGCCGTATTTCCGCCAGGCCGACTTCCTGGTCGAGGAGGGGGCGTTCCCCGAGGATGTCGACCGGGTGATCGAGGAATTCGGCTTCCGCATGGGCCCGTTCCGCGTGTCGGACCTGGCCGGCCTCGACATCAGCTGGGCCATCGAGAAGCGCCGCGCCGGAACGCGCCCGGCCGACGAGCGGTTCTCGCCGCTGCTCGACCGGATCTGCGTACAGGGCCGCTATGGCCAGAAGACCGGTGCGGGCTGGTATCGCTACGAGGGCCGCAGCGCCGTGCCCGATCCCGAGATCGCGGCGCTGATCCGCGCGCGCTCCGACGAGATGGGTATCGCCCGGCGCAACATTTCTGACGACGAGATCCGCGCGCGCTGCATCTATTCGCTGATCAACGAGGGCGCGCGAATCCTCGAAGAGGGCCTGGCGATCCGCGCATCCGACGTCGACGTGGTCTGGCTGCACGGCTACGGCTTCCCGCGCTGGCGCGGCGGGCCGATGTTCTATGCCGACATGGTCGGGTTGTCCGAAGTGGTCGCAACCCTCGACGGCTTCCACGACGCGTGGGGCGACAAGTGGGAACCCGCGGGCCTGCTGCGCGAGCTGGCCGAGGCCGGCTCGACCTTCAAGAAATGGGACGCCGCGAAGACGGCGTAGCGCGCCGGAACCTGCCTAGACCGGCACCGTCGCGCCGCCGTCCACCACGATGGTCTGGCCCGTCAGCCAGCGCGCCGCGCCCGAGGCCAGGAACACCGCCGCGCCGGCGATGTCCTCGGGCTCGCCCAGGCGGCGCAGCGGGGTGGCGGCGATCCGCGGGTCGGCGAATTCGGGGTTCTCCCACAGCGCACGCGCGAAGTCGGTCTTCACCAGCCCCGGCGCGATGGCGTTGATGCGGATGTTGTCGGGCCCGAGCTCGACGGCGAGGTTGCGCGCCAGCTGCATATCGGCCGCCTTGGAAATGTTGTAGGCGCCAATCTTGTCCGAGCCACGCAGCCCGCCGATCGAGGAGATCAGCACGATGGCGCCGTCCTTTTGTGCCTGCATCTCGGGTGCGACCAATTGAACCAGCCAGAGCTGCGAGAGGATGTTGGTCTGCATCACCTTGGCGAACACGTCGTCGGGTATTTCCATCGCCGGTCCGTAGTAGGGGTTGATGGCGGCGTTGCAGACCAGGATGTCGGCCGGCCCCAGCGCCGCGCGGCTGGCATCGACGAGCGCCCGGAGTTCCTCCTTGCCGCCCACATTGCACGGAATTCCAACCACTTCGTGGCCGGCCGCGCGCAGCGCCGACGCGGTCTCCTCGACCCGGCCGGCATCGCGGCTCGACACGGCGACCCGGGCTCCGGCCTCGGCCAGCGCCGTGGCGATCGCGCGGCCGATCCCCTTGGTCGATCCGGTGACGATCGCGGTCTTGCCGGACAAATCGAATGCTGCGGACATGCTGTCTTTCCCCCCGGGCCCCGTTTGGCGGTATCCTAGGCGAACACGATACGTTCGGCACCAGCCGCCGCACGGCGCATAAATTTCCGGGGGAACCGATGGATTTCGAACTGACACCGCGCTGCAAGGAAATGCGCGAACAGCTCGTCGCGTTCATGGACGAGTTCGTCTATCCGAACGAGGAAACGTTCGAGCATCAGCTCGACGCGCAGGAAAGCCGCTGGCAGACGCCGCAGATCGTCGACGACCTGAAGGCCGAGGCGAGGAAGCGCGGCCTGTGGAACCTGTTCCTGCCCGACGCGCATCACGGCGCGGGGCTGACGAACGCCGAATACGCGCCGCTGTGCGAGATCATGGGCCGCGTCGACTGGGCGCCCGAAGTGTTCAACTGCAACGCGCCCGACACCGGCAACATGGAAGTGCTGCACATGTACGGCACGCCCGCGCAGCAGGCGGCCTGGCTCGAGCCGCTGCTCGCCGGCGAGATCCGCTCGGCCTTCGCCATGACCGAGCCGGCGGTCGCCTCGTCGGACGCCACGAACATCGAGTGCTCGATCCGCCGCGACGGCGACGAATACGTCATCAACGGCACGAAGTGGTGGACGTCCAACGCCTGCAACCCGCGCTGCAAGATCATGATCGTCATGGGCAAGACCGACACGTTGGCGCCCCGGCACCAGCAGCAGTCGCAGATCCTGGTGCCGACCGACACGACCGGCGTGACCATCAAGCGGCACCTCAACGTCATGGGCTATGACGACGCGCCCCACGGCCATGCCGAGGTGACGTTCGAGGATGTCCGCGTGCCGGTGGAGAATTTGTTGCTGGGCGAGGGGCGCGGCTTCGAGATCGCCCAGGGCCGCCTCGGCCCGGGCCGCATCCACCATTGCATGCGCGTCATCGGCGTGGCGGAACGCGCGCTCGAGGCGATGTGCCAGCGCGCGGCCGAGCGCGAGACCTGGGGCAAGCTGCTCGCCGAGCGCGGCATCACCGAGGAGCGCATCGCCCAGTCGCGCATCGAGATCGAGATGTGCCGCCTGCTGGTGATGAAGGCCGCCTGGATGATGGATACGGTGGGCAACAAGGAGGCGCGGCTCGAGATCGCGATGATCAAGGTCGCCGCCCCGAACATGGCGCTGGGCGTGATCGACCGCGCGATCCAGCTGCACGGCGGCGGCGGCATGACCGACGACTTCCCGCTGGCCGCCATGTATGCGCGCACCCGCGCCATGCGCCTGTTCGACGGGCCCGACGAGGTCCACCGCCGCCAGATCGCGCGGCTGGAGCTGCGCCGCCAGCTCGACGACTGGCCGCGCAACCGCCGGGTCGGCTAGGCCGGCCATGCCCTGGCGCCTCGCGAAGGCGGTGATTGCCCTTTCGGGGGTGGTGCTCGTCCTCGTGCCGGTGCTGATCGTCTGGGCCACGGCCGACACCGGCGCGGCGGCGCGTTTCGGCGGGCCGGCCGAGCCCGGCTTCTGGGTCGGTGCGGCGTTCGCCCTGGCGGGGCTGGGCCTCGCGGGCTGGACCGTGCGCCTGTTCCTGGGGCGCGGCGCGGGCACGCCCGCACCGTGGGACCCGCCCCGGAGGCTGGTGGTGCGCGGGCCCTACCGGCACGTGCGCAACCCGATGATCAGTTCCGTCTGTTTCATGCTGTTCGGCGAGGCGCTGATCCTCGATTCCTGGCCAGTCGCGGCCTGGCTGGCGGTCTTCTTCCTGGCCAACGCGGTCTACATCCCGCGGTTCGAGGAACGCGGCCTCGCGGCCCGCTTCGGCGACGATTACCGGCGTTACAAGGCTGCCGTGCCGCGCTGGTTCCCCAACCCCGTGCCATGGACGCCCGAGGGGAACCCCAACGAGGATATGGAACGATGATCGCCGTGATCTTCGAGGTGCGGCCCGCCGAGGGCCGCCTGGAGGAGTATCTCGACATCGCGCACGCGTTGCGCGCCGAGCTCGACCGGATCGACGGGTTCATCTCGGTCGAACGGTTCGAGAGCATCTACGAGCCGGGCAAGTTCGTCTCGCTGTCGTTCTTCCGCAACGAGGCGGCGGTGCAGGCCTGGCGCGAACATGCCGAACACCGCATTGCCCAGTGCAAGGGAAAGGGCGGCATCTTCGCCGACTACCGGCTGCGCGTCGCCTCGGTGATCCGCGACTACGGCCCCGACGAGCGCGCCGAGGCGCCGGAGGGCTGAGCGCGCCCGCGCCGAGCGGCTTTGTGCGCGCGGCGGCGGTGAACTAATTCCTGTCCGGGGAACGAGGGGAAACAGCGATGGCGTTCGATCTGATTTTGCGCAACGCGCGGGTGGCGGGTACCGCCGCCGACGCGCCGCTCACCGACATCGGGATTTCCGGCGGCAGGATCGCCGCGATCGAACCTGGGCTCGCCGGCGACGGCGAGGCGCTCGACGTGGCGGGCGGGCTGGTCTCGCCGGGCCTGGTGGAGACCCACATCCATCTCGACAAGTCGCGTATCCTCGACCGGTCCGAGCCGTCGCCCGACCGGGGCATCGACCATATGCGGCGCGTGTCGGCGGTGAAGCCCGGCTTCACGGTCGAGGACATCTACGAACGCGCCCGCGCCTCGATGGAGACCTCGATCTCCCACGGCGTCACCCACATGCGCACCCATGTGGAGGTCGACCCGAATGTCGGCATGAAGAGCGTCGACGCGCTGGAGCAGCTTGCGAAGGACTATGCCTGGGGCATCGAGCTGCAGCTCTGCGTCTTCCTGCAGGAGGGCTGGACCGGCGTGCCCGAGGGCGACGCCAATCTGGTCGACGGGTTGGAGCGCGGCGCGACGGCCATCGGCGGGGCGCCGAGCTACGATTCCGACGGCCCGGCCCAGATCGCGCGGGTCTTCGAGCTGGCCAGGGAATACGACGTAGATGTCGACCTGCACCTCGATGTCGGGCCCAACCACGACCATCTCGACATCTACCAGGTCTGCGAGCTGACCGACAAAATCGGCTGGGGCGGGCGCGTCGCCATCGGCCACGGCTCGAAATATTCCTCGATGCCGCCCGACAAGCTGGCCGACCTGGGCAAGCTGCTCGCCGACACCGGCGTCACGGTGACGGTGCTTCCCGCCACCGACCTGTTCACCGTGGGCCGGCACCAGGACCATTCGGTGATGCGCGGCGTGGCCGACGGCAACGCGCTGCATGCCCACGGCGTCAATTGCTGCCTGTCGACCAACAACATCCTGAACCCGTTCACGCCCTTCGGCGACGGCTCGCTGATGCGAATCGCCAACATGTACGCCAACGTCGCCCAGCGCGGCACGCGCGACGAGCTGGCCGAGTGCTTCGCCATGATGACCGACCGGCCCGCGAAGTTCCTCGGCCGCGACGATTACGGCGTGGCCGTGGGCAAGGCCGCCGACCTGGTGGTCTGGGACGCGACCAGCACGGACGAGGCGGTCGCGATCAACGCCGAGGCGCGCTTCGGCTTCAAGGCGGGGCGGCGGACCTTCACCCGAGCGCCGGTGGTGCTGCACCGGCCGTAGGGGCCGCGCCTCAGTACCCCACCGCCGCGCCGTCCGAGCGCGGGTCCGAGCCGCCGATCCGCAGGCCCGATCCGGGCTCCACGAGAATGCCGTGGGACTGGCCGGCGCGGTTGTTCCAGTCGGGCCAGCGGTTGACCTTGTGGCCGCGCGCCGCGAGGCCCTCGAAGGTCGCCTCGGGCATCCGGCCCTCCAGGTGCAGCATGTCGCGGGACTCGTCGATCGAGATGCGGCCCGACAGGAAGCGCGGGGCCTCGATCGCCTGCTGAATGTCGAGGCCGAAGTCGATCAGGTCGCTGTAGAGCTGGGCGAGGATCTGCGGCTGGCCGTCGGCGCCCTGGGTGCCCAGCGTGGCCCACAGATCGCCATCGCGCTTGGCCATGGACGCGATCAGCGTGTGCATCGGCGCCTTGCCGGGTTCCAGCCGGTTGGGGTGCGCCGGGTCGAGCGAGAAATACGCGGCCCGGTTCTGCAGCATGACGCCGGTGTCGCCGGCGACGACGAACGAGCCGAACGCCATGTAGAGGCTCTGGATCAGGGAGACGGCGTTGCCCTCGGCGTCCATCACCGTCATGAAGACCGTGTCGCCGTCGAGGCTCGACCAGGGCGGCACCCCGTCCCAGGCGAGCGTCCTTTCCATGTCGATCTGCGTGCGGCGCTCCGCCATGTGGGCGGCCGACAGCATGCGTTCGGTCGGCACGTCGGCGAAGTCCGGATCGGCGAGGTAGGCGTCGCGGTCGTGGAAGGCGAGGTGCTTGGCCTGGACCAGCAGGTGGATGTGGTCGGGGCCGAGGAAGTCCATCGCACCGACGTCCCAGCCCTCGGCCAGCTGCAGCATCTGCAACGCCGTGATGCCCTGGGTCGGCGGCGGCGTGGTGTAGATGGCGACGCCGCGATAGCGCCCCTCCAGCGGCGCGGTCCAGCGCGCCTGCTGCGCCGCCAGATCGCCGGCCGTAAACAGCCCGCCCGAGGCCTCGGAGAAGCACACCAGTTCCGCACCCACATCGCCCTCGTAGAAGCCGGCCGGTCCGGCGTTGGCGACCCGCGTCAGGGTGCGCGCCAGGTCGGGGTTGCGCAGGGTGGTGCCGGCGGGCGGCGGCGCGCCGTCGGGCAGGAAGATCGCCGCCGTGGTCGGGTGCTTCGCCAGCTCGTCGCGATAGAGCGCGGCGGCGTCGGCGAGGCGCCGGGTCACCGGGAAGCCATCGCCTGCATAGCCGATCGCGGCCTCGAGGATGCGCGCCAGCGGCAGCCTGCCGTGCCGCGCGTGGGCCGCGCCCCAGCTCGCCAGCGCGCCGGGCACGGTGGTGGTGGCCGGCACGATCCCGCGCACCGGCATCCGGTCGAGGCCGCGTGAGGCTATGGCGTCGATGGCGGCGCCGGCGACGGCGCGCCCGCCGCCGTCGAGGCAGGAAATCCCGCCGGTCCTGGCGTCGTGGATCAGCCAGAAGGCGTCGCCGCCGATGCTGGTCATGTGCGGGTAGACGACGGACAGCACGGCGCTGGTCGCCAGCGCGGCGTCGACCGCCGAACCGCCGGCGCGCAGCACATCGACGCCGGCCGCCGAGGCCAGCGAATGCGGCGAGGCCACCATGCCGCTGGGGGCCAGGGTGACGGGGCGGCCGGGGCGCATGTCGGATAAATTCATGTGAACGCGGGCGGCTTGGGAAGAACGGTCCGGGACGTTAGCATGCCCCGTCCGATGAAGGGGATTTCGATGAGCGAACCGCGCAACCTGTCGATCGACGGCGACCGGCTCTGGCAGAGCCTGATGGAGATGGCGAGGATCGGGCCCGGCGTCGCCGGCGGCAACCGGCGGCTCGCGCTCACAGACGAGGACCGCGAGGGGCGCGACCTTTTCGTCGCCTGGTGCGAGGCGGCGGGCTGCACGGTGACGGTCGACCAAATCGGCAACATCTTCGCCCGTCGGGCCGGGCGCGACGACACGCTGGCCCCGGTGGTGACCGGCAGCCACCTCGACACCCAGCCCACCGGCGGGCGGTTCGACGGGGTGTACGGCGTGCTGGCGGGGCTCGAGGTGATCCGATCGCTCAACGATCTGGGGCTCGAGACCGAGCGGCCTATCGAGGTGGTGTGCTGGACCAACGAGGAGGGCAGCCGCTTCGCCCCGGCGATGATCGCCTCGGGCGTGTTCGGCGGCCAGCACACGCTGGAGCACGCCCTGTTGCGCACCGATGTCGACGGGCTGACCATGGGCGCGGAGCTGGCGCGCATCGGCTATGCCGGCGCGGCCCCGGTCGGCGGGCGCGAGCTACACGCCTATTTCGAGGCGCATATCGAGCAGGGCCCGATCCTGGAGGACGAGGCGGTCGACATCGGCGTGGTGACCGGCGCCCAGGGCCAGCGCTGGTACGAGATCACCCTGAACGGCCAGGAATCCCACGCCGGCACGACCCCCATGGAACGCCGCAAGGACGCGCTGCTGGGGGCTGCGCGGATCGTCGAGCTGGTCAACCGGGTCGGCGGCGACTTTGCGCCCGACGCGCGCACCACGGTGGGGATGATCGACAGCTATCCCAATTCGCGGAACGTCATCCCCGGCCGGGTGTTCCTGACCGTCGACTTCCGCCATCCCGACGACGACGTGCTGACCGAGATGGACGCGGCGCTTCGGTCCGGCGTGGCCGGGATCGCCGATGGTATCGGCCTCGATCATGTCCTCGAGCAGATCTTCTATATCGAGCCCGTGCCGTTCGACGATGCCTGCGTCGGCGCCGTGCGGGCCTCGGCCGAGGCGCGCGGCATGTCCCACCGCGACATCATCTCGGGCGCCGGCCACGATGCGTGCAACGTCGCCGCCGTGGCGCCGACGGCGATGATCTTCATCCCCTGCATCGACGGCATCAGCCACAACGAGATCGAGGACGTGAAGCCGGAATGGGTGACCGCCGGCGGCCAAGTGCTGCTCGGCGCGATGCTGGAGATGGCCGGTGCGGAATAGCTCCGGTATAGCCTCGGCCGGCTCGCCTAGACCGGCGCGGCCGGCAAGGGTTCCTTGCCGAGGATCATGTCGGAGGCCTTCTCGGCGATCATGATCGTCGCGGCGTTGGTATTGGTCGACAGCGGGCGCGGCATCACGCTGGCATCGGCAACCCGCAGCCCCTCGATCCCGCGCACCTGAAGCCGGTCGTTCACCACGCAGTTCGGGTCGTCGTCGGGTCCCATCCGGCACGTGCTCATCAGGTGGAACACGGTGGTGCCGTAGGAGCGCGCGAAGTCGAGCATCTCGTCGTCGTTCTGCACGTCCACGCCGGGCACCATCTCCCGGTCGTAGAGGTCGGCCATCTCCGGCGACTGCACCATCCGCCGGCCCAGCCGCAGCCCCGCCAGGGTCAGCCGCCGGTCGTATTCCGCGTCGAGATAGTTCGGCTGGATCGCCGGCTTGTCGCGCGTGTCGGTGGACTTCGCGCGCACATAGCCCCGGCTCTCGGGGCGCATCGGCCAGCTGGCGATGGTCATGCCCGGATAGTCGTCGAGCTCGGCCACCCGTCCGTCCTTGTAGCTGGCCGGGGTGAAGATGAACTGCAGGTCGCCGGCGTCTAGCGACGGGTCCGACTTCCAGAACACGTACACCAGCGACGGCGAGTAGGCGAGGATGCCCTTGCGGCGCAGCGCATATTTGGCGACCTCCGACACCAGCGCCAGCCCGCGCGCGCGCTCGTTCAGGGTCGGTGCGTTCCGCACCCGCGAGGCGTTGCGGACCAGGTAGTGGTCGGTCAGGTTCTCGCCCACCGCCGGTGAATCGTGGACCACCTCGACGCCGATCTCGCGCAGCAGCTTGCCGGGGCCGACGCCCGAGGCCTGGAGCAGCTGCGGCGAGGCGATGGCCCCGCCCGACAGCACGATCTCGCGCCGCGCGCGCACCTCTATCGACTGGCCGCCGCGCCAGTAGCGCACGCCCACGGCGCGCTTGCCCTCGAAGACGATGCGCTCGACATGGGCGCGGGTGCGCACGTCGAGGTTCGGCCGGTTCATCACGGGGTGCAGCAGCATGCGCGCCGTGCTCATCCGGCGGCCCTTGTTGATGGTGCGCTGGAAGTAGCCGACGCCCTCGTGCTGCGCGCCGTTGTAGTCGGGGTTGCGCGGGATGCCCATGGCGACGCAGCCGCCGATGAAGGCCTCGCAGATCGGGTGCGTCTCGCCCAGATCGGTGACCGGCAGCTCCCCGTCGCGCCCGTGATAGGTGCCGTCTTCGCTGCCGCCGATCCGCCGCTCGGTGCGCTTGAAGTAGGGCAGGATGTCGGCATAGCCCCAGCCGCGGTTGCCGAGCTGCGACCAGCTGTCGAAGTCCATGCGCTGGCCGCGATTGTAGGCGTGGCCGTTGATCGAGCCCGAGCCGCCCAGGGTCTTGCCGCGCGGCGTGGGGATGCTGCGCCCCGCCGTGCCGGCGCTCGGCTCGGTCTGGTAGAGCCAGTTCACCGCGGGGTGGGTCAGCGTCTTCATGAAGCCGGCGGGGATGTGAATCCACGGGTGGCGGTCGGGCCCGCCGGCCTCGAGCACGCAGACGGTCGCGTCGCCTGCCGACAGCCGGTTGGCCAGCACGCAGCCGGCCGAGCCGGCGCCGATGATGATGTAGTCGAACTCGTCCGCCATGACCTTCCCCCGTTTCGGGGATTTTGCCGGCTACGGGTTCGCCGCGCTAGCCGTTCCCCTTCTGCACCAGTTCCCAAGCGCGGATCGAGAGCTGGCGCGTCAGGTCGCGGCGCAGCAGCGCCTCGGGCGAGGCCGCGTTGCCCTGCAGGCCGCGGTAGTAGACGCCCTGGATGATCGCGGCGAGGCGGAACAGCGAGAGCACCAGATAGAAGGTCCAGTTCTCGATGCCGTCGCGCCCGGTGTGGCGGCAATAGGCGGCGACATAGTCCTCCTCCGAGGGGATGCCCGGCGTCGACGGATCGAGGCCGCGCATGTCGCCGAAGGATTCCTCCGGCCAGTGATAGGGCAGGCAGTTGTAGGCCAGGTCCGACAGCGGGTGGCCGAGGGTGGAGAGCTCCCAGTCGAGCACGGCGACCACGTCGCTCGCCTCGGGCGCGACGATCAAATTCTCCAGACGGAAGTCGCCATGGACGATGGTCGTCTCGCTATCGTCGGGCATGTTCTCCGGCAGCCAGGCCATCAGATGGTCCATCTCGGCCAGATCGTCGGTCTTGGACGCCTCGTACTGTTGCGACCAGCGGCGCATCTGGCGGCCCATATAGCCGCCGACGCGCCCGTAATCGCCCAGCCCGACCGCCTCGAAGTCCACCTGGTGCAGCGCGGCCAGCGTCACGATCATCGAATCGTAGACGGCGCTGCGCTCGCCCGGCGTCAGGTCGGGCAGCGAGGGGTCGTGGAAGACGCGGCCCGCCGCGTGGTCCATCAGGAAGAACTCGGTCCCGACGACCGACGTGTCCTCGCACAGCGCCAGGGTGCGCACCACGGGCACCGGCGTGTCGGCCAGCGCCGCGGTGATCCGGTGCTCGCGGTCGACCGCGTGGGCCGAGGGCAAAAGCTCGCCTGGCGGCTTCTTGCGCAGCACATAGCGCCTGCCGTTGGCGTCGGTCAGCAGGAAGGTGGGGTTCGACATGCCGCCCTGGAACTGGGCGATGTCCATCGGCCCTTCGAACCCGTCGATGTTCGCCTCCATCCAGGCGACGAGCGGCGCGGGGTCGAAGCGGTGCTGCTCCAGCACCGGCACCACCTGGTCGGTTCGCGAGAAGGTGCGGTCGGCGGTGCTCATGAGGCGGGCTTGCTCCCGATGGGTTCGGGATACATCAGGCGCACGGTCTGGGCGACCACGGCGGGGCGCTCGCTGCCCTCCATCTCGATCAACGTGTCGAGCTCGACATGGACCGCGCCGTCGTCGCGCTTCTTCGCGCTGGCCAGGGTCTGGCGCAGCCGCACCCGCGCGCCGGCGGGCACCATGGCGGTGAAGCGCACCTTGTTGAGCCCGTAGTTGATCGTGTGGGCGAGGTTGTCGACCTCGAAGAACTGGTAGCTCAGCCCCGGAACCAGCGACAGCACCAGGAAGCCGTGGGCGATGGTCGTGCCGCCCGGCATCTCCTTCGCCGCGCGCGCGACGTCCACATGGACCCATTGATGGTCGTTGGTGACGTCCGCGAAGGCGTCGATCATCGCCTGGTCGACGGTGACCCAGTCGCTGACGCCCAGCTCGCTCCCGACGATGTCGAGGAAGGCGTCGGGGTGGGGAAATCTCGCCAATGTCCTGCTCCGTTTGACCCGTCCGTCCGGGCTGCGCATCATGCCGTCCGGCGGTGCGGGCGCGCAAGGCGACCCGCCCGCAAAACAGGGGGATGCAGGCATGTCCGAGGTGGTTGGCTACGAGGTCGAGGGGCGGGTCGCCGTCATCGCGGTGGACAACCCGCCGGTGAACGCGCTGGGGCACGCCGTGCGCGAGGGGATCATCGCCCGGCTCGACCAGGCGGCGGCCGACGACGCGGTCGACGCCATCGTCCTGATGGGCGCGGGGCGGACCTTCCCGGCGGGCGCCGACATCCGCGAGTTCGACCAGCCGACGCGCGAGCCGCACCTGATCGTCGTTATCGACCATATGGACGGCATCGCGAAGCCCATCGTCGCCGCGCTCCACGGCACCGCGCTGGGCGGCGGGCTGGAGCTGGCGCTTGGCTGTCATTTCCGGGTCGCCGCGCCCGGTGCGCGGGTCGGCCTGCCCGAGATCGGCCTGGGGATCTTCCCCGGCGCGGCCGGCACCCAGCGCCTGCCGCGCGTCGCCGGGCTGGACCACGCGCTGGAGCTGATCGTCACCGGCACGCCCATCGGCATGGATACGGCGAAGGCCTATGGCATCGTCGACGAGATCGTCGCGGGCGACCTGCGCGCCGGCGCAGTCGCGTTCGCCGAGAAGATCGTGGCCGAGGGCACGCCGCGGCGCATTTCCAGCGAGCCGCGCGCGGGCATCGGCAGCGAGGCGGAATTCGCCGAGACGATCGCGAAGTACCGCGACCTCGCCAACCGCCGCCACCGCGGCCAGGAATCGCCCCATGCCGCCATCGACAGCGTGGTCGACGGGCTGCGCATGCCCTACGACGCGGCCATGGCGGCCGACCGCACGCGCTTCGAGGGTTGCAAGAACTCCGACCAGTCGAAGGCGCTGCGCTATGCCTTCTTCGCCGAACGCGAGGCGGCGAAGATTCCCGATATCGGTCGCGAGATCGCCTCCCGTGAAATAACAAGGGCCGGCGTCATCGGGGCGGGCACCATGGGGCGCGGCATCGCCATCAGCCTGGCCGACTCGGGCATCCCGGTGACCATCGTCGAGGCCAATGGCGACGCCCTCGATGCGGGGATGAACGAGATCCTGAAGCTCTACGACGCCATGGTCGCGCGCGGACGCCTCGACGAGGCCGAGAAGGACCGGCGGCTGGAGCGGATTTCCGGTTCGGTCGATTTGTCGGCGCTGGGCGATGCCGACCTGGTGATCGAGGCGGCGTTCGAGGATCTGGTCGTCAAGAAGGACATCTTCGCCCGCCTCGACAAGGCCGCGAAGGCGGGGGCGATCCTCGCCACCAATACCTCCTACATGGACATCGACGCGATCGCCGCCGAGACGGGCCGGCCCGCCGACGTGATCGGCCTGCACTACTTCGCGCCGGCCAACGTGATGCGCCTGCTGGAGGTGGTGCAGGGCGCCGCGAGCGCGCCCGACGCGGTCGCCACCGGCATGGCGCTGGCCAAGCGCACGGGCAAGGTGGGCGTGGTGGCGCGGGTCTGCCACGGCTTCATCGCTAACCGCTCGCGCCTGCCGATGGTCCGCGAGGCGACCTTCCTGGTCGAGGAGGGGGCCGCGCCGGCCCAGGTCGACGCGGTGCTGACCGGGCTCGGCATGCCCATGGGCCCGCTCGCCGTCTCCGACCTGTCGGGCCTCGACGTAAGCTGGCGGATGCGCCAGTCGCTGGCCCACCAGCGCGATCCCCATGCCCGCTACATGCACCTGGCCGACCGGATGTGCGAGCTCGAGCGCTTCGGGCTCAAGGCCGGCCGCGGCTGGTACGCCTACGACGAGGGCGGGCGCACGCCGATCCCCGATCCCGATGTCGAGGCGATCGCGGCCGAGGTAGCGCGCGAGCAGGGCATCGTACGCCGCGACATCTCCGACGGCGAGATTCGCGAGCGCTGCCTGTACGCCGCGATCAACGAGGGGGCGAAGATCCTCGACGAGGGAATCGCCGCGCGCGCCTCCGACATCGACGTGATGTGGCTCTACGGCTTCGCGTTCCCGCGCTGGCGCGGCGGCATCATGTACATGGCCGACGCGATCGGCCTGGCCGAGGTCCATGCCCGGGTCGCCGCGTTCCACGAATCCCAGGGCAAGCTGTGGGCGCCGTCGCCGCTGCTCGAACGGCTGGCGGCCGAGGGCGGCCATTTCACGCGCTAGGCCCTTGCGATTGCATCGAAAGTGGGACATGCGCGGCGCTTCCCATCGGCGCGCCGATATGGTCGGATAGCGAAAATTTCCCTGGGAGGATTGCCAATGTTCAGAAAACTCATGGGCACGGCGGCCGCGCTGACCCTGCTCGCCACGCCGTCGCTGGCCGACAGCATCAAGATCGGCTTCGTCACCACCCTGACGACGCCCGCCGCCATCATCGGCAAGGACATGAAGGACGCCGTCGACCTGGCGGTCGAGAGCATGGGCGGCAAGATGGGGAATCTCGACGTCGAGATCGTCTATGGCGACGACGAGTTCAACTCCCAGAAGGGCAAGCAGGCGACCGAGCGCCTGGTGCTGTCTGACAATGTCGACATCGTCGCCGGCTACATCTGGTCGAACGTGCTGCTGGCCTCCGCGCCGGTCGTGCTGGGCGCCGACAAGATCCTGATCAGCGCCAACGCCGGCCCGTCGCCGTTGGCCGGCGCGCAATGCCACAAGAACTACTTCAACGTCTCGTGGCAGAACGACCAGACGCCGATGGCACTGGGCGAGCTGCTCAACCAGCAGGGCGTGAAGTCGCTCTACCTGATCGCGCCGAACTACGCCGCCGGCCAGAACATGGTCGCGGGCGTCGAGCGCACCTTCAAGGGCACGGTGGTCGGCAAGGACATGACCGTCTGGCCGTCGCAGCGCGACTGGTCGGCCGAGCTGTCCAAGGTCAAGGCGGCCAAGCCCGAGGGCATCTTCACCTTCTACCCGGGACCGGCCGGCCCCGCCTTCATCAAGCAGTACCAGCAGGCTGGGCTCGAGGGTCAGGTGCCGCTCTACTCGGTCTACACGCTCGACTCGATCAGCCTGCCGCTGTTCCAGAAGGCGGGCATGGAGACGGTGCTGGGCACCAAGATGACCCAGTTCTGGGCGCCCGACCTCGACTTCCCGCAGAACAAGAAGTTCGTGGCCGATTTCCGCGCCAAGTACGGGCGCTACCCGTCCTTCTATGCGGCGCAGGCCTATGACTCGATCTTCTCCATCAAGTCCGCGGTCGAGGCCGTGGGCGGCGATCTGAAGAACGTTGACGGCATGCGCGCGGCGATGCGCAAGGCCGACTTCCCGTCGGTGCGCGGGCCGTTCAAGATGGGCAACAACCACCACCCCATCCAGAACTTCTACGAGCGCACCGTCGTCAAGGATGCGGACGGCAACTGGACGACGGCCGTGGGCCGGGTGGTCCTGAAGGATCACCAGGATCCCTATGCCAGCCAGTGCAAGATGGCCGGGTAACCGCTCCCGCCATCTGACGATCGGACGGGGATGCGCAAGCATCCCCGTCTTCGTATGAGAGACCGGTACAGGCCGAAACCAGCAAAACGGGCCGATGGACTACGTCCTCCTTGTCGAACAGTTCCTGAACGGGTTCCAGCTCGGGATCATCCTGTTCCTGATGGCGGCCGGGCTGACCCTGGTCTTCGGCATCATGGATCTGGTCAATCTGGCCCATGGCTCGCTGTTCATGATCGGCGCGTTCGTCGGCGGCACGCTGGTGATCGTGACGGACTCCTTCCTGCTTGGCTTCCTGCTGATGATCCCGGCGATGCTGGTCATCGGCATCGCGGTCGAGCTGGTGGCGCTGCGCACGCTCTACCCGCGTGACCATCTCGACCATGTGCTGGCGACCTTCGGGCTGATCCTGTTCTTCAACGAGGCGACCCGCCTGACCTGGGGGCCTGAGGGGCTGATCGTGCCGCTGCCCGCCTTCCTCGACGGCTCGGTCGCCATCGGGCTCGGCATCACCTACCCGGTCTACCGGCTGGTCATCATCGCGCTCGGCCTGGCGGTCGCGTTCGGGCTGTGGGTGCTGGTGGCGCGCACGCGGATCGGCATGCTGATCCGCGCCGGCGCGTCGAACCGCACCATGGCCGGCGCGCTGGGCGTCAACATCCCCGTCCTGTTCTCCATCGTCTTCGGCATCGGCGCGGTGCTAGCCGGCGTCGCCGGGCTGATCATCACCCCGATCACCCAGGCCGCCATCGGCATGGGCGAGGACGTGCTGATCCTCGCCTTCGTCGTCATCGTCATCGGCGGCATCGGCTCGATCCGCGGCGCCTTCATCGCCGCCATCCTGACCGGCGTGATCGACACGATGGGCCGTTCCTTCCTCGACGTGTTCCTGCTGCTGTTCCTGCCCGAGAACGCGGCCGAGTCCGCCGGCCCGGCCCTGTCGTCGATGCTGATCTACGTGCTGATGGCCGCGATCCTGTTCTTCCGCCCGCAGGGCCTGTTCCCGCCCCGGGGAGCCGGCTGATGGCCGACTCCGCAAACGGAAACTCGGGGGCCGGCCGATGACCGCGCTGCGCAACCCGGCCAACGCCTTCACGGCCATCGTGCTCGTGCTGTTCGCCATCGTGCCGTTCGCCGCGCCGGCCATCGGCGAGCCGTTCTACGTGATCGTCTTCGCCCGGATCATGGTCTGGGCCATCGCCGCGGTCAGCCTCAACCTGATCATGGGCTATGGCGGGCTGATCAGCTTCGGCCATGCGGTCTATCTCGGCATCGGCGGCTACACGGTGGGCATCCTCGCCTTCCACGGCATCAACAGCGCGTGGGTCCAGTGGCCCGTGGCGATCGGCCTGTGCGCCGCGATCTCGGCGGTGTTCGGCGCGATCAGCCTGCGCACCCGCGGCGTCTACTTCATCATGATCACCCTGGCGCTGGCCCAGATGATCTTCTTCCTGAGCGTCAGCGCCGAGTACTACGGCAGCGACGACGGGCTCAACATCTTCCAACGCAGCGACTTCGGCGTCCCCGGCTTCTCGCTCGAGGACAACCTCACCATGTACTACACGATCCTCGCGCTGCTGCTGGGGTGCGTGTTCGTCAGCTGGCGGCTGGTCAATTCGCGCTTCGGCGCGGTGATCCGCGCCGCCAAGTCGAACAACACGCGGGTGCTCGCCGTCGGCGTCTCGACCTTCCGCTATCGGCTGACCGCCTTCGTCTTCGCCGGGGTGATGTGCGGCATCGCCGGGCTGCTGCAGGCGAACCTGGAACGCTTCGTCTCGCCCGACATGATGAACTGGCCGCGCTCGGGCGAGCTGATCTTCATGGTCGTGCTGGGCGGCATGTCGACGCTGTTCGGCCCGGTCACCGGCGCCTTCGTGTTCCTGATGCTGTCGGAGATCCTGGCCGGCATCACCATCCACTGGCACATCATCTTCGGGCCGTTCCTGGTGCTGGTCGTGCTGTTCGCGCGCGGCGGCATCGCCGGGCTGCTCTCGCCGCGGTCGGCCCGTGAATAGCGCGCCCCATACCCGAGGCGACATCGCCCTCTCCGTCGACCGGCTGCGCAAGGCCTTCGGCGGCCTGACCGCGACCGACGACCTGTCGCTGGAGGTGGCGAGGGGAGAGATCCACGCCGTCATCGGGCCCAACGGCGCGGGCAAGACGACCCTGGTCAACCTGCTGTCCGGTCTCACCCGGCCCGACGCCGGGCGGGTCTTGTTCGCGGGCCGCGACATCACCCGGCTGGCCGCGCCGGCGCGGGTGCGCGCGGGCCTGGCGCGCTCGTTCCAGATCACGAGCGTGTTCCGCGACTTCACGGCGCTGGAGAACATCATGCTGCCGGTGCAGGCGCGCCAGGGCCACAGTTTTCGCTTCTGGCGGCCGATCGCGGGCGACGGGAGCCTGCGCGGCCCGGCGATGGAGATTCTCGCGCGGGTCGGGCTGGCGGGCCGGGCCGACATCGTCGCCGGCAACCTCGCCCATGGCGAGCAGCGCCAGCTCGAGATCGCCGTGGCGCTGGCGACCGCGCCGGCCTTCCTGCTGCTCGACGAGCCGATAGCCGGCATGGGCCTGGAGGAGAGCCAGGGCATGGTCGCGCTGCTACAGGCGCTGAAGGGCGACTTCACCATGCTGCTGATCGAACACGACATGGATGCGGTCTTCGCGCTGGCCGACCGGATCACCGTGCTGGTCTACGGCAAGGCCATCGCCACGGGCACGCCCGAACAGATCCGCAACGATCCCGCGGTGCAGGCGGCCTATCTGGGCGAGGAGGCCCGCGACATGGCGGGGGAGGGCGCCTGATGCTCGAGCTGCGCGGCGTCGAGGCGTCCTACGGCGCCAGCCAGGTCCTGTTCGGCATGGACCTGAGCGTCGGGGCGGGCGAGGTCGCGACCTTGATGGGCCGCAACGGCATGGGCAAGACGACGACCGTGCGCGCGCTGATGGGGATCATGCGGCCCCATGCCGGCGAGATCCTGTTCGACGGCGCGCCGATCCACGGGCTGCCGTCCCACAGGGTGGCGCAGGCCGGCATCGGGCTAGTGCCCGAGGGGCGGCAGATCTTCCCCAACCTGTCGGTGCGCGAGAACCTCGTCGCCACCGCGCGGCGGCGGGAGAGCGACGGGGAGGAATGGACCTTCGACAAGGTACTCGCCCTGTTCCCCGCGCTCGCCCAGCGGCTCGACAGCGCCGGCAACCAGCTCTCGGGCGGCGAGCAGCAGATGCTGGCCGTCGGCCGGGCGCTGATGACCAACCCGCGGCTGCTGGTTCTCGACGAGGCCACGGAAGGCCTCGCGCCGCTGATCCGGGCCGAGATCTGGAACTGCCTGGAGGGACTCAAGGCGGCGCGCCAGTCGATCCTGGTGATCGACAAGAACGTCGATGCGCTGACGCGCATCGCCGACCGGCACCACATCGTCGAGAAGGGCCGCGTGGTGTGGACCGGCACGTCGGACGAGTTGCGCGCCGACCCGAGCCTGCAGGAGCGGTATCTGGGGGTTTGAGGTGTGAATAGTGACCGATCGAGGATCAATCTATTTGTTCGTGCAATGGCGATTGAGTCCTAATTGCCGGTAGAGGGCATTTCCCAAAACCTAGGTGGAGAAAGTGCGGAAGATCGTCGATAGCAACTTCCTGCAAACGCCTGAACTCCGCCGATACCTTTAAAGTCGCGAAGTAACTATGCGGTACTCACTGACTATGTGGCGATGGAGGCACACAAGGGCGACACTCTGAAATCGATATTCCGGAGTATGGAGGTGCTGTCCGATTATCCAGATCAAGTTCTTGTTCTGAAAAACACAGATCAGATCTGCCGACTGAAACCCCGAAGAGCCGGCTTGCTTCGGCGAATGGTGGATGAGGAGCTAACCCACGCATTTCCTGAGTATTGCGCAAATTTGCGCAGAGCAATGGACGGACATGTTGGGCTTCAAAAAATGTTGCTTGAGCGGGGCAGGGCTGCGGACGAGCATTTAGGTGGAATGCTTATAAGCGCTGCGAGAATGGCAGAAATTTTTGACGAAGTTGAAAAGACATACCGACCGGAGGAATTGCGCTTATTCAGGTCGACTAGGCAAACACCGCCTAGTTTCTTGAGAAAAATCGGAAAAAACATAATGGAACTCTGTGAGTCGATTTAAAAATAAGATGAAAAAATGAATTTCTGGCCAAAATACGACGAGCTGCCGAAATACTTTTTGTTTCGGTACAGCTTCTGCTTCTACATATGGGTTCTAGAGACAATCGCAGTTGGTGGTGCGCATGGGAAAAGCGCCGACAAAATTCGAAATGATATGGTTGATGTAATTTTTGCTACCTACGCCACGTATTTTGATATATTAATTTCAAAGTATAAAAAGTAACATATAATGTAAGATTATTGGTTTTCATTTATTGATATTATGAATGAAAACATAAATAATCCGCGAGTAAAAATTTATGAGCGCTTGTTGGGTTGTTGTTTGGAGAAAAAATTATGCAGCTCGTACAAGTGATGGGTCTTTGCGACTGGTTTTGATCGGTTGGAGCCTTTACCCCCGCAGCCTGAACCGCTGGATCTTCCCCGTCGCGGTCTTGGGCAGGTCGTCGACGAAGTGCACCCAGCGCGGGTACTTGTAGCGGGCCAGCCCCGCCTGGCAGAACGCCTTGAGCTCTTCGCCCAGCGCCTCGCTCGCCGCTACCCCGTCCTTCAGGATCACGTGGGCCTCGGGCTTGACCAGATCGTCGTCGTCGGCGCGGCCGACCACGGCGGCCTCGAGCACCGCATCGTGGGCGATAAGCCGCGCCTCGATCTCCACCGGCGAGACCCAGATGCCGCCGACCTTCAGCATGTCGTCGCTGCGCCCGCAGCACACGTAACAGCCGTCGCCGTCCTGGAAGTAGGAATCGCCGGTGCGGATCCAGCCGTCCCGGATGGCATCCGCCGTCCGCTCGGGCTGGTTCCAGTAGCGCGAGGTCACGGAATCGCCCCGGATCATCAGGTTGCCGGTCTCGCCGGGCGCCACGTCGTTGCCGTCGTCGTCGACGATCCGCGCGGCGTAGCCCGGCACCAGCCGGCCGCTGACGCCCGGTTTCGCGTCGTCGGGGAAGTTCGAGATGAAGATGTGGAGGATTTCCGTGGTGCCGATGCCGTCGAGAATCTGAAGGTTGGTCCGCGCCTGCCAGCGCTCGAAGATGTTGGCCGGCAGCGGCTCGCCGGCCGACACGCACACCCGCAGGCTCGACAGGTCGGGCGAGGCCTCGCCCAGCGCCTGGAGCTGCGCGGCATAGAGGGTCGGCACACCGTAATAGATGGTCGGGCGATAGCGCTCGATATGGTCGAACATGGCGTCGGGCGTCGGCCGGCCGGCGAACAGCACCGCCGTGCCGCCGGTCCACAGCGGGAAGGTCATGGCGTTGCC
>JAYOFO010000034.1:0-27750 GCA_038117265.1 Rhodospirillaceae bacterium
GTGCCGCAATCCTCGACCACCCAGAAATCGAGCAGCTTCAGGAAGCCGGTCTCGGGATCGACCTCGACGTAGCAGGCCTGGATGCCGTTGGTGAAGGCGATGTTGTACTCGCGCGGCACGAAGTGGCGCGTCGCCATCAGCTCGGGCTGGTAGCCCTTGGGCACCAGGTCGGAGCGGAAATAGCCGATGCGCGCCACCTCGTCGAGGCCGATGCGCTCGTTGTCCGTTCCCTTGTCGACGACTACGCCCTGCTGGATGTCCAGGGTCTCGGGGTCGGCCTGCAGCAGCTGGCCGGCGAACTCGGTGACGTTGTAGCGCAGCGCCTTGGCCGCGCGCAGCACCGCCTCGCCGCCGATGCCCGCGCCGCGCGAGCCCCAGGTGCCGCCGCCGGTGGGCACATTGTCGGTGTCGCCGGTGATCACCTTCACCCGGTCGGGCGTGGTGCCGAACGCGGTCGCGGCCACCTGGCCCATGATCGCGTCGGTGCCCTGTCCCTGCTCGGTGACGGAGGTGTGCACGACGATGGCGCCGGAGGAATCGAGGCGCACCGAGGCGCCGTCCTGCGACGAGATGCGCGCACCGCCGATGCCGTACATGGCCGCGCCGGGGTTGGTCAGCTCGATCATCGCCGCGAAACCGATGCCGCGATAGATGCCCTGCTCGCGCAGCCGGTCGCGCTCGGCCTTGAGCGCGTCATAGTCCATCGCCTGGAGCAGCTTGTTCAGCGAGGCGTGGTGGGACAGGCCCTCGAACACGACGCCACTGGCACCCTTGGTCGGGTAGGCGTCGTCGGAGATCAGGTTGCGCCGGCGCATCTCGACCGGGTCGATGCCCATCTCGTGGGCGCCCTTCTCGACCAGCGCCTCGGTCACGGCAAACGCGATCGGGTGGCCGACCGCGCGGTACTGGCACATCACGTTCTTGTTCTGGAAGACGACCTTCGCCTTGGCCCGGTAGTTCTGGTGCTTGTAGGGCCCGCCCGTGAAGTTGAGGACCTGGTTCGCCTCCATGGCGCTGGTGCGCGGATACATCGAGTAGGGCCCGACGCCGGTCAGGTCGTCGATCTCGATGGCGGTGATGTCGCCCTCAGCCGTGAACGCCATCTTGGCGTGCACCCGGTGGGCGCGGGCGTGGATGTCGGTGAGGAAGGATTCGATCCGGTCGGCGGCGAACTTCACGGGCCGGCAGAGCATCTTCGACAGCGCCACGGTCGCCATCTCGTCGGCATAGACATGGACCTTGATGCCGAACGAGCCGCCCACGTCGCGGGCGATCACGCGCACCTGCCCCTCGGGCACGCCGATATGCTTGGAGAAGATGTGCTGCATCATGTGCGGTGCCTGGTTCGACATGTGCACCGTCAGCTTGTCGTCGGCCTCGTCATAGTCGGCGAGGATGACCCGAGGCTCCAGGGTCACGCCCGTGTGCCGGTCGAAATGATAGGTCTCCTCGACGATGTGCGCCGCCTCGGCGAAGGCCTTGTCGACGTCGCCCGCCTCGACCGCGTTGGTGAAGGCCACATTGTCGCCCAGCTCGGGATGGATGACGTGCGTGCCCGGGTCGCCCGCCGTCTCGGGGTCGGTGACGGCCGGCAGTTCCTCATAGGTCACCTCGACCATCGCGGCGGCGTCCTCGGCCTCGGCGCGGCTGGCAGCGACGACGGCGGCGACCGCCTCGCCCTGCCAGGTGACGTGGTCGACCGCGATGGCGGGCTGCGGCGCCGACTTGAGCGTCTTGAAGTGGGTCAGCACCCCGACCCAGGGCTCGCAATAGTCGAGCAGCTGCTTGCCCGTGACGACGTGCACGACGCCCGGCATGCCGGCCGCGGCCGACGTGTCGATCGCGGTAATCTTCGCATGGGCGTGGGGCGAGCGGACGAAGACCGCGTGCACCATGCGCGGCAGCTTCAGATCGTCGACGAACTGGCCCTTGCCGCGCACCAGCTTGCGCACGTTGGGCCGCGGCACCACCTTGCCGATATAGCTGTTGGGTCGTCCCAGGACGCTTCCGTCAGGGCTCATGGCTTGGTCGGTCATCGTTGCTCTCCCACTCGAACGGCCGCGTCTGAATCGCGGTTGGCGAAATTATTCCACACCGTCGCCGCGAAGGCGATTGCGAACCGGGTGCCGGTTCGCGTCCTTGATGCCCAGCGCATCCTCGGCGATCAGGATGCGCTGCACGTTGGCCGGGCCCTCGCCCGTCGCCAGCATGTTCACATAGGCGGTGAACTTCTTGATCGGGTACTCGTCGGCCAGCGCATAGCCGGCGAAGATCTCGGTCGCCGCCGCCGCGGCCCGCTTCGCCGCCTCGACCGCGAAGTATTTGGCCCGTGAGGCGGCCCGCGTCGCGCGTTCGCCCTGGTCCATCAGCCAGGCCATCCGCTGCACCATCAGGCGTGCCGCATCGGTCTCGGTCGCCACGTCGGCGATCAGGTGCTGGATCATCTGGTAGTGGCCGATCGGGTTGCCGCGGATCACCCGCTGGTTGGCATAGGCGACCGACTCGTCCAGGCAGGCCTGGGCCAGGCCGACGGCGCGCGCCGACACGGTCAGCCGGCCGTATTCGAGCGCGTTCATGGCGATCTTGAAGCCTTCGCCCTCTTCGCCCAGCCGGTTCTCGGCCGGCACCACGAAGTCGTCGAGGAAGACCGCGTTCGAGGCCAGGCTGTTCGACAGGCCCGACATGGGGATCGGGTTGGCGGTGAAGCCGGCATGCGCCTTGGGTTCGACGATGAAGGCCGTGATTCCCCGGTGGCCGGCCGCGGGATCGGTCTTGGCGAACAGCACACCGGCATCGCAGGCATGGGCGAAGGTAATCCACTGCTTCGAGCCGTTGAGCCGGTAGACGTCGCCGTCGCGCACCGCGGTGGTCTTCATCGCGCCAGCCGCATCCGACCCGCCGCCCGGCTCGGTCAGCGCGAACATGCCGATCTTCCGCCCCGCGATCAGGTCGGGCACGAAGCGCGAGATCTGGTCGTCTGTGCCCCAATTGTAGATGGTGAAGGGGCAGGTCATGGCCTGCATGTTCATGCAGTAGCCGAACTCGGGCGAGATGCGCGAGATCGCCTCCGCGATCGCCGCAACCGCGCCGAAACCGGCGTCCGAGCCGCCGAGATTCTCGGGGAATGCCGCGCCGAAGAAGCCCGCCGCGCCCATCTTCGCAACGATAGGGTACGGGAATTCGCCCGACGCCTCGTAGGCGCCGATCTTGGGCAGAATCTCGGCCTCGGCGAAGCGCGTCACCGCGTCGGCGAAGGCGATGTTCTCCTCGGGCAGGGAAAAATCCATCGGCCGCGTTTCCTTTATTCCTCGGCCCGATCAATCTAACATCGCGCCGACCCCGAAACGAGGCAGGATACCGAGCCTTGGCAGACCTCTACACCAGCGTGGACGACCTCGCCGCGCGCATCCCCGACGGCGCGAAGGTGGCGCTGGCGCCCGATTATTCGGGCTGCTCGATGGTCACCGTGCGCGCGCTGATCGCGCGCGGCGCGAAGGGCCTGCACCTCGTCGGCGTGCCCTCGGTCGGGTTCCAGGGCGACATGCTGATCGGCGCGGGCTGCGTCGCGACCCTGGAGGCGGCCGCGGTCACCCTCGAGGAGTACGGCCCCGCCCCGCGCTTCACCGCCGCCATCAAGGCCGGCACCCTGAAGATGATCGACGGTACCTGCCCGGCGATCCATGCCGGGCTGCAGGCGGCCGAGAAGGGCATCCCCTACATGCCGGTGCGCGGCATCGTCGGCTCCGACCTGCTGGCGCATCGCGACGACTGGACGACGGGGCGCGACCCGTTCGGCGAAGAGGACGGCCCGATCGCGCTGGTCAAGGCGATCCGGCCTGACGTGACGCTGATCCACGCCCCGCTCGCCGACCGCAACGGCAATGTCTGGATCGGGGTGCGGCGCGAGATGATGGTGATGGCGCACGCCTCGAAGCAGACCTTCGTCACGGTCGAGGAAATCCACGACGGCGACCTGCTCGCCGACCCGATGATGGCGCCGGGCACCATCCCCGGCCTCTATGTCAGCACCCTGGCCGAGGCCGCGAACGGCGCCTGGCCGGTCGGCCTGTTCGGCCGCTACCCGGGCGACGATGCGCACCTGCGCGACTATCTGGAGCGTGCGCGCACCGACGCGGGGTTCGCGGGCTACCTCGACGAGTTCGTCTTCGCCCCCAAGGCCGCCGAGTAGGGCCGCCCCATGACCGCTGCCCACGCCCCCGCGGAACTGCTGATCGCCACCGTCGCCGAGATGCTCGACGGGCTGGGGCACGTGGCGGTCGGCGCGCAATCGCCGATCCCCGGCTCGGCCGCCCTGCTCGCCCGCGCGCGCTTGGGCGGTGCCTTGCGCGTCTCGATGCTCGGCAGCGAGGCCCACAGCCCCTTCACCGACGGCGGGCGCGAACTGTTCGACTGCGCCGCGCAGGGCCGCATCGACGCCTTCTTCCTCGGCGGCGGACAGATCGACGGCCAGGGCAACATCAACCTAGTCGGCATCGGCGACTATCCCGACACGAAGGTCCGGTTCCCCGGCTCGTTCGGCTCGGCCTACCTGTATTTCCTGGTGCCGCGGGTGATCCTGTTCCGCGAGGAGCACACCGCGCGGGTGTTGGTGCCCAGGGTCGATTTCATCAGCGCGCCAGGCGTCAGCGAGCCCGACGTCTATCGCAGGGGCGGCCCCCACGCGCTGGTCACCGGGCGCTGCGTCTTCGACTTCGACAAGGAACGCGAACGGTTCCGGCTGCGTTCGGTCCATCCCGGCCACGACGCCGCCGAGATTCGCGAGAACACCGGGTTCGACTATGACGAGCCCGACACGGTGCCCGAGACCCCGGCACCGGACGCCGAGACGCTGGCGCTGCTGCGCGGACGGGTCGCGGCCGAGGTCGCCGAACGCTATCCCGCCTTTGCCGCGCGTGTCTTCGGCAATGAGGTCGCTGCCTAGGCCGTGACGCCAGGGATGCCGCCGTTCGCGGGCCGGTCACCCTTCAAAACATCGACGCCGCGATATCCACAGACTCAGTAGGCCTTGCCACGGGCCGTCACCGGCCAGACTGTCTCGACCTTCCCGTTCCGGACCCCGACATACCAGTCGTGCAGGTTCACCGTCGGGTCGCAGTGACCGGGAACCAGCCGCAGCTTGTCGCCCACCTTCAGCACGCCGTCGGGATCGGACACCACGCCGTGCTCGTCCGAGCAGCTGATGTACGCGACGTCGTCGCGGCCGAACACGAACGGCAGGCCACTGTCGACGGACTGGACCTTCAGGCCGGCATCGACGACCGCCCGATCGGCCTTCACATGGCTCATCACCTGCGTTAGCAGGAAGAAGGCGTAATCCCACTCGCCGGCGTCGAGCCGTGCGCCATCGGCATCCAGGATCCGGCCATAGTCGGCATCCATAAACGCGTAGGAGCCGCACTGGAGCTCGTTGTAGACGCCGGAGTTGCTTTCGAACGTGTAGGTGCCCGTGCCGCCACCCGTCACCAGCCCGGGTGTCAGTCCGGCCGCCTCCAGACCTGCGATGACGTCTTTCACCTGGGCGATCGCGGCGTCGAGCTTCTCCGCGCGCGCGGCGAAGGTCTCGAGATGCTGGGCGGTGCCCTGATAGGCTTGGATGCCGGCGAACTTCAGCCCTGCGGCGGCGTCGATTGCGCGGGCCAGCTCCACCGCTTCGCCGGTTGTCGTGACACCGCAACGCCCCTGCCCGCAATCGATCTCGACAAGAACCTCGAGCCGCGTGCCGTGGCGACGGGCCGCGTCCGACAGTTCCGCAACATTGTCGGGATCGTCGACACAGACGATCACGCGCGCGCCGCTTTCGGGCAGGCGCGCAAGACGATCGATCTTCACGAGGTCGCGCACCTCGTTCGACACCAGAACATCCGTGATCCCGCCGCGGACGAAGGCCTCGGCCTCCGAGGGCTTCTGGCAACACACGCCGACCGCACCGCCGATGCGTTGCTGCAATTTCGCGATGTCGACGGACTTGTGCATCTTCCCGTGCACGCGCAGCTTCATGCCGTGGGCTGCCGCATAGTCGCCCATCTTGCGGATGTTGCGCTCCAGCGCATCGAGATCGAGCACGATGCAGGGGGTTTGGATCTCGGCTTCGTCCATCCCGGGCACGGCCGGAACGTCGTAGCCGACCTCGAGGCCGTCGAAATCCGTCGCAGCGCTCATCCGGTTATTCCTTTCATCCGTCCCATGGCATGGACGCAGACGGGCGGGGAAACTAGCATCGGTGCGCCATTCGCGGATGACACCGGCCACCCGCCCTTTCGTTCACTTGCTCGTCAAACAATATCCCGGGCCCAAATCGATGTCCCCCAACACCTCTCCCTTCGGCGCGCTCGCCGGTCTCAAGGTCGTCGACCTCGCCCGCGTCCTGGGCGGACCGTACTGCACCCAGATCATGGCGGACCACGGCGCCAACGTGATCAAGGTCGAGCCGCCCCAGGGCGACGAGACCCGCGACTGGGGACCGCCCTGGCACGAAGGCGACGCCTCCTACTTCATCGGCGTCAACCGCAACAAGCGCTCGATCGGCCTCGACCTGACCACCGAGGCCGGCCGCGAGGTGCTGCTGCGGCTGCTCGAGGATGCCGACGTGCTGATCGAGAACTACAAGACCGGCACCATGGAGAAGTGGGGGCTGGGATACGAGGACGTGCTGTCGGAGCGCTTCCCGCGCCTGATCCACTGTCGCATCTCGGGCTACGGCGCCGACGGGCCGCTGGGCGGGTTCCCCGGCTACGACGCCATCGTCCAGGCGATGGCCGGCTGGTTCTCGATCAACGGCGGCGCCGACCAGGTGCCCACACGGGTCGGCATCGCCGCGGTCGACATGGGCACGGGCCTGTATTCATGCGTCGGCATCCTGATGGCGCTGCTGGAGCGCCAGACCTCGGGCCGCGGCCAGTACATCGACATGACCCTCTACGATTGCGCCGTCTCGCTGATGCACCCGCACATTCCCAACTACTACCTGTCGGGCGGCAAGGTGCCGGGGATCACGGGCAACCAGCACACCAACATCGCGCCCTACGACAAGTTTCCGACGAAGACGGTCGACGTGTTCATCGGGGCTGGCAACAACCGCGCCTACCGGCGCCTGTGCGAGGCGCTGGGCCGGCCCGAACTGGCCGACGACCCGCGCTTCGCGACCAACTCCGACCGGGTCCGGAACCGGGCCGAACTGCGCGCCGAGCTGCTCGATGCCTTCGCCGCGGTCGACGGCGAGGAGGTCTCGACAAAGTTGCTGTCCGCCGGCGTTCCGTGCGGGCCCGTGCTCGACACCGGCCAGGTGATGAACGCGCCACACACGAAGCACCGCGAGATGGCGGTAAAGCTCGACTGGTACGAGGGCGCCGGCATTCCCATCAAGTTCGGGCGCACGCCCGGCGCGGTGCACGCGCCGCCCCCGCACTTCTCGGCGCACACCCACGAGGTGCTGGCCGAGCACGGGTACGCGCCCGACGAGATCGAGAACCTGACCGAAGCCGGCGGCGTCGTCGTCGAACGCCGCAAGGTCTGACGAACCCCCACAAGGACACCCACGCATGCGTTTCTCCGAACGCCGCAAGAAGTTCCGCGCCATCCTCGCCGGCGATGCCTGCGTCCATCCGGGCTCGGTGGCCGACCCGATGACGGCGCGCATCACCCAGGAGGCGGGTTTCGAGGCTGGCATCTTCGCCGGCTCGGTCGCCTCGATGGCCGTGCTCGCCGCGCCCGACCTGATCGTGCTGACCCTGTCGGAGTTCGCCGACCAGGCGCGCCGGATCGGCCGGGCCTGCGACCTGCCGCTGCTGGTCGATGCCGACCATGGCTACGGCAACGCGCTCAACGTGCGGCGCACCGTCGAGGAGCTGGAGATGGCCGGCGTCGCGGGCCTGTCGATCGAGGACACGGTGCTTCCCAATCCCTTCGGCTCGGGCGGCAAGGCCAGCCTGGTCCCGCTCGAGGAAGGCATCGGCAAGATGCGGGCCGCGCTCGATGCCCGCATCGACCCGGACTTGGTGATCGCGGGGCGCACCAGCGCGCCGGGCATCGCCGGCGTCGAGGAGGCGGTGCGGCGTGCAAAGGCCTATGAGGATGTCGGCGTCGATGCGCTGTTCCTCGTCGGCGTGAAGGACCGCGACGATCTGGCGGCCATCGCGGCCGAGGTCTCGACACCGATCATCCTGGGCAGCGCCTCGCGCGAGATGATGGACCGCGCGTGGCTGGCCTCGCTGGGGGTCCGGGTCTGCCTGCAGGGCCACAAGGTCCACGCCGTGGGGCTGGCCGCCTTCATGGCTGCACAGGCCGCGCTGGCCAACGGCACCCATCCCGACGATCTGGAGGGTGCGGCGCCGGGCGACACCATGAAGCGGCTGATTCGCAACGCCGACTATGCCGCGTGGACGAAGGCGTTTCTCGAATAGGCCCTATCGGCGGCGCGCCCGGCGAGCCGGCTAGAACAGCTGGAGATGGCTCAGGAGGATTGATGTCACCACGGCCACGAGCGTGATGCCGCCCATGGCCTCGGCCGCCCGGCCCAACCGAGCGCCGACCAGCCGGCCGATCGCGATCCCCAGACCGCTCATCAGGCAGGTCGCGGCCCCGATCGCCAGCGCCATCACGACTATATCGGCGCCCGTCAGGGCCACGGTGACCCCGACCGCCGCGGCGTCGAGGCTCGTGCCGATCGCCACAAGCACCAGGACGGGCGCGGCATGCCGCCGGGCTGGAGGTACGTCCGAAGACCGGGTGATGCCTTCCCAGATCATCTTGACGCCGATGATACCGAGCAGGGCGAACGCTACCCAGTGATCGATGGCCGCGACGCGGGCGCTCGCCGCCAGCCCCAGGGCCCATCCGAGCACCGGCGTCGCCGTCTCGACCGATCCGAAGATCAGGCCGGTGCGGACGACCTCGCGCATGCGAATCCGGTCAAACGCCGCCCCCTTGCCCAGGCATGCGGCAAACGCATCGGCGGACATGCTGAATGCGATGGCAAAGGTCGACAACACGGCAGCGACACCCCGTCGGATCGGGCGCGCCGCACGCCTGCGCACGGCAGACATCCGCACCGCCACACGCGCAGGCGAGGCACCGCCCCGGCTACGGAGAAGAACTTGGTGATTCGCGACGGGAATGTCAAAAAATTGTTTAATCTCAAAATGTTAGTATGCTCTAAACCATCGGCGATTCCGCTAGCGGTCGATCCGGCGGCTTGTGTCGGGCAGGCCCCGGCGGCCTATCGGCGGCGTGCGACGAATTCCTGAAGCCCGTCGAACAGCTCCGGATCGTTGACGATCCGCGGCACCTTGTGCTGGCCGCCATACTGGTCGCGCGCCTTCATCCAGTCGGCAAAGGTTCCGGGCGGCGCGGCGAGGATTTCCGGTGCGCGCATCCCGAAGTCCTCGGCACGGTGCTGCTCGTAATCCTCGTTCACCGCGCACAGATGCCCGTCGAGCAGATGCGCGAAATGATCCAACCGTGCCGCGGACGGCACGCCGCCCGCAAACTCGATCACATAGAGGTGGCCGCCCCGGCTGTCGGCATCGTCGGCGTGGCGCGCGCCGACCGACCATTCGCGCACCTCGGCTCCGATCGCCGACGCGCCCACGCCGATCGCGTCCTCGATCTCGTCGGCGATCAGGTGCTCGCCGAACGCCGACATCATGTAGCTCGTCCGCCCCGTGATCCGCACCCGCAGGGGATCGCGCGAGACGATCTCGACCGTGTCGCCGACGATGTAGGACCACAGCCCCGCACAGGTCGTCAGCACCAGCGCATAGTTGGTGCCCGGCTGGGCGGTGCCCGCCCAGTGGCGGGTCGGCCGTGCCGCGCCCAGCTCCTCGACCGGAACGAACTCGTAGAACAGGCCGGAGTCGGGCAGCAGGCGGAGCCCAGAACCGGGATCGCCGTCCGCCACCGCAACAAAGCCCTCGCTGGCGGGATAGACCTCGCGCAGCTCGGCCGGCGTGTCCTCGATCAGCATCTCGAAGCGCCTTCGGTAGGGCCGGAAGTCGACGCCGCCGTGAATCAGGAGCTCGAGGTTGGGGAAGTACTTCGCGAGCTCGGGCGCCGCATCGCCGCGCACCTCGGCCAGCTTGTCGAAGAACAGCAACAGCCAGGACGGGGTGCCGCCGATCAGCCGGATGTCCTGGCCCGCGACCGCGTCGGCCAGCCGCGCCACCTTCTCTTCCCAGTCGGCGATCAGCGCGAGATCGGCCGGCGGGAACGACCGGCCCCGGTACCACCAGGGCAGGTTCGCGGTCATGATTCCCGACAGGTCGCCGCTGGAAATTCCGGGCGCCTCTACGGTGAGGTCGGTGCTGCCGCCCAGCGTGAACGGCTTCCCGCCGAGCACCTGGCTGCGCGGCCGGGCCGCGAGGTGGTGGCAGATCAGGTCGAGCCCGGCCATGGTGTTCGAGGCGACCATCTCGCGCGTACAGGGGATGTACTTGGTCCGTCCCGTTGTGGTGCCCGACGTCACCGCGAAGAAGGGGACCTGCCCCGGCCAGGACACGCCCCGCAGGTCGGGAAACGGCGCACGCCAGTAGCGTTCCCAGAAATCCTCGTAACGCCGCAGCGGGACGCGGGCCTGATACTCGGTGACCGAGCGGATGCCGTCGAAACGGTGGTCGCGGCCGAAGCGCGTGCGCACCGCGCGCCCGACGAGCCCGAGGAGCTGGCGCTGCTGGACTTCGGCGATGTCCATGCGGTCGAGCTTGCGCAGACGCCGGCCGGCATAGAGCCGCATCAGGGGTGTCGTGTTCAGCATGACCCGATCAGTCTAGGCCAGTTCGCGGCTCAGGGCAGAAGATGCGTCTTGCGCGAAAAGTCGCGCCGAATCGTCTCGACGCGCAGCGGCAAATGGACATAGTCGCCTTGCTGCCACAGGTCGAACTGGTCGACGAAATTGGCGCTGTTGAGCCAGCCGTCCTGGCCGCCCAGCAGGGTAAACCAGTTGGCGTCGGGGTCGGACATGTCCGAGACGTGGCGCGACTGCGAGCCGAAGCGCGTGAAGTGGCGCGCGTCGGTGTCGGCATGGGCCGTCTTCATCACCGTCGTCGAACTGCCGCCGATCGGGACGTCGCCGAACCGGTACTTCTCGCCGAAGACGGGAATGAAGCTCAACGGATGGCGCAGCCCCAGCCGGTGCATGTCGCCCCACGTCGCGAACGCTTCCAGGCCTTCCGCCGCCGCATCCAGCGCCGGCGACAGCGCCGCCAGCACTAAAGATTCCGGCGCCGCGACGATCATCCCGCCGAGCCGCTCGTCAAACCGCCCGCCAACCGAAAGGTGGGTTCGCGAATCGTCGTCGAGGAACCGTTCGGCGAAGGCGAACAGCGTGAGCTCGAGCGCCAGCGCACCGCGCGAGTCCGCATCGTAGTTGCCGTCCCAACCGCGCAGCAGCGCGACGACACGCGCGGCCTGCGGCGACAGGTCGGCCGCCGCCGCACCGTCGAGCTTGCCGACCAGGATGTCGCGCAACGCCACCGCCGACGCCAGGTAGACGTCGCGCTGCATGGCCTTGAGGTCGTCGGCCGTCACCCTGGAATCGCCGGCGAAAAGATCGCGCAGGCGCACGATCCGGTCGTCGTTGGAGAAGTGCCAACCGACCGCGACGGGCGCGTCTGCCGGCTTGTTGTTCGCCGAGGCGATGTAGCCCGCCGCGGGATCGAACGCCGCCGGAAGGCGGGCAGCGGTCAGCGGATTTCGCCAGGCATCCTCCCCGTCGGGCGGCTGCAACAGGTCGGCCGGCGGCACGGTGGGGCGCGCGGGCAGCTTGACCGCCATCACCTGGCCGATATGCCCTTCGACATCGGCATACACCATGTTCTGGCCGGGCACGTGGAATCCGTCGAGGGCGGAACGGAATTCCGCGAAGCTGGTCGCCCGGCTGACCTCCAGCATCGCGGAGATCTCGTCGCTCGGCTGGTGGCCTATCCAGCGCAGCGCAAAGACCTCGTCGGGCCTGGCCGATTCCACAAGCGGCGCGTCCGAGATCACCGGGCCGAAGCGGGTCTCGCGCACGGTGAACTCGGTGTCGAACCACCAGCGCACGCCGATGCGCTCGGTGCGTTCGGTGAACGCATCCGCCGGAAGGCCGCTGACGTCGACGAGATCGCTCGAAAGCGCGCGCATGTTGGTCCCGCCCCACGCGATCTTCTCGTTGCGGCCCAGCGCGATGAAGGGCACGCCGGGGATCATCATGCCTACGGCATGGAAGGACGGCGACCTGTAGCCCGCGAGCAGCCAGAGGTTGGGCACGAAGACGCCGAGATGCGGGTCGCTGGCGATCAGCGCGCCGCCGACTTCGGTGCGCGCGCCGGCAATGGCCACCGCGTTGGAGCCCGCCTTGGAGAACCCGTTGAGCAGGTCGTAGAAGACCGACTGCTGTTCCGAAGCACGCGGCCCGAAGCTGGGCACCGAACGAAGCCCGTCGCGCGTCGCGTCGGCCCACAGTTCCGGCCAGTCCGGCCGATCGCGCAGGCCCAGCATGCGGAACCAGATCAGCCAGTTGACGTCGGTCGAGGCGAGACGACCGACGGCGATCACGTCGGCGGGGGTCCACGGCTCCGGCTCGAGCCCCAGCACGCGGAACTCGTGGGGCCGCTCTCGCATGTTCGCGATGTAGTGGTTCACGCCGGCGACGAAGGCGTCGAGCCAGGCGCGCGTTTCGGCCGGCATCATGGCCAGGGTCGCCTCCGCGCCGCGCCCGAAATTGAGGATGCGCAGCGACTTGTCGATGTCGCTGGCGAGCGGGCCGCCCATCTCTGCGATTCGGCCGCCCACGATGCGGCGCGCCACCTCCATCTGGCCGAGACGCAGATGGGCGTGGACGATCCCCAGCGCGACGGCGAGGTCGGCATCGCTCTCGGCCTCGATGAAGGGCACCTGGAACGCGTTCCAGTGGATGGCGACGGGGTTTGCGAGCGGCGCGTCCGCCACGGGGATGGCGGCGAGCCGTTCGTCGATCGAGCGTGGCTCGGGCAGCGGCATGAGCACCGCGCATCCCGCGAGCACCGCGCCCATGGCGGTTCCGGCAAGGAGTCTGGCGAGCCGCATGAATTCCGCCTCCCGGTTTCTTGCGGACGAGCGCGTCATGAGCAATACGCGTGCACCCGGCCATCGGATCGTTCCGGACGCGAAATTAGCCCCAAAGCACAGCAAGTCCAGTTGCGTTCATGTGAGCGCCGGTGCGGCGGTCCCGTTGACCGAATTGCCGGCACCCGACAGATTGCTCGCCAATGGTCGACATGGGTTCCCGGAGCAGCGGCCGCGCATGGTGAAGCACACGATTCGCGTGCCCATCGAATGGGGTCACTGCGACCCGGCACGCATTGTCTACTACCCGAACTATTTCGACTGGTTCGACCACGGGACGCGCCACCTGTTCGAGAGCGTCGGGCTGACGTTCAAGGCGATGGTCGACACCTACGGCACGGTCGGACTGCCGCTGGTTGACGCCCGCTCCGAGTTCCTGTCGCCGAGCAAGTTCGGCGACTTCATCGACATCACCAGTCACGTCGCCGAATGGCGGCGAAAATCCCTCGTCATCGCGCACGAGGTGATGAACGACGGGATCCTCGCCGTGCGCGGGCGCGAGGTGCGCATCTGGGCGTCCCCCCATCCCGACGAGCCGGGCCGTCTGCAGACATCCGCGGTACCCGAAGCGGTCAAGGCCCGCTTCGCGAAAGCCTAGTCCGGCATCGGGTGCGGCGCGTGCGCCACGCACCCGTCCCTGCGACTTTTGGCCGATGCATCGCCGGGGCAATTCGCTAGACTATGGGGAAATGGCCGCACGGCGGTCAAGGGAACATCTAGGCATTGTGGGCACGGACCCACGGCGTATCAGGGAGAACGAGACATGATCCGCAAATCCATTGGAGTCGCCGCACTTGCGGGCGCCGCATTCGCGGCATTCGCCTTCGCTGCGTCCCCGGCCTCGGCGCAGGAATTCACCCTGCGCATGCACACATTCATTCCGCCGGTCGCCAACCCCGGCAAGACCTTCCTGGCCCCGTGGGCCGAGAAGATCGAGAAGGATTCCGGCGGCCGCATCAAGGTCCAGCCCTTCTGGGCCATGCAGCTCGGCGGCGGAGCGCCGCAGCTGCTCGACCAGGCGCGCGACGGCGTCGTCGACATCGTCTGGACCCTGCCGGGCTTCACGGCGGGCCGGGTTCCCGAGGTCGAGCCCTTCGAATTGCCGTTCGTGCATCGCGACGCGCTGTCCACCACGCTCGCGCTGCAGGACTATCAGGATCTGCACCCGGCCAAGGCGTTGGGGGACTACCACGTCCTGCTGCTCCATTCGCACCAGGGCTTCCTGTTCCAGACCAAGGAACCGGTCCAGAAGATGGAGGACCTCAAGGGCATGAAGCTGCGTGCCGCCTCGCGCGGCGGCGTCTGGCTGCTCGAGGCGCTGGGCGCGACCGGGATCGGCATGCCGCTGCCGCAGATCCCCGAGGCCCTGTCCAAGGGCGTCATCGACGGCGTCACCCTGCCCTACGAGATCGCGCCGGCGGTCAAGACACCGGAGCTGGTCAGCAACTTCACGACCCTCGCCGGCGCGCAGCCGCGCCTGGGCACCAACGTCTTTGCGTTCCTGATGAACAAGAACGCCTACGCCGCGCTGCCCGACGACCTGAAGAAAATCATCGACGCGAATGCCGGTCGCAACATCGCCGAAATGGCGGGCAAGAACTGGGTCGCCGTCGAGGAGCCGGGGCTGAAGGCCGTCCAGGCACAGGCGAAGAACAAGTTCCACGTGATCCCCGAGGGCGAGGTCGACAGGATTCGCACAGCGGCCGAGCCGGTGTTCCTGCGCTGGTACGAAGAGGTCGGCAAGGCCGGCCTCAACGGCCCGCAGCTCGTCGACGACGCCCGCCGGCTGATTGAAAAGTACGCCGGCGCTTCGTGAGGATTCGACCGCGCTGCCCCCGGGCAGGCGGTCGGGCATCGCATGAGTGAAATCACCCAACACGTTACCCGGCCCACCGACCCGGTGGGCCGGGTCCTTTACAGCATCTCGAAATGGCTCGCCGTTTTCGGGGGCATCGTGCTGGGTGCCATGGCCCTGCTCACGACGGCCAGCATCGTCGGTCGCTCGATCTTCCTCTCACCGATTCCGGGCGACTTCGAGATCGTCGCCATCGGCACCGGCATCGCCGTGTTCGCCTTCCTGCCCTGGTGCCAGATGATGCGCGGCAACGTGATGGTCGACTTCTTCATGTCGGCAACGCGGCCGCGCGCCCAGATCCTCATGGACGTGATCGGGGGCATGATCTACCTGGCAATCGGGATCATCCTGACCTGGCGGATGATCTTCGGCGGCATCGACATGTACAAGTACAACGAGCTGTCGATGACCATCAACTTCCCGCGCTGGACGACGTTTCCGGTCTCGACGCTCTTCCTGGTGTTCCTGGTCGTGGTGATCGTCTACACCGTCGCCCGCAGCCTCGCCGAGCTGCGCGCCGGGCGCTACCTCGACCAGTAGCGCCGGAGCCGATGCCTTGAACAGCCTCGAAATCGGTATCGTCGGCTTTGTCGTCCTCCTTGTCCTCCTGGCAATACGCATCCCCATCGGCGTCGCCATGCTGGGCGTCGGCATGGTCGGCTACGTCACCATCGCGGGCGAGACGGCGCTCTTCAGCTACCTGAAGACCGAGACCTACTGGCGCTTCACCACAGAGAGCCTGTCCGTGGTGCCGCTGTTCCTGCTGATGGGCCAGTTCGCCGCAAAGGCCGGCCTCAGCCAGGCGCTGTTCGCCGCCGCCTACACCTGGCTCGGCCACCATCGCGGCGGCGTCGCCATGGCCGCGGTGGGCGGCTGCGCCGGATTCGGTGCGATCAGCGGCTCGTCGCTGGCGACCTCGGCCACCATGGGCCAGGTGGCGCTGCCCGAGCTGCGCCGGTTCAACTATTCCGGGGCGCTGGCCACCGGCACCCTGGCCGCGGGCGGCACACTGGGAATCCTGATCCCGCCCTCGATCGTTCTGATCATCTATGCCGTGATGGTCGAGGCGAACGTCGCGACCCTGTTCCAGGCGGCCTTCCTTCCGGGAATCCTCGCCGCGCTCGGCTACATCGCCGTGATCGCGATCGTCGTGCGGGTGAACCCGACGGCGGGCCCCGCCGGCCCGCGGGCGAGCCGGGCGGAGAAGTGGACCGCCCTGCTCGAGATCTGGCCGGTTCTGGTGATCTTCCTGCTGGTGATGGGCGGCATCTATTTCGGCTTCTTCACACCGACCGAAGGCGCCGGCATCGGTGCGTTCGGAACGTTCCTGATCGCCGTATTGCGCGGCGGCATGCGCCTGCAGGGTGTCGTCGATGCGCTGCTCGGCACGGCCCAGACGACGGCGATGATCTTCCTGATCCTGCTGGGCGCGGCGATCTTCAACGCCTTCCTTGGATTCTCGCAGCTGCCGATCTTCGCCGCCGATTTCTTCGGCAGCTCCGGCCTGTCGCCGCACACGATCCTGCTCGGGATGATCGTCCTCTATATCCTGCTCGGCTTCGTCATGGATTCGCTGTCGATGATCTTCCTGACGGTGCCGATCTTCTGGCCGATCATCGCCGGGCTCGACTTCGGCATGGGCGAGGAGGAAACCAAGCTCTGGTTCGGCATCATCTCGCTGATCGTCGTCGAGATGGGCCTGATCACGCCGCCCGTTGGACTGAACGTCTTCATCATCAACTCGATGGCCCGCGACGTGCCGATGATCGAGACCTTCAAGGGCGTGATGCCCTTCTTCGCATCCGACATCGTGCGGGTCGCCATCCTGGTCCTCGTCCCATCGCTGGCACTGGTGCTGCCGCGCCTTCTGGCGTGAGCCGACCATGGGGTTCTCGGTCAGGGTCCGCGGGGCGGACGCGACACTAGATGTCGGGCCCGACGACACGATCCTCGAGGCCGCGCTCGACGCCGGCATCGACTACCCGTATGGCTGCACGTCGGGCTATTGCGGCGAATGCAAGTCGCGCCTACATGCCGGCGAGGTGGAAATGCTGTCACACGCGGTCTTCGCGCTCACCGCCGACGAGCGCAAATCGGGACTCATCCTGGCGTGCCAGGCCATCCCTCTAAGCGATTGCGAGGTCGCGTGGCTCGCCGACGCGCCATGACAGGTTCGCGTGGACGGCGTTCGCGGATATGATAGGAAAGAGCATCGAAGCCGGCAGGACCGGTCATTCGCGTACCGGAACCAGGTAAAACGTCAGGGCCGCCGCCGACGGCGCCAGGCGCGAGGGAGATCAGACTATGACAATCGTCGCGGACGTCCGCCCCGATCTGCTGCCCTACTACGAGCAGGATTGCGACCCGAAGAACCTCGCACCGCTCTGGGAGGTGCTGCACACCTTCGCGCGCAAGGAGCCCAAGAGCGCCTGCCAGCCCTACATCTGGCACTATGACGAGATCCGCGACACGCTGATGAAGTCGGCCGACCTGATCACCGCCGAACAGGCGGAACGTCGGGTGCTGATCCTCGAAAACCCCGGCATGCGCGGACGCTACCGGGTGACGACCTCGCTGTTCGCCGGCCTGCAGCTGATCATGCCGGGCGAGATCGCGCCGGCCCACCGCCACACCCAGGCCGCGCTGCGCTTCATCGTCGAGGGTTCGGGCGCCTACACCGCCGTCGATGGCGAGAGGACCATCATGGAGGAGGGCGACTTCGTCATCACCCCGTCCTGGACCTGGCACGACCATGGCAACGAATCCGACCGGCCGATGGTCTGGCTCGACGGGCTCGACGTACCGCTGGTCGAGACGCTGGATACGACCTTCGCGGAGATGTACCCGGAGAAGGAACACCCGGCCACGCGCCCGGTCGGCGATTCGCTGGCGCGTTACGGCTCGGGCCTGGTTCCGGTCGACCATCACCAGCAGAACCCGACCTCGCCCGTCTTCAACTACCCCTACACGCGGACCCGCGAGGTCCTGGAGCAGATGCGCAAGGCCGACGAATGGGATGCGTGCCACGGGCTGAAGCTGCGCTACGTCAATCCCGACAACGGCGAATCGGCGATGCCGACCATCGGCACCTTCATGCAGCTCCTGCCCAAGGGCTTCGAGACCTCGACCTACCAGTGCACCGACGCCACCGTGTTCAGCGTTGTGGAGGGATCGGGCAAGACGATCATCGGCGACCAGACCTTCGAATGGTCGAAGCGCGACCACTTCGTCGTCCCCTGCTGGGTGCCGCAGAAGCACATCGCCAACGAGGATGCGATCCTGTTCAGCTTCTCCGACCGGCCGGTGCAGCAGAAGCTGGGCCTGTGGCGCGAGAACCGCGGCAACGCCTGACGCGTTCCGCCCCGTCGCCTAGAGCTTCACCGTCCGCAGCCGCAACGCGTTGCCGATCACCGAGACCGACGACAGGCTCATCGCCGCCGCCGCGACTATCGGGTTGAGCAGCAGCCCGACGAACGGGAACAGGATTCCCGCCGCCAGCGGCACGCCCGCCGCGTTGTAGACGAAGGCGAAGAACAGGTTCTGGCGGATGTTGCGCAGGGTCGCGGCCGCCAGACGGCGGGCCCGCATCAGCGCCATCAGGTCCCCCTTCACCAGGGTGATGCCCGCACTCTCCATCGCCACGTCGGTGCCGGTGCCCATGGCGATGCCGACATCGGCAAGCGCCAGCGCGGGCGCGTCGTTGATGCCGTCGCCCGCCATCGCCACGCGATGCCCCGCGGCGCGGTAGAGCTCGACGATCCGCCCCTTCTCCTCGGGCATCACGTCGGCCTCGACCGCCTCGATCCCCAGCTCGTCCGCAACTGCCCGGGCCGTGGTCGCGTTGTCGCCGGTCACCATGACGATATGGATTCCCGCAGCGCGGAGTGCGGCAAGCGCATCGGGCGTGGTCGGTTTCACCGGGTCGGAGATGGCGAGCACGCCGGCCGCCGCACCGTTGATGGCAACGAACACGGCAGTGGCACCCGTGCGGCGGTGGCGGTCCGCCGCATCCGAAAGGGCGTCGCGCGCAACGCCCAGCTGCGCCATCAGCGCCACGTTGCCGAGCGCCACCGCATGGCCGTCGACGACGCCGGTCACCCCCTTGCCCGCGATGGATTCGAAGTCCTGCGCCTCGCCGGGGACGACACCCCGTGCGCCCGCGGCGGCCACAACCGCCTCGGCAAGGGGATGTTCGCTGCCGCGCTCGAGACTGGCGGCCAAACGCAGGATCGTATCCTCGTCATGGCCGCCGACCGCGACGATGCCCGTCACCGCCGGGCGCCCCTCGGTCAGGGTTCCCGTCTTGTCGACGATCAGCATGTCGATCCGGGCCAGCGCCTCCAGCGCGGCGGCATCGCGAACCAGCACGCCGGCGCCCGCGCCGCGTCCCGTCGCGACCATGATCGACATCGGCGTGGCCAGCCCGAGCGCACACGGGCACGCGATGATTAGGACGGACACGGCCGCGACCACCGCAAAGGCGAGCGCCGGGGGCGGGCCCCAGACGGCCCAGACGGCGAAGGCAAGCACCGCGACGGCAACCACCGCCGGCACGAACCATTCCGCCACCCGGTCCGCGAGCGCCTGGATCGGCGCGCGCGAACGCTGCGCGTCGGCCACCATCTGGACGATCCGCGCCAGCATGGTCTCAGCGCCCACCCTGTCGGCCCGCATGACGAAGCTGCCCGTCGCATTGATCGTGCCGCCGATGACCGCGTCGCCGGCATGCTTGGAGACCGGCAACGGCTCGCCCGTCACCATGGATTCGTCGATCGTTCCGCTGCCGTCGAGCACTTCGCCGTCGACGGGCACGCGGTCGCCCGGCCGCACCCGGAGTCGGTCGCCCGCAACGACCGCGTCGAGTTCGATCTCGGCATCGCCGCCGTCGGCTCCGATCCTTATTGCGGTCTTCGGCGCGAGATCGAGAAGCGCGCGCAGCGCATCGCCGGCGCGTTCGCGCGCGCGCAGCTCGAGGACCTGGCCCAGCAGGACCAGCACGATGATCACGCCGGCAGATTCGAAATAGAGCGCGGCCGTGCCCCCATGACCGCGGAAGGCGTGCGGAATCACTCCCGGCGCGACGACGGCGACGACGCTGAACAGGTAGGCCGCACCGGTGCCCAGCGCGATCAGGGTGAACATGTTCGGGCTACGGTTGCCGATCGACTGCCAGCCGCGCACGAAGAAGGGCCAGCCGGCCCACAACACCACCGGCGTCGCCAGCACCAGCTGGGTCCAGCCGAACCCGACGCCCAGCAACGCCTCGAACGACAGGCCGGGGAGCATGTCGCCCATCGCCATGGCCAGCAGCGGCACGGCAAACACGGCCCCGACCCGGAAGCGCCGGGTCATTTCGATCAGTTCCGCGTTCGGCGGCGCTTCGCGCGTCACCGTCATCGGTTCGAGCGCCATTCCGCATTTCGGGCACGCTCCGGGGCCGTCCTGCACGATCTCCGGATGCATCGGGCAGGTGTATTTCGTGCCTTCTGGCGCCACCGCCGATGCGTTGTTCCGCGCCGCGCCCGACAGCCAGCCTTCCGGATCGGACGCGAACCGCTCGCGGCACCGCGCGCCGCAGAAATGGTACGTCTCGCCCCGATGTTCATGGTGGTGCGGCGTCGTCGCCGGGTCGACATCCATCCCGCAGACCGAATCCTTCACGATTCCGGGCGCATCCATACCCGTCATGCCCGGGACTCCGGCTCGGCGAAGTCGTCGAGGATCGGGCAATCGGGCCGGTCGTCGCCGTGACAGCGTTCGGCCAGGTCGGCAAGGGTCGCGCGCATCGTGCGCAACTCGGCGATTTTCTCGTCGATGTCGGCGATGCGCCGGAGCGCGATGTCCTTGACGTCGCCGCTCTTGCGGTCGGTGTCGGCATACAGGGCGACCAGCGCGCGGCAATCGTCGACCGAAAACCCGAGCCCACGCGCCCGCGACAGAAACCGCAGGATATGGACGTCGCGCGCTGCATAGTCGCGGTACCCGTTGTCGCGCCGGCGCGCCGGCGAGATCAGACCGATGTCCTCGTAATAGCGGATCGTCTTGGGCGGCAGGCCCGCGCGCGCCGCCGCGTCGCTGATGTTCACCGCGCCTGTTCCTCCGAATGCGTCCGGGTCCGGATACAGATAATCCTTCCAGTTACTGTAAGGTCAAGCCGGCACGACGAAGGGCACGCTGGATCGCGTCACGAATGGGTCGGCTGGAGCCGGATCAATCGGCCGTTGGGATCGTCCGTCAGCAGGTAGATCATGCCGTCCGGGCCCTGGCGCACGTCGCGCACACGCCCGAAACCGCCCTCGGCGAGACGTTCCTCGGCCACGACCCGCGCATCGTCGAGTTCGAGCCGCGCGAGGTACCGGAACTTGAGCGATCCGACGAACAGGTTTCCCGTCCACTTCGGGAACGCGTCCCCGGTATAGAACGCCATGCCCGAGGGCGCGACCGACGGTGTCCACTGGTGCAGCGGCGGCGTCATGCCCGGCTTGCCCGTCCCCTCGCCGATCGGCAGGCCCGCATAGCTGACCCCGAACGTGACGACGGGCCAGCCATAGTTGGCGCCCGGGCGCAGGAGATTGATCTCGTCGCCGCCCTTCGGCCCGTGCTCGTGGGCCCAGATCTCGCCCCGCGCCGGGTGCACCGCGAGCCCCTGGGGATTCCTGAGGCCATAGGTAAAGGTGCCGGGCACCACGTCGGCGCGGCCGGCGAAGGGGTTGTCGGCGGGCACCGTCCCGTCGTCGTTCAGACGCAGGGTCGTGCCGTTCTGGTTTGCTAAGTTCTGCGCCTCGCGGCCCCGGTTGCGTTCACCTGCCGTCACGTGGAGCTTTCCGTCCGGCGCGAAGGCGAGCCGCGACCCGAAATGTCCGCCGCCCGTGCCGGGGTTCTCCACCACGAAGATGGTCGCGACATCGCGCAGCGCGGTGCCGGCGAGCCGGGCGCGCGCCACCGCGGTCCGTGCGCCATCGTCGCGCGGAATGGAATAGGTGAAGTAGATCCAGCCATTATCGGCATAGCGGGGGTGCAGCACCAGGTCGAGCAGCCCGCCCTGCTTCTCGGCATACACTTCCGGCACGCCGGCCAGCGGCGCCGAGACGCCCTGGCCTTCGCTCACGATCCGCATCGTGCCGCCCCGTTCGGTGACCAGCATCCGCCCATCGGGAAGGAACGCGACCGCCCAGGGGTGCTGCAGACCCGCCGCCACCGTTACCGCTTCGAACCCGTGGAGCCGCGATTCGAAGCTCTGCGCCCCGAGCGGGCTGGTCGCGAGCGTCAGCCCCGCTGCCAGGGCCAGCCCGTAAGCGATCGTGCGGTACCGCATGCGCGTTCTCCCTCGTGCCGAGATCCTACAGCGTGCGGGACAAGACGCCGTCAGGAATGCACGGCAGCCTTTTCGCGTGGGTTGCAGGGTAACAGAAGGCGGACGGTCGTGCCGACACCCATCCGGCTGCGGATACGCACCGATCCGCCATGCGCCTCGATCAGCGACTTCACGATCGCGAGACCGAGCCCCACGCCTCCCGGAACCGGCCGTGCCGGGTCGTCGATACGGAAGAACGGCTCCGTCACCCGGTCGATCATGTCCTTCGGGATACCGGCCCCCGTGTCGGACACGAACAGCTCCACGTCGTCCTCGCGCGCGCGCACCCCGACCGTAACCGCGCCGTTGTCGGGCGTATGACGCAGCGCGTTCGACAACAGGTTGCCCACCATCTGTCGAACTCGGTCGGCATCCGCCACCACCCGTATCGGAGCGGCGGGTCGGTCCACCCGCACCGAAATGCGTTTCTCTGCCGCAACGGAACCGAAATCGGAAACGGCCGTGTCCGCGATTTCGCCGAGATCGACGCTCTTGCGCCGCATCGCCCGGCTGTCGTCAGTGCCGACCGACAAGGCGATCATGTCCTCGATCATTGCAAGGAGACGCTGGCCGCTCGTGTGAATGTTGCCCGCATACTGCGCGTAGCGCTCGAAATCGTCGCCGAACCTGCGTTCGCGGATGATCTCGGAAAAGCCGAGAATCGCGTTCAGCGGGGTCCGCAGGTCATGATTTATCTGGGCGAGGAAGCGTGCCTTCGCCGACGCACCGCTGGAGGCAACGGATTCCAGCTCGCGGGCCCTCGCCTCGGCACGGCGCAAACGTGCCACGACGGTCTGCCGATCGACGATATGGGCGATCAGATGCTCCGCAAGCGGGTGCCCGAAATCGCCGCAGACGCGTGTCGCCACCGCGCACCCACGCCCGCAGGCGTTAACCCTAGTTTCCCCACGGTTAAAAAAGTCTTTAACCGGCCGGCGTCGTACCCTTGCCCGGCGGCCGCACGAATCGGCGCGGTGCTTCGGGTTCCAACGCATGTTCCGCCGGAGAAGGAAATGGCGCACCGGTTGTTCGCCGCGAACCGCATTGCACCCACAGCGGGTATTGCCGTTTCAGGACCGGCAATCCGGTCGGGCAGTCGTCAGGCCGGTTCGAATTGGCTAGAATGCATACCGCCAATCCCGGAGGCATGACATGATCAATGTGGTGGGTTTCCGCTACGCCCGGCTGGGCACCGCCGACCTCGACGAGACCGTCAGGTTCGCGCAAGACATCATCGGCCTCGAGGTCGTCGGCCACGAGGACGGGTCCGTCTACACGCGCGGCGACGATCGCGACCACAACATCTGCTACTTCCAGGGCGATCCGCGCGACCAGACGCTGGGCCTGGAGCTCGCAAGCTTCGAGGATCTCGACGCCGCAGAGGCCGAACTCTCCGCGCTCGGCCTCGAGGTGCGACGCGGCTCGGAGGAAGAGGCCGCCGCGCGCCGCTGCATGGGCTTCGTCAATTTCAAGGACCCCAGCGGCAATTCCTTCGACCTGACGGTCCGCCCCTTCGCCGCGGGACGTCGCTATTTACCGTCGCGCGACGCCGGCATCGACGAGTTCAGCCATATCGGCCTGTGCGTGACCGACCCGCGCGCGGCCGAGCGGTTCTGGAAGGACACCTTCGGATTCCGCACGTCGGACTGGATCGGCTGGTCGGCGCTGATGACGTTCGACGCCGTGCATCACCGCTTCGCGCTGTTCCCCTCGCAGCGGCCGGGCATCCAGCACATCAACTTCCAGGTCAAGGAGACCGACGACGTGATGCGCTCGAACTATTTCATGCAGGATCGCCAGGTGCGCATTCAGGCGGGACCGGGGCGGCATTCGCTGTCGGGCGCCAGGTTCCTGTACTTCTACGGCCCCGACGACATGGTCTACGAGTATTCATGCGGCGTGCGCATGGTCGACGACGAATGGAAGGCGCGGCAGTTCCCCGTTACCGATGCATCCTTCTGCGCCTGGGGCTGCAAGCCGGACCTGAGCACGGTGCTCGAGGGTTCGAAGGACGCCGCGGAATAGCCGGGCCGGAGGCGAACGGCAGATGATCGAGGTCGTCGACATCCGCTATTGCCGCCTCGGGACGGCAGACCTCGCCGGCGCGGTCGCGTTCGCCACGTCGATGATCGGGCTCGAGGAGGTCGGCCGGGCACACGGCGCGGTCTATCTGCGCGGCGACGACCGCGACCACAACATCGTCTATTTCGCGGGCGATCCCGCCGACCAGGTCTTCGGACTGGAGGTCGCGGGCTTCGACGCGCTCGATGCGGCCGCGCGCACGCTCGAGGATGCCGGCATTGCCGTGCGCCGCGGCACCGAGGCGGAGGCCGCGGCCCGCCGCGTGATGGGTTTCATCGAATTCCAGGACCCGACCGGCAACCGGGTCGACCTGGTCGTCCGCCCCTTCGCCTCGGGCCGGCGCTATTTCCCCTCACGCGACGCCGGGATCACGGATTTCAGCCATATCGGGCTGAAGACGACCGACCCGCGGCGCGACGAGAAGTTCTGGTCGGGCCTGTTCAACATCCGCGCGAACGACCGGATCGGCGAGGCGCCGCTGATGTCGTTCGATTCGGTGCACCATCGCATCGCCCTGTTCCCGACCGACCATCCCGGCATCCAGCACATCAATTTCCAGGTCGAGTCGATCGACGACATCATGCGGTCCTACTATTTCCTGACCGAGCGGCAGGTCGTGATCCGGTTCGGGCCGGGCCGGCACCCCACCTCGGGCGCGATGTTCCTCTATTACGAAGGGCCCGACGGCATGACCTACGAGTATTCGTCGGGCGTGCGGCGCGTCGACGCGAACTGGCGCCCGCGCCAGCTTCCCTTCAAGGACGAGTCCTTCTGCATGTGGGGCTCGCGGCCCAACATCCCCGAATTCGGCGGCGACTGAAGCGTACGGCGGGTGCCGCCTTCGCCGCACCCGCCGCCGCTGACATCAACTTCGCGGACCGGTTCGCGTTACGAGGCCGCGTCGATTTCGACCGCTGTCGACACGCAGACTTCGTTGCGTGCGCATTCCGCCGAATCGTAGCCAACGGTCACCTTGTCGCCATCCTTCAGGCCGTCGAGGAATTTCGGCAGATCCGTCTCCTCGTTGACCCGGAAGTTCATCAGGTTGTCGGCATCGCCGCCAACCTTGATCATGAACTGGCCGGAAGACGGCTCGATGGCCGTCAGTATACCTTCCACGGAATCGAGCGCGGGCGCGGTGCGCCGGCTCAGCGCCACCTCGCGTTCGCAATAGAAGCGCCGCTTCTCGAGCGTTCCGTAATCCAGGAACGGCAGGGTCACCGCGCGCTTGAGCTTGAACACGCGCGCACCGGCCAGGAACACCACCGAGATGTGGGTGTCGATGCGCTCGACCGTATCGACCCCGGCGCCGTGGCTGGCCGGATCGGCCAGGAAGGCAATCACGTCGTCCTGGATCTCGCGCATCGCCCGGGCGGTGCCTCCTCGCGGCCGCGCAACGCGCGTCATGGACGTCCTCAGTCCGAGAACGAGCGCATGTACGCGATCACGTCCGATATCTCGCTCTCCGACAGCGTCACACGCGGCATCGGCGGGTGCGGATCGGTCAGCCAGGCGCGCAACTGGGCGTCGGTCCGGTCCGAGCGTGCGAGCGCGGGGAACGACGGCACCCCGTCGAGCACGGGCCCGCGCTGGGCCTCGGACACGATATGGCACTGCGAACACAAATCCTGCTCCAACGCGGCACCGGCGCGCCGCGCGCGTTCGTCCTGCGCCGCCGCGGGCACGGGCTGCGCCATGACCGCCAGGATAGCCACGATCGCCAGCCCGACGCGCATATTCATCCGTCCGTCCATCGCCTCACTCTAGCGCACACGCCGCGCCACCTGTTGCCTTGGATCAAACGCGTCCCATATTCGAACCAGGCAAGGAGCCGGTCCATCGCGATCCGTATCGAATACTGCCGGATGTGAAACTACGAGCCGCGTGCGCTCCGTGCGAGGGACCTGCTCGTCGCCGAAGGCGAAACCGTCGAGATCGCGGCGGGACGCGCAGCGTCGTTCGAGATCACGCGTGAGGGCACGCTGCTGTTCTCCAAGCTGGAAACCGGCCGTTTCCCCGACGACGACGAGGTCCGCGCGCTCGCGCGTGGCGCCTGACCCCGGTTTTCGCTAAAACCACACGGCCATGAGCCACGATCCCTACTACCCTGCGGACGAGCCGAAGCGCCTCGTCGTCGGCATTTCCGGCGCCACCGGGATCGTCTATGGCATCCGCCTGCTCGAGGCGCTGCGCGACGCCGGGGTGGAGAGCCACCTGGTGGTCACCCGGCCCGGCCTGATGACCCTGGGTTACGAGACGGACCTGGACCGCGATGCGCTCTACGCGCTGGCCGACCATGTCTATGCGCCCAACGACATGGGGGCCGCGATCGCATCGGGCTCGATGCTCAGCCTCGGCATGATCGTCGCGCCATGCGCCATCAAGTCTGCGGCCGAGATCGCCACCGGCGCGACCCAGACCCTGCTGACCCGGGCGGCCGACGTGACCCTGAAGGAGCGGCGGCGGCTGATCCTGATGGTCCGCGAGAGCCCGTTGCACAACGGCCACCTGAAGACGCTCGCCGCGGCCTCGGAGGCCGGCGCGATCATCATGCCGCCGATGCCCGCCTTCTATCCGCGGCCCGAGACCATCCAGGACATGGTCGACCACACCGTCGGCCGGGCGCTCGACCTGTTCGGAATCGCGCACGGGATGGTGCGGCGCTGGACCGGCCGGCCGGAGCCCACCGAAGGCTGAGAACGGGCGGCTAGCGGCCCTCGCCGGGCGCCAGCCGCTGCTCGCGGCGCAGCACGGGTGCGCCGCGCGGGGCCAAGGTTTAGCCGTTGGCGTGGAAGCCGATCTCGCCGCCTTGCGGCCAGTTGAAGACGATCCGCCAGCGATAGAAGGGTGCGGCCGGGTCGAGCCCCGGCATCGGAACGGGCACGCGCACGATCCGGTCGATCGAGGGCTCGTTCATCGCGATCCGCCCGCGCGAGTTCCCCCAGTCGACGAACATCGCCAGGTCGCTGACCCCGTGGAAGACGAGGTCGGCCGGCACGATGCGAAAGCGTGTGCCGTCGCGGTCGCCCAGCCAATCGACGATGTGATCGATGTCGAGTTCGAACGAACTCGACCAGATGTCGGAATCCGGGTCGGCTGCGCGGAAGCGCATGGCATAGACGGTGTCGTCGTGCCACGCATGGGGGTCGTAATCGTCGACCACGGGCCGTATCGCGTGCATGTCGGCCCGATTATCCGCCCACGGCGCGCGGATGTGCGGATTTTCGCGCGAAAAGCAGCTCAAATGCCCGACATTCATACGGCGAAAATGGTGCGCCCGGCAGGATTCGAACCTGCGACCCCGGGATTAGGAATCCCGTGCTCTATCCTACTGAGCTACGGGCGCATCGCCGCATCGGCG
>JAYOFO010000035.1:0-27257 GCA_038117265.1 Rhodospirillaceae bacterium
GGCTACGGGCTCGGACGCCGGCGCACGGCCGATGGCGCGCATGGCCGGCCAGAGCATGGTCGCCGCACGGGCCAGTTCCGCGACCGCAGGCGCCTGGCGGACGACGAGCTGATACCAGTCGCGCGCGCGCGCCTCGTCGCCGGCCACCAGTGCCACCCGCGCCGCCATGCCGGACAGCCAGCCGAAATCCGGGGTCGCCGGAATCTCGGCGAGCAGCGGTGCGGTCGTGCGCGCGATCACGTCGAAGGCCCCCGCACCGTCGGCCGAGGTCCACGCCTCCCACAGCGCCTCCGAGCGTGCGATCGGCACGGTCTGCTGGGCCGCGGCGAGATAGAGGTAGGCGAGCCAGCGGTGACGCGACACCGTCTCGGGCTCGAGCAGCGCCGCTACGATCGCCTCGTCGTCGGCGCCGAGCGCCGCATAGACCGCGTGCACGGCCTCGGGCCCGATATGTCCCGCGACCAGCGCAGCGTGCGCGACCTCAAGCCGCCGCTCGGGATCGAGCCCGTCATGGGCGACCAGCCCCGCCAGCAAGGCGGGCTCCCGCGTGGCGCGCATCCATTCCGGCGGCGCGACGCCCGCCACCTGGAACAGGGCGAACAGGAGCGCGTCGGGTGCCTCCGCCGGCGCTGCCGGCTCGCCCGAAACCTTGGCGTCGAAGGCTGCGGCGTATGCCACATCGCGGAAAACCCCGCCCGCCGAGCCGCCCTGCTCGCGCAGCAGATCCAGGCCCAGCGAGGCCTCCGCACCGAGGCCGGCAGCGAGCTGGCAGACGATCCGCGCCCGTTGCCAGAACAGATCGGTGTGGCCACCGCCGAAATTGTCGACGACCGAACAGCCGCCCACGATGTCGCCGGACAGGAAATGTGCTGCGACGGCGGGCGCCGCGAGACCTTCGGGCACCGCCCGCGAGTCGACGGCCGCGACGAGTTTCAGGGCGTCGGCATGAGCGCCCATGGCCACCAGCCCCGCGACCCGCGCGCGCATCAGGTCGCCGTCCCCGGCGGGGCCAACCGGCGGGATCGCGGTTGTCAGCAGCAGGTGACGGGCGAGTGCACGGGCCGTGTCGAACGGGTATCGCGCGGGCAGACCGGCGAGCAGGCGGGCGGCATCCGCCCGACCGGTCGCCTGCCACATGTCCGCTCCCAGGCCGCCCGACGCATCGTCGAGGATGCCGACGGCATCCCCCGCGACCGTCGCGAGCCCCTCGATCACGATTCCGCCCGGCGCCACCGTATCCACGGGTGCGGGCGCGGCGTCGGTGGACGGGCTGGCCGGCGCGGGCAGCGGTGCCAGGCGGACCGGACCGGACTGCTGCGCAACCGCCGGCACCGCGACCAGCAGCGCCGCGGCAACCGTCGCGCCGGCAATTCGGCGCGTCAGCCGATCAGCGCGGGAACCGGTCATTGGATATCGTCTTCTCGACCTGCTCCGTCGGCGCGGGGATATCCCACGTCGCAAGGAACACGCCGCCCGCCACGATCGCGGCCAGGAAGATCAGGACGATGTACTTGGCCAATCCAGCCTCCGATTCGTCTCTTGCATCGTGCAATGGCCCGACTGCGATCTCGACGCTCGCCGGGCACGGCGCGAACGCCTATTATGGCCTTCGAACCATGGCGATTCCGGGGCGCTCACGCGTGCGCCCGAACCGCGACAAGATAGCAGTGCATGAGCGATTCTGAACAAGCCGAACCCAGTCGCCCCGCCGACGACCGGACCGAACAGCCGCGTGCACCCGAGCAGTCGATCGTGATGGTCGGGCTGATGGGCGCCGGCAAGTCGTCCATCGGGCGGCGGCTGGCCACGAGGCTCGCCATTCCCTTCGTCGACGCCGACACGGAAATCGAGAAGGCGGCCGGCTGCACCATCGAGGAGATCTTCGCGCGCCACGGCGAGGCGGCGTTCCGCGACGGCGAACGCCGGGTTATCGCGCGGCTGCTCGACGGTGCGCCCAAGGTGCTTGCGACGGGCGGCGGCGCCTTCATGGACGACACGACCCGCGCCGCGATCCGCGAAAACGGCATCTCGGTCTGGCTGCGGGCCGACCTCGACACTCTGGTCGAGCGCACCTCGCGGCGCAGCGACCGGCCCTTGCTCAAGACCGAAGATCCGCGCAAGACACTCAAGCACTTGATGCAAAAGCGCTATCCGATCTATGAGCAGGCCGACATCGTAGTCGAGAGCTACAACGGACCGCCCGAGGAAACCGTCGAGCGCGTGATCGCTGCGCTCGACCGGCACGCGGCAAAGATGGCGAGAGACTGAACGAGATGCGCAGCGCTTCCGATTCCAGCACCACGGTCCGGGTCGATCTCGGGCCGCGCTCCTACGACATTGCCATCGGGCCGGGCCAGATCGACCGCGCCGGCGCGCTGCTCGCCGAACGCCTGGGCGCGCGCCGCACGGTGATCGTTTCGGATTCCAACGTTACGCCGCTGTATGCCGACCGGCTCGGACAGAGCCTGACCGCCGCGGGGCACACGACGCGTCTCGTGACGGTCGCGGCCGGCGAGGCGACCAAGTCGTATCCGGTGCTCGAGGACCTGATCGAGGACCTGATCGCGGGCGGTATCGAGCGCGGCAGCGTGCTGGTGGCGCTGGGCGGTGGCGTCGTCGGCGACCTGACCGGCTTCGCCGCAAGCATCACCCTGCGCGGGGTCGAGTTCATGCAGGTGCCGACCACGCTCCTCGCCCAGGTCGACAGCTCCGTCGGCGGCAAGACGGCGATCAACTCGCGCCACGGCAAGAACCTCGTCGGCAGCTTCTACCAGCCGCGCCTGGTCGTCGCCGACACCGACACGCTCGACACCCTGCCCCCGCGCGAATTGCGTGCGGGCTATGCCGAGACGGTCAAGTACGGGCTGCTGGGCGATGCCGCCTTCTTCGACTGGTGCGAGGCCGAGGGAGCGAGTTTGCTTGCCGGAGACCCCGGGGCGCGGATTCGCGCTATCGGGCGCGCCTGCGAGATGAAGGCCGAGATCGTGAACCAGGACGAGCGCGAGACCGGACGGCGCGCCCTGCTCAACCTCGGGCACACCTTCGCCCACGCGCTGGAGGCCGAGACCGGATACGGCGATGCGCTGCTCCACGGCGAGGCGGTCGCGATCGGCATGGTCCTCGCGTTCGAACTGTCCGCGCGCCTCGGCCTTTGCCCGCGCGCCGATGCCGAGCGGGTGCGCGCACACATCGCCGCCGTCGGCCTGCCCACCGGTTTCCCCGCCCATCCGGGTGCCGGCTGGGACGCGGGCCGGTTGCTGGCGCATATCGGCCACGACAAGAAAGTCCAGCACGGGCGCCCCACTTTCGTGCTCGCGCGCGCCATCGGCGAGGCGTTCCTGACCAACGAGGTCGAGACATCCGATGTCGTGGAACTGCTCTCGGGTATGGCCGACGCGGCCTGAGACCCCATATAGGGGACGAACATCATGAGCGATCCCATCACATTCACCGTCATCGCGATCATCGTCCTGCTGGTGCTGTCGGCATTCTTCTCGGGCTCCGAGACCGCACTTACAGGCGCGTCACGGCCGCGCATGCACCAGCTCGCCAGCGACGGGAACCCGCGCGCGCGCATCGTCAACCTGCTGCATGCGAGCCAGGAACGCCTGATCGGAGGCATCCTGATCGGCAACAACATCGTCAACATCCTGGCGTCGGCGCTGGCAACCAGCGTGATGATCACCTGGTTCGGCGATGCCGGCGTCGCGTATGCGACCGTCGCGATGACCGTCCTCGTCGTGATCTTCTCCGAGGTGCTGCCCAAGACCTATGCCATCCGCCACGCAGATGCGATGGCGCTTCGCGTGGCGGCTCCCGTCCGGTTGATCGTCCTCGTGCTGACCCCCGCCGCCAAGGCGGTCGAACTGGTGGTGAGCGGCCTGCTTCGTCTGCTGGGGGAGCCCGCCGGCACGGCGGAGGGCCAGGCCCGCGAGGAGGAGCTGCGCGGCGCCATCCGGCTGCACGCCGACACCAACATTGTGTCGGCGCACGAGGGCATGATGCTCGGTGGCGTGATGGACCTCGACGATGTCGAGGTCGGAGAGATCATGACCCACCGCACCGATGTCAAGATGATCGACGGCGCCCTGTCGCCGGGCGAGATCGTCACCAAGGTGCTCGAATCGCCCTATACGCGCGTGCCGATCTATATCGACGAGCCCGAAAACATCGTCGGGGTGCTGCACGCCAAGGCGCTCCTGCGCGAGGTCCAGAACCATGACGGCCACATCGACGAGATGGACATTCGCGCAGTGGCGGGCGAACCCTGGTTCGTGCCCGAATCGACCGACTGCCTGAGCCAGCTTCACGAGTTCCGCGACCGGCGCGAACATTTCGCGCTGGTCATCGACGAGTACGGCGCGTTCCAGGGCGTGGTCACGCTCGAGGACATCATCGAGGAAATCGTCGGCGAGATCGACGACGAGCACGACGTTCCGGTCCCCGGCCTGCGGCGGCAGGGCGACGGATCGTTCCTGGTGGACGGGCGCGTCACGATCCGCGACCTGAACCGCGAACTCGACTGGCGGCTCTCGGACGAGGAGGCGACGACCGTCGCCGGCCTGGTGCTCCACGAAGCCCGGTTGATCCCCGAGGAGGGCCAGAGCTTCGCGATCGGCGACCTCAAGGTCGACGTGCTGCGCCGCTCGGGCAACCAGCTCCGCACGCTGCGGATCACCCCGCGCGCCGGCGCCGGCGAGGCGTCCCGGGACGGCGCCTAGGCCGGCTTGACCCCGTCCCGGCGAACCGGTAGTTCGCGCGAACCCACTGCCGCAGGATCCGTCCCATGCCCCTGTCGAAACCGGCCGAACGCGAACACATCCACACCCGCACCGTCGAATGCAACGGCTACCGGCGCGCCGACGGCCTGTGGGACATCGAGGGCCGGCTGGTCGACGTGAAGACCTACACGTTCCAGAACAAGGAGCGCGGCGACGTGCCGCCCGGTGTGCCCGTTCACGAGATGTCGGTGCGCCTGACCGTCGACGACGAGCTGCTGATCCGCGCGGTCGAGGTCGTCACCGATTACAGCCCCTTCGCGGTGTGCCGCGAGGTGGCGCCGAACTTCGAGCGCCTGGTCGGGGTGCGAATCGGCGCCGGATGGCGGCGCGCGGTGCGCGAACGGGTCGGCGGCGTGGAGGGCTGTACCCATATCGTGGAACTGTTGGGGCCAGTCGCGACGACGGCCTTCCAGACGATCTATCCGATCAAGAACCGCGAACGCCCGGAAGGCGAGGCCAGCTCAGACGGCCCGCCGCGACTGCTGAACACGTGCCACGCATTCCGCAGCGACGGCCTCAAGGTCAGGGAACTGTGGCCGGACCATTACGACGGTCCGGCAGGGGATTGAACCGGTGCGATCCGCCGTTCAGCCGAAGGCGCGCCACGCGGGCTGTGCCGCCGTCCGGTGGTCGCCCGATTCGCCCGCCGGTTTCACTGCCGCTAGCGCCGGCGCCTCAACCCGCGCCAGCAGATCGGCGAAGTAGCTCGCGATGAACACCCGGATTGCCGCGGTCCGGCCGAGCTCTCCGACATTCGCGTCGATGATCGTGCACAGACGGTCGACCGAGACACGCTCGCGCGCCGCGATGTCCGACAGCGCATCCCAGAATTCGGGCTCGAGGCGCACGCTCGTGCGCAGTCGCCCGACAGTGATGTTGCGGTTGATCAGCATATCCGTCGCCTTCCCGATATTGTGGGAGTCCACTGGATTTCCAAGGTCGGATCGTAGGCGCGGCAGGCCGCATTTGCAACATTTATTACATATTCGTTTCAGTTTGTTTCATTTCGCGCCTCCGCGGGGCTGAGCGCGCGAATCGACAGCGCGTGCAGGCCTGATTCGAACTCGCGCGCGAGAATCTCGTGGACCGCGCGCTGGCGCGCGACGCGCGATTGCCCGGTAAACGCATCTGCCACGATCAGGAGGTTGAAGTGCGTCTCGCCGCCCGGCTGGGCACCGGCATGTCCGGCATGCCGTGCGGAATCGTCTTCCACCACGAGCCTGGTGGGCGACAGGGAATCCGCGATGGCGATTCGGATGCGTTCGGCGCGATTCATCGGCAATTCCTCCGGTTTTGTCCCATGTTGCCTTGTACCACCTGTCTCGACATATTCCGGCCATGGCGAAGCGGCGCAAGACGGTCGATCTCGACGCCTTCCTGACGGAAGACTGGCACGCGGATTCCGATGAGCGCGCATGCGCACACCCGGAATGCGACCTGCCGGGCGACTTCCGCGCACCGCGCTCGCGCGAGCGCGTGCGCGACTATCTGTGGTTCTGCCTCGAACATGTGCGCGACTACAACAGCCGGTGGAACTACTACGCCGACATGAGCGAGGACGAGATCGAGGCCGACCGGCGCGGCACGACCTATTGGCACCGGCCGACCTGGCCGCTGAACGGTGGCCGCGGCGCGGAAAAACTGCGCGACGGGTTCGGTTTCTTCGACGAGGAGGCGGCCGAAGAAGCGCACCGTCGCACGGTCGCGACGGACTCCGAGGATACCGATGCGCTTGCTATAATGAATTTATCGCCACCGCTGACGGCTGACGCTATAAAACGGCGCTACAAGGAGCTGGTAAAACAGCACCATCCCGACGCGAATGGTGGCGACAAGCTCGCCGAAGAACGCCTCAAGGCGATCAATCAGGCCTACGCGACACTGATGCAATCGGTCGGACCGTGACGACGGATCCGACCGCACGAGAGACGATTTGACGAAGTGGACCGATCAATGGAACCGAACGAAACGCTGACCAGCTCCGACATGCCCACGACGCCCGAGCCCGACATCATGGTCTCGGCGCGCCAGGTCTTCGGCATCGACACCGACATGGAGGTCCCGGCCTTCTCGGAAGAGACCATCCATGTGCCGGCGCTGGACGAGAGCTACCGCTTCGACCACGACACGACGCTGGCGATCCTGGCGGGCTTCGCCCACAACCGCCGCGTCATGATCCAGGGCTATCACGGCACCGGCAAGTCGACCCATATCGAACAGGTCGCCGCGCGCCTCAACTGGCCGTGCATCCGGATCAACCTCGACAGCCACATCAGCCGAATCGACCTGATCGGCAAGGACGCGATCGTGCTGCGCGACGGCGTCCAGGTGACCGAGTTTCGCGAGGGACTGCTGCCCTGGACCTTGCAGCATCCCTGCGCGCTGGTGTTCGACGAGTACGACGCCGGCCGGCCGGACGTGATGTTCGTCATCCAGCGCGTGCTCGAGGCCGACAGCAAGCTGACCCTGCTCGACCAGAACAAGGTCATCCGCCCGCATCCGAGCTTCCGCCTGTTCGCGACGGCCAACACGGTCGGTCTGGGCGACACGACGGGCCTGTATCACGGCACCCAGCAGATCAACCAGGCGCAGATGGACCGCTGGAACATCGTGACGACGCTCAACTACCTGCCCCACGAGCAGGAGGTCGACATCGTCGCGGCGAAGTCCCCGGACTATGATAATGACGAGGGCCGCAAGAAGATCTCGGCGATGGTCGCCACCGCCGAGCTGACCCGAAACGGCTTCGTGGCGGGCGACATCTCGACGGTCATGTCCCCGCGCACGGTGATCACCTGGGCCGAGAATGCCCGGATCTTCGGATCGATCCCGCTGGCGTTCCGCGTGACGTTCCTCAACAAGTGCGACGAGGTCGAGCGTCCGACCGTGGCCGAGTATTACCAGCGCTGCTTCGGCACCGACCTCGAAGACAGCGTGGTCGCCCCGACCAAGACCCAGTAACGCGCCGATGGCGGGGCCGAACAAGGGCGGCGACGCACCGATCGAGGAATTCCGTCGGGTCACGGCGTCGTGCATGCGTGCGATGGCCCGCGAGCCCGAGCTTACGGTGTCGTTCACGCCTGACCCGCCGGGCATGGCCGGCCTCGATGCGCGCCTGCCGCTGCCGGCGCGCGACCTGCCCGCCGAGGAGGTCTCGATCGTGCGCGGCGAGGCCGATTCGCTGGCCCTGCGCATGCGCCACCACGACGCCGAACTGCACCAGAACTCGGTTCCGTCCGCGCCCGCCGCGCGCGCACTCTACGACGCGGTCGAGCAGGCCCGGGTCGAGGCGATCGGCGCGCGCCGGATGGCGGGCGTCGCCGAAAATCTCGGCGCCGCGCTCGAGGCGCGCTGCCGCGACCGGGGTTTCGCGCGCATCACCCAGCGCGAGCAGACACCGGTCGCCGATGCCGTTGCCCTGCTCGTCCGCGAGGCGCTGACCGGGATGGCACCGCCACCCTCGGCGCGCCAGATGGTCGATTTGTGGCGACCGTATGTCGAGTCGCGGATCGGGGCGACGCTGTCGGACCTCGACACCCGGCTCGACGACCAGTCGGCCTTCCAGGATCTGGTCCGTCAGATGATCTCCGACCTCGGCCTCGCCGACGAGGAAATGTCCGCCGAACCCGACGCCGACGAGGCATCGGGCGAGGACCAGAACGAGGCCGAAGGCGAATCGACCGGCGAGGGCGACGCCGACGGCGAGGCCCGCGCGATGGACAGCGCGGGCGATGACGAGAGCGGCGACGCCGACGCCGAGGAGATCGAGATGCCGTTCGAGGACGGCGACGGCGACCTCGAGCCGGGTGCGGGCGACGAGGATCCCGACGCGCCGGGCAAGCCCTGGCGGCCGCCGGAATACGGCCACAACCAGCCCGAACGCTTCGTCTACGCGGCGTTCACCCAGGAATATGACGAGACCGTCGAGGCGCCCGACCTGTGCGACCCCGACGAGCTGTCGCGGCTGCGCCAGCAGCTCGACCAGCAGCTCGGCCATCTGCAGAACGTGATCTCGCGCCTGGCAAACCGGCTGCAGCGCCGGCTGATGGCCAAGCAGACCCGCAACTGGGAGTTCGACCTGGAGGAGGGCCTGCTCGACACCGCACGCCTGACCCGCGTGGTGACCAACCCGGCCCACCCGCTGTCGTTCAAGATCGAGCAGGACACGAATTTCCGCGACACGGTCGTGACCCTGCTGATCGACAATTCTGGCTCGATGCGCGGCCGCCCCATCTCGGTCGCCGCGATGAGCGCCGACATCCTCGCCCGCACGCTCGAGCGCTGCGGGGTGAAGGTCGAGATCCTGGGCTTCACGACGCGGGCCTGGAAAGGCGGCCAGGCGCGCGAGAAGTGGCTGGCGGCGGGCAAGCCGTCGAACCCCGGGCGCCTGAACGACCTTCGCCACATCATCTACAAGTCGGCGGATGCCCCGTGGCGGCGCGCACGCAAGAATCTCGGCCTGATGCTCCGCGAGGGACTCCTGAAGGAAAACATCGACGGCGAGGCGCTGCTGTGGGCGCACAACCGCCTGCTCGCGCGCTCCGAGCAGCGGCGCATCCTGATGATCATTTCCGACGGCGCACCGGTCGACGATTCGACCCTCTCGGTGAATGCCGGCAACTACCTGGAGCGCCACCTGCGCCAGGTGATCGAGTGGATCGAGACCTACTCGCCCGTCGAACTGCTGGCCATCGGCATCGGACACGACGTGACGCGCTACTACCGGCGCGCGGTCACGATCATTGATGCCGAACAGCTTGGCGGCACGGTGATGGACCAGCTCGCCGAGCTCTTCGACGAGGAAGAATCGGCGCGGCGCCGGCCCCAGTCCGGGGGCGTGCCTAAGGTCGCCTGAACGGGCCCGCGATTTTCGCCCGTGCCGGTCCGGCCCGTTGCCCGGTGTATAAGGGGCCATGACCCGCTTCTGCCTCGCATGCCTCCTCGCGCTCGTCCTCGGCGCCGCGCCCGCGCATGCGCAATCCGAGCCCATCGCCCTGCATGACGGGCTGGGCGGCCAGGATCGCGTCGGCCGGCTGAGCTGGCGCGGCGGCATCGCGCAGCGCTTCGAGGATGAGAATTTCGGCGGCGTCTCGGCGATGGAGATCGAGCCCGGCGGGCGCACCGTGACCATGCTGACCGACCGGGGGCATGCGGCCGAGGTGTTTCTCGACTATGACGCGGGCGGCAAACTCTCGGGCGCAAAGCTGGTGAAGATCCGCCCGGTCCTGGGTGCTGCCAGCCGCAACATCGGCGACGAGCGCAATTCCGATATCGAGGCGATCGCCCGGATAGCCGACGGCGGCTGGATCGTCGCCTTCGAACGCAATCACCGGGTCCTGCAATACCCGCGTTCGTTCGAGCCGCTGCGCGCCGCGCCGCGCCAGCTCAACACCCCGCCGGGAATCCTGCGGGCCCGCGGCAACAGCGGCATCGAGGCGGCGAGCGAGACCGAGGACCGGAAAGTCCTGCTGATCGCGGAGGACTTGCCCACCGTCCGTGGCTTCACCTATGCCTGGCTGGGCAACGGGGCGGAGTGGACGCCGATGGCCTACAGCCTGTTCCCGCCCTACAAGCCGGTCGGGGCCGCATTGCTGCCCGACGGTGACATCGTCGTCATCGAGCGGCGCTTCGCGGGCGAAAGCTCGCGGGGCACCCGCATCGCGGAGATCGACAAGCGCAAGCTGCGTCCCGGCGCGCCCATCCAGACCACCGAAATCGCGCGCCTCGAACCGCCGTTCGTGACCGCCAACTTCGAGGCCGTGACCGCGCGCATGGCCGGCCGCGGCCAGACGCTGGTCTACCTGGCGAGCGACAACGACTTCGCGAAAGATCGCCCGACCCTGCTTCTGATGTTCGAATTGCTGCCCTGAGGGGCGACGGCAAGAGGGAGGAACCCATGGCACAGCGTGACGATGCGACGTTCGAGGCGCGCCAGCGCGCCGTCGAGGACCGGCTCGAGATCCTCAACCTGATCGCGGCTCACCCGCCCAGCGCGGACACCGGCGCGGGCTACTACACCCGCGCGGTCTACACCGAGGACGGCGTCTTCGACCGGGGCGCCGGCCTCGACGGTGCGGTGGGACACGAGGCGATCGCCGTCTTCACCCTGACGCCCGCCCACTAGCAGGCGATCGCGGGCGGCATCGCCCATCTGGCCGCGCTGCCGCACATCGAACTCGACGGCGACCGGGCGCATGTGACGTCCTACATACAGATCATGCACCCCGACCGCGAGGCCGCGCCGCGCGAGCTGCCCAACCATGGCACGACCAACGGCTACCGGGTGCACCGCGTGGTCTCGAACCGCTGGGAGCTGGTGCGCACCGACGCCGGCTGGAAGATCAAGAGCCGCCACATGGAGCCGATCGACGGCACCGCACCGGCCCGCGAGATCCTGGCCGGCGCACTCGAACGCTACCGCTAGGCGCCAATCCAGTGGGCCTGGGCGGCGGCGTAGTCGTCGTCGCGGATCGCCGCACGCACCGCATCGAGCAGCCGGTTCATGAACCGGACATTGTGCACGGCCAGCAACGAAATGGCGTTCAGCTCGCCCGCCTTGACCAGATGGTGGACGTAGGCGCGGCTCACCGTGCGGCAGGTCGCGCAGTCGCATTCCGGGTCGAGGGGGCCGTTGTCGTCGCGGAAGCGTGCGTTCTTGAGGTTGATGACGTCGCGTCCGCCCTCGGTCTCGCCCAGTCCCGGCCGCAGATAGGCACTGCCGTGGCGCGCTAGCCTCGTCGGATTGACGCAGTCGAAGGTGTCGATGCCCTTGGCCGCGCCGTACCAGATGTCGCGGACCCCGCCGACGCCCAGCAGGTGGATCGGCCGTGCCGCCGGCGTCGCGGCATTGAGCGGCGCCATCGCCAGCGCGACCACCGCATCCATCTCGTCGGCATCGCCGCCCAGGCAGCCGCCGACCGCATAGCCGAAATAGGGCTGCGCCGCGGTGAATTCGGCGCTCTCGCGGCGCAGATCCTCGTAGACCCCGCCCTGGGTGATGCCATAGAGCGCCTGGGGGCCTGCCGAGCCGGCCTCCGCCCGCCCGAACTCCTCCAGCGAGCGCGCGGCCCAGCGGTGGGTGAGCGCCATCGAACGCGCGGTGTAGTCGCGGTCGACATGGTAGGGCGTGCACTCGTCGAGCACGAGGATGATGTCGGCGCCGATCGCCCGCTGGATGCGGATCGAGTCCTCCGGTGTCAGGTGCACCATCGCCCCGTCGATGTAGGAGCGGAAGGTCGCGCCTGCCTCCTCGATCGACAGCAGCGAGGGCGCGCGGGTGTCGGCGCGGCTGCCCTTGATCTCCTTCGTGCCGCCCTTGCGCCCCAGGGAGAAGATCTGGAACCCGCCCGAATCGGTCAGCATCGGGCCGTCCCAGCCCATCATCGCGTGCAGGCCGCCCAGCGCCGCGATCCGCTCGGGCCCCGGCTGCAGCATCAGGTGATAGGTGTTGCCCAGCACGATCTGGGTCGCCTCGGCCTTCGCCTGGGCGGGAAGCACGCCGCGCAGGGCGCCGCGCGTGGCGCAGAAAACGAAGGCCGGGGTCTCGATCGTGCCGTGGGGCGTCGTCAGCAGGCCGATGCGCGCCGCGCCCGGCCAGCCGGGATCGGCGGTCGTCGTGTGCGTGACGTCGAAGGCGAAACCGGGATAGCCGGCCACGGTGTGGGGCATGTTATCGGACATCGCGAAGATATAGCGCTGCGGAATCAAAAAAGCCCGCGAAACGCGGGCTTTTCGTTCGGCGTTGAGCCGGTTCAGCCGGCGGTCGCGGCCTTTTCGAGATCGCGCTTCATGCGGCGCAACTCGCGCGGCAGCTCGGCCGCGGCCGTTCCTCGCAGATAGGCATCGACCCCGCCCTTGTGCTCGATCGTGCGGATCGCGCGGGTCGAAAGGCTCAGCCGCACGCCCCGATTGAGCGTCTCGCTGTAAAGCATCGTGGTCTGCAGGTTCGGCAGGAACCGGCGACGCGTCTTGTTGTGGGCGTGGCTGACGTTGTTGCCAGTCATCACACCCTTGCCCGTAATGGCGCAGCGGCGCGACATTTTCTCGCTCCATGAAATGGTTACGCGCCGAAATCGGCGCGACGGCGAGGTGTTTAGGCGAAGCGCGGGTTCCGGTCAACCCCGCGCAAGCGCCATCGTCACGACGCCCGGAAGGCGTCGAGGAGCGACTGGGCCGCCGCCGAGGGGGTCAGCCGCGCATCGGCCACCATGCGCTCGAGCTCCGCCAGCTTCGCGCGCACCCCCGGATGCGTGCGGAATGCCGCCAGCAGGTGCTCGTCGACCTCGCCCCACATCCAGCGCCGCGCCTGTTCCGCCCGGCGTGCCTCGAGCGCACCCGACGCGCGCACCTGGTCGCGGAACCTGCCGACCAGCGCGCCGATCTCGGCGATCCCGGTCCCCTCGAGCGACGAGCAGGTCACCACCTCGGGCAGCCAGTCGGCCGTGGGCGGGTGCAGCAGCCGCAGCGCGTTCGCGTACTCCGATGCCGACCGGCTGGCGGCGTCGACCATGTCGCCATCGGCCTTGTTGACGACGACCAGGTCCGCCATCTCCATGATCCCGCGCTTGAGCCCCTGTAGCTCGTCGCCACCGCCGGGCAGGAGGAGCAGCAAGAACATGTCGACCAGGTCGGCGACGGCCGTCTCGGACTGGCCCACGCCGACGGTCTCGACCAGGATGACATCGAAGCCCGCGGCCTCGCAGGCGAGCAGGGCCTCGCGGGTGCGGCGCGCGACGCCGCCCAGCGTGCCCGCCGTGGGGCTCGGCCGGATGAACGCCTCGGGCGAGCGGGCCAGGCGCTCCATCCGCGTCTTGTCGCCGAGGATCGATCCGCCGCTGCGCTTCGAGGACGGATCGACCGCCAGAACGGCGACCCGGTGCCCCGCATCGATCAGATGCTGGCCGAAGGTCTCGATGAAGGTCGACTTGCCCACGCCGGGCACCCCGGAAATGCCGATCCGGATCGAATTGCCCGTCTGCGGCAAAAGCAGTTCCAGGAGCGCTTCGGCCTCGGCGCGATGGTCTTCCCGGGTCGATTCGATCAGGGTGATCGCGCGCGCCAGCGCCCGCCGGTCGCGGCGGGAAATGGCGTCTGCGAGGTCCGGTGCTCCGGTCATGGCGATACCCTAGCGCCTGCCCGCGGCCGCCACCACGCCGCCATCCGCGGGCACGGCCGGCTTGCCGTCGACGGGCGAGGACAGGATGACCGAACTGCGCGCCGCACCGATCTTGCGGAATCGCGCGATCACGTCTTCGAGCTCCGCGATCGAGGCCACGGCGATCCGGATGACGAAGCTGTCATCCCCGGTGATGTGGTGGCATTCGACCACACAGTCGAGCGAACGGCAAAGGCCGGTGACCCGATGGAAGTCGCGGTCAGAGACCGTCAGCCGGATGAATGCGCCGATGGCTCGACCGATGGCGGCCCGGTCCACCCGCGCGGCATATCCTTCGATGACACCGGCCGCTTCGAGGCGCCGGATGCGATCCGCCACCGCCGGGGTCGACATGCCGATACGCCGCGCGATCTCGCGGAACGAAAGGCGCGCATCCGCCTGCACCACGTCCAGCAGCATGCGGTCGGTCTGATCGATCGAAGTTTCCATTCGTAAGCCGAAGGCGTGATTGAAATCCCGAACCCAAGAGAAAACTACACAATCCAATCTATACGTCAATTGTTTAAATCATTAACATTTCATATGAAATTTTATATGCAGAATCCTATTTCTATACGGAAGGCAATATTTTCCTCAACCTGATAAACGTCAGGAAGAAGAGGAAAAACCGGAAATCCGCGGCTATTTGTGGCGTTCGACGGCGCGCGACAGCAGCAGGTAGGCCTTGCCGACATCGGCGGTCAGCAGGCTGGCGCTGAGGAGTTCGTCAGGGTCGGCCTCGCCGGACTGGGCCAGCAGCCGCTCGAACTCGCGCAGATAGCGGCTGGCCAGCGCCCGGAAGTCCTCGTCGTCCTCGAACAGCTCGCGCACCCGCGCCACCGCGATCGGATCCTTGATGCGGGTGGATATCCGGCGCAGTGCAACACCGCGGTCGCCCTTGGCGAAACGCCGCATGATGTCGGGCGCGCTGCCCTCTTCCAGGATCCCGTCGATCTCGATGCCGACCGAGCCGAGCGTGTCGAGCACCCGGCTGACGGTGTGGAGGAAGACGCCGCGGTTCGAATCGAGATAGGCGGCGTGAACCTCCTCGGCCTTGCGGCCGGCCTCCGACGAGGCGTCCAGCAGGACGCGCGTGTGCTGGGTCAGGGACTCGCCCAGCGCCTCGGCGCGCGCACCTGCGGTCACGCTGGCGTTGGTAAGCTCCTGGGATTGCCGGCGCAGGGCCTCGTGCGCGTTGCGCGCGGCCGTCTCTGCGGCCTCGGCCGCGTCTTCGACCGTGCTCGCGCCCGTGCGCAGCAGGTCTCCCACCTTGGCGACCCGTGTCTCGGCGCCCGCGACGATGTCACCCAGCGAATGCTGCTCGTTGACGAGTTGCTCACGCAGCTCGCGCAGGTGGTTGCTCGCCAGTTCCGCGGACTGCTCGAGGGCCTGCGTTCCCTCCCCGAGCGTCTCGCGGATCGCCGAAATCCGCGCATGGGCGGCATCGGCCGCCGATTCCAGCGTCTCCTGCTGCCGGTTGAACTCCTCGCACGCGCGCTTCGCCCGCGCCAGGGCCGCATCGAGTTCGGTCTCGATCGCCGCGGCGTGGTCACCGAAGGATTCGCGCACTTCCGCCGCATCGGCAGCGACCGAACCGCTCGATTGCGACAACATGGTAGACGCCTCGAGCAATCGCGCGGCAATCCGTTCCGCCTCGACCGAGGCCGTGCGCGCAACGGTTTCGAGAACGTTCGCCTCGGAACGGAACGCCTGGCCCAGCGCACGACCCTTCTCGTCCGCCGAATCGCTGGCGTCCGCAAGCTGCTCGGCAAGGCCGCGCAGGCGTTCGCTCATCGCTTCCACCTGTTCCAGGTTCGTGCGCGACATCGTCGCGAAGCGATCGGCCTGGGTCCGCAGGTCCGCCGACATACCGTCGGCCTGGTGCCGTGCGGCAGCGATTCCCGCCTCCAGCGTCTGTACGGTTTGGGCGATGTTCGCCGAAGCTGCCTCGCTGGTTTCCTGGACCTGGCGGACCGCATCCGCGGTCACCTGCGCCACCTGGCCGGCGACGGCGTTGGCGACCCGTTCGAACGCGCCGCCGGTCTGCTCGACGCGGCCCGACAGGCTGCGCATGAGCTGATCGGCGTGGACGCCGGCTTCCTGCGACATGGTGGCCAGGCGTTCGGCGGCGCGCGAGATCGCCTCCTCGAACGCCGCCCCGGCTTCGCCGGCACGCTGCTCGAGCTGCGCGCCCAACGTCTCGGCGCGCGACACGGAATCGTCGCTCGCCTGGGCGATCGCACCGGCCGCCTGGCTGCCGGCGTCGCTGATGGCGGTGCTGGCCGTGCTTGCCTGGCGGCTGACGGCGTTCACCACCTCTTCCGTGCGCGCGACCACGTCGTCGGCTGCCGCGAGAATGTCGCGCGCGGCGGAGTCCCCGACGCCCGCGACCCGGTCGACCGTGCCCTTTACCGCCTCCTGGATTCCCTCCTCGAACGCGGCGACCTGGCCGCGCAACGCACCGACCAGCTCGCGCACCGCCTCCGCAGCGCGGCGCGTCGCGCCGTCGATCGCCTCTGCCTCTTCATGCCCCGAGGCGTGGATACGCTGGAGCTGGCCAGTCACCCGGTCGGCGATATCGGCCAGCTCGTCGGTCCGGCTGCGCAGTTCGCCGGCCGACTCCGCGGCCTGTCCGCGCAGGGTTCCGGCAATCGTTTCCATGCGTTCGATCTCGGATTCGAAACCGCCGCGAAGATCGGCGAGTTGCGCGCGCGCGTTCGACACCGCGCCCTCGAGTTCCGCGGCATAGGCGCGAAGCTGGCCGCCGAGTTCGACCAATCCGGATTCGGCGCGCTCGTGCGGCGCCTCGAGCCGAAGGATCTATTCATCGAGTTCGCGCAGGCGCCAGTTCAGGCGCTGGCGGTGCGCCACGAACGCGGCAATCGCGAACAGCACGGCCGCGGGAGCCGCCATGCCCGCCGCCACGCCACCCACCTCGTGGGGCAGCAGCTGCGGCACCACCGACCAGCCGACGGTGCGCGAGATGAACCAAGAGAAATAGACGAGCCACGCCGCGCCCAGGCCCGCGAACAGCCATGCGGCCCAGCCGGGCCCCGCGTCCGCACGCGGGGGCACCCTGTCGACGAGTTCGTAGACGGTATCGTCCGCCTGCCGGTCCTCCCCCCGGACATCGGATCAGGCGGCCGCGCGCCGGTTTAGCCGAATCATGTCGAGAACCTCGCTTGCCGCGTTCGGAATGTTTGTGCCGGGTCCATAGATCGCGGAAACCCCCCGCGACCTGAGGAATTCGTAGTCCTTGGCCGGGATCACGCCACCGCAGATGACGACCACCTCATCGGCGTGCTCGGCCCTGAGTGCCTCGATGAGCTGCGGGACCAGCGTCTTGTGGCCCGCGGCCTGGGTCGAGACGCCGACGACATGGACGTCGTTCTCGACCGCCTGTCGAGCCGCCTCCTCGGGCGTGGCGAACAGCGGGCCCACATCCACGTCGAAGCCCAGATCGGCGAATGCCGTCGCGATCACCTTGGCGCCGCGGTCGTGCCCATCCTGTCCAAGCTTGACCACCAGCATGCGCGGCCGGCGCCCCTCCTCCTCGGCGAACGCATTGACGTCCGCCAGGACCTTCTGGAACCCCGCGTCGTCGTCATAGGCCGCCGCATAGACGCCCGAGATCGATTTCACGCTCGCCCGGTGCCGACCGAACACCCCTTCCATCGCATCGGAAATCTCTCCCACGGTAGCCCGCGCCCGCGCCGCCTCGACGCTGGCCGCGAGCAGGTTGCCCGCGCCGGTCTCCGCGATCTTCGTGATCGCGTCGAGCGCGGCCCTGCAGCGTGACTCGTCGCGCGCGCCGCGCACCTGCGCCAGCCGCGCGACCTGTGCCTCGCGCACGGCCGTGTTGTCGATGTCGAGGACGTCGATGTCCTCGGCCGCGTCGGGCTGGAAGCGGTTCACCCCGACGATCACGTCCTCGCCGCGGTCGACGCGTGCCTGCCGGCGGGCCGCTGCCTCCTCGATGCGCAGCTTGGGCATGCCCGATTCCACCGCACGGGTCATGCCGCCCAGCGCCTCGACCTCGTCGATCAGCTTGCGCGCCTCGACCACCAGGCTGTGGGTCAGGCTCTCGACATAGTAGGAGCCGGCCAGCGGATCGACCACGTTGGTGATGCCGGTCTCGTGCTGCAGGATCAGCTGGGTGTTGCGCGCGATCCGGGCCGAGAACGGGGTGGGCAGCGCGACCGCCTCGTCGAACGAATTGGTGTGCAGCGACTGGGTCCCGCCCAGGGTCGCGGCCAGCGCCTCGATCGCGGTGCGCACGACGTTGTTGTAGGGGTCCTGCTCGGTCAGCGACACGCCCGAGGTCTGGCAGTGGGTACGCAGCATCAGCGAACGCTCGTCCTGCGCGTCGAACATGTCCTTCAGCGCATGGGCCCACAGGAACCGCGCCGCGCGCAGCTTGGCGATCTCCATGAAGAAATTCATGCCGATGCCGAAGAAGAACGACAGGCGCGGCGCGAACCGGTCGACGTCGAGCCCGGTCGAGCGGGCCACGCGCACATACTCGATGCCGTCGGCCAGGGTGAAGGCCAGCTCCTGAACCGCCGTCGCCCCGGCCTCCTGCATGTGATAGCCGGAGATCGAGATCGAGTTGAAGCGCGGCATGTGCTCGGCGGTATAGCCGATGATGTCCGCAACGATCCGCATCGAAGGCTCGGGCGGGTAGATATAGGTGTTGCGGACCATGAACTCCTTGAGGATATCGTTCTGGATGGTCCCCGACAGCTTCTCCGCCGGCACGCCCTGCTCCTCGGCCGCGACGATGTAGTTCGCCATGACGGGCAGCACCGCGCCGTTCATAGTCATCGACACGCTCATCTCGTCGAGGGGAATCCCGTCGAACAGGATTTTCATGTCCTCGACGCTGTCGATCGCCACACCCGCCTTGCCCACATCGCCGACGACGCGCGGATGATCGGAATCGTAGCCGCGATGGGTCGCCAGATCGAAGGCGACGGACAGGCCGCGTTGCCCTCCCGCCAGCGCCTTGCGGTAGAAGGCGTTGGACTCCTCGGCCGTCGAGAAGCCCGCATACTGACGCACCGTCCAGGGCCGCCCGGCATACATGGTCGCCTTCGGGCCGCCGATGAAGGGCGCGAACCCCGGCACGGAGTCGAGCCAGGCGATGTCCTCGAGATCGGCCGCGGTATAGACCGGCTTGATCGCGATTCCCTCGGGCGTCTGCCAGACGAGGTCCTCGGGCGCATGCGCGCGCAGTTCGCCGCGCGCACGCTCCTCCCAGTCGCCTAGCGTTTTCTTTGGAAACTTGGCCATTTTTCCGGCTCTCGGTGCCACTCGACAAACGACCGCGGAGTATAGTCGCCCAACTCGGAAGGGTCTATCGAGGCGGGGCGGCGGCGTTTGCGGTCGCGACGGCCCGCACGAACGGCACCGGCGCATCGAATCCGCGCAATTCGGCCGCCTCCTCCGAGACATCCTGTTCGTCGAGCAGCGCTTCAACCGCCGGATCGTCTGCCACCGTACGCGACTGGACGATATCGCCGCCGCGGCTCTGGCCCTGCAGGCGCGCGGCGAGGTTCACGGTCGTGCCGAAATAGTCGAGCCGGTCGTTGAGGGTGACAGCGATTCAGGGGCCCGCGTGCAGGCCGAGCTTGATCGCCACCGCATCCTCGACGCCCGCAATCTCGGCATGCTCACGGTTGAACGCCGCCACCGCGCCCTGGATTTCCAGCGCGGCCGCCAGCGCGGATGCCGGTTCGGCGAACGCCGCCATGACCGCGTCGCCGATCGTCTTGACCACCGCCCCGTCGTGGTTACGCACGATCTGGGTCAGCAGCGCGAAATGGTCGCGCACGAGACCATAGGCGCACGCATCGCCGATCGCGCCATAGAGTGCGGTCGAGCCGCGCAGGTCGGTGAACATCAGGGTCACGCGGCGGATCTCCACCTCGTCGCCCGGCCGCAGCACCTGGTCGGAGAACAGGTCGCGGAAGGCCTGGAACGCCGTTACCCGATCGGCGGTCAGGGCGTCGCGCTCCCATGCGCGCTCCTCGACCACGAGGGTGCGCGGGTAAGCCGCCGCATTGATCAGGCGTAGGGTTCCGGGCGCCGCGGGCGCGCCCGCCACGACCGCATCGGCGGTGACCGTGACTTCGGGGAATCCCGCCCCGTCATGCTCGACATCCGCTTCGGGGCCCGCTTCCAGCGTGCGCAGGCGGTAGGGGCCGGCGGCGAACGCGGCCGCGATATCGCGCGTCTCGCCCGGTCCGACCGTGATCTGGGCGGCGATGTGCGGCGTGCTCATCGGCCCGAACAGGCAGTACTCGCCGAACGCGATCTAGCGGATGCCCGGCGACGGCTGGAAACTCAGTTCGACGTTGCGCGAGAAGTCGCGTTCGTAATCGATATTGCAGGTGCCGCAGTGGGCGCCCGTCGGCAGCTCGTCGAGGGCGAGCGAGATCGACTTGGCAACCCGGCAACGCGGACAGAGCAGATCCCAGCGCAGGTCGAACAGCCCGGCCCGGGTCGCTTCCAGGCAGGCCTCCACCGCTTCGCGCATCCCGACGTTCCAGCGCCGCGCAAGCGCCAGCGGCCGGATCTTGACCACGTCGACCTCCTGGCGCGTGGTCGCATAATCGGCCAGTCGCCGCGCGAGCCCATGCGCATGTGGCGTCGCCTCGATCGCCGCCACCGCGCGCTCGAGCCGGGCGTGGGCCGCTTCGTCGAGCCGTGGCGGCTGGATTTCGGAGGGCATGTCGCGGTCGCGGCGCGCGAACGCGGCCGCGGTATCGACGAGCCCACCGAAATTCTTGCCCACGGCGCGGAAGAAGACGGTGCGCAAGATGAGTTCGCCGACCGGGTTCGCGGACGCCGCATCAACGGTGTAGTGCACCCGGCAACCGGCCCCGCCATCGCGCGGCTAGATCCGCAGGGTGGCGCACAGCCGACGCAGCGGACCCCTGGTGAAGTTCCGGCAATGCTCGAACCAGCGCCCGGAGACCCAGTTTACCGGCTCCTCGCGCCACGCGAGCCGGAATGGCCCCTGACGCGCAAACGCCTCGTAGCGGACCGAGCCGTCGGTCTGCGGCGTCTCCACGATGTCATGCTTGGGAAGGCCCGCGGCCTCGTTGAACCGCGCGGTGTCCGACACGATCGGCCAGATGTCGTCGACCGGCCGATCGAAGTCCCAGGTCCAGCTATGGGTGTGTTCGCCCAAACGCGTCTCCCGTGCGGGTTTGCCCCCGCCAACGGGACGCTACCAGATCAGGGCGGGAACCGCGAAACGCGGCGTCTGGCCGGCCTCCTCGAGGATTTCGGCCAGGCCGGTATCGCCGGGCATCTCGCCGAAGTCCACGCCGAGGCGCGCGCGCGCGAGCCCGCCGACGATGAAGGCCGCATCGATCCCGGCCGCGGCCGCGCCCGCGATATCGGTCAACAGGCCATCGCCGATCATCAGCACGCGTTCGCGCGGCGGATCGCCCAGATGGCGCAGCACCTGATCGAAGACCGGCCGGTAGGGCTTGCCATGCCAAGCCACGTCGCCGGCGAACCGTTTCTCATAGGCCTCCGCGATCGCCCCGGCGCAGATCTCGCGCGCCTCGCCGCGCAACACCTCGCGATCGGGGTTGGTGCACACCAGCGGCAGGCGCCGCGCCGCCGCGACCGCCAGCTCGTCGAGATAATCTTCGAGCGTGTGGCCGGCCTCGCGCGGCCCCGTGCAGATCACGAAGTCTGCCTCGGCGAGCGCCGCCTCGGCAGCGATTCCGGGATTGTCGAGCATCGGCCGATGCCGATCGGGCCCGATAAAGGCGGCGCGGCGTCCGAGTGCAGCGTGCCAGTCATCGGCCCGGTCGCGGATCGCCCGCCAGGCCACCTCGCCCGAGCAGAAGATCTCATCGTAGATACCGGCCGGGATACCGATATGGTCGAGGACTGTGCGCACGCCGGAGGCCCGGAACGGCGCGTTGGAGAGCAGCACGACCGACGGGCCCGCCGCCCGTGCGGCTTCGAGGCACTCGATCGCGCCGGGCAACGGCGCGATCCCGTTGTGCAGCGTGCCCCACAGATCGACGACGAGGTGATCGTAGAGAGGAACGAGTTCGGCAAAACCCGGACGTTGTTCGGTGTGCATTGCGGTCAGCGCTCAAACGGTTCGTGGACACGCGTATGCCATGACGGCGCACGCGAAGAAAGGCGCGTTCGGAATGCGGGGACGGCGGTGGTTTATCAGTAGGCGCGGCTGAGCCGAGGCTCGCCGAACAGCTAGCCCTGGCCGAAATCGATCTCGAAATCGAGGAGCTCGACCACCTGACGCTCGTCCTCGACCTTCTCGACGATCAGGTCGATGCCGTTGCGGTCGAGCCAGTTCTTGATGTCGGTGCGAACGATGTTGCCATGCGCACCCTCGGGCGGATCGAGCAGGAAGTTCGCGTCGACCTTCATGAAGCGGAAATTCTTGGCCGACAGGCCCTGCAGGTCGATGTCGAGGTGCGTTACCTGGTCCAACGAGAAACGGAAACCCAGGTCGGCGAGCCGGGCGAGGTTGCCGACCGTGGCCGGCGGCGCGGTCTCGATGTCGGCCTGACCGAACTCGAAGAAGAGCTCGGGTGCGAGATCGGGATTCTCGGCCACGAAGTCGACGAAGTCGCTGATGAAGGCCGTGTCGGCGAGGCTCTCGCGCGAGATGTTGCAGAAGAAGGCCGTGTCGTAATTGCGCCCCTGGGTCCGGCGGATCAGTTGCACGCAGCGGAACAGCAGCATGTTGTCGATCGCGCTGACGAGGCCTTCGCGTTCGGCGAGACCGATATACTGGCCCGGCCCGATAACGGCACCGTCCTCGGCACGGATGCGTGTGTAGCACTCGTAGTAGCGGTTCTTGCGCTGGGGCAGGCTGACGATCGGCTGCAGGTAGACGTCGACCCGGTCGAGCCGCAGCGCCTCGCGCACGATCGAGATGATCTCCGGCTCCTCGACCCGTTCAAAGTCCGCGCCCGAGGGCGCCCGCACCGATTTGCCGCCCTCGACGGCGACCAGCTGCGGGCGTTCGACGACATGGTGCTCCACGCCGGCGCGGGCCTGCGCCGCCTGTTTCTGGGAGAAGGCCTCGATCAGGCCCTGCAGGATCTTCAACTCCGCGACCACCTGCGAGACGCGCTGTTCGCCCGCCTTGCCTGACTGCTCCATCGCCTGGCGGAGTTGCAGGGACTGGGTCTGGGTGGCAAGCAGGTCCTCGGCGATTTCGCGGGTCTGCCGGCGCATCATGTTCAGCTCGTTCGCCAGCCGGCGGTTGCGCTCGCCCTGGTCGAAGACGAGATGCAGGAACGCGCATGTCAGAAACACCATTGCGGCCGCGAACGGCGCGATGCCGGACGTCAGCACCGGCACGAATGCCGGCGCGACGAGCGCAACCGCGGACGCGAGCACGAAGTAGGACGCGATGATTATGGCGTGCAGAATCAGTGGCATGGCTTTCGAGGGTGAGAGTGCCCGCGAAGCCTTGCCATATGGTTAATGGAATCTTCCCGAAAGTCCCGCGGGACGCCTCAGGCGTCGCGCTCTCCCGGTATCACCTGCTCGACGAGGCTGGCCCAGTAGGACACGCCGATGGGGATGACATCGTCGTTGAAGTCGTAGCCGGGGTTGTGGAGCATGCAGCCGCCCGCCACATCGCCGTTGCCGACCCAGACGTAGCAGCCCGGCTTCTCGCGCAGCATGTAGGCGAAGTCCTCCGACCCCATGCTCGGCACCGGCTTGGTCTCGATATGCCCGGGCCCGACCACCGCCTCCGCGGCGCCGAACGCGAGCGCCGTCTCGTCGGTCGTGTTCACCGTCGCCGGATAGCGCTTCTCGTAGTGCAGTTCGGCTGTGGCGCCGTGGGCGGCGCAGATGCCGTCGGCAATGCGCCGCATAGCCGGCTCGACCCTATCGCGCACCTCCTCGCGGAACGATCGCACCGTGCCGCGCAAGATCACCTCGTCGGGGATCACGTTGTAGGCATCGCCGCCGTGGATCTGGGTCACCGAGACCACCAGCGCATCGATCGGGTCGGTGTTGCGGCTGGCGATCGTCTGCAGCGCGCCGACCAGTTCGGACACGACCACGATGCTGTCGACGCCCTGGTGCGGCATCGCGCCATGGCTGCCGCGCCCACGTACGACCAGGTCGAAGATGTCGAAGGCCGCCATCATCGGGCCGGCGCTGACCGCAAACTCGCCGACCGGCATCCCCGGCCAGTTGTGCATCCCGTAGATCGCCTCGACCGGGAACTTCTCGAACAGGCCCTCGCGCACCATCACCTCGGCGCCGCCCTCGGCCTCCTCGGCCGGTTGGAAGACGAAATAGACGGTGCCGTCGAACTGCTTCGTCTCGGCCAGGTACTTCGCCGCGCCGAGCAGCATCGTGGTGTGGCCGTCATGGCCGCAGCCATGCATCCGCCCCGGGTTCTGCGACCGGTGGGCGAAATCGTTGCCCTCCTCCATCGGCAGCGCGTCCATGTCAGCGCGCAGCGCGATCGCCCGGTTGCCCGTGCCCGCCGTCAGCCGCCCGACCACGCCGGTCTTGGCCAGCCCGCGATGCACCTCGACACCGAAGCTCTCGAGCCGCTCGGCAACCAATGCCGCAGTCCGCTCCTCCTCGAAGGCGAGTTCGGGATGGGCGTGGAAGTCGCGCCGCCACTCGGTGAGCAGCGCGTGGTCGCGGCTGATTTCGTCCCGGATCTTCATCTTCGCCCTCTTTCGTGCCCTTTTCGCGCCGCGCCCTACAACACCCGGTGATCGGCCACCGGGATGCGCTGGCGCACCAGTTTCAGATAGTCGAGATCGATGCCCGCCGCCGCGTGGCCGGTGCCGTCGCCCGCCTGGGCGCGAATGTGGCCCCACGGATCGACGATCATCGAGTGGCCCCAGCTCGCGCGCTCGTCATTGCCCTCGGCATAGGTGCCGGTCTGGGCGGCGGCGACGACCCATGCCTGGGTCTCGATGGCACGCGCGCGCAGCAGCACCTCCCAGTGATCCTTGCCCGTCTGCAGGGTGAAGGCCGCGGGCACCATGATCACGTCCGCGCCCGCCTCGGCCAGGCGCAGATACAGCTCGGCGAAGCGCAAATCGTAGCAGATGCTGCAGCCCACCCGCACATCGCCGGCCATATAGGTCACGACCTCGCGCCCCGCACCGAAGGTCGCGGATTCCCGGTAGGCGCGCCCGTCCGGGGTGGAGACATCGAACAGGTGGATCTTGCGATAGCGAGCGAGCTCCGCACCCGCCGGGTCGAACGCGATGGTCGTGTTGTAGAAATTCTCGCCATCCTCCTCGACGGCACGCTCGACGAAGCTGCCGCCATGCACGAAGACACCGTGCTCGCGCGCCATGCCGCGCAAGCATTCATAGGCCGGACCGCCGTCTTCGCCCGCCTCTGGCAGCTCCTCGGCGGCCGCGCGCTTGTCGGCAACCGCGCCGCCCATGAAGGCGAAGACCTCGGGCAGGACCAGCATATCGGGCGCGTCGGCCGCGACCGCCGCCGCGGCGAGCGCGCGCGCCTGGGAGAGGTTGGCCGCCTTGTCCGAGCGGGTGTTCATCTGGATCGCCGCGATCTTCATCGCCGCGCATCGTAGCGGACCGGGAAATCCGTGTCGCGGCCTCCTCTTCGGTGTTTGGCCACGAGGGCGTTGAAGCAGACGGGGCGTTGGCGACGGTACAAAAACCCGCTAGCAAGGGCGCGGCAATGGAGAAGCGAGAAGTGGCGAACGGCCTGATCACCCCCGTCATCCTGTCCGGCGGTGCCGGCACCCGGCTTTGGCCGATGAGTCGGCGCGACTACCCCAAGCAGTTCCTGCCGCTGGCCGGCGACGCCACGATGCTGCAGGACACCGCGCTGCGCGTCGGCGTGCCGAGCCGGTTCACGCCCCTCCTCGTGGTATGCAACGAGGAACACCGGTTCATGGTGGCCGAGCAGCTGCGCCGCCACGAGGCCGCGCAGCTCGGCATCCTGCTCGAGCCGGTCGGCCGCAACACCGCACCCGCTTTGGCCGCGGCCGCCCTGTGGCTGCTGGAACGCGATCCCGACGCGACGATGCTGGTGCTGCCGTCGGACCATGTGGTCCAGGACGTGCGCGCCTTCCGCGAGGCGACCTACCGCGCCGCCGCGGCCGCGCAGTCGGGCCTGCTGGTCACCTTCGGCATCGCGCCGCGCGCGCCCGAGACCGGGTTCGGCTACATCGCGGCAGGCGCGCCGCTCGACGGGCATGACGGCGTGCGCCGGGTCGCCGGCTTCGTCGAGAAGCCCGACCGCGCCACCGCCGAGGGCTTCCTGGCCAGCGGCAACCATTTCTGGAACAGCGGCATGTTCGTGTTCCGCGCCGACACGCTGATCGCCGAGATCGACCGGCTGACGCCCGACACGGGCGCGGCCTGCCGTGCCGCGCTGGCCGCCGGGAGCGAGGACCTCGACTTCTTCCGCCTCGACCCGGCCGCGTTCGGCAACGCGCCCGCCGCCTCGATCGACTATGCGGTGATGGAGAAGACCGGCCACGCCGCCGTCGTGCCCGTCGACATGGGCTGGTCCGACGTCGGCTCGTGGCGCGCGCTGTGGGAGATCGGCGCCAAAGACAATGCCGGCAACGTCGTCGTCGGCGACGTCATGCAGGTCGGTGCGCGCGACTGCTATCTGCGCAGCGACGGCACGCTGGTCGCCGCGATCGGGCTGGAAGACTTCGTGGTGGTCGCCTCGGCCGACGCGGTGCTGGTCGCACCCAAGGACGAGGTGCAGCAGGTCCGCGACATCGTCGAGCGGCTGGATCGGGCCGGCCATAGCGAGGCGGTCACCTTCCCCGAGGTCTACCGCCCCTGGGGCTGGCACAAGACCCTGAACGCCGGTCCCGGCTTCAACGTCAAGCGCATCACCCTGCACCCGGGCGGCCGGGTCAGCCTGCGCCGCCACCGCCACACCGCTCAGCATTGGGTGGTCGTCGACGGGGTCGCGGAGGTGACCCTGGAAGGAGCCGCGCACCGCATCGAGCCCAGCGAATCCATCTCGATCCCGGCCGGGGCGGCCCACGCGCTGGCCACCGCCGAGAACCGGGAACTGACCCTGATCGAGGTGCAGGCCGGGCCCAACGCCGGTCGCGACGAGTTCGAACGGCTCTAGCTTCGGCCGCAGCATGGGATTCCGGGCGCTTGCCCGCGCGGCCCCGGACGCCTAGGTTTCCGCCACGAAACGCTTTCTGCAAACAGGAGCCGCACCCATGGCACCGTCCGACCGCACCCAGTTCGCGCCCAATTCCCCGGCCGCGCGCGATATCGCCTACTACCTGCACCCGTTCACCAACGCCAAGGCGCACGAGGCGAACG
>JAYOFO010000036.1:0-27195 GCA_038117265.1 Rhodospirillaceae bacterium
GCATTTCCGCGAGCCGGGCAACGAGCACAAGGAAGATCTGGAATCGGGCATGCGTTCAGCCGCGCTGGGCGGCGTGACCGTGGTCTTCGAGATGCCCAACACCAACCCGCTGACGACGACGCCCGAGGCCATGGCCGACAAGCTCGACCGCGCGAAGGGCCGGGCCTGGACCGACCACGCCTTCTTCGTCGGTGCGACGCCCGAGAACGCCGAGCAACTGCCCGAGCTCGAGCGCCTGCCGGGCTGCTGCGGGGTCAAGATGTTCATGGGCTCGTCGACCGGCAATTTGCTGGTCCCCGACGACGAGAACGTCCGCCGGGTGCTCGCCCACGGCGTGCGCCGGGTGGCGGTGCATTCCGAAGACGAGTACCGGCTCGAGGAGCGCAAGGGCGAGCGGGTCGCAGGCGATCCCGCCTCGCACCCGGTCTGGCGCGACGTCGAGACGGCCGTGCGCTCCACCACCCGGCTGCTCCGGTTGGCGCGCGAGACCGGCCGGCGCATCCATGTGCTCCACATCACCACGGCCGACGAGGTCGCGATTCTGGCCGGACACAAGGACATTGCGACCTGCGAGGTCACGCCCCAGCACCTGACCCTGGCCGCGCCCGACTGCTACGAACGGCTCGGCACGAAGGCGCAGATGAACCCGCCGATCCGCGACGAAGGGCACCGCGCCGGCCTGTGGGCGGGCGTCGCCAAGGGCGTGTTCGACGTGATCGGCTCGGACCATGCGCCGCACACGAACGAGGAGAAGGCGCAGGCCTATCCGGCCTCGCCCTCTGGCATGCCCGGCGTGCAGACGACCGTGCCGCTGATGCTCGACCATGTGGCGAACGGCCGGCTGACCCTGGCGCGCTTCGTCGACCTGATGTGTGCGGGCCCGCAGCGCATCTTCAACATCGCGGGCAAGGGGCGCATCGCGCTCGGCTACGACGCCGACTTCACCCTGGTGGATTTGAAGGCGACGCGCACCGTCGAGGCGGGCTGGCTCGGCTACAGGTGCGGCTGGTCGCCCTTCGAGGGCATGGCGCTCACCGGCTGGCCGGTCGGCACCATCGTGCGCGGCAACGTGGTGATGCGCGACGGCGAACTCGCGGCCGACGGCCAGGTCGGCGCGCCGGTGCGGTTCAACGAGACGCTCTAGGGACTACAGCTTCGTCGGGTTCGGCGCGTCGCCATAGACCGCGACCGGGTCGAAGACCTTCTCGCTCTCTTCGTAGCTGAGCGCCACGGGCGCGCTCTCGTCGGCGCCCACGGGCACCGAGCGGTAGAAGCACGAGCGGTAGCCGACATGGCAGCTCGCGCCGCCCTGCACGTCGACCCGCAGCCAGACGGCGTCCTGGTCGTCGTCGATTCGGATCTCCTTGACCTTCTGGACCAGCCCCGAGGTGGCGCCCTTATGCCAGAGCGCCTGGCGCGAGCGCGAGAAATAGTGGGCCTCGCCCGTCCGGATCGTGCGGACCAGCGCCTCCTCGTTCATGTAGCCGTGCATCAGCAGCTCGCCCGATTCCGCATCGGTCGTGACCACCGGAATCAACCCGTTGGCGTCGAACTTCGGCGCCAGCTCGTGGCCTTCCTCGACCTGCTCGACGGTCAGGCGCTGGGCGAACATAGAATTGCCGGTCTGGGACATCGTCGCTACCTTCGCTGCGGGGCGTGCCGCCCCCGAATTTGCGCGTGTTATAACGGTCGCCGGCGCCCGGATGTCAAGCCGAGCGCGGGCCATTCCAGGGGTGTTGCGAGGCGAGATGAGCGATCAGGCGAGAGACAAGGTGACCGAACTGCTGCCCGTCTCGCTGCTGACCGGGTTCCTCGGCAGCGGCAAGACGACGGTGCTCAACCACGTCCTGCGCGATCCCGGCATGGACAAGTCGGCGGTGATCGTCAACGAGTTCGGCGAGATCGGCCTCGACCACGAGCTAACGGTGGCGGGCAGCGAGGACATGGTGCTGCTCAACTCGGGCTGCCTGTGCTGCACCGTGCGCGGCGACCTGGTGAACACGCTGCGCGACATGATCATGCTGCGCCTGCGCGAGGACGTGCCGTCCTTCAACCGGGTGCTGATCGAGACGACGGGCCTCGCCGATCCGGCGCCGATCCTGCACACGCTGATGTCGGACCAGTTCGTGACCAACTATTTCCGGCTCGACGGGGTGATCACCACCGTCGATGCGGTGAACGGGCTCGGCACGCTGGAGCGCCAGTTCGAATCGGTGAAGCAGGCCGCCGTCGCCGACCGCCTCCTGATCACCAAGACCGACATCGCCAGTGCGGCCGACGTCGCGGCGCTGGAGGCGCGGCTGGCCACGATCAACCCTGCCGCACCGCGCGAGCGGGTGGTCGACGGCACCGTCGACCCGGCCCACCTGTTCAACGCCGGCCTGTTCGACCCGTCGCGCAAGACGCCGGACGTGGAGCGCTGGCTGCACGAGGAGGCGTACGGCGAAGAGGGCGAGCATGGTCACGGCCACGATCATGGCCACGCACACTCTCACGACCCGAACCGCCACGACGACCACATCAACGCCTTCTGCGTGACCTATGACGAGCCGCTGCGCCTCGACGCGCTGGAGCAGTGGTTCGACACGATCATGATGCTGAAGGGCCCCGACCTGCTGCGCATCAAGGGCATCGTCAACGTCGCCGAGGTGGACAAGCCGGTGGTCATCCACGGGGTGCAGCACGTCTTCCACCCGCCCGCGGTGCTCGACGAATGGCCGTCGGACGACCGGCGCACGCGCATCGTCTTCATCACCCGCGACGTCGACCGCAAGACCATCGAGGACACGCTGGGCTGGTTTTCGGATTCGCGCCTGCAGGTGCACAAGGCCCCGTCCTCGGGCCGGCTCTAGCCGCCTCGTCTGCGCGCGCGAACTGCGCGATACTGCGGCGCTCCGCGCGAAGCCCGCCCAACAGGAACACGGGAAACCGCCATGTCCGATACCATCCTCGTCGAACGGCGCGACGACATCGCCATCGCCACGATGAACCGCCCGGACAAGCGCAACGCGCTGCGTCAGGCCGACTGGATCGCCGTGGGCGATGCGGTCGATACGCTGGGCGCGGACGACGACGTGCGCTGCATCGTGCTGCGCGGCGGCGGCGACGAGGCCTTCTGCGCCGGCGCCGACATTGCCGGCTTCCTGGAGGAGCGCTCCGACCGGCGCAAGGTGAAGGCCTACGAGGCGGCGACCAACCGCGCCTTCTACGGGGTGCGCGACTGCCGCCACCCGGTGATCGCGATGATCCACGGCTACGCCATCGGCGGCGGGTTCGAGCTGGCGCTGGCCGCCGACCTGCGGATCACGGGCGAGTCCGGCCGGTTCGGCATCCCGGCCAAGAACATCGGCCTGTTCCTGTCCCACGATCTGATCCAGTTCGTGATCGATGCGGGCGGGCGGGCGGTCGCCAACGAGATCATCCTCGAGGGCCGCATCATAGGCGCCGAGGAGGCGTATGCGAAGAACCTGGTCACCCGCGTCGTCCCCGATGCCGAGCTCGAGGACGAGGTGATGAAGGCGGCGCGCCGGATCGCCGACGGCGCGCCGCTGTCGCACCGCTGGCACCGCCGGGCCATGCGCCGGCTGGCCGACCCGCGGCCGCTCAGCAAGGCCGAGATGGAGGCGCAGTTCGACTACGCCGACAGCGAGGACTACATGGCCGGCTACAACGCCTTCAAGAACCGCGAGAAGCCGAAGTTCCGCGGCCGCTAGGCCCGGACAGGCGCGCCGATGACCACCAGCGAAACAACCGCACCCGGTCCCGCCGGGCCCGGCCTGCCGCGCCTGATCGCGGCGGTCTTCCTGCCCTTCGCGCTGGGCTATTTCTTCTCCTACCTGTACCGCACCGTGAACGCGGTAATCGGGCCGGGACTAGCGTCGGAACTCGACCTGACCGCCGGCCAGCTCGGCATGCTGACCAGCGCCTACTTCATCACCTTCGCTGCGGCGCAGATTCCGGTCGGCATCTTCCTCGACAGCCACGGCCCGCGGCGCGTCGAGACGGCGTTGCTGCTCATCGCCGCGCTCGGCGCGTTCCTGTTCTCCATCGGCGAGGGGCTGTGGGGCCTCGTCATCGGCCGGGCGCTGATCGGGCTCGGCGTCGCGGCCTGCCTGATGGGGGCGTTCAAGGCGATGGTCGAGTGGTTCCCGCGCGACCGGCTGCCGCTGATGAACGGGCTGATCGTCGCCTCGGGCGGGCTGGGCGCGATGGTCGCGACCGCGCCGACCGAGGCGATCGTCTCGGCGGTGGGCTGGCGCTACGGGTTCGTCGCGCTCGCCGTGGCGACTGTCGCCGCCGCGCTGCTGCTCTGGTTCGTCGTGCCCGAGCGCGACCGCCGCCCGGTCGCGGGGGCGGCGCCCACCGGCGGCATGAGGACGATCTATGCCAGCCGGGTCTTCTGGCGGGTGGCGCCGCTCTCGGCGCTCTCGCAGGGCAGTTTCCTCGCCATCCAGACCCTGTGGGCCGGGCCGTGGCTGCGCGACATCGCCGGCCTCGACCCGCGCGCGGTGAGCTTCACATTGCTGGCCGGCGCCGCCGGCTTCGTCGTCGGCAATCTCGTCGGCGGCTACGCCGCCGCGCGGCTGGTCGCCCGCGGCATCCCGCCGCTCGCCGCTGCGGCCACCGGCATGGGGCTGTTCATCGTCGTCCAGTTCGCCATCCTGGCGCAGTGGACCGATGCGCCGACCCTGCTCTGGTTCGTGTTCGGCGCGACCGGGACGACCGGCGTTCTCAGCTTCTCGGTGCTCGCACGCGCCTTTCCGGTGGAGCTGGCCGGGCGCGCCTCGACGGCGCTCAACCTGTGGATCTTCGTCTTCGCCTTCGCGTTACAGTGGGGCATGGGCGAGATGATCAATCTCTGGCCGACGGCGGCGGACGGCGGCTACGATACCGAGGGATACCGCGCCGCGTTCGGCCTGGCGCTGGCGCTGCAGGTCGTCGCCTTTTCCTGGATGATGCTGGTCCGCGAACGCCGGGGCTGAGCGGCCGCGCGGTATCCGCGGTTTCCGGGTGGCGCGACGGCCTGCCGCGGGCGTGAATCGCCTGCCATCGCCGCACCGGGCAACATGCCATGACCGAAATCGCCGAACGCATCGCCACCCTCGATACCGACGCCATGCACGACGCCCTCGACCGGCAGGGCTATGCGGTCCTGCCCGACCTGCTCGACGCGGCGGCCTGCCGCGATCTGGCCGCGCGCTACGACGCCGACAGGGGCTTTCGCAAGCGGATCGTGATGGCCCGGCACGGCTATGGGCAGAGGGGGCCTACAAGTATTTCGATGCGCCGCTGCCCGAACCGGTGGCGACGTTGCGCACCGGGCTCTACCCGGTGCTGGCGACCGCCGCCAACCGCTGGAACGAACGGCTCGGGCTGGATGCGCGGTTTCCCGCGGGGCTGGCGGCGTATCTGGCCGCGTGCCACCGGGCGGGACAGACCCGGCCGACGCCGCTGCTGCTGCGCTACGGGCCGGGCGACTACAACCGGCTGCACCAGGATCTCTATGGCGAGATGGTGTTCCCGCTGCAGGCGACATTGCTGCTGTCGCACCCGGGCCGCGATTTCACCGGCGGTGAGTTAGTGCTGACCGAACAGCGCGTACGCATGCAGTCGCGCGCCCATGTGGTGCCGCTGGAGCAGGGCGATGCCGTGGTGTTTGCCGTGCGCCAGCGCCCGGTCGAAAGCCGGCGCGGCCACGCCCGCGCAAACGTGCGCCACGGGGTGGCCGAAATCCGCTCGGGGGAACGCACGACCCTGGGCGTGATCTTCCACGACGCCGCCTGAATGGCGGCGCGGCGCGCGTGCTGCGGCTGCGTGGGCTTCAGGCGTGGCGGCGGAACGGCTGGGCGGCCTGGCCGGCGAAGCTCGCGGGCATCGGCTCGTCGATGCCGATATCGGCCGGCGGCCGGCGCTTGGGGCAGTAGAAGGTGCCGAGCAGGAAGTCGAACAGCATCAGGTTCTCGCCATAGTTCGTGTTGCCCTCGCGCGGATCGCGCGAATGGTGCCAGCGATGGACCATCGGCGTGTTGAACAGGTAGTTCAGCGGGCCGAACCGCATCTCGACGTTGCAATGGGTCAGCATGCCGATGAAGGCGGTGATCGACGTCACCCAGATGAAGATGTCGGACGGGGCCCCGGCCAGGAACAGCAGCGGCTGGCTCAGCAGGATGCTGGTCACCGTGTCGACCAGGTGGAAGCGGCCGGTGTTCCAGAACCACAGGCGTGGCGCGCTGTGGTGGACGGCGTGGAAGCGCCACAGGGGTTTCCATTCGTGGCCGAGGCGGTGGGCGGTGTAGAGCCCGGCCTCGGCGATGACCAGCCCGAGGATGACCTGCATGGCGAGCGGCCAGTGGGTCGGCCACAGGCCGCCGCCCTTCGCAGCCGCGGCTTCGGCGATGCCCACCGCCACCCCGACGACGACGAGGATTTGCACGAAGACCTTGTTCAGGAGCGTGTGGGCCAGGTCGGCGCCGATCTGGCCGTCATTCGCCAGCCAGGTGCGCTCGTGGGGCAACACGCGCTCGAGTGCGAACAGGACCAGTGCCAGCACGAAATAGGTGACGTTGAAATGAAGCGCCGCGTGGCCCTCGACGATTCCGATTCCTGTTGCGCAAATGCACGCGGAAATGATCGCCGGCCAGAGCACGTAGCTCAGCACGCGAGCGACAAATTTTTCGTTGCGGCCGACACCGATGATGGCGTCGGCCTGCCCCTCGACAAACATACTGTTCAGCCCTCCGAGCCGGGATCGAACGCTCCCTGCGTCCTTACCACCGGAAAGCTCCCCCGCATACGTCCTTATGCCACAGGAGCGTGCGGGATTGCCAAGGTCTGTGATCCGGACTCTCGCGGCATCGCGCCGCGCTAGCGGGAGGGCGGGCCGGCGGGGAGAAAACGGCGATCAGGGCCATCGCCACGACCGCCCCTGCGGCGTTGAACACCGGGTCCAGCGCGGTGTTCACATAGCCGCCGACATTGGTCTGGGGAAACATCACCACGGCGGCGAACTCGATCATCTCGTTGAGCGCGCCCAGCCCCATCGCGCCGAGTACGGGGTAGACCCTCAGGCTCCAGCTGCCCGCGAGCGCGGGGAAGTGACGCCGCAGCAGGTGCCAGAGCAGCCAGGCGGTGACGCCGAAGCCTTAGAAATGGACGATCTGGTCGTAGCGCAGGAAGGCGTACTCGCCGTCGACCCAGAGAGGCAGGACGATGTGGGCATACAGCACGCTGCCGCCGACCGGCACCCCGCCGCTGGCCATGTGCGCCAGCCCCCACAGGCTGAGTGCCCACAGGAGCGCCGGCGGGAACCGCGCGCTGCGCTGGCCGAGCGCCACGAGACCGATCAGCACCAGCATGGTGGCGACGTACCAGAGGAACTCGGCGTTGCCCGCGCGGGTGAACAGCACGCCGAACACCGCGACGTAGGCCAGCGTCGCCGCGAGCACCAGCCATTCGCCGCGTTCAGGCATGGGGCTCGACCACGACGGTTCCCAGCTTGGCGCCGGACTCGACGAATTCATGCGCCGCGGCGCATTGCGCGAGCGGGAAGGTCGCGGCGACGGTGTGGATCGCGCTGCCCTCGGCCAGCCAGGCGGCGATGTCGGCCCGCGCGGCGTCGATCGCTTTGCGCGGCACGCTATGCAGCACCATGAAGCGGACGACGGCGTTCTTCAGCGCCATGGGGAAGAACAGGTTCTTCGGGTCGCCGCCGGAATAGTAGACCGAGATCATGCCGGTGTTCTTGAGCACCCTGGCGGTCAGCGCGAAGTTCGCCGCCAGGTCGACCTCGACGATGCGATCGACACCGGCCCCGCCGGTCAGCGCGAGGATCTGGTCCGCCGCATCCGCGTCGCGATAGTTCACCGTGTAGTGCGCGCCGCCCGCGGTCGCGTGGGCGGCCTTCTCGTCCGAGCTGACCGTGGCTATGACCGTCGCGCCGCCGCACTGCGCCCATTGCACGGCGTAATGGCCGACCGCGCCGGCCCCGCCGGTCACCAGCACGGTCTTGCCGGCGACCGGGCCGTCGGCGAAAACATTGCGGTGGGCGGTCATGCAGGGAATGCCGAGGCACGCACCCTCGGCGAAGGACAGGTCGTCGGGCAGGGGGGCGACCAGCCAGGCATCCAGCGCGATGTGCTCCGCCGCGGTGCCGAAGGCGCGGCCGCGCTGGCCGTTGAACAGCCAGACCCGCTTGCCGAGCAGGCCCGCATCCGCCCCCTCGCCGACCTGGTCGACGATGCCCGCGCCGTCGCTGTTGGGGACGATGCGCGGGAACTCCATGCCGTAGGTGCCCTGACCCCGCCGCTTCACGTCGGCCGGGTTCACCCCCGACGCGTAGAGCTTCACGCGCACCTCGCCGGGGCCGGCCTCGGGCGTGTCGAGATCGCCGTGCTCCAGCACCTCTTGCGCGGGGCCGAGCCCGTCGTACCAGACCGCCTTCATCGTTCCGTTCCTCCCGGCCCCTCGCAGGGCTGACTCGCCCAACCGAAGGGCGCAGACTAGCAGACATGCGCGCAATGGTGCTCGACCGGGCGGGCGACCCGCTCACCCTGCGAAACATGGCCGATCCCGAGCCGGGACCGGGCGAGGTGCTGATCCGGGTACATGCCTGTGGCGTGTGCCGGACGGACCTGCGCGTCCTCGACGGCGAACTGAGCGGGCCGAAGCTTCCCATCGTGCCGGGCCACGAGATCGTCGGCACGGTGGCGGCGACGGGCGCCGGCGTGGAGACCCTGCGCACGGGCATGCGGGTGGGCGTGCCCTGGCTCGGCCACACCTGCGGGGTCTGCGAATATTGCCGCGCGGGCCAAGAGAATCTGTGCGATGCGCCCGGCTTCACCGGATACACCATCGACGGCGGCTACGCCGAATACACCAAGGCCGATGCGCACTACGTCTTTGCGCTTCCCGACGCCTATGACGACGCGCACGCCGCGCCGCTGCTCTGCGCCGGGCTGATCGGCCACCGCGCGCTGCGGATGGCGGGCGAGGCGCGCCGGCTGGGCATCTACGGGTTCGGTGCGGCGGCGCACATCGTCGCCTAGGTCGCCGCCTTCGAGGGTCGCGAGGTGTTTGCCCTGACCAGGCCCGGCGATGCGGACGGGCAGGCCTTCGCGCGCCAGCTCGGGGCCGTGTGGGCCGGCGGGTCCGACAAGACGCCCCCCGAGCCGCTCGATGCCGCGCTGCTGTTCGCCCCGGTCGGCGCGCTGGTGCCGGCGGCGCTGTGTGCGGTGCGCAAGGGTGGGACCGTGGTGTGCGCGGGTATCCACATGAGCGACATTCCGGCCTTTCCCCACGCGATCCTGTGGGGAGAGCGCACGATCCGCTCGGTCGCCAACCTGACGCGCGCCGACGGCGAGGAGTTCCTAACGCTCGCCCTTAGGGTGCCGGTGGCGACCGAGGTCGAGACCTTTCCGCTGGCTGACGCCAACGCGGCGCTGACCCGCCTTCGCGAGGGCCGGATCACGGGCGCGGCGGTGCTGCTGCTCTGAGCCGCCTGCGTCGGGCGGTGTGCATGGCGGCCCGTCGCGCTAGACTGGCGGTCCGCAATCTGGGCGACCCATGACCGACTTCGAACTGAATTCCCAACTCGCCGCCGACAGCGTGGCCGTCGATTCCTGGCCGCTGTGCGAAGTCCTGCTGGCGAACGACGCCAACTACCCCTGGCTTATCCTGGTGCCGCGCCGGCCGGGCCTGCGCGACTATCACGACCTGTTGCCCGCCGACATGGTGGTGGCCGGAGAGGAGATCTCGCGCGCCAGCCGGGCGTTGGTCGGCCTGTTCGCGCCGACCAAGGTGAACGTCGCCGCGCTCGGCAACATGGTGCCGCAGCTCCACATCCACGTGATCGCCCGCTTCGCCGACGACCCGGCCTGGCCGCAGCCGATCTGGGGCGTCGTTCCCGCGACGCCCTATGCGCAAGACGAACGGGCCGAACGCCTCGCGGCGCTGCGGGGCGCCTTCGCCGGGTGGTGAGCGGGGGCCTGCCCGAACCACTGGCGGGCTGGTTCGCCGCGCGCGGCTGGACGCCCCACCCGCACCAGCTGGCGATGCTGGAAGCGGCCCGCGACGGCGATTCCGCGCTGCTGATCGCGCCGACGGGCGGCGGCAAGACGCTGGCCGGCTTCCTGCCCAGCCTCGTCGAGCTGACGCGCGCCGATGCCCCGCCCGAGGGCCTGCACACCCTCTATATCTCGCCGCTGAAGGCGCTGGCGGTGGACATCCACCGCAATCTGGAGGCGCCGATCGCTGAGATGGGGCTGGCGATCCGTGCCGAGACGCGCACCGGCGACACGCCCCAGGCCAAGCGCCAGCGCCAGCGGCGCAGCCCGCCCCACATGCTGATGACGACGCCCGAAAGCCTGGCGCTGCTGCTGTCCTACGAGGACGCGCCCGGCATCTTCGCGCAATTGCGCTGCGTCATCGTCGACGAGCTGCACGCCATCGAGGACAACAAGCGCGGCGACCTGCTGGCGCTGGGGCTGTCGCGCCTCGCCGCGCTGGCACCGGACGCGCGCCGGGTCGCGCTGAGCGCGACGGTGGCCGAGCCCGACCGACTGCGCCGCTGGCTCGCCCTGCGCCCCGATGCGTCCGACGTGCGGCTGGTGACCGGGGCGAGCGGGGCCGAGCCGCGGATCGACGTGCTGCAGACGGCGGCGCGGCTGCCCTGGTCGGGGCATATCGGTGTCCACGCCATGCCCGAGGTCTATGAGCTGCTGCGCGCGGGCGGCACCGCCATCGTCTTCGTCAACACCCGCGCCCAGGCCGAGATCGTCTTCCAGGAGCTCTGGCGGCTCAACGAGGACGGGCTGCGGATCGCGCTGCACCATGGCAGCCTCGCGGCGGAGCAGCGGCGCAAGGTGGAGGCGGCGATGGCGCGCGGCGATCTCGACGCCGTGGTCGCCACCTCCTCGCTCGATCTCGGGGTGGACTGGGCGGCCGTGGACCTGGTGATCCAGGTCGGCGCGCCCAAGGGCTCCACCCGCCTGCTGCAGCGCGTCGGCCGCGCCAACCACCGGCTCGACAGCCCGTCGCGCGCCGTGCTGGTGCCCGGCAACCGGTTCGAGGTGCTGGAATGCCGCGCCGTGCTGGATGCGGTGCGCGCGAACACGCTGGACGGCATTCCGGCGCGTCCGGGCGGCCTCGACGTGCTCGCCCAGCACATCCTGGGCGCGGCCTGCGCCGGGCCCGTCGACCGGGACGATCTCTATGCGCAGGTGCGCCGCGCCGGGCCCTATGCCGGCCTGTCGCGCCGGGATTTCGAAGACGTGTTCGAATTCGTCGCGACGGGCGGCTACGCGCTCGGCGCCTACGACCGGTTCCGACGCCTGAAGCTGCAGCCCGACGGCCGCCACGCGATCGCCACGAAGGAGGCGATCCGCGACTACCGGATGAACGTGGGCACCATCGTCGAGGCGCCGACCCTGCGCGTGCGCATGGGGCGCGGCCGGGTGCTGGGCGAGGTGGAGGAGCGCTTCGCCAACTACATGACCGCGGGCGACACCTTCGTGTTCGCCGGCCGGCTACTCGAATTCGTCGAGGTGCGCGAGACCGATATCATCGCGAAACCGGGAAAGGGCGATGCGCCGGCGGTCCCGGCCTATGTCGGCGGACGGCTGCCGCTCTCGACCCATCTGGCCGACCGGGTGCGTGGCATCCTTTCCGATCCGCGGGCCTGGCGCGACCTGCCCGAACAGGTGCGCGAATGGCTTGACGTGCAGCGCTGGCGCTCGCTGCTGCCCTCGCGCGACGGGCTGCTAGTCGAGACCTTTCTGCGCGGCAACAAGCACTATCTCGTCGCCTACTGCTTCGAGGGGCGGAACGCCCACCAAACGCTGGGGATGCTGCTGACCCGGCGAATGGAGCGCGCCGGCCTCAACCCGCTGGGCTTCGTCGCTACCGACTACGTGATCTGCGTGTGGGGTACGCGTTCCGCCGAGGATGCCGACATCCCCGCCCTTTTCGACGAGGACATGCTGGGCGACGACCTGGAGGCCTGGATGGCCGATTCCTCGATGCTCAAGCGCACCTTCCGCAACGTCGCGGTGATCGCCGGGCTGATCCAGCGCCGCCATCCCGGCGAGGAGAAGACGCGCCGGCAGGTCACCTTCAACTCCGACCTGATCTACGACGTGCTGCGCACCCACGAGCCGAACCACGTGCTGCTGCGCGCCACGCGGGCCGATGCGGCCTCGGGCCTGACCGATGTGCGCCGATTGGCCGACATGCTGGCGCGGGTGCGCGGGCGGATCGCTCACCGCCACCTCGAGCGGGTCTCGCCGCTGGCCGTGCCGGTGCTGCTGGAGATCGGGCGCGAGAGCGTCTACGGCGCGGCGATCGACGAGCTTCTGGGCGAATCGGCCGAAGAGCTTATCTCCGAGGCGATGGAGACCACCGGAACGCGGGAGTTCGGCTTCGATGCCGCATGACGCGCAGACCCCGACGACCGTGGCGATTCGCGTCGCCGGCCAAACCATCGTGCTCGATCACTCGGGCGCGGCGTGGTTCGGCGAAACCCGCGATCTCGTCGTCGCCGACCTGCACTTCGAGAAGGGCTCGGCCTTCGCCGCCCGCGGGCAGGGGCTGCTGCCGCCCTACGACACGGCAGAGACCCTGCGCCGGCTCGACGGGCTGTGCCGGCGGCTCAAGCCGGCGCGGGTGATCTGCCTCGGCGACACGCTGCACGATCTGGCGGGCGAGGACCGGCTGAGCGATGGCGACCGGTCGCGTCTCGCCGCCCTGGTCGCCGCGCAGGACTGGGTCTGGGTCGCGGGCAACCACGACCCCGCCCCGCCCACGGGGCTGGGTGGTGCTGCGGTCGAGCGGCTGAAGATCGGCGATGTCCTGCTGCACCATGACGTGGAGGCGGGCCCCGATGCGCCGATCCCGGCGGGCGAGATCGTCGGCCACTACCACCCCAAGGCGCTGGTGCGGACCCGCGCGCGCAAGGTCTCGGGCCGGTGTTTCGTGGCCGATGGGCGGCGGCTGATCCTGCCGGCCTTCGGCGCCTATGCCGGCGGCCTGAACGTCCGCGATCCGGCGATCGAGGGGCTGCTGTCGGCCGACTACCGGGCCTATATGATCGGCCGGCGCGGCCTGTTCGCGTTTCGTCGCGACCAGCTTGCCGCCGATCCGAAGCGCGCGGCGTGACGTAGAAATCACGTCACCATCCGGTAAGCCATGCCCGCCGAAGCTCCCGTCATCGTCTGGTTCCGCCAGGACCTGCGCATCTCCGACAATCCCGCGCTCGCCGCCGCCGTGGCGACGGGCGCACCCATCGTGCCGGTCTATGTGCTGGACGAGGAGCGCGCGGGCGCACGCGCGATCGGCGGCGCGGCGCGCTGGTGGCTGCACAACAGCCTGGCGAAGCTGGCCGAGGGGCTTTCCGAACGCGGCTTGCCGCTTGTCCTGCGGCGCGGTGCGGCCGCGCATGTCATCGAAACCCTGGCCTCCGAGGCCGGCGCCCGCGCGGTCTTCTGGAACCGCTGCTACGAGCCGCAGTCGTCGGTCGCTCAGGCCTCGCGCGGGCCGAGCTCGAAGGCGAACCACAGCGCTGCCGTCAGCAGAACGACGGCGCCGGCCTGGTGAAGGGCGGCGAGGGGGATCGGCACGGCCAGCAGCAGCGTGGCGATGCCCAGCGTGACCTGGGCGAGCCCCGCGGCCAGCAGGAAGTTGACGGCCATGCGCGCGCGCGGTGCCAGCGCCAGCCAGCGGCTCTGCCACCAGGTCGCGATCACGACCGCCACGGTGATCAGCGCCAGCACCCGGTGGTGGAACTGGATCGTGCCGTGATCCTCGAACGGCGCGCGCAACGTGTCGAAATAGCCGGGCGGCAGGATGCCGCCATCCATCAGCGGGAAGGTGTTGAAGGTGAAGCCGGCGTCGGTGCCCGCGACGAAGGCGCCCGACAGGATGGTTAGTGCCACCAGCGCCAGTGCCGTGTGGGTCAGTCGGCACACGCGCCGCTGTACGGCGTCGGCGATGGTCGCACGCACCGGCCAGATCAGCGACAGGCCGGTCCAGACGAGCGCCGCATAGATCACGAAGGCGAGCGAGAGATGGGCTGCCAGGCGGTACTGGCTGACCTCGGGAACATCGACCAGGCCGCTGCGAACCATGTACCAGCCCAGCGCACCCTGCGCGCCGCCGAGCACGAACAGCAGGGCGAGGCGGGGCACCATGGCGCGGCGCAGCCGGCCGCGCACCAGGAACCAGACGAAGGGTGCGAAGAAGGCGAGGCCGATCAGCCGGCCCCAGACCCGGTGGATGTACTCCCACCAGAAGATGCCCTGGAACTCGGCGACCGACATGCCGGCATTGACCTCGCGATATTGCGGCGAGGCACGGTACAGGTCGAACACGCGCTGCCACTCGGCATCGGACAGCGGCGGCAGGAAGCCGAAGACCGGCCGCCACTCGACCATCGACAGGCCCGATCCGGTCAGCCGGGTGATGCCGCCGATCACGACCATCGCCAGCACCATGGCGGCGCAGGCGAGCAGCCAGGCACCGACGGCGGTGTCGGCGCGCGAATGCGTGTGTGGGGGGAGGGCGGTTGCGGTCATGCGAAAGGGCCAAATTCCGTATGGAACTTGGCCCTCTGCATGGTTCGGTGCAACCCGGCGCGCCGTTCGGTCGCAGGCGCGCTGCGGGCGCCTACTCGACGGTCCAGGTCTGGCCGCGGTGGAGCAGCTTGGTGATGTCGCCGGGCCCGTTGGCTTTCGTGGCCTGTTCGATCTGGGCGTGGACCGCGGTCTCGTAGGTCGGCGCATCGCCGCAGTACAGAACGCCGAGCGCCACCGGCATGGTCGGCGGCTCCATCTGGGCGAGCATCATCGCCAGCGAGCGATTCTTTTCGTCGTGGACGGCGATGTCGGCCTCGGTGACGCCGTTCTCGCCCACCGTCACGACCTCGAGACGCATCTCGTCGCGGTTCAGGACGAGGCCCTTCTCCTTCTCCTTGCCGAAGAGCAGCGGCTTGCCATGCTCGACATGGATCTGCATGTCGTCCTGTACGCCCTTCTCGGTGAAGTGCTTGAACGCGCCGTCGTTGTAGACGATGCAGTTCTGGAAGATTTCCACGAACGACGCACCCTTGTGATGGTAGGCGCGCTTGAGGACCTCCGGCAGGTGCTTCTGCAGGATGTCCGACGAGCGGGCGACGAAGTTGCCGCCGACGCCGAGTGCGAACTGGGCCGCGGAGACGGGGTTGTCGACCGAACCGAGCGGCGTCGAGGGCGAGCGCGTGCCGATCTTGGAGGTGGGCGAGTACTGCCCCTTGGTCAGCCCGTAGATCTGGTTGTTGAACAGCAAAATCTGCAGGTCGATGTTGCGCCGCAGGGCATGCATCGTGTGGTTGCCGCCGATCGACAGCATGTCGCCGTCGCCACCCACGACCCAGACATCGAGTTCGGGGTTGGCTAGCTTCACGCCCGAGGCGACAGCCGGCGAGCGGCCGTGGATGGTGTGGAAGCCGTAGGTTTCCATGTAGTAGGGGAACCGCGCGGCGCAGCCGATGCCTGAGACGAACACGGTGTTCTTCGGGTCGGCCTCGAGCTGGGCCAGCGTGTTCTGCACGCCCTTGAGAATGGCGTAGTCGCCGCAGCCGGGGCACCAGCGGACCTCCTGGTCCGTGGCGTAGTCGCGGGCGGTGAGCTTTTCCGGGGGGCTTTGGACGTTCATCTTACTTCTCCAGCCGGGCGCGGATGGCGGTTTCGAGTTCGCCGATCAGGAACGGCTTGCCGGTAACCTTGTTGAGACCTTCGGCCGGGATCATGTACTGGTCGCGAAGGACCGTCTTGAGCTGCCCGTTGTTCATCTCGGGCACGAGCACGTGATCGTAGCCGGCCAGCAGGTCGCCGAGGTTGCGCGGCAGCGGCCAGATGTAGCGCAGGTGGATGTGCGACACGTCGTGGCCTTCGTCGCGCATGTTGTTCACCGCCCGGTTGATCGGGCCGTAGGTCGAGCCCCAGCCGACGACCGCCAGCTTGCCGCCCGGCTCGCCGAGGGTGACGTCCTGCTCGGGAATGTCGTTGGCGATGCCGGCCACCTTCGCGGCGCGCGCGTCGGTCATCTTCTGGTGGTTCGCCGGGTCGTAGGAGATGTGGCCCGAATTGTAGGACCGCTCGATGCCGCCGATCCGGTGCATCAGCTCCGGCGTGCCGGGACGCACCCACGGGCGCGCGAGGGTCGCCTCGTCGCGCACGAACGGTTGGAAGCCCTCCGGATCGGTGCGGAACGTGACCGCGAACTTCTCGTGGCCGGTCGGGTCGGGGATGCGCCACGGCTCCGACGCGTTCACGATGTAGCCGTCGGTCAGCACCATCACCGGCGTCATGTACTTGGTGGCGATGCGCACCGCCTCGATGGCGACCTCGTAGCCGTCGGCCGGGGTTGAGACCGACAGCACCGGCATCGGCGCGTCGCCGTTGCGGCCGTAGACGGCCTGGTAGAGGTCGGACTGCTCGGTCTTGGTCGGCATGCCCGTCGACGGGCCGGCGCGCTGGGCGTTGACGACCACCAGCGGCAGCTCGGTCGCGATGGCAAGGCCGATGGCCTCCATCTTGAGCGCGATGCCCGGGCCCGAGCTCGAGGTGATGCCCAGGGTGCCGGCATAGGATGCGCCGATGGCCGCCGCCGCGGCGGCGATCTCGTCTTCGGCCTGGAAGGTGACGACCCCGAACTCCTTCATCCGTGCGAGCTGGTGCAGTAGGGAGGAGGCCGGCGTGATCGGATACGAACAGAAGGTGATGTTCAGGTTGGCGAGCTGCGCGCCCGTGAGCAGGCCCAACGCGACCGACTCGGTGCCGGTGATCGTGCGGTAGGTGCCCGGCGCGATCTTGGCGGGCAGCACCTCGAACCCGCTCAGCTCGGCCGGCATCTCGGCGGTCTCGCCGAAGGCGTGGCCGGCATTGAGCGCCGCGATGTTCGCCGCGGCGATGTCCGGTTTGCTCTTGAACTTGGCGTTCAGCCAGTCGACCGAGGCCTGCCGCTTGCGGCCATACATCCAGTAGATGAGGCCCAGTGCCCACATGTTCTTGGAGCGCAGCGCCTCCTTGTTCGACAGGCCGAACTCCTTGACCGCCTCGACGGTCAGGCGGGACATGTCGATCGCAACGAGCCGGTAGCCGTGCAGGCTGTCATCCTCGAGCGGGTTCTTCTCGTAGCCGGCCTTGGCCAGGTTGCGGTCCGTGAACGCGCCGCTGTCGGCGATGACGATGCCGTTCGGCTTCACGTCGGCCAGGTTCGTGATCAGCGCGGCGGGGTTCATCGCGACCAGCACGTCGAGCTGGTCGCCCGAGGTCATGATCTTGCGGGCGCCGAAATTGATCTGGTAGGCCGAGACACCGAACGTGGTGCCGGCAGGAGCGCGGATCTCGGCCGGGAAGTCCGGGAAGGTCGCGAGGTCGTTGCCCGCGATCGCGGCGGTCATGGTGAACTGGGTGCCGGTCAGCTGCATGCCGTCGCCGGAATCGCCCGCAAACCGGACGACTGCGGACTCGACTTCCTGACGGTCTTCATCGGGCCGTTCGATGGCCACTGCCTCAGACATCGGGCTTTTCCTTCCCGTTTTCTAGCATGTGAAGTTCGATTGGGTGCGGCAAACCGCCCGCCTTACCAGCGGGGCGTTATCTGCCGCCTGCCCTTGGGTTTCAAGCATTAATTCGATCCGCCGACCTGCAGCGCAACTAAGGTGTTTTGACGTTCAGTCAAGGACCGCCAGCATTTCATCCACATCGACGAACTTGCGCCGCGGTGCGCCCGCCGCCGCCGCGGCGACCTCGGCCGCGTCGATGCGCTGCCACTCGTCGAAGCTCACCACCCGAACGCTCCGGTCGCCGAGCAGCGCGGCTAGCGCCTCGCGGCCGGGCTTGGCGCCTTGCGGGATGTCTTCGAGGATCTGGCTGGCCGCCTGGTCACCATCGGGCTTGTTCGATCCGATGACCCCCGTCGGTCCGCGCTTGATCCAGCCGACCGCGTAGACGCCGTGCTCGACGCGACCCTCGTCATGGACGACGACGCCATTTTCTTCGTCGAAGGGCACGCCCGGGAACGGCTCGGCGAAGTAGCCGATCGCCGGAATGACGAGCCCGCAGGAAATATCGAAGAGTTCGCCCGTGCCGACCGAGCGGCCGTCCTCGACGCGCGTTTTCTCCAGGCGGATCCCCTCGACCTTGTCGCCGCCCAGAATCTCCACCGGCTTGGCGTAGAAGGTGAAGTGCACGCGCTTGGGCATCTTCGATGCGTCGATGTCCAGGAATTCCTTGAGCGTGGACAGGTTGCGTTCCTTCAGCCGCCGGTCGCGGTCGGACCAGTCGCCCGTCACGTCCTCGGGAAGCTGGGCAGGGTCGATCACCGGCGCGCACTCGTCGAGCTTGCCCATCTCGCGCAGCTCGACATTGGTGAATTTCGCCTCGGTCGGGCCGCGGCGGCCGACCATGTAGACGTCGCGGACCGGCGACGCGTGGATGTCCTGCGCGGCGTGCCAGGCGAGGTCTGTATCGCTCATCTCGTCCGGCGTCTTCACCAGCACGCGGGCGATGTCGATCGCGACGTTGCCGTTGCCGATCACGACCACCGTGTCGGTGCCGAGGTCAGGCGCGAGCTCGGTGAAGTCGGGGTGGCCGTTGTACCAGCCGACGAAGTCGGCCGAACCGAAGACGCCCTGCTTGTCCTCGCCGGGAATCCCCAACTTGCGATCGCGCGCCGCGCCGACGGCGAGCACGATCGCGTCGTACATTTCCTTGAGCTCTTCCATCGTGACGTCGCTGCCGACCTCGACGTTCCCGAAATAGCCCACGCCCTGGGATTGGGCGATCTTCTCGTAGACGCGCGACACTTTCTTGGTCGTCTGATGATCCGGCGCGACGCCGCCACGAATCAGCCCGTAGGGGGTTGGCAGACGCTCGATGATGTCCACGCGGACATCCTCGCCGCTCTTCAGCAGGGCATCGACCGCATAGAATCCGCTCGGCCCTGCGCCGATCACAGCAACATTGATTGTCATGGTTCCTCCCTCGGACTCGGCGCGAATATAACCAAAGCATGATTCGTCTGCCATCCCGACTCCCAGGCTTTCCGGGCCTGCGGAATTGGGACTTGACCTCAACATGAGTATATGGTGGCTAGCGGCCGGGCGGTTCGTCCGCGAACCGTCACCACGACGCGCGAATTGCGCGCCGGGAGAACACAGTCCACGGGAGACACCCGCCATGCCGCGTCTGAACGTCGGCGCCAGCCTTGCCGTTCTGGCCACCACGCTCGCAATCCTCGCTCCGCTTTCGAGCGTGCATGCGCAGCAATCGGAAATCCGCATCGGCGAGATCAACAGCTACACCGGACCGCTCGCCGCATTCACGGTGCCCTACCGGAACGGCTGGCAGCTCGCGGTCGATCAGATCAACGCCAAGGGCGGGGTTCTGGGACGTTCGCTCGTCGTGGTCTCGCGCGACGACGGCGGCAAGCCGGCCGACGCCGTCAAGTTCGCCGAGGAGCTGGTTCGGCGCGAGAATGTCGACCTGATCGCCGGCACCTTCCTGTCGAACATCGGCCTCGCGGTCGCCGACTTTGCGCAGCGCAACAAGGTGCTCTTCGTGGCGTCGGAGCCGCTGTCCGACGCGATCGTCTGGGCCAAGGGCAACGACCACACGTTCCGGCTGCGGCCCTCGACCTACATGCAGGCGGCGATGCTGGCCGAGGAGGCCGCGAAGCTGCCGGCCAAGCGCTGGTCCACGGTGGCGCCGAACTACGAGTACGGGCAGTCGGCCGTGAAGGCGTTCAAGGATGTGCTCAAGGCGCGCCGGCCGGACATCGAGTTCGTCGAGGAGCAGTGGCCGGCCCTGTTCAAGATCGATGCGGGCGCGACTGTCCAGGCGCTCGCCCAGGCGAAGCCGGACGCGATCTACAACGTCACCTTCTCGATCGACCTCGCCAAGTTCGTGCGCGAGGGGCAGCTGCGCGGCCTGTTCGAGGGGCGCGAGGTGGTCAGCCTGCTGACCGGAGAGCCAGAATATCTCGATCCGCTCAAGGGCGAGGCGCCGGAAGGCTGGATCGTGACCGGGTATCCCTGGCAGGCGATCGACTCGCCGGCCCATACGGAATTCCTCGACGCCTACCAGGCAAAATTCGGCGACTACCCGCGCGCCGGCTCGATCGTCGGCTACAACACGATCCTGACGATCGCCGCGATGCTCCGGAAGGCGGGTTCGACCGACACCGCAGCGATGGTCGCGGCGATGAAGGGCCTCGAAGTCGACACGCCGTTCGGGCGCATCACCTACCGCGCCCTCGACCACCAGTCGACCATGGGCGCCTATGTCGGGCGCACGGCACTGGCCGACGGCAAGGGCGTGATGGTCGACTTCCGCTACGCCGACGGCGCAGACTATCTGCCCGACGACGCCACCGTCCGCACCCTGCGGCCGGGGAACTAGTCCGAACCGGCCTCGCGCCGGCGTGCGGGGCCGGAGGATCGATTGAGCTTCATCGTCGCCCAGGCGATCACGGGGCTTGCCAGTGCGGCCTCGCTGTTCCTGATCGCGGTCGGCCTGTCGATCGTGTTCGGCGTGACGCGGGTGGTGAACTTCGCCCACGGCTCGCTCTACATGCTCGGCGCCTACATCGCCTACAGCCTGGTCGCCGCCATGGGCGACAGCGCGTTCGGATACCTGGCCGCGATCGTGCTTGCCGCGCTCGCGGTCGGGCTGGTCGGCGGCCTCGTCGAGGTGACGCTGCTGCGCCGGATCTACCACGCGCCGGAGCTGTTCCAGCTGCTCGCGACCTTCGGCGTCGTCCTGATCGTGCAGGATGTGACCCGCGGCATCTGGGGAGCCGACGACCTGTTCGCGCCGCGCATGCCGGGGCTCGACGGTGCGGTGCGTATCCTCGGGCACGCCATCCCCGAATACGACCTGTTCCTGATCGCCGTCGCGCTCGCCGTCGTCGGCGGCCTGTGGCTGCTGTTCCGCCGGACCCGGTTCGGCGTGCTGGTGCGCGCCGCGACCGAGGACCGCGAGATGGTGGCGGCGCTTGGCATCGACCAGCGCTGGCTGTTCACGGCGGCGTTCGGATTGGGCGCGGTCCTCGCGGGCCTGGGCGGTGCGCTGCAGGTCCCGCGGCAGGCGGCGAGCCTGTCGATGGATCTCAACATCATCGTCGACGCCTTCGTCGTGGTCGTCATCGGCGGCATGGGTTCGATCATGGGCGCGTTCGTCGCCGCTGTGCTGATCAGCGAACTGCTCGCCTTCGGGCTGGTGATGTTTCCCGAGATCACCCTGGTGCTGATCTTCCTGGTCATGGCGGTGACCCTGGTGCTCAAGCCGAGCGGGCTGTTCGGCCGGCCCGAACGCGCCGCCACGGAGGCCGCGCGAAACCCCGATCCGCCGCTGCGCCTCGCCGTTCCCCGGGTGCGCCTGGGCTGGTTCGCATTGCTCGCAGCCGCGGTGGGTGCGCCGCTGGTGGTGGGCGAGTTTACGGTGATCGTGCTGACCGAGATCGCGATCCTGGCGCTGTTCGCCGCCAGCCTGCACTTCCTGTTGTGGGGCGGCGGGCTGATCACCTTCGGCCACGCCGCCTATTTCGGCCTCGGCGCCTATGGTGCCGGCCTCGCGGTGTTCCACCTGTCGGCCGGCATGGCGCCGGCCTTGCTGCTCGCGCCGCTGGCGGGCGCGGCGGGGGCGCTGCTGTTCGGCTGGTTCTGCGTGCGCCTCAGCGGCATCTACATGGCGATGCTGACCCTCGCCTTCGCCCAGATCGCCTGGTCGGCGGCGTTCCAGTGGATCTCGTTCACCGGCGGCGACAACGGCATCCTCGGGGTCTGGCCGGCCGCCTGGGCGTCGGAGCCGGCCGCCTTCTACTACTTCGCGCTTGCCGTCTGCGGGCTGGTCGTCTGGGGGCTGCGGCACGCGGTCTTCAGCCCGTTCGGCTACACGCTTCGCGCGACCCGCGATTCCGCGCTGCGCGCCGCGGCGCTCGGCGTCGATGTCACCCGCCACCGCTGGCTCGCCTTCGTCCTGGCCGGGGCGGCGGCGGGCGTGGCGGGCGGCTTCTTCGCGTTCGCCAAGGGCAGCGTCTTTCCCGACGTGCTGTTCGTCTCGACCTCGGTCGACGGGCTGGTGATGGTGCTTCTCGGCGGGCTGCAGTCGCTCGCCGGCCCGATCGTCGGCGCGATCGCGTTCACCGGGATCGAGACCGAGCTGACCCGCCTGACCGAGCTCTGGCAGCTGGGGCTCGGGTTGCTGATCGTCGCACTGGTGGTCGTGCTGCCGCGCGGGCTTGCGGGCCTGCCGCGGCGGCTGCGCGGGGGAGGCGGGTCGTGAGCGTGCTCGCGGTCGCCGAGCTGTCGAAGGCCTTCGGGGGGGTGCGCGCCGTCGACGGGGTCTCGTTCGACATGGCCGCCGGCGAGCGGGTGGCCCTGATCGGGCCCAACGGCGCGGGCAAGACGACCCTGTTCAATTCGATCAACGGCCAGCTGCGACCCGACTCCGGAACCGTGCGCATCGCCGGCCGCAATGTGACCGGTGCGCCGCCCCATCGCATCTGGGCGGCCGGCGTCGGGCGGACCTTTCAGATCACCGCCACCTTCGCGAGCATGACCGTGACGGAGAATGTGCAGGTCGCGCTCGCCTCGGCCGGCGGAGTCGCGGGGAGCCTCGGCCGGGCGCTGGTACGGCGCGACCGTGCGGCGGCCGATGCGCTGGTCGAGCGGGTCGGGCTGACTGGGCAGGCGGACCTGGCAGCCGCGGTGCTGCCCTATGGCGATCTCAAGCGTCTCGAGCTGGCGGTCGCCATGACCAACCGGCCGCGCCTGCTGCTGATGGACGAACCCACGGCCGGGATCGCTTCGGGCGAACGCGGCGCGATGATGTCGCTGGTCGACGAGCTCGTGGCCGCCGAGGGGGTGGCGGTGCTGTTCACCGAACACGACATGGATGTCGTCTTCGGCCATGCCGACCGGGTGATCGTGCTCGACCGGGGCCGGATCATCGCGGCCGGCACGCCCGATGCGGTGCGCGCGGACGTGGGGGTGCGGGTGGTCTATCTGGGAAGTTTCGGCACGGCAGGTGCGGGATGAGCGAGATCGCGCTCCGCCTCTCGGGCATCGATGCCTTCTATGGCGCCGCGCAGGCGCTGTTCGGGCTCGAGCTGGACGTGCCGCGCGGCTCGATCACCGTGCTGCTGGGCCGCAACGGCGCCGGCAAGTCGACGACCCTGAAGGCGGCCATGGGGCTGGTTGCGGTGCGTTCGGGCACTGTCCAGGTGGACGGCGCGGACGTGACAGGCGCGCCGCCCTACCGCATAAGCCGGGCCGGGCTGGGTTACGTGCCCGAGACGCGACGGGTCTTTGCCGACCTCACCGTGGACGAGAACCTGATGGTCGGCGAACGGGCCGGGCCGGGCGGCTGGAACCGCGAGCGGGTGTTCGACCTGTTCCCCGCGCTCGCCGGGATGCGCGACCGGCTCGGGGGGCAGCTGTCGGGCGGCGAGCAACAGATGCTGACCATCGCACGCACCCTGATGGGAAATCCGCGCACGATGTTGCTCGACGAGCCGTCCGAGGGGCTCGCCCCGGTGGTGGTCGAGCAGATCGCCGCAACGGTGACGACCCTGGCGCGCGAGGGGCTGACGGTCCTGCTCTCGGAACAGAATGTCCGCTTCGCCGCCCATGTCGCCGACCGCGCCGCGGTGATCGAGCGCGGGCGCATCCTGGTCGAAGGACCGATCGCGGAGATCGCGGCCGACGACGCCGTGCGCGACGCCTACCTCACGCCCTAGGCGCGGTGCGCACGGCGGACGCGGTGTCGCGCCAGTGAAGCCCTCAGTGAAGCTCCAGCGAGCGCGCGACGTTGCGGAATTTGCCCGGTGCCAGAATCTCGGTGTGGGCGACGCGCACCGAGTGCAGCGGCCCGTCCAGATTCTCGGTCCAGAAATCCAGGAACTTGCGCAGCTTGGGATAGTCCGGCGGATAGTCCAGCTTCTGCCAGACGAAACTCTGCAGGATCGCCGGATGGTCGGGCATGTGATAGAGAATTTCGGCTGTCGTCAGCCGCCAGCCTTCGAGTTGCAACGCAACGTCGTGATGCATCTAACGTACCTCGCTTTGAGACATAACGAATCACTCCACGAGTTGAATTATCCGAAGCGATGATCGCGCCGACAACTGAATAATTGTTTAAAAACAGCGCGTTATCACCGATCTCCGGAGAGTGCTGCTAGTCCGGACAAAAAAATGGGTAATTGCGGTGCCGCGCGGGTTGACAGGCCGGAGCCGGATCACTACCTGTTTGGCACTCACGCGGGGGGAGTGCTATCACTTCGGCGAGACCCGCGGAAAATATTGAAGATACAGGAGGATAAAGGGATGGGTTTTCGTCCTTTGCATGACCGCGTAGTGGTCCGCCGCGTCGGCTCTGACGAGAAGACGGCGGGCGGCATCATCATTCCCGACACGGCCCAGGAAAAGCCGTCGGAAGGCGAAGTCGTTGCGGTGGGCCCGGGCGGCCGCACCGAAGACGGCAAGGCCATTCCGATGGACGTGAAGCCGGGCGACCGGGTTCTGTTCGGCAAGTGGTCGGGCACCGAGGTTTCGATCGATGGCGAAGAGCTCCTCATCATGAAGGAGTCCGACATCATGGGCGTGGTCGAGGCCACCAAGAAGGCCAAGAAGGCCGCTTAACCCGGATCCAGGGAAAGGAAGAAAGAAATGGCTGCGAAAGAAGTCAAGTTTTCGACGGCGGCACGCGACAAGCTTCTCAGGGGCGTCGACACGCTGGCCGACGCGGTGAAGGTCACGCTCGGCCCGAAGGGTCGCAACGTCGTCATCGACAAGGCGTTCGGTGCGCCGCGCATCACCAAGGACGGCGTCACGGTCGCCAAGGAGATCGAACTCGAGGACAAGTTCGAGAACATGGGCGCCCAGATGGTCAAGGAAGTCGCTTCCAAGACCAACGACATCGCCGGTGACGGCACCACCACCGCCACGGTCCTGGCCCAGGCCATCGTGCGCGAGGGCTCCAAGGCCGTTGCGGCGGGCATGAACCCGATGGACCTCAAGCGCGGCATCGACCTGGCGGTCGAGGCCGTCGTGGCGGACATCGTGAAGCGCTCGAAGAAGATCCGCAGTTCCGAGGAGATCGCCCAGGTCGGCCGCATCTCCGCGAACGGCGACAACGAGGTCGGCGGCTACATCGCGGAGGCGATGCAGCGGGTCGGCAACGAGGGCGTGATCACGGTCGAGGAGGCCAAGAGCCTGACGACCGAGCTCGAGGTCGTGGAAGGCATGCAGTTCGACCGCGGCTATCTCTCGCCGTACTTCATCACTAACGCCGAGAAGATGATCTGCGAGCTGGACGATCCCTACATCCTGCTCCACGAGAAGAAGCTGTCGAGCCTCCAGGCCATGCTGCCGGTGCTCGAGGCCGTGGTGCAGTCGGGCAAGCCGCTGCTCATCATCGCCGAGGACGTCGAGGGCGAGGCCCTGGCCACGCTGGTGGTCAACAAGCTGCGCGGCGGTCTGAAGATCGCGGCCGTCAAGGCGCCGGGCTTCGGCGATCGCCGCAAGGCGATGCTCGAGGACATCGCGATCCTGACCAACGGCCAGGTGGTGTCCGAGGATCTCGGCATCAAGCTCGAGAACGTCACGCTCGACATGCTGGGCCGCGCCAAGCGCGTCTCGATCACCAAGGAAGAGACCACGGTGGTCGACGGTGCCGGTAAGAAGGCCGACATCGAGGGTCGGGTCAACCAGATCCGCGCCCAGATCGAGGAGACCACGTCGGACTACGACCGTGAGAAGCTGCAGGAGCGCCTGGCGAAGCTCGCCGGCGGTGTTGCGGTCATCCGAGTCGGCGGTGCGACCGAGGTCGAGGTGAAGGAGAAGAAGGATCGCGTCGAGGACGCGATGCACGCCACGCGTGCGGCCGTCGAGGAAGGCATCGTTGCCGGCGGCGGCACGGCGCTTCTCTATGCCACCCGGGCTCTCGCAAAGCTCGAGGGCGACAATGACGACCAGAATGTCGGCATCAACATCATCCGCAAGGCGATCCAGTCTCCTGTGCGTCAGATCGCGCAAAACGCCGGTTTCGACGGTGCGGTGGTGGCCGGCAAGCTGCTCGAGCAGAAGGACGCCGACTTCGGTTTCGATGCCCAGGTTGGCGAGTACACCAACCTGGTCAAGGCCGGCATCATCGACCCGACCAAGGTCGTGCGTGCCGCGCTGCAGGACGCCTCGTCGGTCGCCGGTCTGCTGATCACGACCGAGGCCATGGTTGCCGAGAAGCCGGAGCCGGCTGGTGCGGCCCCAGCCATGCCCGACATGAGCGGCATGGGCGGCATGATGTAAGCCACCCCTGCTCAAGGGAAACGAAGAGGGCCGCACCGGCGACGGTGCGGCCCTTTCTCTTTCGGGAATGCCGGAAGCGTGCTGCGGCTACGCTTCCTCGACCGCGCGGATGATCCCGGCCTGGTCCAGGTTCGCCCAGCCGCGGTCCATCATCTTCTGCCACAGTTCCAGGTTCTTCTTCAGCGACGGCAGGTCGACACCGGCCTGGTCGGCGAGTTCGAGCGCCTGGAGGATGTCCTTGTGGTGCACCGAGGCGCGCCCGTGGGGCTCGAACCTGCGTTCGACCATGCGCCCGCCGTGCAAATCGAGGACGCGGGACTCGGCGAAGCCGCCGAGCAGCGCGGTGCGCACCTTGGCCGGATCGACCCCGGCGCGCGCGGCCAGGGTCAGCCCCTCGGCGACGGCCGCCAGGGTCATGCCGACGATCGCTTGGTTCGCCGTCTTGGTGACCTGTCCCGCGCCGCTGCCGCCGATATGGGTGATGTTCGCGCCGAGCACCTCGAACACGGGCATCACGCGCGGCAGGACGGCATCGTCGGCGCCGATCATGATCGTCAGGTTGCCGGCCTCGGCCCCCACCGTGCCGCCCGAAACGGGCGCATCGACATAGTGCGCGCCCCGGGCCGCGGCTTCTTCGGCCCAGGCGCGGGTCTCGCGCACCTTGGTGGTGCCCATGTCGATGACGACGGCACCCGCGGCCAGGCCGGCGAAGACACCGTCGGGCCCGTGCAGCACCTTGTCGACCGACGGTGTGTCGGTGACCATGACGATGGTGACGTCGCTGGCCGCGGCGACCTCGCGCGGGCTCGCCGCCACGGCGGCGCCCGCGGCGGCGAGCGCCTCGGCTGGTCCGGGGC